>CAYJPL010000020.1:0-34846 GCA_964372125.1 uncultured Erysipelotrichales bacterium
CCAAGTATATACCTATTATCAAGAGTAGCAATATATGAATATTTCCCCTCTACTGTAGGATCAAAATCTACGCTATCCCATGTTATATCAACTGTTTCTTCAACACTTGATACGATTGGTATCATTGTTTTTTCACCTGTTGGCTCATTTGTATTAGTATCTAGCACATCTGTCTCAATTTCTGTTGTTTTTTCAACAGTAACATCTAGAGTTTTCGGTAAAACCGGGTCATCTAAGCTGTTTTTTTCAATTGTCTGAGATAGAATATTATCTTCTAATCCAGTGATACTATTAATTACAATTTTTGTTTCTTCAATATCATCTGTCTTATTACTTGTTTCTGATGCATATACCATAAACGAGGGTTGCATTATAGTACCAGTAATTAACGCAAATGACAAAATAAGAGCTATTATTTTTTTTAGTGTTTTCATAGTTTTTTCCTTTCTTTTTTTTTACGATTTACATAATTATTTGTTTATCAACTTCAACTTATCCTTTCTTTCATATTACGATGTGCATAATTGTTTGTTTTCAAGTATGTCTTTTCACCAAAAGAATAGCACACCCCTCATCAATAAACAAGAAATGTACTATATAATAAATCTTTATATTTTTAGAAAATTTGTATGAATTCTTACAATTTAGCGTACATTTTATCGAACAACTTATATATAGATTACAGTATTTTAAAGCAGCATTACTGAAATACATCATTTTTGAAATTATAATGGTGCTACAACAACTAAATCTATTATAAACTTTATTCATTTTATCAATTACAAAGTGACTTTCTTATAGTTAAAAACTGGAATCGACTATAATTTGTCGATCCCAGTTTAGTTATTGTTTGATAGTCTTTACTATATATAATATCAATTTAGTTTATAGTGAAGATATTATTAAAAATGATACAAAGTTATTTAATGCATGGATAGCTATAGATACATAAATGTTACCAGTTTTTGCATATCCTATACTAAATGCAAGTCCCATTAATGCATAAGGTATTGTATGTATTAATTGTACTAAATCACCTTGTAATATATACGTATATGTATGCAATAATCCAAAAGTTACTGCACTTACAGTGTGTGCTAGTATTAATGAATATCTAGATAGTGATCTAAATACTAATCCTCTAAATAGTAATTCTTCATATATTGGTGCAAGTATTACTGCTTGGATAAACATAAATGCTGGCCAAGAAGCAAACATTGATTCTACAATTACTTGATTTGTAGCTTCGCTATCAGGTGTACCTGTTAGTAATACTACAAGTAGGTTCCCTAATATTGATAGTCCATATACTAGAAATAACCCAATTGGAAACGTCCATAATGCTGATTGTTTTATATTTGCTAGTAAGGCTTTAAAGTTTTCTTTTAAAAATTGTCTTAACAAAAATATTGATAATATTGTTGTAAGCAACCCTATGATACAATTTACTACTAAATTTGCAAGTTCTATATCCATTGTTACGTATCCATTTACATATAAATATAAAAAGATATTAGTAGTTAATTCAGGAATATAAAACAGATATGCTGGAAATACAAATAAAAACCCCCATAGTATTTGTTTTTTATATAATTCTCCTGCTAATAATTTTTCTTTTAACATATACTCCCTTTCTTACATCCGACTTATTCTACTACGTGTACTTCATCATTTTTTGCACTATAGTAGGCTTCTTCAAAGACTACTCCTGTTGCAATTAGTAGTTCTACTAAAACACCTTTAATCAAATATACAAATAGGAAAATTACAAGTACAAAGATAATCATAGTATTTCCTACTAGTATAGATACAAACATGAATCCATATGTCGAAATTAATGCTTTCATGGCATATAATACATTTAATTTCATCATCATTGCACGATAACCATTTAATAGTTCTACAGATTTCATCATCGCACTTACTCCGCGTGACTCCGGATATCTTTCAAGTACGTAGAAAGTTAGTCCAAAATAAGACAGGTATGCCAGCATTATTGCAACTAATAATAACATTACTAAAACTACTGAAAGTGAACTATTTCCTGATATTGCAATTTGAGCAAAAAGCGGTGTAAACATTAATGTTGCTAAATATAAAATAACCGTTTGGATAACGTTATAAATTAAGTATGTTCCTACGTTATTTTTAAACTTTTTGATCCCATAACGTAAAGTACTAGATACTGTTAGTTTTTCAGTTTCATTATTTAAACACTGTAATACAAATAAATACATCCCTTGGAAAAACACTGTAACCATAATACTAACTAAGGTAGCTATTGCTTCATGAACATTTAATGTTTCTGTTAAAATACTACTTATAAGTCCTCCAATAATAGCTGCTATTAATACAATAAAAAATAATGTTCTTTTATCTTCAGCTGAAACTTCACGTATTTTTGATAGAATATCTGATATTCTCATATTAATTTCCTCCTAATGTTATATATTAGATTATAACATATATGCTGTTTAAACAAAAACATTACATAATATATTCAAATAATGAAAAAAATAATGATGTCTAAAGGTATATGTTATACTTTTTTTATTAGGAGGATATTATATGATTAAAGCAGTTATCTTTGATATGGATGGTTTAATGATTGATAGTGAACGTGTTACCTTTGAGGGGTACCAAAAAATATTAGTTGATTATAACCAAACCATTACTATTGATTTTTACAAAACCTTATTAGGAAACCCAGTACAAACAATTCAAAACTTGTTTTATAAGGAATACGGAAATGATTTTCCAATCGTTGAAATTATGGAACGTGTTCATATATATATGGATGAAACATTCAAAAATATAGGTGTTCCATTAAAAGATGGATTAGTACCACTACTTCAATATTTAAAATCTAGATCTATTAAAACAATTGTTGCAACTTCAAGCCAACGTAAAAGAGTAGATATGATCTTGCAGTCTGCAAACTTAGAAATGTATTTTGATGATTCTATTTGTGGCGATGAAGTTACTAATGGTAAGCCCCATCCAGAAATCTTCTTAAAAGCATGTCAAAAGCTAAACGTTGATGTAAAAGATGCAATTGTATTAGAAGATTCTATTCAAGGTATACAAGCAGCATATGATGGTAATATTGATGTATATTGCATTCCAGACATGAAAGTTCCAGAAGAAAACTATCAAGATAAAACAAAAGGCATACTTAACTCTTTACATGAAATAATACATATCATCGAGTCATCTAGTATAGTTTAATTATTAAAAATTATATAGTTTGTGGATTAACACAGTTAATCCTTTTTTATTTTATACATTTGGCGAATTTTTAAATCATATGTGTTTTATCTTAAAAAAAAGCACAACATAATTGAAAAACCAATTATTGTACGCTTTTTAGAGTAGTAAGTATCTATTTAGATATATAATCTTTACGTTTTTTTACAATCACAAAACCTACAACAAACATTAATACTATCCATAAATATGTAGTTGTAGTATCACCAGTTTGTGGCACTGTATTTTTTTCATCTTCAATAACATCTTCTTTTTCTTCTTCGACAATATCTTCTTTTTCTACGA
This sequence comes from uncultured Erysipelotrichales bacterium, assembly GCA_964372125.1. Lineage (GTDB taxonomy): Bacteria > Bacillota_I > Bacilli_A > Erysipelotrichales > Coprobacillaceae > Tannockella. The sequence continues at coordinate 3,553 of CAYJPL010000020.1, forward strand.
TTGTAAATGTCGTTGTTGCGATACCCATTTCACTATAAATTGATATTGTATGTGTTCCTACCGGAAGCATTTTAGTATATTCACCACTAATTGTAACTTTAATATCAGTACTTTTATTACCGCCTCCAATTCCAGCACCCTGATTACCACCAGTTACCCAAATTTCACCAGCATTAATAATTACATTTCCTGACTCTCCTTGAAAACCACTACCTATCCCAGCACCGTGGGTTCCCCCAGTAGCTTTTATTTCACCACCTGTAATATTTATCGTTCCACCATTGCTCCTAGAACCGCCTCCAATTCCAGCACCATGATTTCCTCCGACTGCAGTTATTATTCCACCCTTTATGTTAATTGTTTCACTCGCAGCGTATCTAGTAGTACCAATTCCAGCACTTTGTGTCCCACCGGTAACCATAAGAGTACCAGGATTTGATTCACTACTTGATATATTAACTGAACTTGATTCTTCAACTTTAATACCAGCACTGTTACTGTTGTTTGTTAATGTATTATTCATACCTTCAGCCAATGTAATATTAGCAGTTGCTTCACTTTTTACATTTATAGGTGCTTCAGACGAATTTATATCTACACCAGCTAATGTAATATTTGCTGTCACACCACTTTCAATAGCAATACTGTCTATTGTTTGATTCCCTGTACTTATTGTAAGCGATACATCACTTTTTATTATTAAAACTTCATTATCGTAAGAAAAATCAGTATCTAATATTCCTCCCGTGATTGTAAAACCGCCTACTATTACACTGTTTGATTTTACTTCACTATTTGCAGCTGATATTTATATTGATGAAAATATCATTGCAAACGAAAGTAATAGACTAATTATACATTTTGTGATTTTTGTCATTTTCTCTCTCCACATTATTAATGTATTGCACACACTTGCACACGTTTCATGTCTATATAACAATTTCTTTTATGTATAGTTGAAACTTACATATTAATAATGTTTATTGTAAATATCATTTAGCTTAATATTGATTTAATATTTATAGTTTTTCAAAACTATTTTCTATTTATTATATATTTTAATAATAGTACATTAACAATTATTCTAAAATTACAGTATAATTTATTTGTTTGTAAAATTATATTCTAGCTTTGTAGATTATTTACAAATTATTTATTTGTTCAGTATAAATAAAAAAAGACAAATAGCTATTCATTAGTTATTTGTCTCAAAAGTTTTATGTAAGGCGATATTACAGTTCCTTACTTTTTTCTTTTTTTATTCTTGTAGAACACAATCCCAAATACACATATTGTTCCTGCAAATATCATTAAATAAGCCACAATACTTGTAGAGTCCCCTGTTTTCACAGTTGTGGTTGTAGGTATTTCCAATGGTTTTTCTACACCTTCTTCAAGTGTTGGTTCCTCAACATCTTTCTCTAATACAAAGGATACTGTAGGTGTTAAATTTGTTTCTGTAATAGTTACTGTATTTGACATTGTATAATCAATTCCATTAACTGTTTTTTCTACTACTTTATATCCTTCTGGTGCTACTCCATTAATTATATGAGTAGTTTCTAAAGGTAATACACTATTTCCAGTACTGTCTTCATATACATAGTTTAGTTTTTTTGCTCTTGTAATATCTGTTGTTGATGTTGTTTCATCATCTTCACATATAAACTCTGTGCATGCTTCATTTAAATAATAATATTCAATGTTTATTAAACCTGTTGGTTCTTTTTCTAATACAAAGGATACTGTAGGTGTTAAATTTGTTTCTGTAATAGTTACTGTATTTGACATTGTATAATCAATTCCATTAACTGTTTTTTCTACTACTTTATACCCTTCAGGCGCTGCTCCATTAATTATATGAGTAGTTTCTAAAGGTAATACACTATTTCCAGTACTATCTTCATATACATAGCTTAGTTTTTTTGCTTTTGTAATATCTGTTGTTGATGTTGTTTCATCATCTTCACATATAAATTCAGTACCTGTTTCATTTAAGTAATAATATTCAATGTTTATTAAACCTGTTGGTTCTTTTTCTAATACAAAGGATACTGTAGGTGTTAAATTTGTTTCTGTAATAGTTACTGTATTTGACATTGTATAATCAATTCCATTAACTGTTTTTTCTACTACTTTATACCCTTCAGGCGCTGCTCCATTAATTATATGAGTAGTTTCTAAAGGTAATACACTATTTCCAGTACTATCTTCATATACATAGCTTAGTTTTTTTGCTTTTGTAATATCTGTTGTTGATGTTGTTTCATCATCTTCACATATAAATTCAGTACCTGTTTCATTTAAGTAATAATATTCAATGTTTATTAAACCTGTTGGTTCTGGTTCTTTTTCTAGTATAAAAGTTACCGTTGGTGTTATATTATCATTCGTAATCGTTACCGTATTTGAGGATGTATATTCTACACCATTGATTGTTTTTTCTGACACTATATAACCTTCTGGCGCTACTCCATTTATTGTATAAGATGAATTTAAATCTAATACTTGATTGCCATCAGAATCTTGATAAATTGATTTTATGTTTTTTGCAAAATTCATATCTATTGTAGAAAGACTATCACTAGCCTCACTAATAAAAGCATTTCCGGTATCATCTAAATAATAATACACAATATTTATCATACCTGAAGGTGGTACAGGTAGAAGTGGTGAGTCTAGACCAGTATAACGCTCTTCACCCTCTATTATCGGGTCACCTCTTTGATTTAATGATCCCTTATAACCCTCATTTCCATCCACATCAATATACTCAATTAGTGCTTCTTGGTTAGTTCTATGTAGTGCCCCATCGTTTTCTCCAATGTATCTCACATAGAATGAAACTGGCTTAGTATGTGCTGTAACAGTTCCTACATCTATTCTAACTTCTTCACCATCGGTATATATATTGTCACTTAACGGATATTCCTCAGTATCTATTATTTCAAAATCATGATCATCGATATAATCTGTTATAACTGCATCTCTAGCTGCATATCGTATACCACTAGCAATTAGATCCAGCACTGGTGAAAGTTCAGTTTCGATATCTTCAACATGATAAACAGGAGTTGAAGTAATTTTCCATAGTGCATCTTTACCCTCTTCATCTAACTTAATTCCGATTGTATGAATAGTAACTCCGCTATCTCTAAGTCTATTTGCTTCTGCGATTGCTTCATATCCTTCATTTGGTAGTCCATCAGAAATAAATACGATATGCTTTGGTCTTTCTTTTTCAAGTTCCTCATAGCTTAATAAATCAAAATAGAATTCTGCCCGCTGCAGCGCAACTTCATAATTTGTTCCTCCAGCTGGTATGTCACGATTATCATAAAAATACGTTGCCTTGTGAAATGATTCATCAAACGAATTCAAGTTATTTTCAAACGTAAAAGAGTCATCTAATTCTGTAGAAAATTCTACAAATGCAATTCGATGGTTTTGATCATTGTCATTTGCAAATAACCCCTCAGCAAAGCTTGAGACAGCTGCTTGAGCTATAACAAAAGGATCATCATCTTCAGCAACTCCTCGTTCTCCCAAATCCATACTTCCAGAATTATCTAATATAATAATAATGTCTGATCCAGTAGCAATTGGTACTCCATGAATATCAAAGCTGATTTCTGCAATCATCTCATCTTCAGTAGAAACCCACTGTGCATCCTTTGATATCGATAGTTCTCCTGGTTTTAAACCGTTTACTAATTCGTCTGATGCATCAGGACGAAGTGTTTCTGCATATGCTAGAGCATAATATTTTTTAAATACTATTGTTGTTATCTTAACACTCCCTGCGTTTGTAGTTGTTTCTTTCGAAGATTGAAAAGAAACACTTGGATACTGACTATAATTTGTACTAAAAAAACTATTGCTAAGACTAATTGTTGCTGATCGAGTAGACACATCTGAACTAACTAACCCAATATTTTGCTCATTGGTTTGCCATGAAAAATCAGTATACCCTAATTGTATATATTCTTCAACAACTGCTTCGTCAACAAACTCGTGATGCTTATTCTCATTGTTTTCTACATATTTTATATTTTTCGAATTCATTTCATTAGATGTTGTATCATCTTCTACTATCTCAATCATATAAGTTTGGAGTACAACTTTATTCGAAGCAAGAGCACGCGTATAATAAAACGCCACTTCCACTTTACCGGGTTTTAGAGCAGTAAATTCAAGTGTTCTTTCAAATCTAGTATCTGTTTCACTTGTCACATTAATTATACTTGTATCTGAAATATCCCAGCCACACGACCTGATAATCGAAGGGACATCACGATTATGTGGATCAAGTGTAACTTCTTGACCTACTGACACTGTATAATTCTCCACATATGATAAAGGTTCCACTCCACCTACTTTATTAGTCGCACTTGCCACACTTATATCATTCAATACAGTTATATTATCTTCATTCGTATTTTCTGGTGTTTTCCATTGAACATAGATAGTTGTATCTTTTGTAAGGATAGTGCTATCCTTAATTGGCACATTAAATTCATCTACGTACCCAGTTGCTATTGTACCAGGCAGGTTATCGTTTGTTAGTTCCTCCATACTTGGTAATACACTTAAATCAATTGTTGGTTCTTCAAAATCTAAATAATGTATCACGTCTTCATTAGAGCCATTATATTTTCCCTCATTTAAATCAATTGTAAGTTTGAAAGCATTTTTACTAGTTTCACTTCCCTTATTGTCTTGTGCAAAGACATCTACATTCGGTACTGTAATACTAGAAAAAATGAGTGCGACTACTATAAAAAAAAGTCTTAGTGCCTTCAATTTACTGCCCATTACTGTTTCCTCCATTTTCCCACACACAAAAAAAATATATCATAACATTTGACAAATGTCAATTTCATGTATATCTCATTAGTACTATTCATGTATATCACATTAGTACTATTTTAGATTTTTTATAAAAGAGGCATTACCCATGCACACTTAATCATAAATTTATAAGTTATTATATAATATACATACATGTGCTTTGATAAGTTTAAATACATGTGCTTTGATAAGTTTATATACATTTAAGTCAACGCACTAAGTTTTTACAAAATACTTTTATAAATTTAGAGTTGATGCTAATTTTACACATTTAATTTTAAAACAATAATAAACAAGGACTAGATAAAGATTGTTCTTTATATCATACAAAACTAATTAAAATATATAACTTTGAAAATCGATACTTTCGCATATTTCACTTTAATGATATAAACAAAGGAAAATAACTGTAAAATAGTTATTTTCCCTTTATTTATACTCTAGTTATTCTCTAACATTATTTCATATATTAACGTAACTACTCTTGATGTATTGTTATTATCAATGTGTTCAAAGAATTTATGTTTGATTGTTGTATCAATTTTACTATTTTGGATGTTTTGTTTCAATGATTCAAAATCATAATATACATGATTTGTAAAGTCATTAAAATCAATAAACAACCCAACTGTTTCTTGATATTCTTTTACATCTGGAATATAGAAATAAAACGCTTTATCTAATAATAGATAATCTAACATAATTGATGAATAGTCACTAATTAGGCTATCACTTAATACAAACAATTCATACAGATCAGCATCATGCATATGTAGTATACGTTCATGGCTTGGTATTGTTTTTGATTGTACAAGTGGATGGTACTTACATACTAATACATAGTTTTCTGGCAAGCTATTAATAAACTCTTGTTCATCGAATGCAGGTAATGTAAATCCATTATATATATTCCCTCTAAAAGTAGGTGCATATAATACTACCTTTTTATCTTTTAGTTGAGGATATTTGTTTATAATTTGATTTTTATTTTGGATTTTTGAAAATAAGTCATCAATTCTAGGAATACCTGTAGTATAGATATTTTCATTAGTTGCATTAAATGCCACACAGTATGGGTTTATCCAATAGTCACTTGTTGATAGAATATAGTCGTAATTTTGGATTTTATACGTTCTATTAAGGCAATTTCCAAACTTCTTAATAGCTCCAGTAGCGTGCCAAACCTGTAGTACTTTTACACCTTTTCTTTTAAATTGACTAATTACATAGTTATTATTATTTATAATAACTAGTTTAGATTGATACATATAATATAACTGCACAAATGTATTAAACATATATTGCAAGTTTGATATAATTGTATTTTTTTTGAAAGGTAGTGCAACTACCTTTATGTTATAATCACCAACAAGTTGGTCATAAATCATTTTTAAATCACTTTGTAACGTACTGTCTTCTAATGTAATAAATGTAATTTGATTTTGTTTTATCTTAGTAAAGCGAAGAAAGAATACACAAATTGAAAGTAATATGTCTAGTACTACTTTTTTAAGCTTCATTTTTTCCGTTAAACATGATTTCAACTACTCTTTTACATGCATTTCCATCTTCAAAGCTTGTATAGTACTCACAGAATTCATCCATCTTACTATCATCAAATTCCTGATTACGTATAGCTGTTAATAATGTATCTTCTTCTTTATATATTTTACCTGGTAAATCCTTGTAGATATCAATATAGAAGCCACGCAGTTGACTTTCATACATTTCTAAATCATACATGTAAAAATAGATTGGTCTTTTTAGTATCGCATAGTCAAAGAATACACTTGAATAATCAGTTACTAGTACATCACTAATGATATATAGTTCACTAATATCCATAGAAGGATTAATTGGATACACAAACCCTTCAAATTGTGCTAAATCAAATTTCGTAACAATTAGATAATGTGGTTTGAATAATATAATATACTCATCTTGAAGTTGTTCTTGCCATTTTTTGAAATCAACTTCTAAACTAAATTCAAAGCCTTTATTACTTATATCATTATCACGCCATGTTGGTGCGTATAAAATAACCTTTTTATCCTTTGGTAAGTTTAATGATTTCTTTAATTCATCAGCTTGTTTATCACTAAAAGTCGATAAAATATCATTACGAGGATACCCCGTTTCAATTAACTTATCTTCTCCTACACGAAATGAAGTTTGAAAAACTTTTGTAGTATAAGAGCTTGGACTAACCATATATGAATAACGAGCAACATCAATATCATAAGATCTTGTCATCTGTTCAAATGTCATTTGACTTCTGTAGAATAACGTACCTTCAGGAACAATTATATCATGTCCTAAACGTTTCAATGGCGTACCATGCCACGTTTGTATATATACTTGACTATCTTTCTTTTTTACATATGCTGGTAATTTACAGTTTACAACCCAATACTTAGCACGAATGAGGTAATACAAATATTGAAAACGACCATATGTTACTACTTTTGCATTTTCAATTTCAAAAAGAGATCGTTTTCCTTTTTTTATTGCCCATACAAAATGATAATCTTTGTAATCTGGGTGCGATGCTAAATATTGATGAATTGCTTTAGGACTATCGCTATATCCTCTTCCCATAAATGATAAGAATAGTATTGTCTTTTTTGACGATGGAATCAGCGGATACATGATTTTGTATATGATTCGTACAATCTTCATGATTATTTTTTTTGTTTCACGCATTAATTTTCCAATAATTCTTCTAAGTAATTTTTTCATATTTATTTTAACAACCCTTCAAACTGTGCAACTGCAATTTCATTGTATTTACTATAATCTATATCTAACAGATCAACGTTACCTTCTAATAGTTTTTTCATGCCTTCATATATTCCTTGGTTATCATCACTTACAAGCAGTCCACCATATTCTTTCATAAATCCACTTGGACCCAAAATGTCTGTTGACATAACTGGTACACCAAGTATATCAGCTTCTGCAAGAACAAGCCCAAATCCTTCATGTGATGATGTAAAAGCAAAGTAGTCACACTGTTTTAATAATGCAAATGGATTTGATAATGATTTAATAATAATGATTCTATCACTTGATTCTAACGTTGTTGCATACTCAACAGTTTTATCATAAATTACTCCATGTCCACCGACAATAATTAGATAAATATCATTTCCTTCATTATAAATTTTGTTAAAAGAATCCATTAAACGGTGATGTCCTTTTTCAGGTGAAAAACGACCAATATTAATAAACACTTTTGCATCGCTATCTAGAATATCTTGGATTTCTTCAATTGGTTTTGTAGAAATTGTATTGTCATCAAATACAAATGGCATATCACCTTTATTTTCTACTGTCTTGTAATCAATTAAATTATGCGAAATTGCAAGTTTAGACTTATCATCACAGAAACTTCTTGTAGGTTCTTCCATATCTTTAGTAACCATTGCTACACAATCATAATTATTGTACGCGTAGCGTAACATGTTTGGATGTTGAGATGCTCTAGTTTCAATTTCTTTAACCATATTACTATGTACAAAGATAATACGATGTGCATCGAACCTACCAAATAATTGTTGTCTCTTTGACTCATAACCACTATATTGAATAACATTTGAAAATTTAATATCACCAAATAAACGTTTTATTTCATTACGGTATATTCTTGCAAGTCTTGTATTATTGTAATCATATTTTCTTTTTGTATTCTTTGTAAAATAAATATACATTTTATCTAATATAGAAGCATTTAATAACCCTGTATTTGGTATATAACCAACGCCCTCAGGTAACTGTTTTAATATCTCTTTATGAGGTGCCACACGCTTTGTAGAAAATGTAAGATAATAGTTATGCTTTGTAACATCAATTGATGAAAGTAGGTTAAACAAGGCTGTTGTTATTCCATTTTTAGAAAGGTTTCCAGTATATATTAATACATTTCCTTTACCATTATTTGGTACTTTATTACACTCTAAATTTCCTTTATTTAATAATATAGTATCTAGTAGTTGTCTACTTGCATTACTATTTTCTTTACTACAGTATGTATCAACAAATTCTTTGTCATCATATTGTTTATCACTATTAATTTCCATTAATAATTCTTCAACAGTATTTGCTTTTGGGAACGGTAATGTATCGATATCTAGATACATTCCACGATCTTGTAAGTATTCTTCTTTATCATATGTAAATAAAATAACTTTTTTTCTTGTAACTGCAAAATCAAAGAAAACACTTGAATAATCAGTAATCAATGTATCACAAAGATTTAATACCTCATATGTTTCGTATTGTTTTGGAAATGGCTTAATATGCTTAAATGCCTTAAAATTAATTGCCGCTTTTACAAATGGATGTAAATTTACTAATACTACTTGATGATCTTCAAGTTTTTTATCAAGCATCAATAAATAATGCATAGTATGAATTGCATCAGCGCTATGGTTTACTTTTCCAACAGCACCTCTCCATGTAGGCATATATCCAATTACTTGTTTACCTTCAATATCTAACTCATCTACGATATCTTGATTTACATCATTAAAAAATGCTTCATTACGCGGATAACCATTTATTATTACTTTTGCATCACAAATGTTTTCTAGCATATAATCTTCAACCATATGTTGTTTAGTATATTCATTTGGATACAATAAATAGTCTGCAATAAAGAAGTTCTTTTGTACATTACCAATTGAATGTAATGCCATATTATCTTTTTTACCTAATGTTTTTAATGGTGTCCCATGCCAAACATTAGTAATAATCTGTCCTTCTTTTTTTATAAATGGAACCATAAAGCTAGTATCTGTAATTAAATGTTTTGCAGATGATAATACCTCTAAGTAACGTCTTGTATCTTTTTGTAATAATGTTACTTGTAAATTATAGTGCGAAAGTACAGCTTTGAAGCTTTCAACGCTATTTTTATCAACTGATACGTAAATATCAAACCCTTTGTAATTTGGGTTTGCAAGCAACTCTTTTAATAAATAAAAGATATTACCGTGAATTGTTTTACCTTGTTGAGATTCTAACAATATCATTTTATCATTTATTTTTGCCTTGTTTTGTATTTGTAAATACTGACTCATTAACAAGTATCTACGATTATATTTTTTTCTTTTCTTAAGCAGTTTTTTCATGGTTATGTTCCTTTACTTTTTTAAATCTGATTTGATTTGTGTCGTTGAAATTCCATCCGTTCTTGGTAAGTATACAACTTCACAATACTCATCTAAAAAATCAAACTGACCTTTCCAGTCATCTCCCATAACAAAAACATCTATATCATGTTTTTTTACATCTTCTATTTTTTGTTGCCAACTTTCTTCTAGAATTACTTCATCAACAAATGAAATAGCTTCTAAGATTGCTGTACGGTCTTGATCACTATAATACGCTTTTTTTCCTTTTTGCGCATTAAATGCATCACTACTCACTGCAACTACTAAATAATCTCCCTGTGCTCTAGCTCTTTTTAAAATGTTCAAATGTCCGATATGAAATAAATCGAACGTCCCATAAGTTATAACTTTTTTCATGTTGTCTTCTACCCCACAATCTTTCTAAATAATGATTTTCTTTTTTCACTTTTTATTTTACGCAACGCAAATTTTTCATCACGTATCTTTTTCTTATCTGCTTCACTTAGTGCATTATAGTGATCTACATATTTTGAGTATTTATCACATACCTCATTGATATCACCGTACTCTTGAAGTGTTCCGCCTTCTATCCACAATGCTTTATCACAAAAGCTTTTTACTTGTGGAAGTGAGTGTGATATAAAGATTATTGTTTTTCCAGAGTTTTTAAGTTCTACCATCTTATCAATACACTTCTTTGCGAAACCTTTATCACCTACTGATAGTGCTTCATCAATGATTAAAATATCAGGGTCTAAGCATAAGTTAATTGAAAATCCCAGTCTTGACTTCATCCCACTAGAATATTTCTTTACTGGTTGGTATAAGAAATCACCAATTTCTGCAAAATCTATTACTCCTTTAACAATCTTGTCAATTTCTTTTTTCTTTAAACCAAGCAATGCACCTTTTAATTCAATGTTTTCATAACCTGTTAATTGATTATTTAAACCAGTATTAATCGCAATCAAAGCTTGTTCACCGTTTATTTCCATACTTCCTGTGTCATATGCAAGAATTCCTGATAAGATTAATGATAATGTTGATTTACCTGACCCGTTTGTTCCAAGGATACCAACAACTTCTCCTTTAGGAATAGTAAACGACACATCTTTTAATGCATAGAATTTATTTATATTTTTATTTTTCTTCTCTTTTGATTTTAAGCTGTATATTTTTGATACATTCTTAAATCGTATCGCATATTCTTTTTCCATAATATTCCTCTATATCATGTCTATAAATTTATGTTTAAATTTATATAACATGAAACTCCCCATCAATAATAATGAAATTGTAATTACCCAAAATGAAATCATCGAAGGCAAGTAGTGCATTACTCCTTCATGAAAGAAGAAACAATCACGGTATCCTTGTACAATATAATAAATCGGATTGATTTTAATGATTGCTTGCAATGATGTTGGTAAATCCTCAAGCGGCCATAAAATCGGTGTTAGATATAACAATAAGCGCATACAAGCAAGTACTAACTTACGCGTATCACGTGCAAGCATATTTAAAACTGATGTTGTCATTGACAATGATATCGAAAAGATGACAGCACATAGCATATAGTAAATTAACCCTAACCAATGTACTGATGGAAAATATCCACCTAACATTAATACAACAAATACGATTACTAATAAACAAAAATGATTAAATAGTTCTCTTAGAACAACCGTTGCCGGTAGTATACTTACTGGAAACTTCATCTTTGTGATTACATTTACTTTTGAAAAAATTGCATTACAACCATTTGTAATACATGGTGAAATATAGAACCAAACAACAATTCCACCTAACATCCAATGGATATATGATACGCCATTAACGTCACCACGATCCCATACTAAACCAAATACAAACCAGTATGTTAATACTTGGATCATTGGATTGGCAAAGTTCCAGAACAGTCCAAGTCTTGAATCACGGATATCTCCTAGAATTTCATATTTAGAAATCGCATATATACGATATATATTTGTAATATTTTCATGAATTACATAACGTAAGCTTTTTAACATATTTTTCCTCCAATAATTGTACTGACAATATTATATATAATATCATAAATATACACTAAATACTATATTTTTGTAGCATTTCTCTTATCGATAATACGAGATAATTTTAAAAAAATACACCATTGAATGGTGTATTTATTATATAAAATTATGAATGATAAAATAATATTTATTAGAAATCATTATTTTTAGACTTGTATTGGATGAAGGATAGAATATCTAACTGAATCATCTATCATCCATAATTATATACCTTATTGAACGCTATAAATTAGCTTTGTGTAATTTGGTAAATCTAGATATTTTGATGGAACAATTGTTTCTAGTTCATCAACAATAGTACGCAGTTCACCCATTGATTTAATAATAACATCTTTATATGCTTTCGCATTTTCATATGAATCTTCGATTTCATTTACTTCAACAAGTTTACTTTCTAAATCGACTAAACTTTTAATCAACATTGCCGATAGTCCAGATACCTTTTCAAGTAAATAGTTTTCCATAGAAACATCAAATTTAGTTGTAGATTTTTTTGTATATACACTTGTAATTTCATTTTGATAACTTACTACTGCTGGAATAATTTTATCTTTTACCATATCCACCATAGTCGTTGCTTCTATTTGTAATGTTTTACTGTATCCCTCTAATAATATTTCATAACGAGAATGAATTTCCTCTTTTGTAAATACTCCATGTTTTACAAATACATCAATACTTTTATCTTTTACAAATGCTGGCAATGCATCAACTGTTGTTTTTAAATTTGATAATCCTCTCTTAGCTGCTTCAACTTGCCAAGCATCTGCATAACCATCACCATTAAAGATAATGCGTTTATGTTCTTTGATTGTGCGTTTGATAAGTGTAGCTAACCCTTTTTGGAAATCCTCACAAGCTTCTAGTTCAGTCGCAAACTGATCTAAAATTTCTCCTACTACAGTATTGATGATTACATTAGGCCCAGATACTGAAAATGTTGATCCAAGCATTCTAAATTCAAACTTATTACCAGTAAAGGCAAATGGTGAAGTACGGTTTCTATCTGTTGTATCTCTTGGGAAGTGTGGTAATACATCAACACCGATTTCAAGATCTAAATTTTTAGCTCCGTTATATTCACTTCCTTTTTCTATTGTGTCTAAGATTTCTGTTAATTCATCTCCTAGGAATATCGAAACAATTGCTGGTGGTGCTTCATTTGCACCTAATCGATGATCATTTCCTGCACTAGCAACAGATACACGTAATAATTCTTGATATTCATCAACTGCTTTAATAATTGCCATTAAAAATAATAAGAATTGTGCATTTTCATGTGGTGTATCACCTGGTTCTAATAAATTCATTCCTGTATTAGTTGACATTGACCAGTTGTTGTGTTTTCCACTACCATTCATTCCTGCAAACGGTTTTTCATGTAGTAAGCAAGCAAGTCCATGCTTTGTAGCAATACTTTTCATCAATTCCATTGTTAATTGATTATGATCACTTGCGATGTTTGTAGTTGTAAAAATAGGTGCTAATTCATGTTGAGCTGGTGCAACTTCATTATGTTTTGTTTTCGATAAAATCCCAAGTTTCCATAGTTCAGTATCTAATTCTTTCATATAGTCAGAAACTCTTGCATTAATTGTTCCAAAATAATGATCATCTAACTCTTGAGTTTTTGGTGCTTTTGCACCAAATAAAGTTCTTCCAGTAAGCATTAAATCCGGTCTTTGTAAATATACTTCTTTATCTATTAAAAAGTATTCTTGTTCTGGTCCAACCGTTGTTTTAACAGTCACTACATCTTCATTTCCAAATAATTTTAAAATACGCATAGCCTGTTTATTGATTACTTGCATAGAACGTAGTAATGGTGCCTTTTTATCAAGTGCTTCTCCACTATATGAACAAAAGATTGTCGGTATACATAATGTATCATCTTTTATAAATGCATATGATGAAGTATCCCATACTGTATAACCACGTGCTGTCGCAGTATTTCTAAGTCCACCATTTGGAAATGATGAAGCGTCTGGTTCCCCTTTTACAAGTTCTTTTCCAGAAAACTCCATGATTACACTTCCATCATTTTGTGGAGAAATAAAACTATCATGCTTTTCAGCAGTAGTTCCTGTCATTGGTTGGAACCAATGAGTAAAGTGAGTAACTCCTTTTTCAACGGCCCAATCTTTCATCGCATTTGCAACAACATTTGCGACATCAAGTTCTAAATGTGTTCCTTGATCAATTGTTTTATTTAACGCTTTATAAACATTCTTTGGTAATCTTGCTTTCATTGTAGCATCATTAAATACCATGCTACCAAATGTATTTGGAATATCTTTACTCATATTTTCCCCTCCTATAATAAGTTAATACCTAGTGTATTACATTCTTCAATATTTTTATCATCCCATAATGATACTTGTACTTCACCGATATGTGCTTTTTCTAACAGTAACATACACAGTCTTGATTGCCCGATTCCACCACCTAATGTATAAGGAAGTTTTCCTTCTAATAACATTTTATGGAATGGTAACTTAGCACGATCATTACAATCTGCTTTCTCTAATTGACTAGCTAGTGATTCTTCACTTACACGAATCCCCATTGATGATACTTCAAATGAGCTTTTAAGTATTTCATTATAAAATAAAATATCTCCATTTAATTGCCAATCATCGTAGTCTGGTGCACGTCCATCATGTTTTACCCCAGATTTTAATAAATCTCCAATTTGCATTACAAATGCAGTTTTATGAATTTTCAAGAATTCGTCTTCTCTTTGTTTTGGTGTTAATGTTGGATACATATCCTCTAGTTCTTGTGTCGTAACAAATGTTACTTCACTTTCTAGTTGATAACGAAGCTCTGGATGAATTTTATTAATCATTTCCTTTGTCTTACAAATAGCACTTACTATTTTTTTAACTGTTTCTTTCAAGTAGTCTAAAGTGCGGTCTTCTTTTGAAATGATAAACTCATAGTCCCATTGATCTACGTAAATAGAGTGTAAATGATCCATTTCCTCATCTCTACGAATTGCACTCATATCTGTGTATAAACCAGTATACATTGGAAATCCATATTTATGTAATGCCATACGTTTCCACTTTGCAAGTGAATGAACAACTTGGGCACATTCTTTTAATGCCGGTACATCAAATTCTACTGCTCTTTCACATCCATTTAAATCATCGTTTAAACCACTTTTAGGATCTACAAATAATGGTGCAGATACTCTACTTAATGATAATGCTTTTGAAAGATTGTCTTCAAAGTCTCTTTTGATTTCTCCAATAGCACATTGTGTTTGATAGATTGATAATGCTGATTTGTACTCAGTTACACTTTTTAATTTACTCATCTCTATATTCTCCTTTATATGACAAAAGACGCCAGAAACAGTCTTGTTTCTAGCGCCTTTGCTATTTATGAAATATATAATAACATTTGATTATATATGTGTCAATAATATTTTATCACTTTAATAATTTATTTATCAAGAACTTTGCTAAAACTAAATAATTCTGTTGGATACTTACCACTAAAACATGATACACACATGTCACAAGTTCCAAATGCTTCTTCCATTTGTTTGATTTCAATAAATTGTAAAGAATCAGAACCAATGAAATTCGATAGTTCTTGTACACTCATTCTAGAACTAATCAGTTCTTCACGACTTGAAGTATCAACACCATAAAAACATGGACTAATAATTGGAGCAGAAGCAATGCGTACATGCACTTCACTTGCACCAGCATCTTTTAAAAGTTGAACAATACGTTTTGATGTTGTACCACGTACAATAGAATCATCCACTAAGATAATACGTTTCCCTTGTACAATACTAGTGATTGCAGAAAGTTTCATACGTACTCCATTTTCTCTTTGTTCTTGTGTAGGTTGAATGAATGTTCTACCTACATAACGATTTTTAATTAACCCTATCTCATAAGGAAGCCCACTTGCTTCACTATATCCAATTGCAGCTGAAAGACTTGAATCAGGTACCCCGATAACAATATCTGCTTCAACTTCATCATATTTTGCTAGGATTTGTCCTGAAAGTCTTCTTGCAGTATGAACATTTATACCTTCAATAACACTATCTGGTCTTGCAAAGTATATGTATTCCATAGCACACATTTTCTTTTGTGTCTCTTTTGTATAAAAGAAACTAGACATCCCATCTTTATTAAAACGAACTACTTCCCCAGGTTCAATATCACGCACAAATTTACCACTTACAATTTCAAATGCACATGTTTCTGAACTTACACTATACCCATCATCAACTCTAGCAATAGAAAGTGGACGGAGTCCATTTTTATCACGAATTGCATACATACAGTCTTTAGTCATTACAATAAATGCAAATGCACCTTCTAATCGTTGGCATGCTTTTTTTATTTTTTCAATCATTTTTCCACTTTCACGTTGTATTAAATGAACAAGTATTTCACTATCACTCGTACATTGGAAAATAGATCCACTTTTTTCTAATTCTTCTTTTAATTCTTTAGCGTTAACGATTTGTCCATTATGTACTGCACAAAAATGACCCTGATGAGCACGTACCACTAATGGTTGTACATTTTCAATTTCATTTCCCCCTGCAGTTGAGTAACGAACATGACCAATTGCGTGTACTCCAACTAATTCTTCAATATTTTTAGAGTTAAATACTTCTGTAATTAACCCTTTGTTTTTTATACATTTAATGTTTTGATTATCCGATACTGCAATTCCACATCCTTCTTGTCCACGATGTTGTATTGCATGTAATCCAAAGTATGTAAGTGATGCAGCTTGCTTTACATCGTAGATACCAAACACCCCACACTCTTCATTAATTTTTCCAGTCAAAAAATATTCTTTTTCTAAACGCATTTTCAATCCTCTTTCCATAACTTATCGATTCCTCTTATACAATACCACCACATATTTAAGATGATAATAATAAACTTCTAGAAAGTTCCTTGTAGTCCACTTTTTGGCAAGTGGGTAGAGACGTGTCAGCCATTTATTGACATATATACAAGATTCACGATTTTATACAATAATAATAACTTTTACAGCTAGATAATACAAGTTTTTTGTAAAGAAAAAGTGGCAAATTATACCAGCCACTTTATCAACTATATTTCTTTATTATCTCTTTTGCTATTTCTTGTCTACTTTTTCTTGAATCCATTGCTTCTTTTTCAATATAACGATGTGCTCTTTCTTCATCAATCCCCATACAAGAAATAAGTGTACATTTTGCACGATCAATTAGTTTTATATCTTCTATTTTATTTTTTAATTTCTTATTTTCTTTAGCGATTATTCTTACCCGACTTTGTGTTGCCTTTACTAACTTTAAAATAGCCCATAAAGTTACACGATTTATTGGCTTTGAAACTGTAAATACCCCATAATCTTCAACAACACTACTTACTTGTTCAAAGTGTGTTGAGCTAACAACTAATATTACTTGTGATTTTCCAAGTGCTGAAATATCTTTTGATAATCTCTCACCAGTTTCATCTTTTAAGGGTGCATTGATAATTACTAAATCATAGTCATATTGCATTATAATTCTTCTAGCTTCGCTACAAGTATTTACATTTGTTATTTGATAGAACGATGCTTCTTTTAAAATATCGCTAAAAAATGAAATACTCTTTTGTCCAACAGTAACTACTAATGCTGTTTGCATGTTCTATCCTCCCCCTTATATTATGTTAAAGTACTTTTGATTATAAAAATCCTCTTTATTAGATGCCTTATTGTATTCATCAATTTCATTTTGTTTTATTTCTAGATATCTACTTACTAACTCTTTACCTAAAACAGTTTCAACAAATGTGCTTTCTTTTGCATTAACTAGAGCCTCTTCTAAAGTGTTTGGTAAAACAGCTAGTGACTTACTTGCTTCAATATTACTATATAAGTCCTCATTTACACTATTTGCTAGTGCAATTTCATTTTCAATTCCATGTAAACCAGCTGAAAGTATTAGTGCAAATGCAAAATATGGATTTACAGTATTATCAGGTGAACGCAGTTCCATTCTCCCATGATTATTCGTTGTTGCTGGTATACGAATAAGTTGTGATCTATTTTCATTTGACCAAGAAATATACTTTGGTGCTTCATACTTACCAAAACGATCATATGAATTTATTGTTGGATTTAAAAATAGTGTAATTTCACTCATCTTATCCAATACCCCAGCGATAAAATGTTCTTTCATCTTTGAATCCTTTGAATCTTTCGAAAAAATATTTTCACCATTTCTTTTTACGGATATATTTACATGCATTCCATTACCTGGTTTATCAAGTAGTGGTTTAGGCATAAAAGATGCATACACACCGTTTCGACTTGCTATTGCTTTAACTACAGATTTAAAAATGATAATATTATCACCACAAGAAAGTGGATCACTAAACTTAAAATCTACTTCATTTTGCCCAGGTCCTTGTTCATGATGTGACGTTTCTGGTTCTATTGACATTTCGCTCAATGTTAAACATATGTCACGGCGAATATTTTCACCCATATCAAGTGGAAAAACATCCATATATCCACCATTATCAAGTGGCGTTTTAGTTGGAGTTGCCTCATCATCTTCTTTAAATAGATAAAATTCACATTCTGCCCCTATTTGAAATTCAAGATTACTTTCTTTTGCTTTAGAAATAACCTTTTTTAAAATATGTCTTCCATCATGTGAAAATATTTCACCATTCGAAAGTCTTATATCACAAAAGAAACGCACTACTCTCCCTGGTCCAGGACGCCATGGCAAAATTGACATTGTTGTTAAATCAGGAAAAAGAAACAAATCAGATTCCTTTACATCACGAAACCCTTTTATAGCTGAAGCATCAAATGATATACCATTTTCAAATGCAGTTTCAAGTTGTCCTGGCATAATTGAGATATTCTTTTGTACCCCATTTAAGTCACAAAATGCTAGTCGAATAAATTGCACATCATTTTCTTCTACAAATGATATGATTTCTTTTATAGTTCTATTCATAATTACTCCTTTTCTATCTACAAATATAAAAATGACGTTACTAATAATGGCATCACTACTTATGTGAAACCACTACTAGTAAACGCCATTGTTTACTTTTTAAATACTACAATAATCATCCCTTTTTGTCAATTGCATCATTACTATGGTAGTAAGATAAAATTTTCAAAATCAGTTGAACTATTTAAAGTACTTGATGATTTAATTAAGATACGATATGTCTGAGGAACATCTCCTACAATATCAGATGGAATATCTAATACTATTTGATCAGTTGCAATCCCGCCGTCGAAAGTACCACCTGCGTACTTAATGATTTTTCCACTACTTAGTAAAAAGTAATATCCAGGTGAGTTTTCAATTGCACTAATCACATCGCTAGAAACAAGTTCATAAACATCGTTTTCATTTTTACGATATAATTCAATATTTAGCACTGAATTAGCAAGACCTTCGCTATAACGTATTTCTAATGGTACTTTATAAGAATCACCAGTGCTACTAATAACAGGTGTTGTAACTTCAATGTCTAGTGAAGTATCTTGTGTTTGATCTGGTGCAAAAGATTTTTTTGTTGAAGCAACCTGTGTTGTTAAACCGTGTTCCCTAACATTACTAATATATAAATCAGTTTGTACAGTCATTTCAAACCCTGGTGGAAAATCTAGTTTAGCAAGTGGCATGATGAACGTATACGTATACGTATTACTAGACAGCCTACCAATTGTATTAATAAAATACGTTTCTCCAGCCCCAGGATAATCTATACCATCAATAGTAATATATGATCCATTTGGAGGTGAAATAGGTTCTCCTGACAAATCTACTGCTGATATTTTTATTGCTGCATACTTATTTAAGTATTTATAATCATACCCTTCGACCACTCCAGCGTCTACTGTTGTTTCTAAAGTAAATAGGTTTGCATTTGCTTCTACTACATCAGTTGTAATTGATATTTCTCTTGCAGGTGTTATTGTAAATGGAATTTCTAGTGGAGTAGCTGTACCACTTGGGCTAAGTTTCAGTGCTTTTTCTCCAACATCTAAATAATCTGTATCTTTAACTTGCCCGAAGTCAACTACAACTTGTACCACATGATGTGTTGTTCCAGTTGGATTTGGGAATCTACCCATAAATGATCCATTCGTATTATTATTTTTGAATGATGTCCCACTTATATATAATGTATTAGTACTTGATGTAACCTCACGATACAAATAAAGTGGTGTTGCCAGTGCATTACCAGCACTGTCGACCGGAGTGTGAACAACTGTTATCGTTGCTCCAGCAGGGAATACTCCATTTTGTAATGCCAGTGATGAAAAAGACATTGTCGATTGTGTCCCACTTTGTGGTACAACGTACTGTGTTGTAAAGGCACTATCTTGAGTCAACATAAGTGAGTCATTTGTTTGAATTGGTGTGTAATATTTACCACCAATTATACCATTTGTATAACTTCCTTCAATGTATGGTTCACGTTCAATATTAATACGGATATGATATTCAACTCCTGCCTTATTAGTAAAAACCAAATCAACATACCTACTTGTATTTTCATCAAAGAAGTTATCATAGTATGCTAAATCAATATATAGTGTATCATACCCACCATAAAGTGTTCCTATTGAAGTGTTGATATCTGTAGGTTGTGAAAGATCAAATATCGATGCAGTCCCTACTCTAGCGCGCATTCCAAAATTCTCATCTGCAAGTTCAACTGTGTCAGCACTTCCACTCACATCACTGTATGGTAATAAATTTACATTATATGGCGAAATATCTTGAACATATAATTGGGTAATAAACGGAATGTCTTCAAGACTTACTGTAACATTTTTAGTTTGACCATCTTGTGGATTTGCGACAATTGTCACTTCTTCACGGCTAATATATTTTTTATTCAATGTTACTGCATTAATTTCTTTTAGTACATTCTCTGTGTTTTCAACACCGTCAATATAGCGTTCCCATTCGAATGTTTCAATTGATACATTTTCCCCCCCATCAGTGATTGAGATATTTCCTGTATAGGTGATTGGTATCGTAAAAATCGTTCTACTATAACCGGGTATAAAAGTATAGTCCATATTACCTGTTATTTTAATTGCGGTAACGAGTGAATAATCATCAACAGTAGTACTCCAATCTGTCGCCCTTACCATGGTGCTTTCTGTAGCTGTAGTTGAATAATAAACAGTAAAATAATCACTTGCCCCAGATAGCTTTACTTCACCAGTTAATTGTGTATCTTGAATCATCGGAAAGTAGAATATACTTCCATCGATTGGATAAATATCTTCACTACGATTATCAATTGTAAGTAAATAATTAAAGTTATTTACATTTGGGTTTTCCATTGTGTCATTAGATATATCATGTTGTGTTGTTCCAGATTCATTTATATTTGCCTGAGCAACGATATCATTTTTATTTATAATAATATTTAGTATATCCGTTTCATTGGCAGCTGAAAGACGAATATGCGTTGCATCAAGATTGTATACATCATCGACTAAATATCGTGCAATAGCACCAGCACTTGGGTTTGCGTTTTGAATGTTTTCATCAACAAAGAAAAATAAGTCATCAACATTAATAGATGAGTTTGTTAGTGAAGAATCCGCAACATATTGTACTTCTACCGTAGGCTTACTTGTTGGTGTAAATGTTCCTTGATAATTTGTAAAGTAGTCAACAGAAAACAATCCAAATCCTTCATTAATAATGACCTTATAAACTTTACCTAACCCATCTATTTCCAAAACATTTTCATCTATGGTATAATCCATTTCAACCTTTTGACCATCAACTGTTTTATATACATTTATTTGTTTATTACTTGCATCATCAGCCTTGATATTAAAACCGTCAGGCTCAACTATATAAACAATCGGGTTTGGTACATTAGTACTATTAGTGTATGGATATTCATGAACACCTAGTGTTGCATCAATCGTCACAGTTTCTCCTGCAATAATATTTGATGTACTATTTGTCTCATCTTCTGTTTGTTTATCAGTAGTTATAGAACTAATAAGGTAAGGTGTACGCCATGAACCTGAACTTGCAATAATGTTTACATTTTTTGTAAAGAAATTCCCACTTCCTGATATCGTCGGAGCCCCAAAGCTAAGTCGTATTGAGGCTGTGGTATTAGTGGTACTATTTGCATATCCAAATATTCCTCCAATAAGCCCGTTTGATGTCGAACCTAAAATTTCAAGCCCATCAACTCTAGGGATAGTATAAGTAACTTGTTCTATATAGTATACCCTATTTAGTATTTCCGGGTCAGTTTCTCCCTGATATACCATAGAATTATCAATAGTGATATATGAAAGTGCACTGTCTCCATTCATACTATTACTTTTATCTGTAAAGCTTTTTGTTATCTTATTTTGTCCATATTCATCTTGAAATGTAATTGTGATTTCTGGTGGACTGTCAACGTATCTAGCTGGATACGGTAAGTTTATTGCAACAACATCAAGTTTATTCCTAGTACCTGCTGCTGTGTTTCTGTCTAAATCATAACTAAGTTCGAGTTCATCAACATCACCAGCCCCTGTGTTACTAATCCCCATGATTGATAGTAACTCCATACTGTCACCCGGTTGTGTGGCTTTCGCATCTTTTGTATTATTAGGTGTAGGCACACCAACTATTCCGATATTTGGTGAGTTACCAACTACTTGCACTGTATCTGATCGTGCACTACTACTTGCAGGGTATGCTTGAGTCCCGAAATATGGCGTACCTGATACTTTAGCATTTAAGGATAATGTGTTATTTACATTAAAATTTTCATCACTGAAGAAAAACTCTGGTTTAAGTAGATTAGCAACATATCGATAATTTGATATTGTAATAATTAGTTGTGTATTTGTTTCTTCAACGATCATCGAATCATTTTCGTTTTCACCCAAACTTCCTGTTACATATGAGGCATAATTACCATTCAGATTTGGCTTAGTCATCGTAATTTGTAATTCTTTTAAGGCAAAGTCTAACTGTGCTTGTCCTAAATAAGTCGAAGCAATAATTAAATTGATTGATGATGTTCCATCAAGTGGAACTTTTTCTATTCCACCTTCAGAAGCGGGTGGAATATACATCTCTATATATCCACTGATATGTTCATTTGATGCATTCATTGTATCTATTTTTTTTATGTAAGTATCATCACCAACAATATGATTAACGGCAAGTGGCGTTTTTCCTGGTGCAACTACACTTCCTGCACGTCTTGACCACATCGTAAAATCCATATTGAAACTTATTTCTATAGTATCGCCTTTAGAAACTGATTGTAAAAGTACTGTATACGTTCCTGCATTTTCATTTATATATGTTCCTGTATCCTGTTGTATCCCATCAATAGATGGGTCATTATCGTATGTTGTAAAAAAATCATCTGGAACTGCTCCGCGGTCAATAAATGAATCACTATATTGTATTTCCCCAACAAACTCTAGGCCTGAAGGCACAGCAATTGTAAGTGTACTTGGATTTGCGAGATCTTCAGTAAATGTTATTGTTAACTTTTCTGTAACATCTTCGTCTGTATCACTTGTTGGAACAAGTGTATGTGATACACCACTTGTTTCTAACATTGTACCTGAACTTAAACTTGCATCAAATATTGGTTCAAGATATGAAGCATCATATGTTATTGGGAAATGATATGTATTTATTACAAGTGTAAAAATTATACTTATAATGAAAAACTTTTTTAATCGTTTCATTTATATCCGCTCCTATCTTTTTATAAAATCATCAACTGTATATACTCTACTACTATCATCTTTAAAGAATATAATATCATAACTAGAAAAAGTATTGATATTTACTATCATACTACTTAATGTACTGCCACTACCAATAGTAATTTCTTTATTACCGTCTACGCCTTCTCCGATGTACATATTTGTACGATCTGGATATATATTATTTGGATAATCAATTGTTAGTGAACCTGCAAGTTCGTAAGTAGACACATTAAGTATTAGAGTGTCATTACCAACTTCATCTGTAACTTTTAAGAACGCATCATCAAATGGTTGAAAAAACGTAAATGTTGCATACAATTCACTTGCAAATGGAGATGTCGAAACCGCTTTAACTTCAACTACTACTGTTCTATTTTCAAAATAATGTAGCGGTACTTCAATATCAAAGGCATCTTCATCATGCGTAGAATTAAGCACATAACTTCCGTCTTCAATAATTGGACTACGAGCCGTAACAATATCAGTAACTTCTGTTTTAGAACCTGTTGAACTAACAATTGAAGTTGTTATATCATAATGTATATTCTCTTTTGATTTACGAAGTGAATCATCATAGTTTCTTAAAGAAAATGTTATTGTTTCACCTTCTAAATAATTTGATATTGTATAATCTTTATCTTCAGCTACTGTACCTAGTACATCACTTTCAAAATAAAAGTCTTGTACATTTGCAACTAGAGGATCTGATTTTTGATCAATATAATATTTTGAAAAGGAAATTGTTGAAAGCATGATTACCATCAATAAAATAAACGCACTAAAAATGAGTATGCTTTTATGTATTTTTTTAATCATATTTGGTAACTTCACTATGCTCATCTCCTAACTTCCTATTTGTACTGCTTCAATATATATTTCAATAGCATCTATTTCCTTATTATACTTTACATCTTTACTTTCAAATTGAACAACTAACGTATAACTGTGTTTTGTAGTACTAACTGGCATTGACCCTCCAGTTAACTTATAAGAATCACTCGTAGCATCATAAATAAATTCAGCACTTTCTATTTGTCCACTTTGTCCATTATTTAAAAGTGAGAATTTTAATGGTAAATTATTTGTCGATTTTATCGAAATGCTATAACTTTGAGCCACTTCAGATTGTCTAATATCATCATAATTTACAATATCAAATTGTAATTGTGTAGCTTGATTTGCAGAGATATTTTCTAGTCCGATAACAAAACTTTCTGAGTAGCTACCATCTATAAAAATAGCCGCAACTTCAACATCTCCACTACCAGTAGAATTAGATAAATACCTAGATAACGTTGCCGTTGATACAAGTGCAGTAACAAGAACTGCGTAAGATAGATAAAAGAGAATTCTATTTTTATTTTTTTTCACTCTTATCTCCTCCTTCTACTTGCATACCATATTGGAACTTCGTATAATCCAATTCCTAAAACAAAAACTATAAATACACCTAATGGGGAAGTAAAAAATGTAAATATATTCCCTACTGATGATATTTTATAAATATAACTTCCCTGAATGTTATCAACTAATAATACATCACTATCAACAACATTATTAGCATCACCTTTTGTGATAAAGCCGTTTTCCACCTCTTCAACAATACGATGTGTAACGTATGTATTTCCTTGATTAAAAATTACTACATCATTTATAGCATAGCTATCTTCTTGTTTGAAATATACAATATCACCAACTTCTAAAGTAGGTTCCATACTTCCTGAAACAACGATTGCATGACTATAGCCAAATATTTTTGGTAATGTGTCACCAAATCCATAACGCATAATTAATAAGTAACTATTTATTATCAAAAAGAAACTAAGTATAACGATTGTTGTATAATATATTACTTTCTTTATCGTCTTCATATACTTACCTACTTTTTGCATGTATTGTTATTTGAATCATATGTGTTAGATTATCAGCCATTGCAAGCGATGTATCATACTCGTCATTGCCCTCAAATGGCCATTGCCATTCAAGTACATATTGTCTAGATGAATTTTTAGGTAACAATACAACAATATCTTTTATTGTATCAGCATCAACATATTCATCACTTCCTAAATAATTAATTCCTTGACGTACACGATATAATAGTGGCAATTTACCACCATTATTTAATAGTGCTTGTTCTTGCAAAGCTAGTGTGTATTCAACATCAAAATCACTGTTATTTTCAACTACAAAAGAGTAACTTCCATAATCACCAGGAGCAATGACACCATCAACACTTCCAAACAAATCTATTTTTGTTGCACTTGTCCATCGTACTTCATCGTCATAAACAAGCAAATCATACCACTGTTTAACATCATTAGTTTCATCTTCAATATCAGTAGCAGGTTTTACAAATCCATCACCTACAACAAGTCCATTACTATTTTGATGTGTATTTCCATTACTATCAATAATCTCACCATTTGGTTTTATTATTGTTCCATCTTTTAATATTACATGTTTAAAGAAAATTGTTTCACTACCATCTGTTGTATACACATGCATTGATCCATCTATAAACTTAACAATCGCGCCATTCTCTAAAATAAAGTGTGTATCAGATATTTTTTGAATTGTTGTTTTACTTACATCAAAATCTAATAAATTAATCCTTGTTCCATTACTATATAAAATTCCTTCACCCGCTAAATATCTTCCATCATTTAAAATAATCCCGAAATTAGGAATAACTATACTTCCTTCTTGTAAAATAACATTATTTAATGCCGATACAATAGTACTATTCATAGAATATATTACATCATCGCCATATAACCACTTTGAATTATTGGTAACCACACTTATTGGTTCTTGAATTATAAGTTTGTCACCATCAAGTACAAGTTTTAATTCCAACAAGGCAACATCTTTTGAAACTGTAAATGTGTTTGTCTCTTTATCATATTGATACTTACTAACATCATTACTAAAAACTATATTTACTGTAACACTCGCAAGTATTTCGTTATTTTTTCCATACAATATCATAGTTTGTTTTCCATTACTTATATCAAAAAAAAACAAATCACCAGCTGATTTTGTCGTAATTACCTCTTTTGATTCATTTTCTAGTTCAACTTCATGATCTGCGACTGCATTTCCTGATTCATCAACTACAACTGCATACAAAGATAGTGGAATCCTATTTTTATATGGATCTAAATTAATAACTATATTTCCAACCTCTTTAACTGAGTGTTCCTTTATAAGGTACCACATAAAACATGAAGTGATGGCTAAAACAGTTACCAATAAAGATATAATTGGCATTACTCTTCTTCTATTTTCATTCTCTTTATTTTCTATCATATAACCACCCTTTTCAACACTCATCAAAGAATAGAAATAATTCTATCCTTTGATGAAAGTTAAAACTTTCATCAATCATTAAGGTGCAGCATCTAATTGTGTTGCAGTGATATTGATTTCAAATTCAAAACTTCCATTTTCAAGTCCTAAAGCTGTATCAGCTGTGTCTTGTGTTGCATCTTCAAAATATTCCCATTGCCAGTATACTGTAGTAGTATGTGCTGCTACAACACCATCAGCAGTTGGTAAAGTTTTTGTCCCAGTAATGTCAGCAGTGATTTCTGTAGTCATAGCTGCATCACTATAGAATACGATATTTGGTACGTCACCTGCTGGTGTAACTTCTTCAATTGAAATTGAATATGTATATGCTACTTCTGTTTGCCCCATAGAGATTTCAAATGATCCACTATCACCTGGTGCAATTTGTCCTGTTGTAACATTGTTGTTAGTTACTTTTGTATCAGCTAGGTTAAATGTAAAGTCTGCATTTGCATCCGTTGTACCTTCAAACTGAATGTCACTCCACTGTGCTACATTTACTGTACCTGTACCTGTTGCAGTACTTGTATACTTTGCAAGTGTACCACTTAAAACTGTAATACTTGCTAGTGATAAAATTAGTGCTAATACGCCGATTCTTGAAATAATTGACTTCTTCATAATAAACTTCCTTTCTTATTGTATATTCGATTTATTTGTATCTTCTTGCTTTAACATTGCTAGTTCTTTTTCTAACTGAGCAGTTCTTTCACGCTCTAGCTTTGTTTGCTTATTTTTTTCAAACAAGTTATATGCAAGATATAATGTTAGTGGTATACCAATGAAAAACACCATACCAATTGGTGATTGTATAAACATTGCAACGCCACCTAATCCATCAATATGTCCAATATACTTTCCTTCGATTTGTGCTTCAGTAACAGGATATAAATCATTTGTATTATTTGCATCTCCACGAGTAATAAATATAGTTTCTCCATTTTCATCGTTAATTTCAACAATTCTATGAGTAATAGCTACTTCATCTCGCAGGTATGTAATTACATCGCCTTCTATTAATTCTTTTGTTTCAACATCTTCAATGAATATTAATGACTCTGCATCAAATTCAGGAGACATCGAACCAGAAAGTACAATAACTGGGCTAATACCTAATACATCAGGTATATGGTCTGGCTCAGTGAATGATTTTGTAATTAATATAAGATTAATTACAATAACCGGTATAAATATCACTGATAATACAATACTTATGATTGTTTTTATTCGATTTGATTTTTGTACCATATAATCCCTCATTTCTTTTTTGGACTCAATAAAAATACATAAATTTATTTCCTCTTTACGCAAATAATATACCAAAATAACACTTTTTTTGCAAGTAATTATATCTTTATTAAGAAGTAATACCAAATAGTCAGTACATAAAAAAAACCGATAATATCAATTCTTTTTATAATCCTATCAAATCTATAAGAATATATTTATTTTTTTCATTTTATTTCTTATAAAACAAAAACCCAATATCGTGACTTTATAGCATTTTATCAAATTACGATATTGAGATATTTTTTTAGTAAGTTTGTTTATTTTTGGATAATTCCAAGTACTTGCATTAAGAATTTTGCATTTGTAGTAATTGATTTTCCTGATTGAAGTTTGTAGTCAAAAAGTATTTCATTTTCGTGATAACTTTCGTTAAAACTATAATTTTTAATTCTACTAGAGTTTTCCTCTAATTTACATAAATCTAAATCATGTGTAGTAATCATACCGATTAATTGTTTATTATCCAGATTCTGTAACACTTCTTTTGCCCCACTTAGTCGATCAATAGAATTTGTTCCTCTAAATATTTCATCTATCAAAAATAAAACATCACTATTACTGCTTGCTTCATCAATAATTCCTTTAATACGTTTAAGTTCTGCATAAAATGTAGAGATGCCTTCATTTAAATCATCGACAATACGCATTGAAGTCATAATGGTAAGTGGATAAAATGAGAACTTAGTCGCGCAGACAAAAGAACCAGTTTTTGCAAGGATCATATTTATCCCTATAGTTCTAAGAAAAGTAGTTTTACCAGACATATTTGAACCGGATACAATAAATATTTGATCATTTAAATTTGTACTATTTACAACACGTTGTTCGTTTAAAATTAAGGGATGCCCCATATCACTTACCTGTATTTGCTTTTTGTTTTTCGAAATTGTAGGTAACACAGTTGTTGTGCAAACATTTTTCAAAATACTAAAACTATATAAACTTTCTATTTCACCTATTGCTTCAAACCATCCTTCTACCTGACTTCCATATTTCTTTTTCCAAGTTTCTAATCTTATTGCAGTTTGAATATCAAATAATAAAGTAATATTCATTGCTAGATAAACTATTGGATTTGTGCGAATTTGTAGGCGTGCAGAAAGTGCATTTAATTGTTTAATAGCAATGTGGGCTACATCTAATTCTTTTTGTAACTCTATCAACCTTTTTGAAGTGAAGTTCTCTTTTTTTATTGTTGTTATTACATCTACATAACTTGTAAGTTTATGTGGTAATGTTGCTAGTTCACTAAGATAAGCATTTGATTTTAAAGTAAATATCGCAAGTATTGCACCATTTAATAGTGCTACCACTTGTAACGGTAATGAACCTTCAACAATACCAAAGACACTTAAAACAAATGTACATGCTAGTAATATATACGGTAAGACCATAAGTATATTTTTAATAATCTTACTTTTAATAAATTGTCCTTTATCACTTAATGTATTAATTAAACCTACCACATAATCGGCCTTACTTATATATAATGTATTTGCTTCTAATTCATTAGTAAATGTTAACTTGTCTGCAAGTTCATTAATTGCATCTTGTCTTTCTAATATTTGTTCATTTGTATATGTCGTAGTTAGTAAGTCACTTGCAAAAGCGGTTCTACCAAAATACGTATGTGTTGCATTTAATTGTTGGAAAATAGATTTTTGTCCCACAATATCTAAGTCAAATGCATAAGGATGATCATAATCGATAAATTCTTTACCAATATCTTGAAACTTGGCCCATGTTCCATCAATTCTTGCAATATGTCTTTCATTAATCGTTATCATGCTTTTTGCATGTTTAACAATTCTTTTTAATGATAACTGATAAAACATCATTATAATATAAATAAAAACAAGTATCCCCATGCCAATCCCTACTAAAACATACTGTTTGCTTGCAAAAAAGTAATAAATAGATACAACAATAAGTGTTGCTAAAAGTAACTTTATCCCTCCAACTATATTATGTCTTAAAATATACTTATCACGAATAATTGTGTATTTATCAATAATTTGTTGAAATTTATCTTTCATGTTTTCCTCCACTATATTAATAAACATTATAATACTTATTAATATATTTTACCATTATAAATGATAATTGTCATAATAATATAATCAGGGCTACAAGTTGCATTTATGTCGCAAGGTATGTTATATTTAAAAAGCACATTTCATACTACTTGTGTATTATATAAGGAGAGGTATTATGCAAGCAACGAAAAGAAAAAATCATATCCTAGATATGCTAAGTAAGACTCAAAGTCCAATTAGTGCAACTTCCTTCGCGGAAAATCTATCGGTCTCAAGGCAAACTGTCGTAGGTGATATTGCATTGCTTAGGGCTAGTGGTAACAACATAGCTGCTACACCTAGAGGATATGTACTAGAAAAAGAAAATTTTAATATTTATGAAATATTATGTTATCATGATGAAAGCAAAATAAATGAGGAGCTATATGCCATTGTTGATTGTGGTTGCACTGTAATAGATGTATCTGTTAACCATGAAGTATATGGTAAAATCAATGTAGCACTTGATTTATCAAGTCGTTTAGACGTCGATTTATTCATGAAAGCGGTAATAGAAAACGAGCATCAACTATTGTCTTCTCTTACTAACGACATACACAGACATCTAATAAGTTGTCCCACAGCCAAACATTTTAAAGAGTTAAAAAATAGACTAAATAAGTTGGGATTATTATTTACACAAGAAGAAAAATAGGACTATGTACTTTTATAGATACTCTAAATTATTGTAAAAATTTCTATGTGCTTTACGTTTTTGTTGGCTCACTTAAAACACAATTTTTTTGAAGTG
>CAYJPL010000021.1:0-33958 GCA_964372125.1 uncultured Erysipelotrichales bacterium
TTTTGATTAAGCACTTAAATTGTAAAACGAGTTATAAACTATGTCTATTTTTATTATAAAGAAAAACTGGAAGACTTATTTGTCCCCCAGTAAAAGTATAGAGCCGTTTTTTTATATAGAATATAATCTATGTAATATCTTGTGCAGTAAGTATTTTAGAGGATAATTTATGCAAATTTGACATAGATAATTGATAGTTGTAAAAAAGTGAATTATTGTGTAAAATATACGTATACTATTAGTATAAAAGGAGGACTTATGAAAAGTATTATAAAAGTAATGATACTATTAATAAGTATAACAACCCTTGTAGCATGTCAGACACGTGAAAAAGAAGTTGTTGTAAATAAGGATGGTCAACTACATGAAGTAAGCGATAGCGTTCGCTTTTATTATCCAAGTGGATATGAAATGTCGACAGCGACTAAAGAAACATTTGCAATCGCAAATGAAGAACTTAGGATATTAGAATTTAAGAAAGATATGGGAACCTTTTTCTATACTGGAATAGATGATCCAACAGAAAATGTTGTTGAAGAAAAAGAAGTATTACTAGTAGCATCAATGGAAGAAAATGGTGCCACGATTAATATGAGCCAAGAAGTAGAATTAGAAAGTGGAATAACTGTGTTAAAAGTTGCTGGTAAATATGAAAGCAATGGTATTCAATTTATGTTAGTTGCATATTTTGAAGAAGAAACAACACATATTTTAGGTTATTACTCAAACATCGAAGAATATGAAGAAAATATTCATGAAGTATCTGAGTTTTTGGAAACTTTAACAGTAGAAAGTATTACAAATTAATTGCATAGTGTAATAACTATGCTATACTAGATTAAATTATAAATAAGAAAAGTATGATATCAGTAACATGAATAGAGAGAGCTAGTTGGTGGAAATGCTTATGAACAATATCAAAAATGCCCTTATTTGAGTCTTTTGAAAAGAAAGAACGTGTACTAGCGTTAATAGTGATATAAAAGCATATGCTACTTGGTGGATGAACACGACTGTGTCTAAGTAGTACTGCTTTTTTTTAATGATAGGAGGAAAATTATGAAATTATTTAATACATTAACAAATACTAAAGAAGAATTTGTACCAATCAAAAAAGACCGTGTGAGTATGTATGTATGTGGTCCGACAGTTTATAATTATGTACATATTGGAAATACAAGACCGATGATTGTATTTGATGTACTAAGACGTACTTTAGAATATGTTGGATATGATGTTGACTTTGTATCTAACTTTACAGATGTGGATGATAAAATTATTACAGCTGCAAAAAAAGAAGGTGTTAGTGAAAAAGAACTAACAGATAAATATATTACTGCTTATAATGATGTAAGAAGTGGATTGAATCTGTTATTCCCTAGTGCATCTCCAAGAGTTACAGAAACAATGGAACAAATCATTGCTTTCATTGAACAATTAGTTGAAGATGGGTATGCATATGTGGTTGATGGTGATGTATACTTTAGAGTAACAAAGATTGCTGAATACGGACAATTATCAAAAATTAAAATAGAAGATTTGATGACTGGAGCAAGTAATCGAGTTGATGAAAATACAAAAAAAGAACATAGTACGGATTTTGCATTATGGAAAAAAACTGATGATGGAATTCAGTTTGATAGTCCTTGGTCAAAGGGGCGTCCTGGATGGCATACAGAATGTGTGGTAATGATTCGTGATATTTTTGAAGATGGTCGCATAGATATTCATGGTGGTGGGCAAGACTTAAAGTTCCCACATCATGAAAATGAAATTGCACAATCAATGGCATGCAACCATCATCCAATTGCTCATACATGGATGCATAATCAAATGATAACGATAAAGAATGAAAAAATGTCGAAATCAAAAGGAAATGTGTTGTGGGCTAAAGATTTATTAGTTGAATTAGGTATTAATGTGTATAAGTGGTTAATGTTGTCATCACATTATCGTAATCCACTTAACTTTACAGATGAAGTACTAGATGGAGTTAAAAAAGAAGTTGCTAAGGTAGAACAAATTGTTAAACAATTGTCAGTATATCAACAGTTACATGGTTTAAAGGATGGTGATGTTGATACTGCAATGGTTGATAAAATGGTAGATGCCTTGCAAGATGATTTAAATACATCACTGGCATTAACAAATATATTAGATGCAACAAAATTAGCAAATCAATTATGGCGTCAAAGAGATAAGGATGATAAAGCACTTATGGATATACTTGCAACTATTCAAAAAATGACATCAGTAATTGGATTTGTATTTGTAGGACCTAAGATGGATCAAGGTGATATTGATACATATAATCAGTGGAATCTTGCAAAGAGTAATAAAGATTTTGAAACTGCAGATAAAATGCGAGATGTATTAATTAGTAAAGGAATTATATAATGAGACCGGAGTTAATAAATGCATTAACATTAGCATATTTAGGAGATGCATATTTTGAATTACTTGTAAGAGAATACCTTATTCGTGAAACTGATATTTCTAAATCGTATGAGTATCAAAAAAATGCGATTGTATTTGTAAATGCTAAAAGTCACATGGCTTTCATGTATTATGCAATGGAAAATCAATTATTAAGTGAAAAAGAGATTGATATTTATAAGCGTGGAAGAAATTCTAAAAGCGGTAGTAAAAATGAAACAGTTGCTCATAGCCATTCAACTGGCTTTGAAGCAATTATTGGACATTTGTATTTGGAAGATAATAAAGAAAGAATTCAGGAAATATTTGAATTGTATAAAGTGTTTTGTAAAACTTTATAGTGGAACAAAAGTGAAAAAAATTTGGAACAAAAGAGGATGGAAATTATGGAACAATATATTTATGGAAGAAATACAGTACTAGAAGCATTAAAAGGGGACAAAGCGATACATAGAGTATGCTTGCTACAAAAGGACCCAGCCATTATGGACATTGCTCGTAAACGAAAGATTCCCGTAGAGTTAGCAGATAAACATTACTTTTTCCAATTAGTTGGTAAAGTAGTTCATCAAGGTGTAGTTGCAGTCATTGAGGAATATCGTTATTTTTCAATAGACGAAATTGTTAGAGGGATAAAACCAGGAAAACAACCATTACTTGTACTATTAGATGGCTTAGAAGATCCTCATAACTTAGGTGCAATTTTACGTACTTGTGATGCAATTGGAGTAGATGGTGTTATTATTGGAAAAAACCGTAGTGTAAGTTTAAATGCAACAGTAGCAAAGGTTTCAACAGGTGCTATTGATCATGTAAAAGTTGCACAGGTTACAAATCTATCAAGAACGATCAATGAACTAAAAGAATTAGGTTATTGGATTGTAGGATGTGATTTAGATAAAAACAGTGTAGATTACCGTCAAGTTGATTACAATATGCCAACTGTGCTTGTTATGGGATCAGAAGGCTTTGGTATTTCAAGGTTAGTAAAAAAACAATGCGATTATCACGTTATCTTACCAATGATTGGGCATGTTACATCACTAAATGTATCAGTAGCAACAGCAGTATTACTTTATCAAGTACATCAATCACGTCACCCTTTTTAAAAGAAAGGGAGGTAACCACATGGGTTACAACGAAGAAGAATTGTTATACCTTAGTAGACAAGGTTGTACAATAGCTAGTGAACAACTAGCAAAATGGTGTCGCAGTTATGTAGAAAGAACGTTATATAATTTAAGTGTTTATCCACAAAGTAACTATGATTATTATGATATTATTCAATGTTCATGGATTGCTTGTATGAAAGCAATAGAACAATATCGCCCTGATAGACAGTGTCGTTTGAAAACATACTTAACAACTGTTATCAAGAATCAAACTGCTACAATTATTAGAAAAGTCTGTATTGAAAAAGAACGCTATTATGATCGTAGTATTTCGTTAGATGAAGAAAACAAATCAGGGTATGTTTATGGAGAAGTTATTGCTAATGAAAAAGATAGCTATCACCCATCTAAAACTTTATTTATAAAAGAAACAAAAAGGCAGTATGGGGATGTAGTTCAAGATAACTGCTCTGGATTTGAAAAAGAAGTAGTAAATTTAAAAATATTGGGGTATACCCCTTTGGAAATTGCAAGTATTTTAAAAGTGGATATTAAATCCATATATAATGCCATTTATCGTATACAAAAAAAGTTAGAACCGTACAAATCTATTTGACTATAGTACACAATTGTGCTAAATTATAATAGCGAGAAAAGAGCTGATAATATGAAACATAAAGTAAT
This sequence comes from uncultured Erysipelotrichales bacterium, assembly GCA_964372125.1. GTDB lineage: Bacteria > Bacillota_I > Bacilli_A > Erysipelotrichales > Coprobacillaceae > Tannockella. The sequence continues at coordinate 4,233 of CAYJPL010000021.1, forward strand.
TTTAGTTTGTAGTGAGTGTTTATCAAGAAATTACTCAATTACAAAAAATCAAAGAGTAAACGTTGAACGTTTAGAGTTAAGAAAATATTGCAAACGATGCGATAAGCATACAATGCACAAAGAAACAAAGTAGAGGAGACCAAAATGAAATTTAGAGAATGGTTTAGCATTAAAGGTATACGTTCGGAAATGAAAAATGTATCTTGGCTATCAAGAAAAAAATTAGTTTTAAATTCTGCAACTGTATTATTATTTTGCTTTATTATGGGAGCGTTTTTCATGGGTGCTGATGCACTTGTGGCAAATATCTTAAAAGCATTGGGGATGAACTAGTATGGCAGGAATGAATGACGAAGGAAGACAATGGTATGTAGTTAATACATATTCTGGTCATGAAAATAAAGTTAAAGAAAACTTAGAAAAACGTGTGGAATCAATGGGATTACAAGATCTATTATTTAGAATTGTAGTACCTGAGCATGTAGAAACAGAAATTAAAGATGGAAAGAAAATCAATAAAACAAAAAATATGTTCCCAGGATATGTTTTAGTTGAAATGATTATGACTGATGAAGCATGGTACGTTGTACGTAATACTTCTGGAGTAACAGGGTTTATCGGTTCATCAGGTGGTGGTGCAAAACCATTCCCATTACAAAAACATGAATTAGATCCAATCTTAAAGAAAATTGGTTTACAAACAACAATTGAAATCGATTATGCAGTTGGAGATGAAGTAAATGTAATCAGTGGAGCGTTTACTGGTAAAACTGGTAAGGTTGACTCTATTGACATGGAAAAAGAAACAGCTAAAGTATTAATTGACTTCTTAGGTAATCTTACACCAATGGAAGTTGAACTAATTCAATTAGAAAGAGCAAATTAAGAATGCGTTTGCATTCTTTTTTTACGTAAGAGGGGTAGAATATGGAAAAGAAGATACTATTTTTTGATATCGATGGAACACTTATTGACTGTGCACTTGGAATATACGAAATTCCAAGTCAAACAGAAAACACATTAGATGCATTAAAAGATAATGGTCATGATGTGTTTTTAGCGACAGGTAGATGTCCGTGTTTCATAATGGATGGAGTAAATAAGTATCCATTTAGTGGTTATGTGACATGTAATGGTTCATATGTTGAATATCAAGGAGAAGAAATATTTAAACAAGTAATCTCCAGTGAAGCAGCATCCAAAGTGCATGAGTTTTGCGTAGAGCACAATCTTACATATTATTTAGAAGGAAAAGATTATATTTATGTATTAGATAAATCACACCCAGCTCACATTATTTTTCAGGATAATTGGGGTATGAAGCCTGAAATAGTAGTAGATAAATATGATGTGGATAATATAGAAACGTATATTGGAATGATTGTTGTTAGTGATAAAAGTCAGATTCCGTTAATGGTTGAAACTCTATCGCCATATTTTGATGTACAAAGACATGCAAGTGATTTTTCTTTTGACTTGACAAATAAAGGTATTTCAAAGGCAACAGGTATAGAAAAATTAGTGGAAAGAATTGGAAGAGATATGAAAGATACTATTGCTTTTGGTGATGGACGTAATGATATCGAAATGTTAGAAACTGTAAATTTAGGAATCGCGATGGGTAATGCATGTATTGAAGCAAAAAATGCAAGTGACTATGTATGCCAAAGAGTTGATCAAGATGGAATTACTAAGGCAGTAAAACATTTTAAATTAGTGGAGGAAATATGATATTACAAGTAGGATTGTTAGTTATAGGTTTTTTAATGCTAATAAAAGGAGCGGATGTATTTGTAGAAGGTGCTTCTAAAATTGCAAGTAAATTCAATATTCCACAAATCGTAATTGGTCTTACAATTGTAGCATTTGGGACAAGTGCACCAGAGGCTGCAATTAGTGTTGGTAGTGCAATGAGTGGGAATGTAGATTTAGCAGTAGGAAATGTTATAGGAAGTAACATTATGAATGTATTGTTAATTTTAGGTATCACTGGATGCATCGCAAAGATGCAGGTACAAAAAAATACATATCGATTCGAAATCCCGTTTGTTATTGTTGTTACTGCGGTATTAATTTTGTTAGGTGCTTTCGATAATCAAATTACAATTATTGATGGTGCTATTTTATGGGTACTTTTCCTTTGCTTTTTATATTACTTATACCGTATGGTTAGTAGTGGACAAGAAGTTGCTCTGGATGATGTTGAAGAACTAACAGAGAAAGATACTGGAATTCGTTTATTAATTATGGTAGTTATTGGAATGGGTGCAATCATTATTGGGAGTAACGTAACAATAAACTCTGCAACTGCAATCGCTAATGAATTTGGAATAAGTGAAAGAATTATTGGTCTTACAATTGTAGCTTTTGGTACATCATTACCAGAATTAATTACATCTGTTACAGCAGCATGGAAAGGCAAAAATGACATTAGTGTAGGAAATATTGTAGGAAGTAACATATTTAATATATTATTTGTACTTGGAACTACAGCGTTAGTATCACCGACATCAATTACATTTGCATCAAGTTTTGTGATTGACGGTATTGTAGCAATTGGAGCACTAGTGTTATTTTTAATCTTTATAAATAAGAATCTGCAATTAAGGAAAGCTGGTGCGGTAGTAATGTTACTTGCATATGCAGGTTACTTTATAAGTATTATGTAGAAATTAAGGAACAGTTAAATGTTCCTTTTTAAATACGATTTTTTAATCATTATTTACAAAGGGGAGACCTCTCCTTTTCTGTAAACGGTTACAAAATAATTTTTTCACAAGTTTGTTAAAAATTTACATAAAAGTACTTGTAATTATATTTCAATTATTGTAATATACACGTGTAATCAAAATAAAATTTTCACAAATCAATCGGAGGACAAGAAATGGCAGAAAAAAAAGTTGATACAAGACCTGTTGAACCAACTACTGAGCAAGTAGATGCTCATGTTGAAGAGTTAGTATCAAAAGCTTTAGTAGCTTTAAAAGAATTTGAAGGATTCACTCAAGAGCAAGTGGATCATATCGTAGCAAAATGTTCAGTAGCAGGATTAGATGCTCATGGAACATTAGCAAAAGCTGCAGTAGATGAAACTGGAAGAGGAGTATTCGAAGATAAAGCAGTTAAAAACTTATTTGCATGTGAGTATGTAACTAGTAACTTACGTCATGTAAAAACAGTTGGAATCATTAATGAAGATCCAATCACTGGAGTCACTGAAATTGCTGAACCAGTAGGTGTAGTTTGTGGTATCGTACCAACAACTAACCCAACTTCAACTGCAATCTTCAAATCATTAATTTCATTAAAAACAAGAAATCCAATTATCTTTTCATTCCATCCATCAGCACATGCATGTTCTGTAATGGCAGCAAAAGTAATTCGTGATGCAGCTATTGAAGCTGGAGCACCAGAAAACTGTATCCAATGGTTAGAATTAAAATCAATGTACGCAACATCTGCATTAATGAATCACCCAGGAATCGCTACAATCTTAGCAACTGGTGGTAATGCAATGGTTAAAGCTGCATACTCATGTGGTAAACCTGCATTAGGTGTTGGAGCTGGTAACGTTCCTGCATATGTAGAAAAAACTGCAGTATTAAAAACAGCTGTAAATGACATCATTTTATCAAAATCATTTGATAATGGTATGATTTGTGCTTCTGAGCAAGCTGCAATTGTAGATAAAGAAATCTATAATGAATTCATGAAAGAAATGAAACGTTTCAAAGTATACCAAGTAACAGCTGATGAAAAAGCAAAATTAGAATTATACATGTTCGGTGTTAAAGCTGGAGCTAAAAATGTTAATGATGCTAAATTAAATGCTGCTGTAGTTGGTAAACCAGCTTCATGGATTGCAGAACAAGCTGGTTTCACTGTACCTGCTGATACACAAATCTTAATTGCTGAGTGTAAAGAAGTTGGTGTTAATGAACCATTAACTAGAGAAAAATTATCTCCAGTATTAGCTATCTTAAAAGCTACTAGTACAGAAGACGGAATCGCAAAATCATCTGCAATGGTTGAATTCCACGGTTTAGGTCACTCTGCTGCTATCCATACACAAGATCATAATATTGCTATTGAGTTTGGAAAAGCTTGTAAAGCAATTCGTATTATTGAAAACGCACCTTCTACATTTGGTGGAATCGGTTCGGTTTATAATGCATTCATTCCATCATTAACACTTGGATGTGGATCTTATGGAGCTAACTCAGTGTCAAATAACGTAAGTGCTGTAAACTTATTAAATATTAAGAGAATAGGGAGACGTAATAACAATATGCAATGGGTTAAACTTCCTTCAAAAATCTACTTTGAAAGAAACTCAATTTCTTACTTAACAGAAATGAAAGATCTTGAAAAAGTTATGATCGTAACAGATAGAGGTATGTACAATTTAGGGTACGTAGAAAAAATTGAAGATGTACTTAGAAGAAGACGTAATAAAGTTGATTTAGAATTATTCTTTGATGTAGAACCTGATCCATCATTCGACACAGTTGAAAAAGGATTATCATTAATGACTAACTTCCAACCAGATGCAATCATCGCATTAGGTGGTGGATCTGCAATGGATGCTGCTAAAGTTATGTGGTTATTATATGAAAACCCAGAAGTAAACTTCAATGATATCAAACAAAAATTCATGGACATTAGAAAACGTGCATTCAAATTCCCAGAATTAGGTAAAAAAGCACAATTAATTTGTATCCCAACTACTTCAGGAACTGGTTCAGAAGTTACACCATTCTCAGTAATCACTGATACAAAAGAAAACAAAAAATATCCATTAACTGACTATGCTTTAACTCCAACAGTTGCAATCGTGGATCCAGAGTTCGTAATGACTTTACCACCACAAATTGCTGCTGATACAGGAATCGACGTTTTAACTCATGCAGTAGAAGCTTATGTTTCAATCGTAGCATCTGACTTTACTGATGGTTGGGCAAAACAAGCTATTAAATTAGTATTCGATTACTTAGAGTTATCAGTTAAAGAAGGAACAACTCATCCAACAGCTAGAGAAAAAATGCATAATGCAGCGACTATCGCTGGTATGGCATTCGCTAATGCTTTCTTAGGTATTAACCACAGTTTAGCACATAAAATTGGTGGGGAATTCCACGTACCTCATGGACGTACAAATGGTATCTTATTACCACACGTAATCCGTTATAACGGAACAATTCCTACAAAATTAAATATCTGGCCAAAAATTGGACATTACCAAGCAGATGTTAAATATATGGAATTAGCTCAATTAATCGGATTAAACCCAAAAACTCCTGCAGAAGGTGTTGCGATGTTCGCTGACGCTTGTGAAAAATTAGTAAACGCAGTAGGTGTAAGCAGCAATATTAAATCTCAAGGAATTGATGAAGCTACATGGGAAGAAGCAGTACACAGAATGGCGATGAACGCTTATGAAGATCAATGTACTCCTGCTAACCCAAGAATGCCATTAATCAATGATATGGAACAAATTTTACGTGACATCTATGCTTACGAAAATAAATTTGAAAAAAAATAATTAGTAAATTGAGACATCTGTAATAGATGTCTTTTTTTATTTGATACATAATTATAAAATGTGTTGAAAAATGATAAGAAAATTAGTAGAATATCAATAGGTAATACAACTGTAAAGGAGAGACTATGAAAAAACATTCGTTTATTAAAAGTTTGTCTTTTGCAATAACTGGTATCGTTACTTGTGTAAAACAAGAACGAAACATGAAAATACATTTACTTGCAACACTGCTTGTAGTTGCAGCGGGTTTTATATTTTCAATTTCAATTGTGGAATGGTTGTTTTGTATTACTAGTTTTACCTTCGTAATAGTTTGTGAAATGTTTAATACCGCAATCGAGGTGAATACTGATCTTACTACATCAAAAATTGATGAAAAAGCTCGTATTACCAAAGATGTTGCTGCAGGTGCAGTTTTGGTATCAACACTTTATAGTGTAATTATTGGAGTTATTATATTTTTTCCCAAAATATTCAATTTCTAATAAAGTTCACATCTAATTCATATTACTGAGGTAGGATATAGGTATCGATAGGGTAGTAGAATTCCCTCTCCCAAAAAGATTCTATGAATTATCGATATACATAATATTAAATGCAGCCACTTGACTCCTCTCCCAAAAAGCAAGTGGTTGTATTTACGTTTTAGGACATATTTTATGTCTTTTTTTTACGTTCTCACAAGTTCTTTTTGTATATTCAAGTCTGTTATGATAAAATAGCCATGGAGGTGATTTCAATGTTTTTAATTGGTCAATCAGTTGATATTCATCAGTTAGTAGAGGGTAGAAAATTAATACTAGGTGGAGTAGAAATTCCATATAAAAAAGGCTTACTAGGACATAGTGATGCTGATGTACTTTTGCACGCAATTATTGAAAGTATTATTGGTGCTCTTGGATTAGGTGATATTGGAACACACTTTAGTGATAAAGATGATGCATTTAAAGGTATTTCATCATTGATACTGCTTGAAAAAACATATGAAATGATGGTAGATTGTGGATATCAAATTCAAAATATTGATGCGATAATCTTGGTTGAAGAACCTCGAATGGCACCTTACATCGCAACTATGAAAAAGAATGTAAGTGATGTCTTACATTGTGATAGTACAAGGGTAAATATAAAAGCAACACGTGGTGAAAAATTAGGTTGGATCGGTGAAGGTCTAGGGATTCAAAGTCAGTGTGTTACATTATTAAAGAAAGAAGGATAATAAAATGAAAAAAGTAAGAGTACGTTATGCTCCGAGTCCAACAGGACATTTACATATAGGTGGTGCAAGAACAGCATTATTTAACTATTTATTTGCAAAGCATCATAATGGAGATTTTATTTTTAGATTAGAAGATACAGATATTGAAAGAAATATTGAAGGTGGAGAAGCAAGCCAGTTAGACAATCTTGCATGGTTAGGTATTAATCCAGATGAATCACCAATAAATCCAAACCCTAAATATGCTCCATATCGTCAAATGGAACGTTTAGATATTTATAAAAAGATAACTAATGAATTACTTGAAAAAGGACATGCATACCCATGTTTTTGTACACCAGAAGAACTAGAACAAGAACATACTAGACAAACAGAAGCTGGTGTTGCACCGATGTATAATCGTAAGTGTAGCAAGTTAACTAAAGAAGAAGTTGAAAGCAATATTGCAGCTGGTAAACCTTATACAATTCGTGTACGTGTGCCAGAGGATAAAACATATACATTTGAAGATATGATTAGAGGAAATGTCTCATTTGAATCTAAGGATATTGGTGATTGGGTATTAGTTAAAGCAAATGGTATACCAACATATAATTATGCTGTAGTTGTCGATGATCATACTATGGAAATATCACACGTATTCCGTGGTGAAGAACATATTAGTAATACACCAAAACAATTAATGATTTATGATATGTTAGGATGGGAAGCACCAACTTATGGACATATGACTTTAATTGTAAATGAACAAAGAAAGAAATTGTCTAAACGTGATGAGTCAATTATGCAATTTGTATCTCAATACAAAGAAGAAGGGTACTTACCAGATGCAATGTTCAACTTCATGGCATTACTTGGTTGGTCACCAGAAGGTGAAGAAGAAATTTTCACTCATGAAAAATTAATTGAAATTTTTGATGAGAAACGTTTATCAAAATCACCATCAATGTTTGACAAAAACAAGCTTGTGTGGGTAAATAACCGTTATATCAAAGAGAGAAGTTTAGAAGAAGTAGTATCAATTTGTAGACCATTCTTAGATGAGTCTTATGATTTATCTAACAAAACAGAACAATGGATTACAGATCTTATTGCACTGTATCATGACCAACTTTCATACGGTAAAGAAATCGTTGAATTAGTCGATTTGTTTTTTACAAAAGAAATGACATTAAACGATGAAGCAAGCGAGTTCATGCAACAAGAGGGCATCGATAATACACTAGCTGTATTTAAAAGCCATATTGAAAAACTAGAAGTTCTAACAAAAGAAGATGTACAAGCTTGTATAAAAGCAACACAAAAAGAAGCGGGTGCAAAAGGTAAAATGCTATTTATGCCTTTACGTATTGCAACTACTGGTATTATGCATGGTCCAGATTTAGCAAGTTCAATTGTATTACTTGGTAAAGAGACAATCGTAAACAGACTTACAAAATAATATAAATAGAACATTTCAAAATCATTTGAAATGTTTTTATTTACATAATGATATCATATTGAATAAGTAATAAATAAAATGATATTTTTCTTTAATCATCTCTAAAAAAATGGTATATTTTAGATGTATATAGTTTTATAAAGATGAGGGGGAGTGCGTGTTGAAAGAGAGAATTATTGCGACTGTATCAGTGTTTTTTATAATTGTTGGCTCTGTAAGTATGTACATAGCAATTCAAATTCCACCACTTCGTCTAAAAAAAGAAACATTTGTATTTGAATATGGTGTAACAGAGGTTTCAAATGACCCCGCAACTTACATAAATGCAAGTGAAAAGGTACTAGAAACTGCTCAATTAAATTTGACAGAAGTTAAAAATGAAATAGGACTATACAAAGCAACAATTACATATTTAAAAGAAGAATATCCATTTTATATAAAAGTAGTTGATACTACTAAGCCTGTTACAAAATTAAAACAGGTACAAGTGAATGTTGAAATAGGTGCAATTGTTGTCGCAAAAGATTTGCTGGTTGAAGTAGAAGACAATTCTGCAAGTGTAGTATACTTTGTTGGTGAGGATGATGATTATTCAACTCAAAAAGAATACTTAGTGGCAGGAACATATGTTGAAAATATTGTAGTAGTTGATAGCTCCAATAATACGTCGGCACAGCTAAGAGTAAAAATAGTAGTAGGTGAAAATAACGCAATTCCGACATTAACAGGAATTAGCGATACTACAATTGAAGTGGGATCGAACTTTGATCCATTAGAAAATGTAATGGCTACAGATGGTATCGGACAAGATATCACAAGTGAAATAAAAATTATTAGTAATGATGTTAATGTGGATGAACCTGGAATTTATGAAGTAATCTATTCGGTAACAAATTTTCAAAATAATAACATTCAAAGAACAAGAAAAGTAGTTGTGGAATAGAGGGAAAATGATAACAAATATTGTATTAGGGATATGTTTAGTAGCATATGCAACAGTAAAAATAGAAGCAACAAAATCAAATATGCCAACTGTATTAATAAAGTATGGTGCATTGTTGCCAAGTAAAGTGCGAAGAACAGGGGAATATTGGAGATTTATAAGTACAAACTTTCTTCATGCGAATATTCTTCATATAGTTGTAAATGTGTATGTTATATACGTATTTGGACGTTTCTTTGAGCAGTTTTTAGGAGTTCTTGGTTTTGTATACTTATTACTTATGTCAGGAATTGGCTCTTCATTACTTACATATATTGTAAGTAAGAGAAACAATTATTTACAAAATACGATAACAATCGGAGCAAGTGGGCTATTTTATGGAATGCTTGGTGCAATTATCGTACTAGGGCTACTTTATCCAGATCAATATGCAAATATGCTACAAGGTAATTTGATGATTATTATGCTTAATATAATTATTACGATGATAACTCCATCATTTTCCAAAACAGCTCATTTAGGTGGAATGCTAGGTGGAATGATCGCAACTGTATACTTAATATTGGTGAACTATGGCAATATTGGTTGATGGTGATGGATGTCCTGCTGTACAATTAATTAAGCAAATCGCAATCGAAAATAATGTTGAGATGGAACTTTTCTGTGATTATAGCCATATTGTAGAAGATGAATATTACATAGTTAATTATGTAGATGTAGGTAATGATAGTGTTGATAAGGCAATCGTTACAAAAGTAAAAAGTGGAGATATTGTTATTACACAAGATTATGGGCTTGCATCATATGTACTTGCAAAGAAGGCCAAGGTACTACATGTATCAGGAAAGGAAATAACATCTGATTCAATTGATCAATTATTATTTCAAAGATTTGTAAGTGCAAAACAAAGAAAAGCTGGATATCGCACAAAACATAAAAAACGTACTCAACAAGACAATATGGATTTACAAAATACATTAGAAAAAATGCTTAGGGAATGTGTATAATATACATTCCTTTTTGATACGAAATTGAAACTAAATTTCTCAAAATTACGATATACTAATAGTATCTAAAAATGTAGTTGACAAGTAGTGATGCTTTCATTACACTAATATCTATATAGAAGGAGCATAGTATGAAATATAAAGCAATTGCATTAGATTTAGATGGTACATTAGTAAACGAAGATAGAAAAATTTTACCAAAAACAAGAGAAAAGTTAAAAGAATTAGCTGCAAAAGGAATTACTGTAATTCTAGCATCAGGAAGACCAACTCCAGGAATGAAAAGAGAGTGGAATGAACTTGAATTAGAGGTGTTAGGTGGATATATAGTTTCTTATAATGGAGCAAATGTAATGAATGTAAAAACAGGTGAAATTATATATAATAAAGTAATTAGTCCTGAAGTTGCACATAAAATTTATGACCGTGCTAAAGAGTTTGATTTAGCGGTAATGACATATGATAGTAAAGTTATTTTAACAGAAGATGATAAAGACTACTACGTAGTACGTGAAGGTGGAACTACGAATATGGACGTTGTAAAAGTTGAGTCATTTAAAGAGGCTGTTAATTTTGATGTGAATAAAGTATTATTAACTGCAACTCCAGAATATGCAGCTAAAGTAGAAGATGACTTTAAAGCACCTTTTGAAGGTGAATTAAGTATTTACCGTTCGGCTCCATATTTTATTGAAGTTATGGAAAATGATATTGATAAGGCAATATCATTAAAAAGATTATTAGAACATCTAAGTTTAGATGCAAGTCAGTTGATTGCATTTGGAGATGGATATAATGATTTAAGTATGATTGAATTTGCAGGTATGGGTGTGGCGATGGATAATGCAGTAGCAGAAGTAAAGCAAAGAGCAAATGCTACAACTGCTAGTAATGATGATGAAGGAATATATAAATTCTTAGTATCATTACAAGAAAAAGGTGAAATCTAATGCTTTCTAAAGACACTGCAATATTAGTTAGTTATCTAAATATGAAATTACGTGATGATGATATGCCATTAGAATTGGTTATAGAGACAGCTAATGGAAATGTAGAAGAAATTATTAAACAGTTAGAAAATGATGGGTACGCTTATAACAAGTCAGTCAATCAAATAAAAAAACAATAAAATGCACCGATTGTAGGGTTAATCCTAAAATCGGTCTTTTAATTTATGCTTTTTATATGGTATACTAGACATTAATAAAGGGGTGGCGAGATGTTAACAATAAATAATTTTAAAGAAGCAAAAAAAAGGGTAGATGAAGTAATAGAGAATACCGGACTATTGTATAGTGAGGTTTTTTCACAAGAGTGTCAAAATAATGTATATATAAAGCCAGAAAACTTACAAAGAACAGGTGCATTCAAGTTACGCGGGGCTTACAATAAAATTAAAAAATTGGATAATGATGCTAGAGCGATGGGGTTAATTGCTTCTTCTGCAGGAAATCATGCACAAGGGGTAGCGTATGCAGCTAAAAAACTAGGTGTGAATGCAACAATCGTTATGCCAAGTCATACACCAGTTATTAAGGTTGAGGCTACAAAAAGTCATGGTGCAAGTGTAGTATTGCATGGTGAAGTATATGATGATGCTGCAAAAAGAGCATTTGAATTACAAAAAGAAAATGGATATACATTTGTTCATCCATTTAATGATGAGGATGTAATAGAAGGACAAGGAACCATCGCGTTAGAGATATTGGAAGATCTAGAATCAGTTGATGTTATTTTAGTACCTATTGGTGGTGGTGGTTTAATTGCTGGTATTGCATGTGCTGCAAAAAGTATCAAACCATCTATTAAGATTATTGGAGTGGAACCAGAAGGTGCCTCAAGTGCTATTGAAGCATTAAAAAAAGGTGAAAGCTTTCCATTAGATGAAGTTAATACAATTGCCGATGGAACAGCAGTTCGTCAAATTGGCGATATAACATACAAGTATATTGAAAAATATGTTGATGATATCGTAACAGTAACAGATTATGAATTAATGGAGTCATTTTTATTACTTGTTGAAAAACATAAATTAGTAGCAGAACCTTCAGGGATTCTAGCGCTTGCAGGATTAAATAAACTTAGTGTAAAAGATAAGAATGTAGTATCTGTTGTAAGTGGTGGGAATATTGATGTGATGACAATTTCATCAATGATTAATAAGGGACTTATTTCTAGAGGAAGAATATTTACATTTAGTGTGCAGCTTCCAGATAAACCAGGACAATTACAATTAGTATCTGATGTACTTGCAAGATTACGTGCAAATGTTATTGGGGTTGATCATAACCAGTTTAAAAACTTTGCTCGTTTTTCAGAAGTTGAACTGCGTGTTACAGTAGAAACAAACGGAAATAAACATATTGATAAAATTATTGATGAGTTTACTAAATTGGGATATAAAATTGAAAAAATAAATTAAGATAATCTAATGATTATCTTTTTTGTTTGGAGGAAATATATGAAAAAATACAGTATATTGTTTGTTATAGTAGTTTTAATAATTACAATATGGAACATGAAAACAATAGAAATAGAGTCATCGTATATAAATTTAAAGAATGAAGTATTTACCATAGAGTACGGCGAAACATTACCACTAAATAGCTCCTATTATATTAAAAATACGAATATCGATCTTGATACGATACAAGTAATATCTGATGATGATAAGACAAAGAATTATCCTGATATAGGAAATTATACAATCACCTTAACAAGTGATAAATATGAAGTAACATGTGTTGTAAAAGTTGAAGATACACTATCTCCTAATGTAGAATATGAAAAGTATTTATATATCGATGGAACTAAGGCAAGCCAAGACGACATCATCAAACATTTGAAGATAAATGATTTACAAGCATGTACTATTGAATATGATAATTCACTACTAAATGCAGGAAATGAATTAGAAGTTAAAGTAGTTGATAAATCAAATAACTACAGTTATGTAGCTATTGAAATAGTAGAAAAAAAGGAGGCAGTAGACACAAAACAAAATGAATTGTTACTAAAAAAAGAAAGTGTCGAAATAAATGATTATAGCAGTGAAAGTAAAAAGGTAACAGAAAATATGGAAGTAATAAATAGTTTGAAATGGTATAACGAAGTAACAGATGAATATTATTATGGAAATAAGAATATAGAATATGGATTTAATGTCGAAAATGAAGTTTATGGTGGACTTGTTTTAGTCAATAACCCAAACGAAATAGTTTTTGAAGGTTATCAGTTTATTGGAGGATTACAGTATGTAAATACAAATCAATTTAAAATGAGCTATATTGATGAGAGCGGACGGCAAATAGATTTAGGGTTGTTAGATATCATAATTCCTAAAAGTAGTGATGGTAGTGATATATATGATTTTTATGAAAGTAGGGATGAAAGTTGAAGAAAATATTTATTGTAGTGTTTACAACACTATTTTTTTTATTGGCAACAAATGTATTAGCCGGGGGTGGTTTTAGTGATAAAAAGTTACAAATCACGTATCGTATTGATGAAATTACAATGGATGAAAATACAATTGAGATTTATGGGTGGGCATATGATTTTGATGGAAACGTGGATTATATAAGCAAAGGTGAGGGTAGTAAGCAGCATAACTACCAGTTGTATATAAACGGAAATGCATATCAAGATATTGGCGACTATCACATTGACCATACATACTTGAATTCGGTTATTGGTATAACACCTACAAAATTTCAAAATGTAGGATTTCACTTTAGTATAGAAATTGATAAAATAATTGATTCTAAAAAAACTGATTTTTCAGTATTTTTAAAGTTGAATCATGATAATCTAGGAACTCATACAATTGCGCTATCTTATCTAACTACAGTAGAGTCAATAAAAACTAAAAATCATACTTTGTCTATGAATACTGACAAAAATCCAGTTTCTATTTATACGACAAGTGATAGGCTATACGTTCGAAATGAACCAAGAAAGTCTTCGCCAATTATCAAAGGTGTAAGTGGAAAAGATTTATACTTTAGTCCAGGTGATATCTATTCGATTGAATCAGGCACTATGACCGGAAAAATCGCTTACGATAATGAAACAAAATCATATTGGTATCAAATAAGATATAAAGAGAGTTATCAAGATGGAAATAGAATGAGGGTAAAAGCTGATAAAGATGGAAAGCTTGCATGGATATGTGATAGTCATGTTGTCTATGCAGGAACACCATTGTTACTAACGATAGAGAGTAATAATTATCAAGTTGAGTATATTGCAAGTGAGGCAAGCAATGTTCCGGACACACAGTACAAACAATATGATATCGATCTTGAATTATCTTCAAAAATACCAAATAAAGAAGGCTATCAATTTAATCATTGGATTACAAGTGAAAATGAAATATATGAACCATCATCAATTTATAAGGAAAATATTTCTATGGTATTGTATGCAAGCTGGATAAATGAATACCCTGTTATCGAGGGTCCAATCTTAGAAGAAGCTAACACAACAAGTACTATAGCTCCTTTTTTAGAAGATGATAAAATTATTATTCAACAAGATGATAAATTTAATATATTGGAATATATAAAAGTCAATGATGTTGAAGACGGTGATATCACTAATAAAGCATACATTGAAAAAAGTAATTTACATGAAAATGAAGATAATGAACTTGTTCAAAGTGGAGAATATATAGTTACAGTTGCTTGCATAGATAGTGGTGGAAACATTGCTTACAGGGACTTTAATATAGTGGTTAATGCTCCTCCAATTTTATCAACCGTTGATAGATATTACTTGGCCGGATGGAATGTTGATTCATCAAACCTTCTCCAAAAGGCCACGAGTGTTGACAAAGAAGATGGAGATATCAAAAAAAATATTGTAATAGAAAAGATTATCTATCCTAGTAATGTAGTTGAATTTCCAACAGTTTTTGAAACTTATAGTATTAAAAATGATTATACTAGTTCTAAAATCATATATTCAGTCAGTGATAATCATGGTATGAAAGTATATAGTGAATCATATTTACATGTGTATAACGACAAGGGCATAAGTAACCTTTTATCAATACGATTTATTAATAGTGATTACATAGATACTATAGATAAGGATAGTTATTGGAGTGGTGATGATGCAATGAATGAATTGTCGACATCATTTTCTAGAACAAAACCACTATACGAATATTATGTTGATACAAGTCAATTAGGTAGAAAATATGAAATCAGTAATTAAAGGAGCGATTATGCTTAGTATTACATTACTAGTAATACTAATAATGATGTATGTAACCACAAAATCACTATTACAGGGGGAGGTGGACAGAGCAACAAATAATGCAATTTATCAAACGATGAAGATATTGGAAGATGAACGTTATCCAATAATAAGTAACGAAGAATTAATATCAGAATTTAAAAATAATTTATTTATAATGATACAAAGTGATAGCGCGATGATAGTACGGGTATATGGAATAGACTATGAAAAAGGTTTTTTAGATGTAGAGGTAATCTTACAGTATAAACATGCGCTAGGATTTGTTGAAGAAGTTAAATCTCGTAGAAGTATGATAATAGAAGCAACAAAGAAAGATGAGGTTAATTATGAAAGCATTTATTGAAGAGTATGGAGCAACATGTGTGGTAGTTCTAGTAGTGTTAGTATTAATTACATTAGTTACAGTTTTAAAAGAGCCACTCCAAGGATATTATGAACAGATACTTGAGAATTTTTTTCAACAGTCAAACATTGATACATCATTCATTGTGAAGACAAAATTATGAAATACTTTACTATTCATGATAGTGATTTTGGAGATTTAGAGCAGTATGTGATTGATGAAAATGTAACAGATATAAATTGGAATGGAAAAGCTTTGTGGATTGATGACTTAGTTAAGGGAAGATTTTGTAGCAAAGTAATCTTGCAAAATCAATTCGTATCAGTATTGAGTCAAAAAATATCGAATTCTGTAAATGAAAATTTTAATAAATACTACCCTTTGCTTGAAGCAGAGACAAATAAACTAAGGATTTCTATTGTACATGATGCAGTTACGAACACAGGATATTCTCTTTCAATACGTAAAACACCACCAATTCGAAGAATTACTAAACAAAGTATCTACAAAGGGTATTGTCATCCACTACTAGATAAATTCATGCAAGCTTGTATAAAAGCAAAGCTGTCAGTTATCGTAAGTGGAACTCCTGGAACCGGTAAAACAGAGTATGTAAAATACTTGAGTCAGTTTATAAAAGAACATCATCGTGTAATTACAATTGAAGATAATCTTGAACTACGATTTTCAACTATTAATCCATACCATGATTGTGTAGAGTTTAAAGTTGATGAAAACTTTAATTATGAACAAGCAATAAAAACATCACTTAGACAAAGGCCGGATTGGATTATATTAAGTGAAGCAAGGAGTAGAGAAGTTGAGTTTTTACTTGAGAGTACAACAATTGGAACAGGATGTATTACTACAATTCATGCAGCCAATACAAAAAGCATACCAGATAGAATTATCTCGATGTTAGGACGTATGCGATCAGGTGATAAGAATGTAATTTTTGAGGCATTTGATATCGGTGTGTTAATAACTAGAAGAATTTTTGATGATAAAATTGAGCGCTTTATTGATGAGGTATGTATTTATGATCGACATCTTGGAAAAAATAATATGTTTTTAATATACAAGCAGGGAAAATTTCTTCATAAAACATTGCCAGCAAATTTCATTAAAAAATTCCAACAACACAATGTAGATAATCCATTACTTGGGGGAGAAAATAATGAAAAATAAATACTTATACCAACTTGTATTAAAAGAAGCAGATAGTTTAAAAACTAAATATACATTTAAACAATACATGATACAAAATATCATCTATTGTTTAATGATGATACTAGCAAGTACATATTTTAAATTACCTTTAATATGCATAGGGGTACTATTATTAATAGTTGTTATTTTAGTACCATTCATTATCATTAAACAACTACAATACAATTATAACAATCATCGATTTGAAATAGTATCAGGTTATATAGTACAGCTTTTATTTGCATTCAAAATGAAACCAAAAATATTAGATTGTTTGAAAGTGGTAAGTAGTTTGGTTGATAAAACTATGCAACAACTCATAAATGAAGCAACTGAAATTATTGAAGAAGATAAGACTGGTAGTGGGTATCAAGATGCTTTTTCATTGATTGAAGAAAAGTATCCATGTAATAAGGTAAAAGCATTACATATGTTTTTGATATCTGTAGAAAACCGTGGAGGAAAATATCAAGAAACTTTAGATATACTCCTTAATGATATTCATGACTATATTAAAAATGTTTATGTTTATCAAAAAGAACTAAAGGATATAAAAACAAAAGTTATTTTATCCATTGGTTTAAGTGTGATAATCGCAGGAACAATGATGTTAATGGTGCCGTCTAATTTAATAGTGATTCATGAAAATATATTATATATCGTTGCAACTACAGCTTTTTTTGTATGTATAATTATTCTATTCTTATACATCCAGACTAGATTTAGTCCAGATTGGTTACAAGTAGATAGTATTGATGATGAAGATGAGTTGTATAAGTTGATAAATAAGCAAAAGAAAAAAGAATATGCATCAAATTATCCGAAATTTATCTTATATGTGATCTCTGCAATAATAACCATAATAGGGGTATTATTTGGGCAAATTCATTTATTATTGTTAGGGATTATATTGTGTATTTGGTTATACTTCAAAGATGTCATTATCGAAAAGATGAATGCACGTAGGATACAAAGGAGTATCATAATATCATTTCCAATATGGATACGTGATATTTCCTTGGAAATACAAAGCAGTGTGGTTCCACTTGCGATAAAAAATTCTATCGAAACAGCTCCGTTAGTATTGAAATCTGAAATAACACATTTATCAAATCAAATTGAAACATACCCAACAAGTATTGGACCATACGAAGATTTTCTATCATTTTATAAAATACCTGGAGTTATTAACGCTATGAAGATGTTATACACTGTTAAAAACTTAGATACAAATGATCAAATATTACAAATACAAAGTTTAATACATCAAAATCAAGAGTTATTAATAAAATCTCAGCAACTATCAAGAGAAAATAAACTTGCGGGATTAGGTTTGTTTGTAGCAGTACCTATGCTTCTTGCAACAGGGAAATTAGTTGTAGACTTAATATTATTAATTAAAGAGTTTTTTTCAATAAGCGGAGGATAAAATGAAAGTGATTATAGAAGAGTTTGGAGAATGTATAATTGTTATGCTTCTTGGGCTTAGCATAATTGTGCCATTAGCATATTATTTACAAATATATATTAGGAGGTAAACTATGAATTTATTAATTGAAGAATATGGAGAAACAATACTACAACTTATTGGAGTTTTAGCGTATTTGTATACTATAAAAGTATTTCTACAAACAATAGGTAGTTTTCTTCTTAAAATATATATAGTCTCATTAGTAGGCAATTAAATGAAGTTATTTTTTAAAGAGTATAGTAGTAGTATTCTAGTATTTATAATAACTCCATTATTTTTTATATTGTTGAGTCAGGTGGTAAATACCGTTTCCAAAAGAATTGAGAATCCTGATGAGTTAACATTGGTAGATATTGAGTGGATAAAAAAACGTGAAAAGCCGTTACTGCAAGTACAAAGTGCACTTGTTGCAAAAGGGAGTGAATTTGATTATAGAAAGTATATCATCCATGCTAGTAGTCAAGAAGGAGAAGATTTAATGAATGAAGTGTATACGCTAGATGAGGTAAATACAAGTATTATAGGTGGACATACAATTACATACATTGTAAGTGATAAATTTGGTATTGAGACTAGAGTACAAGTGAGTTTTATCGTTGAATAGGAGGAGTTATGAAAAATATAATGAGTATTTCACTATCAATTATATCGTTAATTGTTTTGAGTTTATTTGCAATTACATTTATTGATATACATTTTCAAATTCAAAATGCACAACAATATCATAGTGATGTTATTAATAAAATTCAGGCATCAAACTATAATCAAAATGTTATCGATGAATGTATATATACTGCAAAGGGTAATCAATATGAGTTAAGTGTAGATAATTTGGCAGTTTATAGTAGCGCTAAAGACTACCGAGTAACCTTAGATTATACAATACATTTATACTTTTTTGATACAAACACAAAAGCAAGTTTATCTGGGTATGCAAGGTGATAAATAAATTAATTGTTGCATTTTTTTATTGTGTTTATGAAAACAACAAAGGAAAAACGAATAAATTCATCTCTTTTTTGTGCATTACAGAGCTATAGAAAATCCCTATTGCTAAAAAATAAGGAGATTTTATTAGTATGTTACATGATATTATCCACAGATATCATACTCATCTGTTATGATATTAGTTAAGAATGCTATCGATGTTGTAAATCTTGATATTAAAGAGCCAATTTTAAGTCAAAAAATGTTGATAAAAGATTTCACCTATAAAATCAAGCTAGAAGCCATAAAAAGTCAAAGAAAACATCCGAATTTAATTCCGTGCTCACTGGAAACAAAGTTAAAAAGTATAGAAGCAGCATCTAGTAATGTAGAAGAAAGTGAAATGCAAATTTACAGTTCTATTTGTCTTACAAAATTAATTAATGAATTAAGAGATAAAGTCGATGCAAGGGAAATCATTTTTTAGACCTGCAATAGAAGTATCTTTTTCTTATTATTTAAAAATCAAAAAATATTTAGTGGATATTATTGATTGTATTCAGGCTACATCATGTCTTTGCAAGTGATTCAATTTAAAAAATTAGTAAGGTATCTCACTATCTGTAGATGTCATAGCCAATATTTTGTCAGTGGAAAAACATAACCTAATTTGGATAGTAAATTTAATAAAAAACGATTAAAAAGTGTACTTACAGAGAATTGTGAGCTGACGTATTTGGAGGAATATGATTCCAAAGTGCTAAAATTTCAGAAGATATATCATCATACACAAAATTGTAAAAAAGAGGATAGAGAATGGAGGGCAGTGTGTGGGAGAACACTACGCGAAAAAACTTCTACTTTATACTAACAGTAATTACTGTATTGTGGACTGAAAAAAGCTTGTTTTACAAAAAAACTGTTCTAATGAAATTGTAATCAAAAAATAGAAAGTACTGCAGTTATGAAAAAGCAAAATTTGGTATTATTAGTCATGAAGGGTCCAGTGTGTGCAACAGTGAAACCTACGCATATAATTGAAACACAAGGAATTAAAGTTAAGGTACTCATTGAAATAAAAGATGATGATATTGAAGGTGTAGATTTCATGATACTGGAAGAAAATCAATCCAAAGTAAGAGAAGATAATAATACTACAGGTGAAATATCTTCTATATCAATGAAATAGAATGAAGTTAGGAAAATACAAACGGACAGGCACAGGTCACAATACTCACCAAATAGTATATATATACCTAAAAAATAAAATGTATTATAAACGTCTAATCCTCCACCATTAGATCCCTCGAGTTACTACAATTTCTATACATACATCAGCTAAAGTTAAAGCAACTCAGTTAAGTGTAGATACGAGATATCTAGAAAGGAATGTAATACTTAAATTTGCAAATGTAAACGTTTAGCTAGATTGGTTTATATTGATGGTCAGTAGTGATGACCAGGCTATATTCCTAATAGTGAAGCAATTATACTTATGACTAGTACAATGGTAATGATCCTGATTGTGTTATATTAGTTGAAAGAATAGCTTATACAACTAAAGGGAATATGTGTAATGTAGTTAATAATTTGAAATTCATACAAATAGATATATGGATATGGTGTGAGAGTTATTAATTTTTTATAAAAACTACACCTGTTTATATTTGGAGAAACTCGCGTAAAATGAAATGAAGCGTAAGAAAATATATTCTATATTCCATACTATATTTGAAAAAACTGTCATAGAATCATGTTTTAGAGGAAGTGTCAGATGATTAATTAAGAAGTGATTTTAAAGAAGTAAAATTAGCATTATTTGCTGTAAAACTTAGGTGTAATCTTTTAATATTATGAATTAGAAATTTTTATAAGAATAAGAATATTATAGAAGTTATTAAGGTTATTTGATATACTTTGAAAGTGATAATATAATAAGGGAGAAATTATATGAATAATTGGAGAAACATAACACCATTGAAGAAGTTTGTTTATGTCAACTCAAATTTGGACCACAGTTGCAGTTCAAGACAAGTATAAGGAATATCAAAAAGGAATGAAAATACCACCGTATACTACAGAAGAGGGTGTTTCATTTTTAGGAGGATCGTTAGTTTCTCTAGAAAACACAACGATATCTGATGCATTTATATCTGATGTAGCTGGCTTTGGGTCATATACGTTTACTATGAATTCAACACAATATTGCCCAAATGGATTTGGTGTTTCAGTAGAGACGGTAAAATTCACAGCATCATTACCTTTTGTTGTTTCAGAAGATGCCATAAATGTAAGACTATCATTAATGCTGGAGCTAGTAAATGTTGCATAGACGATTGACATGGGGTGGATGACATGCGCGATAGGTCTAATAATAGGTCTGGGTGGAGACGTAGGATTTAGTTATGATGGACATACAGGAGTACTTGAGTTAATAGTGAAAGCAGGGCTTTTTGTAGGTGCCTATGGAAAAATTTCTTTATATATGGATGAAATATTTGGTTTGTAGAGCATAGGGAATTTAAAAGAAGTGATTAGAAACGTTTATTTTTGAGTGAAAAGCCTAAATCGTTTTAAACAGTTTACTAAAATGTAAATTATTGAGATGACGATTATAATAAAAAATATAACAAAAACTATGAAAAAGCATTTATTGATTTACGGTCGGGCTATTCTGTTAAAAGCATAAGGGTGAATGATAACTCTAATTAATATAAATCTAGGCAAATTTCTCTTTACATTGCTCACTTTTTAAAAAGTTAGAGAAAATAAATCGATATTTAATCATATTTTGTGAAATAGCACTACCATAATTTAATTGAATTGTCTTTTTATAACAATAAGGAATCATAATTTATGATGTTAACATTTCAAATTATGTTTATTAAAAATCATTTCTTCATGATTAAGTGATTGATCAAATAATAACAAGAAAAAAGTAAGTTGACCAGGAATAGCGGTATTTAATCAGATGGCACAAATGAGAATTTTGTAATCTAAAAGCTAAAAATTTAATAAAGGAGTGAGTGAATAAGGTGAGGTTTTTTGAAAAAATAGCAGGATTTATTGTGAAAAAGGGAGTATTAATAAAAGTTTTGCTTAGCTGTATAGTTTTAGTTATCATTTTATATTGTATATGTATGCCGGTAAGCAAAGAAGTATTTATCGAATTTTTAAAAAGGAATATTATATTGAGTTTACTTAGTTATTGGCTAGTAATTATGGTGAAGATGCCTCGTCTCACAGGTTTTACATACAAAGAACTTCCGGTAACACAGCAAATTTCACTAACAATACTAATACCGTTTGCTTTTACTATAGTGTTTGCTCTATTATCTGTAGTAGCAATAGTAAAAGCATTATTTCAACAAAATTTTGAAATGGTATTTTTGCTGTTTCCAACTATATGGTGGTATTATTTTGGCAGTAAATCTTTTTATATCGCAAAAAAATATAGGGATGGTGAAAATAATATAAAAGAAATAGACAAAACGAAAAAACAGTCAGAGAATATTTGTGTGAATAATTCAAAAGAAAAAAAAATAATAAAGAATACCACTTTAGAAAAAATGGTAATCATTACTACAGCAATATATTTAGTTATAATGATCATATTGGGGTTGGAATGGTCAGGTCTAAATTTTGACTTTTATATTAATTTACTATACAAGCTTGTATTTACTGCCTTAGTGCCAATTCCAATATTTCTAATAGTATATGCACCTAAAATTACAGGAAAAGGCTATAATGACATGTCGAATGTGGTTAGAATTATATATCGTTGGTTACCAATTATTTATGCTTTACCATATTATTCGAATTCGATGGTTAGCTTGATAAAATCTATTATAAATAAAGATATCATTATGTATATGGATTTTTTACCTTCATTATTATTAGTATACATCACTAGCAAAGCATGTCGTATTGCAAAAGAGCTTATGAATACAAGGTGATAAATAAATTAATTGTTGCATTTTTTTTATTGTGCGTATATAATAAGAAAAATAAACAAAGGGGAAACTGTATGATAAAGACGATTGAATTAGTAATAATGCAAAAGAATTTAAAAATAAAATACGGTTTTTCTTTTGTTTCTTTTATTTTTTCTAGTTAACACATCATTTATTTGATGTGTTTTTTTTTATCAATTTGAAGGAGACGATTATGAAAGCTTATTTAATTTTAGAAGATGGAAGTGTATTTTGTGGAAAAAGTGTAGGTGCAAATAAAGAAGTGATCAGTGAATTTGTATTTAACACCTCAATGAGTGGCTACGTAGAAATATTAAGTGATCCGTCATATTCGGGACAATCCGTAATTATGACATATCCATTAATTGGAAATTATGGGGTATGTTTAGACGATCAAGAGTCTAAAGGTGCAAAAGTAGAGGGATTTGTCGTATCGAAGTTAGAAAAAAAAGGAAGCAACTTTAGGAAGAATATCGATTTACAAGAATACTTGTTACAAAATGATATCGTTGCAATAGAGGGGATAGACACACGACATGTAACTAGAATTATACGTGACCATGGGTGTATGAATGGAATGATAACAACAAAGGAATATCCTGATACTAGTGAAGTAATGAAAAAAATCAAGGAGTTCAAGGTGACAAATGTAGTTGAAAAAGTAACGTGTGATACTATTACAACTAAAGGAAGTGGAAAATATCATGTAGGACTATATGATTTTGGTGCAAAGCAAAATATCATCAATTCACTATTAAGCCGCGATTGTAAGGTAACAATTTTCCCTGCAAGCACTACAGCTAAAGAGGTATTAAAATACAATATCGATGGAATAATGTTGTCAAATGGGCCAGGTAATCCTGAGGAATGTACAGCAATTATAAATGAAATTAAAGAAATAATAGAATCTAATATGCCGATATTTGCGATATGTTTAGGACACCAATTAATGGCATTAGCTCATGGGTTTAAAACAGAAAAACTAAAGTATGGACATCATGGTGCAAATCATCCTGTCCAAGATGTTTTAACAAAGAAATCATATATAACAACGCAAAATCACAACTATGTTATTTGTGGTGAAAGCATTGATATGAATGTAGCAATACCATGGTTTGTAAATGTGAATGATGGAACAATTGAAGGAATGCAATATATAAATAGTAATTGCAAGACTGTACAATTTCATCCAGAGGCATGTGCCGGACCAGAAGATACAAGCTATTTATTTGATGAATTTATTAAAATGATGGAGGAAAGTACTTATGCCAAAAAATAAAAGTATAAAAAAAGTTTTAGTAATTGGATCTGGTCCAATAATCATAGGGCAAGCAGCAGAATTTGATTATGCTGGAACACAAGCGTGTAGAGCTTTAAAAGAAGAAGGGATCGAGGTAATTTTAATTAATTCAAACCCTGCAACTATAATGACGGATAAAGATATAGCTGACAAGGTATATATTGAACCGTTGACTATACCGGTAGTAAAAAAATTAATTATGGAAGAAAAACCAGACAGCATTTTACCTACATTAGGTGGACAAAATGCATTAAATATCGCAATGGCACTTGCAGATGAAGGATTTTTAATAGCGCACAATGTACGAACAATTGGTACAAATACAGATACTATAAAAAAAGCGGAAGATCGTTTAGAGTTTAAAAACTTAATGCAAGAAATTAATGAACCATGTGCTCCGTCACTTGTAGTAACGGATCTTAAAAGTGCAATTGATTTTGCAAATAAAATAGGTTATCCAGTTGTTGTAAGACCTGCCTATACACTAGGTGGTACTGGTGGAGGAATTGCAAATACAAAAGATGAATTAGAAGATATTTGTGGAAATGGACTGCGATTATCAAGAGTAAGTCAATGTCTAATAGAGCGTTGCATTGCTGGATGGAAAGAAATAGAATATGAAGTGATGCGAGATGGTGTTGGAAATTGTATTACCGTTTGTAACATGGAAAACTTAGATCCAGTTGGAGTACATACTGGTGATAGTATAGTGGTGGCACCAAGTCAAACATTAGGAGATAAAGAATATCAAATGCTACGTACGTCAGCTATAAATATCATATCGGCCTTAGGGATAGAAGGTGGATGTAATGTACAGTATGCGTTAAATCCAAATAGTTTTGAATATTGTGTTATTGAAGTCAACCCACGAGTTAGTCGTTCATCTGCTCTAGCCTCAAAAGCAACTGGTTACCCTATAGCAAAATTAGCAGCTAAAATAGCCTTAGGATATAGTTTGGATGAGATACAAAATACTGTAACTGGAAAAACATATGCATTTTATGAACCAACATTAGATTATATAGTTTGTAAAATACCAAAATGGCCATTTGATAAGTTTGTAGATGCAAACCGTGACTTGGGAACACAAATGAAAGCAACAGGAGAAGTTATGGCAATATGTAATAACTTTGAAGGCGCGTTAATGAAAGCCATTCGTTCATTAGAACAAAACTATGATTATTTACAAATAGATGATTTAGATAATAAGGATGTTGAATATATAAAAACAAAGTTGAAAGATGTTGATGATCAAAGAATATTCACAATTGCAAGTGCTATAAGATTAAATATGACAAATGATAAAATACATGAAATAACAAAGATTGATCATTGGTTCATCAATAAAATACGTTATCTTGTAGAAATCGAAAATGAGTTAAAAAAGTGTACGACAGTAACAAAAGAACTTTT
This sequence comes from uncultured Erysipelotrichales bacterium, assembly GCA_964372125.1. Lineage (GTDB taxonomy): Bacteria > Bacillota_I > Bacilli_A > Erysipelotrichales > Coprobacillaceae > Tannockella. The sequence continues at coordinate 30,287 of CAYJPL010000021.1, forward strand.
ACAAGAAGCAAAAAGAATACAATTTCCAGATAGTGTAATTGCGATGCTAACAAATAATACAATTGAGCACATAAAAAATCTACGTGTAAAGTACGATATAAATGCAGTATATAAAATAGTTGATACATGTGCAGCAGAGTTTGATGCCACAACACCATATTTTTATTCTGTACATGGTGGTTATAATGAAGTAGAAATACCAACGGATAAAAAGAAAATAATGGTACTTGGATCTGGTCCAATAAGAATAGGTCAAGGTATCGAATTCGATTATTGTTCAGTGCACTGTGTTTGGTCATTAAAAAATGCAGGATACGATACGATTATTGTCAACAATAACCCAGAAACAGTAAGTACAGACTTTGATATAGCTGACAGATTGTATTTTGAACCACTCACACCAGAAGACGTTGAAAATATTGTCGCCATTGAAAAGCCATATGGGGCGATTGTGCAGTTTGGTGGCCAAACGGCTATAAAACTAACAAAATCACTTATGAAAATGGGTGTAAAAATACTGGGAACATCCAGTGAAAGTATCGACGTTGCAGAAGATAGAGAAAGGTTTGATGACATATTAGAAAAATGTAATATAGCAAGACCAAAAGGTGAGACAATTTACACGCACCAAGAAGCAGTTATTGCGGCAAATAAAATTGGTTTCCCAGTACTAATTAGACCATCATACGTACTTGGTGGTGCTGGTATGGAAATAGCGCTAAATGAAGCAGATATTGAAAAATATATGACAATCATACTCCGTCAATTTCAAGAACATCCAATATTAATTGACAAATATCTATGCGGAAAAGAAGTAGAAGTAGATGCGATTTGTGATGGAAAAGGTGTGTTGATTCCTGGAATCATGGAACACATTGAAAGAGCAGGCGTACACTCTGGAGATAGTATTTCAGTATATCCACCACAAAAAATAAAAAAATCAGTTAAAGATAAAATTGTAGATTATACTAATAGATTGGCAAAAGCATTAAAAGTAAAAGGGTTAATAAATATCCAATTCATTGTTTATGAAGATGAAGTATATGTGATTGAAGTAAATCCACGTTCAAGTAGAACGATACCATATATATCAAAAGTAACAGATATAAATATTGTTGATATAGCAACAAAAGTAATAATGGGTCAATCAATAGAGAGTCAAGGTTATGAATATGGTCTAGTAAAGGAAAAACAGACAATTGCTGTAAAAATGCCAGTATTTTCATTTGAAAAAATAAAGGGTGCAGAGATAAGTCTTGGACCTGAGATGAAATCAACTGGAGAGGTTCTTGGTGTATCTACTAACTATGATGAAGCTATGTACAAAGCATTTATAGGAGCAGGAATGAAAATAACAGAGCATAAAAATGTAATTTGTACAATCAAAGATAGTGCTAAAGAAGAGTTTTTACCAATTGCAAAAGCTTATGAGGACTTTGGATATACAATTTACGCAACAAAGGGTACATATGATTATCTCAAACAAAAAGGAGTACAAGTAAAGCTAGTAAATAAATTAAATGAAAAAAGTCCAACAATCCTTGATATGCTATCATCACAAAAGGTTGACTTAATCATTGATATTCCAACACGTAAGGGAAATATCAGTGATGGGTTTGCAATACGTAGATTAGCAGTAGAAGCAGGAGTAACAATTTTTACTTCTTTGGACACAGCAAGTGCACTAATTAATACATTTACAAATAACGAAAGTAGAATTTCTTCGCTAGTGGACATTTCAAAAATATAATAAAATTTCCTAGGCATATCATTAAACAAATATTTACAGGTATGATATGATACAAAAAAAGGAGGTTTTTATGAATAATACTCGAAATATAACTGAGAATATCCATTTGATAGGGGTAGACGACCGACGTACATCACTATTTGAGAACTTATTCCCATTACCTACAGGTGTAAGTTATAATTCATATTTTATTGATGATAAAAAAATTGCAATTCTTGATACAGTTGATTTTCATGTAAGCAAACAATATATGGAAAATATAGATTATTTGTTAAATGGTAGACAACCAGATTATCTTATAGTCCAACATTTAGAACCTGATCATAGTGCAGCAATTGATTTAATAATAAGTAAATATCCAACAATAAAATTAGTTATGTCTAAAAAAGCGCATGCGATGCTACCCAATTTTTTATCAACATATGATGCTGTTGAATGTATTGAGGTAGTGGAAGGACAAACGCTATCTTTAGGTGTGCATTGCTTACAGTTTATATGCACACCAATGGTACATTGGCCAGAGGTTATTATGACATACGAAGTACATACAAAAACATTATTTAGTGCTGATGCATTTGGAAGTTTTGGAGCCATGAATGGAAACTTGTATAGTGAAGATATAAATTTCGAATACGAAGGATTACAACAAGCAAGAATCTATTATACTAACATAGTTGGAAAATTTGGTCCGCAAGTACAAAGTGTCTTAAAAAAAGCTAGTAGCCTAGAAATCAAACAGATAGCTCCGCTTCATGGATTGTTATGGAAAAAGGAAATCCCATATATTATCGATAAATATAATATGTGGAGCACATATAAGCCAGAGGGAAATGATGTTTGTTTTATCTATGGTTCGATTTATGGTGCTACTGAAAGTGTTGTTAATATTATCGCAAATAAATTAGGTCAAAAGGGTGTACAAAATATAAAAGCATATGATGTTTCGAGTAATGATATATCATTGCTAGTTTCGGAGATGTTTAGATGTAAAACAATAATCCTTGCTTGTCCGACATACAATATGGGTTTATTCCCCAAAATTGAAGCTTTACTACATGATATAGCACATTTACAACTAAAAAACCGCAATATTGGTGTTATACAAAACGGAAGCTGGAGCAGTTGTAGCGCAAAGTTAATGAAGGAATTATTGCACCCCACAATGAATATCCTGGAAACAGAAATTACAATTAATACAAATATTAAAGATGATCAAGAGGCAAACCTAAATGAGTTTGTTGGTGAAATCTATAAAAGTTTGAAGAGCTAGTAATAGCTCTTTTTTGCTTAAAAAGACAACAAAAAAATCATACAATATTTTGTATGATTAGATTGATAATAAAGTACTAACTGCCTTGTTTTTTTCAAATGATTTGAAAAGTAGGGCACCAATAAATAATACAATAAATTCACCTGCAAATACTTGAGCAATTGTCAATATAAGTGGTAATTCGAATGCGAAGTATAATTCAATACCAATGATGACACCAGTGATAATCCCACCAGCAAGTGCAGCAATATAACGATTTTTGATTAGTAACATTGCAATACACACAATTAATGTACTAAGTGTCCCAAATATCATATCCATTGCCCCAAGAGGAGATGGGATATTTGCAAGGAAACATCCAATTACTAATCCAGGAATGAATTTCTTATTATAGAATGCTAGAAATACCATTATTTCTGAAAATCTTGCTTGAACACCTAAGTATGAAATGGGAGACAACACTAAAGTTAATGCAGTGTATACTCCTGCAATCATAGCATTGATTGCAATTAGTTTAACTGATATACCTTTATTCATAGTTATAATCCTTTCTAAAGATTATTTCCACCTGTATGTCACCTCATTGAAAACGTTAATATTATAACAAAAGCATAAAAAAATGCAATAAAAAATAGAGTAAAAACTCTATTTT
>CAYJPL010000022.1:0-32846 GCA_964372125.1 uncultured Erysipelotrichales bacterium
TTCAAGAATGAGAAATAAAATCATGTATTCATTAAACAAATTATAAAATAAAGGTTAAAAAAAGATAATGTAATAAACATTGAAAAAAATAAATCCTTTTTAATTCAACAAAAAACGTCACTTTTCAGTGACGTTTTTGAATAGGAAAACCCTACAATAATTTAGAGTGCCCTTTTCCGTATTAAATATTTTCTAAAATTACTTTTACAATGTTACTTGCACACAGTCCATATTTTTCTAATACCTTAGCAGCTGGTCCACTTTCGCCAAATGTATCATTTACACCTATTGGGGTAACCTTTGTTGGTGTATGAACTGCTAAGGTTTCACTTACCGCTCCAAATAAACCGCCGATTACTGAATGTTCTTCTGCTGTAAATATTTGTGTATGATTTTTTACAACTTCAACAAGTGTATCAACATCAATAGGTTTAATTGAACGGACATTTACTACAGTTACATCAAGCCCTTTAGCTTCCAATTCTTTAGCCGCTTTAATGCTTTCTTGTACCATCATTCCTGTTGCAATAATAGCAATATCTTTACCTTTCCTTACTATGTCAGCTTTATGAATATCGAATGTTGTGTTTTCTGTATATACATCTTCAACAACACCTCTACCCATACGTACATAACATGGTCCATTTACACTTGCTACGTGACGGATAATTGCTTCTGTTTCATATTGATCACATGGTACATATACACTCATGTTTGGTACTGCGCGCATAATTGCGATATCTTCAATTGCTTGATGAGAGGCCCCATCTTCACCTACGCAAATTCCTGCATGAGTTGCACAGATTTTTACGTTTAATTTTGGATAACAGATTGAGTTACGAATTTGTTCAAACCCTCTACCTGCAGCAAAGATTGCAAAACTACTAGCAAATACAGTTTTTCCACTTGCTGCAAGTCCAGCTGCTACACCCATCATATTTGCTTCAGCAATACCAATGTTAATGTGACGCTCTGGGCATGTAGCTTTTGCAACTGCAGTTTTTGTTGATTTTGTTAAGTCAGCATCAAGTACTACTATATCTTTGTTTTCAACGATTAATTTTGCAAGTACATTACCGTATGCATTTCTTGTTTCTTGTGCCATCTTATTTCTCCTCCAATTGTGCAATTGCTTGCTTACATTGTTCATTAGTTGGTGCTACACCATGCCAACCTGCTTGGTTTTCCATGAAATCGACACCTTTTCCTTTTACTGTATGAGCAAGAATTAATGTCGGTTTCCCTTTGGTGTTACGAGCTATTTCTAGCGCTTTTTTGATATCATCAAAGTCATGACCATCAATTTCAACTACGTTCCATCCAAAAGCAATAAATTTATCATCAAATGGTAATGGATTCATTACTGTTGTAATATCACCATCAATTTGTAAACCATTTGCATCTAAGATTGCACATAAGTTATCTAACTTATAATGTGATGCAGACATTGCTGCTTCCCACACTTGTCCTTCCTGACATTCACCATCACCTAAAAGAACATATACTCTATAATCTTCTTCATTTAAACGATTTGCCAGTGCCATACCAACAGCACTACTTAAACCTTGTCCAAGACTTCCAGTTGACATATCCACACCATCAACATAATTCATATTTGGATGTCCTTGTAAGTTAGAATTAACTTGTCTAAATGTTGCTAACTCTTCTTTTGGTAAAAAACCTTTTTGTGCAAGAGTTGCATATAAAGCAGGTGATGCATGACCTTTTGATAATACAAAACGATCACGTTTTGTACTATTTAGATTTTCTTTTGTAATATCCATTTCATCAAAGTATAAAGTTGTTAAGATATCAGCAGCAGAAAGAGAGCCACCAGGATGCCCTGAAGCAGCAACTGTAACCATTTTTACAATTTCTTTTCTAATTTCTGATGCATAATTTTTAAGATATTCGTTATTCATATTTTCCTCCACTTATTTGTCTCCATTATTTTACTTTTTTATTATAAAAATAACTAAAATTATTCAAAAAGCATAAAAGAGGCAATTTTTTATAAAATCGACCTCATTCCTGTACTTTATTACTCTTTATTACTTTGTACCGCTTGTAATATATCAATTATTTTGTGGTACGCTTCTCTAAATATAAATAATTAGGCACACCGTTACTACACGGTATCGTTACTTCCCCGTGAATTAATGGTAATAAATATTCATACAGCATTGGGGTTATATCACTGTGTTCTACATCAATCCACTCTAATGGTATAGTTTGTTCTTTATTGGCTACTAAACGAACATCACTACTTACATATTTTATTTGATATGGAGTATTTAATATTCTATGCATCCCCATAACATGCCCACTAATTCCTTCTAAACTACTTTTAACTGCACATTGACCGATTGTAAAAGATTCATCAAGATCCCTTTTAGACGCATAATGCATAGCACAGCGTTGTAAAACATTCATTTCAATACCACGTACTTTACATCCAATCTTGTTTTTAATTTCTCTTTCAAGAGTTTTAATAACCCCTCTTGAAACAAAATGTCCAAAAGCATCTTTTTTCATATTTTCTTTACTCATGCCTACTAATAGACCATCAAATGTTTTTATCCCTTCACTAACTGCAATTACTACAGTTTGCTTTCGTTGCAAAACGGTTTTAACATCATTTATAAATTTTACTAATGAGAAAGGATGTTCAGGTAGATAAATTAAATCCGGACTATCATTATATGTATTTCTAGCGAGTGCACTAGCCGCTGTCAGCCAACCAGCATTTCGTCCCATAATTTCAACAATAGTTACAGATTCTAGGTCATAGATTGAACTATCATGAATTATTTCTAACATCGATGCAGCAACATATTTGGCAGCAGAACCAAATCCCGGTGTATGATCTGTACCCATTAAATCATTATCTACTGTTTTGGGAATACCAATAAAATGAATATCACTTTTGATATACTTAGCATAATCATCTAACTTCATCACCGTATCCATCGAGTCATTACCGCCAATGTAGAAAAAGTCTGTTATTTGTAACTTGGAAAAAAAAGCAAACAACTTAATATATATCGTATCATCTTCTTGATATGTAGGCATTTTATAACGACAAGATCCTAGATACATCGAAGGGGTATGTTTTAATGCATCAATCTTTTCATCATCATAAAATAATTCTAATAAATCTACATAATTACCATCTAATAACCCTTGTATACCATAGATCATTCCATATATATTTTTAAAATCACTACTCTTTTTTGCATAACTTATAACCCCAGCAAGAGTTGCATTAATTGCTGCAGTTGGACCTCCTGATTGACCAATAATACAATTTCTGTTTTTCATATTAATAATTATCAGTTGATACAGTGTTATCCATACCTAATACAATTGGTACTGATTTATATCCTACACCCATACGGTCGATACCCATATCAATTAATTGTAGGAAATGTTCTCTTGTACGAATACATCCACTCCCTTTGACTTTACATGCGCCATCAACTTCATTTTGCATTATTTCAATAATTTCTGGTGTTGCTCCATGAGCCTCAAACCCAGTTAAAAATCCGGTACTTGTTTTTACAAAGTCAACTCCTACTTCTTTTGATATTTGACACATTTTTTTAACTTGTTCTACGCTTAATGAATCTGTTTCAAAAATCACTTTAAGTTCTTTACCACATTTATGAGCTGTTTCAACACATGCTTTTAAATCAGCTTTTACTTCTTCATATAATCCACTACGAATTTTACCAAAGTTTGCAACAATATCAATTTCTTTTACACTATCATATTTAGCTACTACTTCTAATTGTCTCACTCTTGACTCAGTTGAACTTGTTCCAAATGGGAAATCACATACTGGACATAATGACGTTACTGTACCTTCTACATATGGTGTACATAACTCAATATTTACTGGGTTAATACAAATTGTTGCACATTTTAAAGCAACTCCATCTTTTGTTAGTTCAATGATTTCTTCATCACTGAATTCAGGCTTTAATACCGAATAATCGATATAACCTGCTAATTGTTCTACGCTCATTTCACTTGCATTTATTGTATTTATCATATTAAATACCTCCTACGCACACTATACACTATAAATGTTCGTTTGTAAACATATTTTGTTCGTAAATGTTTGTTTTATATAGAATAAAAATATAATAGCGAACATTTACGCACATTTTCGCGCAATAAATTGTATACATACGTATGTTATAGATGCTTTTCCATATAAAATAATAAATTTTTAGTACACTATTTTTATTTCATTTATATATCATAGTTCCTCATAAAACTTATTTACTAATAAAGAAGAATATAATTCAATATACTTTCACTTGCAAGCCCTATTCATCATTTTCTAGCGTATCCATAATTATACTACCTATCCCTTCATTTATGCAGTTAGGCAAGACAAATATTGTTTGAATAAAAGCTATGTTTGTATCTTGATTAACAAAGTCACTTGTCATTCCAAAAGCATATTAGTAACTTGTTGCAATCGATATTTCTTTAAATACTCTATAGGTGATATATCCAACACTGTTTTACAGCAACTAAACATTCTCTTTCTTTTATGTTATATATTTCAATCTTATGTTTACTTATTAATTTCGCCATGTAAAAACGAACCTCCTAATAATTGAGTGTACAACTTTTGGGGTTCGTTTCAATAAGTACATAGTCCTTTTATTTACGCTTGAATATTTGTTTTATTTTTTCTAATAAAGATACTTTTTTATAAGGACGTTTTATGTATCTTTCTTTGTATTGTTCAATAAAGTATTCTTGACTATCTAATGGTTTGTCAATAATTGTTTTTTTAGTATATTGTCCATCCATTTGAAGTACTCTTGCTTTAATGTTATCATGCCATTGAATGTCTAATACATTATTTATAGTATCTTTTATTTTCTGATCATAGATAGGACTTGCAACTTCTATTCTTTTTTCTGTATTTCTAGTCATTAAATCAGCTGATGATATATAGATCACCTGATTTTCACCTTTTCCAAAGGAATATACTCTTGGGTGTTCTAAAAATCTTCCAACAATGCTAATTACCTCGATATTTTCTGTAACTCCTGGTATTCCTGGAACAATGCAACATATACCTCTTATTATTAGCTTAACCTGTACTCCAGCAATTGATGCAGTCACTAGTTTATTTATTAGTGTCATATCTGTAAGTGAATTCATCTTAAATAAAATATTACCATCTTTCCCCTTTAATATTTCTTTATCAATCATATCTAGTAATTGATTTTTTAATTGTAAAGGTGCAACCAATAAATGTTTATAGTCTTCACCAAAATTACCAATTGCTAAATTTTTAAAGAATTCAAATGCATCTTCTCCTATACCTTGATGATATGTTAAAAGAGAAAAATCAGTATACAGTCTTGCAGTACTTTCATTATAATTTCCAGTACCTATATGAGTAATATATTTTATTGCATTTTTTTCCTTTGTAGTAATTAGACATACTTTAGAATGAATTTTATACATATCAAAACCGTATATTACCTTGCAGCCAGCTTCTTCAAAGTACTCTGACCAATCAATATTACTTTTTTCATCAAATCTTGCACGAAGTTCCATTACTACAGTAACTTCTTTACCATTTTCAGCAGCACGACATAAATAATCGACTAATTTTGATTTTTTTGCGAGACGATATATTGTTATTTTAATAGATATAACATTTACATCTTGAGCAGCTTCTTTTAAGACATCTAAAAAGCTATTCATACTTTCATATGGGTAATAAAGAAACTTATCCTCTTTTTTTATTTGTTTAATATTGCTTTCACCATTAATAAACGATGAAGATAGTAATGGATTAAATTCAGGATAAGATAATTGTTTTTTTTGTACTGGTGAAAATTTACTCATCAAATCAAAAACATAATTCATTTTCAAAGCACTACTTGATATAAATATCTGTTTTGCTTTGATACCAAAGCGATGACATAATTCTTTTTCCATGTGATCTGACATTGTATAATTTGCTTCTAAGCGTACTACTGAAAGTCTTTTTCGTTGATGCAATAGACTTTTCATAAGCTCACGGAAATCAAATTCTGTTCCAAAATCATCTGGATCAGGTTGGATATCGGCATTTCGAGTTACACAAATACAGTTTTTTTCTAGTACCTCATAATTATTAAAGACTTTATCAATTAAGTGTATGATTACTTTTTCAATGCGAATGAACCTTATTTCATTTCCTGGTAGATATATTATTGGTGGAATTGAATTAGGTATTGGTAAGACACCCAATATCTTATTATCTTTATGTTTTAAAAGTGTAATAATGTATAACTCCTTTGATGGCAGATGAGGAAAAGGATGTAAGGTATCGACAATTTGTGGTGATAAAATTGGTTTTATATAATTTTTAAAGTAGTCTTTTATATACTTAACTTCACTTTTTTCTAATTCATTATATCCTAGTGGATATACTCCATAGTTAGTAAGTCCATTTTTAATTTCATTATATACTTTTGTTTTTTGTAAGTATAAAGGTGATACTGCTTGATAAATTGCTTCTAATTGATCTTTAGCAGTCATGTTTGAGCGACTATCACGATAATTTTTATCAAAATTGTGTAAATCATATAAACTGCCAACACGCACCATAAAAAACTCATCAAGGTTACTTGTAAAGATTGAAATAAACTTTAACCTTTCAATTAATGGTACTGATGGATCGGCAGCTTCTTCTAATACGCGTTCATTAAACTTTAGCCAAGAAAGTTCACGATTTTTTGTGCACTGCATTGAATCATTTTGACTACCACTACTCATTTATGATTCCCTCCTTTTCCAACATCGAAGACAAATATCCTTCACGAACTCCATAGCCACTAACGTTTACATCAGTAGCACCATATTCTTTGATAATTGTATCTAAAATTACTAATCCTGGTATAATTGTATGAATACGTTCTGGTAAGGCTTTTAAAATTATTGATACTGCAAGTTTATAATCTTTTGAGACCAGTTTGATTATTGATTTGATGTTTTTGGTTGATACCATACGTTCATTATCATTATCATTGTACATCTTTTTATTTAGTTTTCTAGCCCCTCTTATTGCACCACCGCTTCCACATATTATAGGATAATTACCCTCTATATTTAAGTTTCTTAATGCTAATTCAACTTCATTTTTTATTTCTTTTATTTCCTTTTTAGTTGGTAAAATATCTTCAACATGTTTTGTATACATACTAAGTGATCCAAATGCTAGTGAAATTGATTTTATTACTTTTTTATTTTCGAAAAAAACAAGCTCGGTACTTCCCCCACCAATATCTACTAATAAGCCCGATTTCATTTCCATATAATGCGTTGCACCAATAAAATCATATATACCCTCAAACTCACCTGATATTACATCAATCGTAATACCAACCGTTTTTTCAATCTCGGTTACAATTTCTTTACTATTTTTAATATTTCGCAGTGATGCAGTCGCAAAATAATATGCCTTTTTAATTTTTATATTATCTAATATAGTTTTGTAGCCACTTAATACTTCAATCGCTACTTCTTTACCACTACTAGACATTATTTTATTACTATCAACGTAACCAATAAGCCCAGCCATAGTCTTTTTGTTTAACACTTGTACAAAACCGTTATTTGATACTTTATATATTGATAATCGAATTGTATTTGAACCAATATCTATTATTGCATACATTATTATTCCCCCTATACTACATGTATTTTATTACTTTAATAGTACCATTAATAAAAAAAGCTTTCAATAAATCACAGAAAATTAACACATCCTTAACACTTAAAAAGCATGTGTGAACATGCTTTTACTTGGATGAAATTGTTTTATTTTTTTGAAAACGTTGATTATATTTTTCTAGAGATAGGTCTAGGGCATGTGTTGCATCAATATCTAGCAAATTACATAATGCTAGCATTGAAAACATACAATCTCCAATCTCCAATATTGTTTCATCAGTAATACTAAATTCTTTACTGCCATAATCACTACCTTTAATTATCTCTTTAGTTAACTCTCCTACTTCGCTAACTAAATCCATACAACGTATTGTTTCATTACTCTCAAGTTGATGTTTATCAACAAATTCTTTTACTTTTTTTTGCATACTGTATCACTTACTTATAAAATTGCATTGATTATTTCTTCTACTCTACACATATTATCTACTGGTTCAAATCTATCAACTACATTTCCATCACGGTCAACTAGAAATTTTGTAAAGTTCCATTTAATATCTGGGTTACATTCAAAATCAGGATCTGCTTTTGACAAGTTAATCATTAGCACTCTTGATAGTGGATGCTTTGCATCAAATCCTGTAAAACCTTTTTGGTCTTTTAAATATGTAAAGAGTGGATCTGCCCCTTCTCCATTAACATCAATTTTACTATAAAGTTCATATGGTAACATATACCTATTAATACAAAAATCCATTATCTCTTGATTTGTTCCTGGTGCTTGATTCCCAAATTGATCACATGGAAAATCTAAAATGACTAAACCTTTACTTGCATATTCATCGTGCAAATGTTTTAAATCTTCATATTGTGGAGTAAAACCACAATGTGTTGCAGAATTCACTATCAACATCACTTTCCCCTTGTACTGGTCTAATTTTTCTACTTTACCATCGTATTTTGTAACTGAGAAATCGTAAATATTCATATATACTGCCTCCTTTACCTGTTAACTTCATTTAATAATATTTTTATTATAAAATCAAATGATAAGCTATTAAAGTTTATATATATTAGAAAATAAAAAAATCACTTGTTAAAGTGATTTAGATTAATTCCTTTAATTCTGCTTCAATTTCTTGAATATATTGTTTAACTTCTTCCATTTTAATTTCTAATTGGTTACTCTCCCACTCAGACATACTAATACTAATATCATATTTTATTTTTTCAATTCTTCTTTTTTGTCTTTCGATTTGATCTTGTAAATATGATTTTCTTTCAATTTGTCTTTGTTTAAATGCTTCAGCACGTTCTTCATGATATTTTGTAAGTTCATCAAAATATAAATCAGTTAACATTTTGAAGTTTTTCCAGTTAGTATCCTCATGTTCTTTACCTGAGAAACCAATTTCCTTCCATCTTACATTGAAAGATTTTACTATTTCAGTATTTTCACGGCTATAGTATTTTTGATCTACTAGTGCTTGTACTTCTTCAATTAATGCTTTTTTAGCAACATTATTTTCTTTATATTTTTCATCTAAGCTTGCAAAATGTTTCTTTTTATTATCATAGAACACTTGTCTAAGATCATTAAATGTAGTCCATAATGTATCATCATGGTCTCTACCTGAACTTCCTGCTGCTTTCCAAGCGTTCATAACTTCATTTAAACGATTTGTTGTATTTTTGTAATCTGTTGAGTCTTTTAATACTTTTACTTCTTCAATAAGTTCTTCTTTTATTTTCTTAGAGTTTGCGAATTTTTCTTGCATATCGCTATAATGTTTTGCTTTTAAGTCATAGAATGCTTGTCTTGCATTATTAAACTCTTCCCATAACAAATCATCTTTATCTCTACCAGCACTACGAACTTGTTTCCATGCATCCATTAATTCAGACATTACTTTAGTTGAGTTTGATAGATTTTTAGTACCAAGTTCATGCTTTGCTTTTTCGATTAATTCTAATTTAGCTTCTTCATTTTTCTTTTGATCATCTTTGATTTTTGTGAATGGATAATCTACCATCGCAAAAAACTTCTCATTTATTTCATCATCATAAGCAGATTGCCATGAATCAAATTGACGCCACTTTCTTTGATAAGTACGTGCAGTTTTAATATCCATCTCTTGATACACAGCTTCAACTTCAGCTAATAATTCTTCTCTTGTAATTTGTTCTTCTTCATAGTAGTCTTCGTCATCATAAACTTCGACTTCATCATTTGTTACTTCTTCTACTTCTTTGTTTTCAACTTCATCATTCAATACAGTATTTTCTTCCATATATCTCCACTCCATTTCTATTTCATCAGGAAAGTAAGCCCTAACAAAATGCATAACTAATCTACTATAAATTAGTCCATTAACAATATTGTACTATTTTTAGAGATATATTTCTACAACTATTCAACGATTTTATACAAAAGTACATACTTTTTATACTATTTATTCAATAATCTCACCATCAATAGAAATTGTATGAACTGACCATGGAATAAACTTACCACTATTTTTTAATGCAGTCATTGTTGCATGTTCAATCCCACCACAACATGGTACTTCCATTCGTACAATTGTAACTGATTTTATATTATTATTGGTAATGATTCTTTGTAGCTTATTTGTATAATCTACTTCATCTAATTTAGGACAACCAATAATCGTAATTTTATTTTTCATGAAATCATTATGAAAATTCCCATATGCAAATGCACTACAATCTGCTGCAATAAGTAAATTTGCATTATCAAAGTACGGTGCATTTTCTGGTACTAGTTGTATTTGTACTGGCCACTGTTGTAACTTACTATCTATTCTACTTTGATTTGGTGACACTAGTTTTGGTTTACTTAAACTTTTAGGGGCACTTGACTGACAACCACATCCATTTGTAGCTTCTTCTTGAAACGATATTGCATCTACTGGACAAGCGGGTATACAATTTCCAATACCGTCACAATAGTTCTCATTTACTACTTTTGCAACTCCATCAACTATTTCTATTACTCCATGTTGACAAGTTGTTGTGCATAGCCCACACCCCACACATTTATCTTCATTAATTTTTATTTTTTTCATCCTTATTTTATCCTTCCTTGACTCATATATACTATAATACTATACTAATAGTATCAAAACTGTTGTTTAAACAACAAAAGGAGCACAAAATGAATATTTTTTCTATATTAAATAAAAATCCATTATTTAAAAACTTAACTGAAGATAATGTAAATTCTTTATTACAATGTTTACAAGCAACAACAATAAAACATAAAAAAGATACAACTATCATTTCGTACAATGATAAAATAAATAGTATTGGCATTGTGCTTACTGGTAATGTTTATATTAAGAAATATGATGTTGATGGTAACGAAATCATGCTACATGTCGTAGTTTCTGGTGATTGTTTTGGAGAAGTCTTTGCGATTTCCGCTTTACCTTGTAATGTAGTTGTCATAGCTGCTAGTGATTGTACTATTATGTACTTAGATATTAATAAAGTACTTCATACTTGTAGTAATAGTTGTAATTTCCATAAAATATTAATACAAAATTTACTTCAATTAATTACTAGTAAAAACATCTTCTTAAATAGTCGCATCGATATCCTTACAAAACGTAGCTTAAGAGAAAAGATATTACAATTTTTACATCAACAAAGTCATGGTAGAAATACTTTTGAAATAACCATGAATCGTCAAGACATGGCAAATTATTTGTGTTGTGATCGTAGTGCACTTTGTGCAGAGTTATCGAAAATGCAAAAAGAAAAGATAATTCAATATAATAAAAAACAGTTTATTTTACTACAAACCATCTTCAACGTTCATTATAAAAGGGAGAATTAATATGACTGAAAATGAAATTAAAAATGAATACTTAAAAATCAATCCACATGCTACAAATTTTGAAGCATGGGCATTTGGTGGCACTACTCCAGAAATGCCAAATATTCTAGCAAACTTGGTTTTAAAAGATATTAAGCGTGCTACTAGTAGTGCTCACGTAGTATACAAAATAGAAAACATTGACCTCCCAAAAGTAGGTGCATACAACATTATATTAGATTCATCAAATGAGGCTATATGTATTATTGAAACAACAAAAGTATATGTAGTACCATTTAACCAAGTTTCAAATAATCATGCTTATCTAGAAGGCGAAGGTGATAAATCCCTTCATTATTGGAAAACATGTCATAAGGAGTTTTTTACTAGTGAAATGAAATCATTTGGCTTAAAATTTAGCGAACAAATGCTTGTAGTATGTGAAGAGTTTAAACGAGTATACCCAATATAAAAAAGATAACCACTTCAATTGAAGTGGTTATTATATTTTTGTGTAATCAATAGATTGGATATTTAAAATATTCTTGATAACATCATTACCATAGATGTTAGTATATTTACATCTTACATCTTCCATAAGTTCTTTATGGATACTAGGAAACTTTTCTTTTATATGTTTGTTAAAATAATTGTACAAATGTCCTGTGTGATATAAAAACGATTTTTTATTACTTGTAGGTATATCTTTAATATATTTATTATAGATTTCAATATCTTTTACATTATGATCTGTGTCACATAAAATAAATTTACATTTATTATGGCCATCCATAATTGTACAAGGCACCTCCATCCAAAGAGAATTATCAAAGCCACTTGCAAGCGCACAGTCAATATATTTACAATAACTTCTTGCATATTGTAGATGACTGTGTTTTTCCCACGCATCATACCAAGGACATTTTGTAGTTGTTAAAATAATATCGGTGCTACCAAACTCAACACTTGTTTTTGCGATGTCTTGAGGCATGGTTAGTTCACTAAACATCAAAAATGCAATAGCTCTATTTTCAATATTATATGCAACAGAGCGTTTAGCCATTCTTTTTGCACGTTCTATTGCATAACCAATTGTTAGCTCTTTTAATAACTCTTCACCACGGTTTGGTAAATGAGTAGTAATCGCTAATGCAAAAGTACTATATAATATTGCATGATGTTTTGGTAAATATGATGTTTCCATAAAGTATCCTCCTACTTAGTAAGATCTAAATAATAACCTATTGCCTTAACTTTTGTTACTCCATCAAACTTTGTATACGTAGTTTCCCCATGATATATAAAACCGCATTTTTCAATAACCCTTTTTGAAGCAATGTTATTAGTGGCATGCATACAATATAGTTTCTTTAAACCTAGCATATCACGCGAAAATTCAATTACTGCTAACATAGCTTCACTTGCATAACCTTTATTCCACATAGCTTTCATGATATTATACCCAGCTTCATAATATGAACCTTGATTATTTATCGTGATACTAATAGCACCAATCAATTGATTGTTATCTTTTTTTTCAATCACCCATAAATATTGATTATTGGTATTACATTGTACCACTTCATTTACCCAATCAATTGTTGTATCAATGTTTACATGAACATCCCATCGCATATATTTTGCGACTTCATGATCGCTTGTCCAATTGTCAAATATTTCTTTAGCATCACCGTTTTTCATTTTGCGAAGCAATAATCGTTTTGTTTCTAATGTGGCTACGTCCATAAGTTCCCCCTAAACTAAGCTAATTAATTTTTCATAAATTGATAACATATTTTTTTCACTAACATAATCCTGTAAACTATCTACTGGTATCCATTGTACACCACTTGTTTCTTCAACATTAACCTTTAAAGTATCACTGTCATGTGCTTGAAGCAAATATGTAACATTTAGGTGTAGATGTGAACTAACAAACTGATTGTTTTTTATATGACTGTTTACTGGTAATACCTCAATACTAAAAATATCATTTGAAAGAACTTTTATAGATTCTAAACCGGTTTCTTCTTTTGCTTCTTTTATGGCAACATCTAAAAAATCCTGATTACCATCAACATGCCCACCAGTCCATGCCCAAGAGTTATATAACTTGTGATAAATCATTAATACTTTTGTGTTATCTTGATTTACAATCCATGAAGAAGCACTAAAGTGACAAATTGTATTATTTCTTGTAAGACAATCATCAAAATGATTTAATGCCAGTAATATTGTTTCTTTATCCTTTTTTTCTTGATTATTCTTTGGAATGTAATCATGTATTTTAGCTTTTATCATAATTCTTATTTATTAACCAATGTAACGAACTCTTTTTTCATCAAAGCGATCAACAAAATTATTTGCATTTTCATTTTTAGGATAACCAATAGCGATAACACTATATGGTACTAGATTTTCATCAAGATTATATAACTTACTAACAAAGTCCATTCTTGCTTTGTCTGGCGCAGTTCCAAGCCAGACACTTCCAAGTCCTAGTTTTGTAGCTTGAAGTTGAATATTTTGACTAGCGGCCCCTAAGTCCTGTTGCCAGTACTCTTCAAATACCATACGCTTTGTATTTGAAAGTACAATAATTGCGACGTTTGCATTATTTAAACATCCTGCATATGGATTATACTTTGAAAGTGTTTCAAGATTCTCTTTTCCTCTTACTACAATAAATTCCCATGGTTGTTGATTTCCAGCAGATGGTGCTTGCATTGCTGCACGTAGTATTTCATCTATTTTTTGCATTTCTACTTCTTTATCAATAAATTGACGCACACTTCTTCTTATAAATATCTCGTTCATATTATTTACACCTTTCCATAAATTCAATTTTATCGTTTCCAGGTCCTTTTATAAAAAAGTAATTAACACCTTTTTCAAACAAATAATCGACATGTCCAATTGGTGTAGTTGTTAGACCCAGTTCACTATATTTTTTATAATCACTTTCAATATCTTCGCTTACATATGCAATATGATCAATCACTGTACTTGTAAATGTAGGGTTTTCTAATAATTCATACGTCGTATTCCCATCACTCATAAAAACAAATTCCATATCTTTTTTAAAACGATTTACAACTTTAAACCCCATTGTATTAGTATAAAACAAAATTGCCTGTTCCATATTTGGTACTGTAATATTAATATGATCTATTTTTTTATTCATAATTTTCTCCATTTCTATTTAAATGACTTTAAATATTCTTCAACTGAACGAGTCATTTCAATACTAAATTCACTATTGTATTTACGCTTACAAAAAGCACTTATTTCCTCATTAAATAAAACTTCTTCTTTACCTGATTGTTTTGATCTATCAATGTAACATTGTTTTACTTCCTGGTCACTTAAATTAGGGTAAGTATCTACACCAACAATATATTTTTTATCAAATCGCGCAGGTTTTTTTCTATTTTCTTGTTGTTGTGTTGGATATCCAAGTACTAACATACAAACTGGGATAGAATGCTCAGGTAAATTTAATAGTTCACGATGAAAATTACAATTTTCTAATATATCTCCAATATAACAACTACCCAGACCTAAACTTTGAGCGGCAACCACCATATTTTGAGCAGCAATACAAGCATCACTCATTGCTAGGAAGATATCTCCTACTCCGAGTTTTCTAGGATTTGTATTTGCGATATTGTAACTTTGTATCCAACGAGTATGGTCAGCAACAAAAATATACACTAGTGGTGCTTTTTTAATAAACGGTTGATTATCACAACTAATGGATAGTTGTTCTTTTAGCTTACTATCACATACATCAATAATACTATACATTATTTGATTGCCAGCACTTGGTGCTTGTAACGTTGCATCGATTAATGCATCTTTGATTTCTTGACTAACTTCTTTTTCTAGAAATGCTCTTACTGATTTTCTTGCATGTAAACTTTCAATAATTTCATTCATATATATTCCCACACTTTCTATTTTTATTTAGTATATCATACTAAATATATCCTTTCTACCATACAAAAAGAATAACGTATATTACGTTATCCTTTACTCACAACCATCTACACCACAAGTCATACCTTGCATAGCTTGTGTATAGTTATCAATAATTATAGCTTCTAATTGTTTAAAATCATGGTAACCACTATAACGATTCCCGTTAATTTCCATAGTTGGTATCCCACTAATATTTAACTCTTTTTTATTTAAAAACAGTTTCTCTAATTCTTTATCATATACTTTATTTTCAATGATGCTATCAAACTTAATACTATCTAAGCCAATTGTATCCATGATTTCTTTTATAATCTCTATTGATCCAATATCTTTTTCATTTACATAAAATTCATGATAGATTTTTTGACTATATTCTTTTTCTTTATTTTTTGACGATGCATACATAAACCCAAGCAGGGCATTTGTAGAATATGGATGTGGAGATATCCATGGTAATTTCATTTCAATCCCTAGACGTGTTGCTTCAGGTTGAATTGTGTTTTCAAAACGTTCTAAACGCATTTTATCATTCATTGGATCCACTTTTGGTGTAGGCTCTCTACGTAATTCATAAGGTACGTATTGTAGCTCTACATCATATGTTGCCTGTATTTGTCTTACTACTTCTCGTTGTAAGTAACAAAATGGACAAACATAATCAAAATATACTTTTATTTCCATTATTTTACCTCTTATTATTTTCTATCAATACTATATCTAATATGCAAAGACAATGCAAATGATTAATTTCTTGATGTAAACATTTTATTGTCTTGATGTTTGTAACACATTAATTCTTTACCATCAATATCTTCATTAAACATCGAAACTGCTTCTACTTGAATACTATCATAGTTTTTATAATAATATACTGCCTCATTTGCATCAATACAACAAGAATAAATAGTATAGTCTACTTTATTATCGCTATCATATACAGCACCTTTAACCATTGCAACAGCATCTAACATATGGAACATTTGTGCTATCGATGCCATTTTATTTGTAGAAGTTTTCGCATATTCTTTTAAGAATACTGACTTTACAAATCTTGACTCAGATGAGAAATCACCCGGTAATCCCAGTGCACCTAATCCAACACAGTAATTATCAAATGAATAATCTGCCATAAACGTGTTTTTAGGGTTGTATGGCGATAAATGTTGATAATTATTTAAATTATGTATTTGTTTATCAAAAGTAGGATTGTTTGTAAGCACTCCTACTTTATTTTCAAACACCTGCATCCCCCCACTTGTACATTCAACCACAATTGAACCACTACAATCGCTTATCATAAAATGTAACTCCGGAATCGTTAATCCTTTTAAAAATGGGATATCTGTAATATTGGTATTTTCTAACAATTCTTTAACTTCACTCAAACTAGCACACTTTGAAAGTATCCATAAAATAATTTCATTAATACTTATATTATTACAATCTGGTTTACTTTTATAAAATACTGCATTGTTTACGAAATTCAAACCAGCCATATAGAGTCCTTTTTCATTTGCAGCTTCACAATATAGAGGGTAATCTTTTGCTACCATTGCCGTTCCAATAATTGCATAATGGCTTGTAAGAGTATCTACCTCTTTAAAAATAATAGGATAATTTCTTGGTGTAATAACAACTTGTCTATCAAAATCAAAACTTATATCCATATTTCTTCCAAAATATAATGCATCACTTTTCCATGTTATACTTGTACACATAGTTGGTCTCCTTTATTTTATAATATATATGAATTTTACTATGAAAAGACATTATTATAAAGCAATACATACCAACATTTAAAGATTCTTAAATGTTGGCATGCATTAAAACTTTATTGGTTCTAAACTTCTTTCTAGAATACCTGTTACTTTTGCGATTAGTGTACCATAATTCGTAATTGGTACTGCTTGTTTTTTTGCTCTAGATTGTCTATTTTGAACAACTTTTGCAGTCAACATACAACCACCACAATGAACTATCATTTTATACTTCGATAAATCTTTTTCAAACATATGGCCAGAATTAAATTCAAAGTTGATTTTTTTACCTGTGTATTCATTTACCCACTTAGGTATTTTTACAGTACCAATATCATCACATTGTCTATGATGAGTACATCCTTCAACAATTAAAATAGTATCATTATCCTCTAAAGTATCTAGTTTTTCTAATCCTTTTACATATTGATGTAGTGATCCTTTATGGCGAGCAAACAATATTGAAAAAGAAGTAAGTTTAATTGTGCTTGGCACTATTTTAGATACATAATCAAATACTTGTGAGTCAGTAACAACAAGTGCTGGCTTGTCTTTTAAAAGTAATAGCGTATCTTCAAGTTCAGTTTCCTTACAAACCAAAGAGGTAGCCCCTACCTCTAAAATTTCTCGAAGAGTTTGTTGTTGCGGTAATATAATTCTGCCTTTTGGAGCAGCACTATCTATTGGAATAACGAGTACTACAACATCACCCTGATTTATCAAATCACTAATAATTGGATACTTTTGAATGTTTACAGGGGCGATTTGTATGATTGCGTCCTTTAGTTCTTGTATACCTGTATTATTTAAAGTACTAACTACACAAGCATCTTTTTTAAAAGACCTTGTATCTACTAAATCACTTTTATTGTAAACAACTAAATACGGTGTTTCTTGCAATTCTAATTTATCAATTAAATCTTTTTCAAGTTCACCAATTTCACTATTTGCCTGTACAACAACAATTGCGATATCGACCTTATCAATAATATCATAGGTTTTATCAATTCGTTTCTTTGATAAACTACTCGTATCATCAATACCTGCAGTATCGATAAAAACAACAGGACCAAGTGGTAATAACTCCATAGTCTTACTAACAGGATCTGTTGTAGTACCAGCAATGCTTGATACAATTGCATGCTCTTGTCCAGTTAATAGATTTATTATACTTGATTTTCCAACATTGGTTTTACCAAAAATACCAATATGTATTCGATTTGATGTTGGTGTATTATTCATCCTACTTCCCTCACTTAGAACCTAAAATCTCTTTTTCCAGCTTCTATTTCTTTTAAGTTGTTTTTTACTTTTGTTTTGACTTTTTCATGTGCAACTTTTTCAACCTCAGTTTCAATAAGTGCTGATGCCATCTCTTTTACTTTACTACTTCCATAATCCATACAATACTCTTTTAATGTAATTAATGAATTTGGATGACAACAATTTAAAATTTGATTATTTTTACATAATTCCATAAATCGATCTCCCGTTCTACCTTCACGGTAGCACGCTGTACAAAAACTTGGAATATGATTTTGTTGCATTAACCATTCAACGACTTCATCTAATGTACGATGATCACTTAATTCAAACTGTGATGAATTATCATTACCTACAATATCAGCACTATATCCACCAACACTTGTTTTTGAACCGCCACTAATTTGTGATACTCCATATTGAAGTACTTTTTCACGACAACTTTGGCTCTCGCGAGTAGAGACAATGATTCCAGTATATGGTACACATATACGGATAATTGCGATTAGTTTCATAAATATATCATCACTTATTCCATTATCAAAATCTTCTGGATTAACATCATCACCTGGACATACTCTTGGTACACTAATTGTATGTGGGCCAACATTAAAACGTGCCTCTAAATGCATTGCATGCATCATTAAGCCAACTAGTTCATAACGATACGTTTCTAGTCCAAATAAAACACCTAAACCAACATCATCGATTCCTGCTTCCATCGCTCGATCCATTGCTTCACTATGATATTCATAATTACTTTTTGGCCCCGTAGGATGTAGTTTTTTATAGCTTTCTTTATGATATGTTTCTTGAAATAAAATATATGTTCCAATATCTGCATCTTTTAACATCTTATATTCTTCAACCGAAGTTGCAGCAATATTTACGTTCACACGACGAATTGCGCCATTTTTATGTTTAATACTATAAATAGTTTTTATACTTTCCAAAACATATTCTATTGGTGACTCAATAGGGTGTTCGCCTACTTCTAATGCAAGACGTTTATGTCCCATATCTTGAAGAGCAATCACTTCTTTTTCTATTTCTTCTTGAGTTAGTTTTTTTCTGGTTATCTGCTTATTTTGAAAATGATATGGACAGTATACACAACCATTTACACAGTGATTTGATAAATACAAAGGTGCAAATAATACAATACGATTCCCGTAGTATTTTTGTTTTATCTCCTTAGCAAGATCCATTATTTCATTATTAATTTCTTCTATTTGACAATCTAGTAAAAGTATAGCTTCTGTGTATGTAAGGCCTTTTCCAGCTCTAGCCTTTGTCATA
Organism: uncultured Erysipelotrichales bacterium; assembly: GCA_964372125.1. Classification (GTDB taxonomy): domain Bacteria; phylum Bacillota_I; class Bacilli_A; order Erysipelotrichales; family Coprobacillaceae; genus Tannockella. The sequence continues at coordinate 19,834 of CAYJPL010000022.1, forward strand.
ACTTTTTTTAGCAATTCTACATCTGTTTTATGTTTATCACTATATTCTAATGTTTTAATTATTTCATCGTGATTTATAAACTCATTAACATCCTTTGATGCCACGTTGTACTTATATTGTTTCATTATCCATCCCTCTTTTATTAAAATGATCACCTCTACTATAGACAACCATATAATCAGTATCCTTAATACTCTCTTGTATTTCTTTTATTTCATGTACACTCGTACCATTTTTATTATCATAGAGTGTATAATTTGCCTTTTGTATATTTGGAGTTAAATTAGGCATAATTACATTTGCACCTGCAAGAATTCCTAACTTGAATCCATCCTTATGCATTGTCTTTAAAGCTGTTGTTGCTGGAAGCAACACAGTTGGAAGCAAGATCCTTGTAAGTGCTAGAAACAATAATGTATCTTCGACACTCCCTGCTTGATTGTCTTTAAATGGTGTTGCATGATGAGGAATAAACGGTCCAATTCCTACCATGTGTGGTTGAAACTCCTGTAAAAACCAAAAGTCTTCACTTATTGTTTGATCTGTTTGATTGGGTGATCCAACCATGAATCCACAACCTACTTGAAAACCTATTTCCTTTAGGGCATGTAAACATTCCATACGTTGTTTTAATGTATTTGTCTTTGGATGTAGCATCTGGTAATGTTCATGATTTGCGGTTTCATGCCTAAGTAAATATCGATTTGCACCTGCTTCATATAACTTTTTATAACTTTCACTGCTACGTTCACCAAGCGATAAAGTAATCGCACAACTTGGATGATGTTTTTTTATCTCTTTAATGATAGTAGTTAATACTGCATCACTATAATAGACATCTTCTCCCCCTTGTAATACAAAGGTCTTTAATCCAAGCATCGCTCCAATGTTACAACACTCTAATATATCATCTAACTCCAAACGATATCGCTCAACACTTTTATTACTACAACGTATACCGCAGTAAAAACAGTCCTTTTTACAGTAGTTACTCACTTCTATTAATCCACGCATATAAATTTCATTCTTATAATATTTATGTGCATTTTTTCTTGCAACATCAAATAGATATCCTTTGTCTATTTGATTACGATGAGTAATAAGATGCAGCCATTCATCTTTATTTAATCTTCTATCAACAATTAATTTCTCTAATAATTTATTACATTCCATACCTAAAACCTTTTTTTAGAATATACAGCTTTAGCACTTAGTCCATTAATTGCACCAAGTTTACCCGACAATGCACTTATTTGTTCCTCTTTAGCATCAACGACTACACTAACAATATTCATTTCTTTTTGACGGTATGGTATTCCCATTCTACCGATAACAATATCTCTGTAGTCATGTAAAATATCATTCATTTTAGCTACTGCTTGTTCATCTTCCACGATGATTCCAATAATTGCAACTCTTGTATCCATATAATCCCCTTTCATTACATATAAAAAAAATGCCAAGAAGGCATTCATAAGTAAAACATACAAGCAAAAAAACTTGCATTCTTGTTATGAAAGACCTTCCACTTCAGAATAACTCTTGATGTCAGCACCTATATGTATTCGCTTTCATTATACATTATATCCTATAATGAAACAATAATATGTTCCTATTTCTCTTCTTATATAAAAAAAGAAGACATAATCTTCTTTTTTAGATATTTAACAATTATATAATTTAGAATACTTTTCAATTAAGTACTCTATATAATAATTTGCATTAAACTCTTCCTTTGTGGCAAGCATCATTACTTCATCTGCTGTTTTGTAGGCACCGTATTGATGAATATTTTCTTTAAGCCATTTGCTTATACTGTCAAACTGACCACTAATTAGTGCTTTATCAATATCAACCTCATTTTTCATAGCATTGAAAAATTGTGCACTATATGCACTACCAAGAGCATATGTTGGAAAATACCCAAAGGCTGATCCAGACCAATGAATATCTTGTAAAATACTTTCACTATCATTTGATGGTATTACTCCCAAATACTCTTTATATTTAGCATCCCACTTTTCTTTTAACTTATCATACTGATTAAATTCTTCACTAAATATTTCTTTTTCTAGTTCATAACGAATTAATATATGAATTGGGTATGTTAGTTCATCAGCTTCAATACGGATTAGTGACTTTTTACTTTTTGAAAGCATTTCGATAAGTTCATTAGCACTAATACCTTCAAACTCACTAAACTGTTTTTGTAAAGAAGGTAAATTTGCATCCCAAAAAGCTTTACTTTTCCCAATATAATTTTCTAAAAAGCGCGACTGTGATTCATGCATCGCAAAACTTATTTGGTTATGCAGTTCTGTTCCATCGTATTTAGGGTTTACCTGTAATCCATATAATGCATGTCCATATTCATGAATTGTTGAATAAATTGCTGAAGCAAGTGCATTTTCATGGAATTTTGTAGTAATACGCACATCGTTTGTGCTAAAGAAACTAGTAAATGGATGTTCTGTTGTACAAAGGTAAACCTTGTTTTTATCTACTTGTAGATATGTACATAATTCATCAATAAACTTTTCTTGTTTATCGACACTATAGTTTTGTAACAGTAGTGAATCATCAATTTCTTTATTACTATTTAATACCTTTTGTATAAATGGCAATAATTTTTCTTTAATCAAATCAAAGAATTCATCATATCTTTTTTGATTCATTCCCCTTTCAAATCGATCTAATAATATATCATATGGTTTCATCTCTTTATTTGGATGATATTTTAAAACTTCTTTTTGCATTTCAATTACGTTTTTTAAATCATTTTCAAAAAGCGTATAATCACTTTTTTCTTTTGCATCATGCCAGCTTGTATCCGCTTGATTTACTGTTTGAACGAATTTACGATACACATCTTTTGGAATACTACGATTTTCCTCTAGTAGTAATAATGTAAGTTCGACATCCCTTTTCAATTCAGGATCAATATCACAGTTTGATAACTCTTTAATATTAACATACGCCTCATCACTTGTTTCATGTATAAATAAATCAGTAGCCAGCATTGTCAACATCTTATTGATATATTGATGTCCATCTTTTGGGGCAATGGTTGCTTTATCAAATGACATCGTATTCATCGCTAAGGTTAAGGCGTTCTTTTTTTCTTTATACTCTTTATAATAAGCTATTAATTCTTCCATATTTTCTCCTTCTAGTTCACGTTTAAATATATTGTACTACTCTACGTTTTTCTTGTAAACTATGACACTATATAAAAAGCATCGCATATCATATGCAATGCTTCGTTATATTATTTTTCTAAAACAATTCCTCTTTTTTGTAGGAACTCTTCTCCATCACCATAATTTTCAAATACGTAATCGATATCCTTATCACCTCTACCAGAAAGGTTTACTAAGATGGTACCAGTACGATGTTCTTTAGCATATTTGATTGCATGTGCAACTGCATGTGCACTTTCTATAGCTGGTATAATTCCTTCTAATCTTGAGAGTAAGAAGAATGCCTCTATTGCTTCTTCATCATCAATATAATCATATTTAACTCTTCCACATTCATGTAGATATGCATGTTCTGGACCAACTGATGGATAGTCTAAACCACTTGCAACTGAATATACTGGATCTGGCTCACCTTCTTGTTGATTTTGAAGTAATAGACTTTCAAAACCATGTAATACTCCTTTTTTACCATATGTAATAGAAGCGGCATGTTCTCCTAAACCATGTCCTTTTCCAAGTGGCTCTACACCATAAATATCAACTGGTTCTTTTAAGAATGCACTAAATAATCCCATTGCATTAGAGCCACCACCAACACATGCACTAATGGCATCTGGTAAAAATCCTGTCATTTCTCTAAATTGGTCAATTGCTTCAAAACCAATTACAGCTTGGAAATCACGTACCATCAATGGAAATGGGTGAGGACCAACTACTGACCCAATGCAATAGATTGCTTCTTTATATTCTTTTAGATATGCTTCAAATGCTGCATCAACTGCTTCTTTTAACGTTTTTAATCCATGAGTTACAGGAATTACCCTAGCTCCTAACATTTTCATACGCACTACATTTGGATGTTGCTTTGCGATATCTACTTCACCCATATAAATATCACATTCCATTCCAAAATATGCAGCTGCAGTTGCTAGTGCAACACCATGTTGTCCTGCACCAGTTTCAGCAATTATTTTCTTTTTACCCATGAATTTTGCGAGTAACCCTTCACCCATACAGTGATTTATTTTATGTGCCCCAGTATGATTTAAATCTTCTCTTTTTAAATATATTTGGCATCCACCAACATATTTAGATAATGATTTACAATGGTAAACTGGTGTTGGTCTTCCTTGAAATTCTTTTCTAATTCTTCTAAGTTCATTAATAAAATCAGAACTATTACATATATCATGATATGCATTGGTAATATCTTCAAATGCTGGTATTAATTGTGGTGGTAAAAATGCTCCTCCATATTGACCGAACTTTCCATCTTGTGTTGGAAATACTTTTAAATACTTTTCAAAATCCTTATACGTCTTTTTCATTTCTTCTTTTCCTCCAATAGTTGTTTTTCGATAAAAAAATAGCCTATGCCCCTAAGGACAAAGACTATATACCTTTGTTATGCCACCTAATGCTTTTTCTAAAACGTACCATCATACGCCTTCCACTTATAACGGGAGGATACCCGTCGGATAATACTTGCAGTTGCTTTCTTTCCGCCCTCACAAGTCCATTCGCATAATTTACTTTACGATTTTTCACCAAACAATCGCTCTCTACAAAAGTCAAAATATGTTACTCCTCTTGATCAAAGGTTTTTATCTTAACAAAATGTTACACCATTAAAAATTCATTGTCAACAATAAATCATAATGTTTTATTTTTTGTTCACTTCTGACTTAATTGATGTATATACATCATCAAATGATAGATTTTGGCTATCGCATAATGCTTTTACGTCATCGTATTCTGGATAAACATATGTATTATCTTTATGGGTACATATTTTTATAGTACACATCCCATATTTTGTTTCTACCTTTTTTATCTCTCTTGCAAGAATAGATCGCGTAGCTTTATATTTGCGAATTCCTATTGTTGATAAGTTAGAAAATATAATATCTTCTACGATTCCAATAATATTAGAATTACATATCACTGTAAGTTTTGTTGCGGGCCTATTTTTTTTCATATAAATTGGTGTGAAGAATGCATCATTTACCCCTTTTGTAAATAGCTTATCTAGGGTATATGCAAGTGCCTCCCCACTAGAGTCATCAATATTTGTCTCTAAAACAGTAACCTCATCATTTGTAGCATCCTCTTGAATAAGCATCGCACGTAATATATTTGCATGTTTGAAATCTTTTTTTCCACATCCAATTCCAATTTTAACTATTTTCATATTTTCAGGAAGTTCATCAATATTTTTTAATGCCGCAGCGATCGCAATACCTGTTGGGGTAACCATTTCCCCTTGCGTATTAGTTATTCTAAGTGATAAACCACTTACACTAGCGATATTTGTAACTGCTGGTACAGGTACAGGAATTGTGCCATGTTGGCATTTTACATATCCTTGTCCTTCATATATTGTTGAAACACATACATCTTCAATTTGTAGATTATCAATACAAATCGCAACAGCTACTATGTCCACGATCGAATCAACTGCTCCAACTTCATGAAAATGTACTTCATTTTTAGGGAGTGCATGAGCCTTTGCTTCAGCATCTGCAACAAAATCAAATATATTTTTTGAAATTCTTTTTGCATTATCACTAATCGTACTATTATCAATTATTTTTACAATATCATCTAAGTTCCTATGTTCATGACTATGATGTTCATGACTGTGATGTTCATGACTGTGATGTTCATGACTGTGATGTGTATGGTCTCCTTCTAAAATAACATCAAAATGGCATGCATCAATTCCACATTTTTTCATTCTTGAAATTTCTATTTCATATCCTGTGACATTTAAACTTTCTAGACCTTGTCGTAATACTTCCACGTTGGCACCTAAGTCTAACAATGCAGAAACACTCATGTCGCCACTTATACCACTAAAGCACTCTAAATATAGTGTATTTTTCATTGTATGTTCTCCTATTTTACAAGTTTATTAATTTGTGCAGCAGCATAACCAGCACCAAATCCGTTATCAATATTTACTACCGTCATTCCTTCGGCACATGAATTTAACATCGTTAGCAAAGCTGATACACCACCAAAGTTTGCACCATATCCTATTGATGTAGGCAATGCAATTACCGGTTTATCGACAAGTCCAGCGATAACACCACCTAAAGCCCCTTCCATTCCAGCAACTGCTACAATACAATTTGCTTCTAAAATGCTGTCGAGTTTAGAAAAAAGTCTATGTATTCCTGCAACACCTACATCATATACACGAAGCACATTACACCCAAAGAATTCAGCTGTTTGTGCTGCTTCTTCTGCAACCGCGATATCTGATGTCCCACCAGTACATACTGCAACTAATCCAGTTTTTTCTACATCATTATTTTGGATTTTTAATACTTTTGATTGTTCATCAAAAAGAACTGAAGGAACCTCTTTTTTTACTTCAGTGTATTGTTCATATGTTGCTCTTGTACCTAAGACATCGATTCCTTTGTCTTGGAAATGCTTATATATCTTTACAAGGTGTTCAATCGATTTTCCACTACAAAATATGACTTCACCAAATCCATTACGTAGTTTTCGGTGATGATCAATTTTTGCGAAATCTAAGTCTTCATATGGTAATTTTTTTAATGAATTTTTTGCATCTTCGATTGAAATATCACCATTTTTCACACTTTCTAGTAGTTTTGTAACATCCATCATAATTCCTCCTTATGTATATGTATATCCATACTCCCACTTCTAAAACCTTCAATATCCAATGTAATATATATAAAACCAAGTTCCTTTAGTTTAGCCATTATTACTGTTTTTTTATTAATGAATTCTATAAATTGCTTTGGTAATATTTCTATTCTTGCGATATCATTATGTACCCGGATTCTGTTTACTAAAAATCCTATACTTTTTAAAAACTCTTCTGCCACATCTATTTTATCTAATAAATCGAAATCAATTTTAGTGTTATACGGTAATCTTGTTGCAAGACATGGGGCTGATGGCCTATTTGAAACTGCTAAGCCCAAACTACTTGCATACTTTCTTACTTCTTTTTTCGTGATTTCAAGTTCAGCTAAGGGACTAATTATCCCGAGTTCTTTTAATGCTTTTATTCCTGGACGGTATTGATTTAAATCATCAAAATTTGTACCATCAATAATTGTTTTACAATCTAATTTATTTGCGAATTCTTGTAAACTTTCAAACAAATACTTTTTACAACGATAACATCGATCAACAGGATTATTACTAATATCAATACTTGTTAGTTCATCTATTTTTATTATATGATGTATCGCACCTACTTCATTTGCAATTTTTATAGCATTATCCACATCGCACATTGGATGTAACTTTGTTTCAAATGTTACTGCATAAACTTTTCTATCTAGTTTTTTAGCTTCATCACAAGCAAGCTTTAATAATAGTGAACTGTCTACGCCTCCAGAAAATGCAATAACAACATCTTTTGATAATAATTCAATTATTCTATTTTTCAGTTTTTCCATATTATACCTACATTTCATTAAAATCTACAATTCTCGTGCATATCTTGCTTGCAAGATGCTTATTGTGCGTTATAACTAATAATCCTATATTTCTTCTTTTTATCTCTGCTAGTAGAAATTCCCATATTTTAGCTTGAGTAATCGTATCAAGCATCGTCGTTATTTCATCTGCAATGATAAATTTTGTATCTGCATTTAATGCCCTTGCAATACATATTCTTTGTAATTGCCCACCTGATAATTCATGCGGGTAGCGTTCTAGATAGTCGAGTGGAATATCTAGTTTTTCTAAGATAGAATTATCAAACATAGATCCTTCTTGTAGTATTTTTTTTATCTTCCATTTAGGATTCACACTTTTTTCAGGATGTTGATGTATCAGTTGAACTGGACAAAATCCTTTTTTAGGTAATGGTTTACCATCAAACGTAACACTTCCTGAATCTGGTTTATAATACCCAGCAAGTATTTTTGCATAAGTACTTTTACCCTGCCCACTAGGAGCAAATATTGCAACTCTTTCATTACTACTTATTGTTATATTTTTATTTTTAAAAACATTTTTTTTATCTTGATAAGCAAAGCTTATATCGTTACCACAAAGGAGCATTATTACACCTCACATATCCATCATTAATCTCTACAAATGACAATGCCTCATTGCACTTTTCATTATATTTATGGCACATATTACTACAAAAACACTTATCCTTACTAGTTGTAAAATCGATAGCTTTAAACTCATTTTGAGGTAATGCACGAAATAATGCCTTGGTATAATGGTGTCTTATTTTACCGTTTGTAAAGTCACTTACATTTGCAATTTCTACAATAGTTCCATCGTAGAAAACAGCAATACGATCAGATAAGTCTAGTGCTAAATCAATATCATGTGTAATAAGTATTACTGATTTTCCTTTATTTGCGTAGTCTCTTAGTGCTTTTAATGATTCTAGAGCCTTTTCTATATCCATTCCTGGTGTTGGTTCATCAGCAATAATAATATCAATATTATTTTGTTCATGAACAAGTTCAAAAAATGCATTACGTATCATACCACCTGAACATTCAAAAGGATAAAGTCCCCTTGTTTTGTTTGAGAGTTTGTTGTTTGTTAGTTTAACCTGGTTTTCTACTTTAATTAAAGGGTCTAAAAAAGATGATGATTGCGGTATATAAATTGCCCTATTAATCAAGTTATCTACGCTTTTGCCATCATAGATGATTTTTCCAGTAATCGTTGCGTTATCACCTAAAATATCAAACATAGATGTCGCAAAAACACTTTTCCCGCTCCCACTCGATCCTACAATAGTGAGTATTTCACCTCTTTTAAGATTTAAATTAACATCTTGTACTACATCTAATTTTTTTTGTTTAAAACCTTTTGTATCAATCATAAATGATATATGTAAGTTCTCTATTTCTAAAATATTCATCGTACCCCCAAGTAGTCATCATTTGATAACATTCGTTTTATATTCTTACCTAAACTATCAAATAATAAAACCAGAATAACTAAACATATTCCTGGAAATAACAACCAGTATGTTCCAGTTTGAATATAACTCATACTTTCGCTTAACATTACACCAATTGCTGGCATTTCAGGTGGTAATCCAAACCCTAAAAAAGTAATCGATGCTTCGTGTAGTATTGCATGAGGAAATAACAAAATTATTCCGATAATAAATTGCCCTTTTACATGTGGCAATATATGATTAAAAATAATATACCAATTTGATTTCCCAAATTGTTTGGATATCTTTATATAGTTTTCTTCTTTTAAAGACAATACTTCTGCTCGTATAATTCTTGAAAGACCAGTCCAGTGTGAAACAATTAAACCAATGGTTACTCCTTCGAGTCCTCTTCCCAAGCTAAATGAAATGATAATCAATAATATTAAGTGTGGGATACTTAGCACAAAATCAATAATGAACCCAAGTGTCTGGTCAACCCATTTTGGTGCAATTCCTGCAACCACACCAACAAATAATGCGATAATCGCACTAAAAAAAGATGCGAATATTCCTATTGTTAAACTCGTTGATAACCCTTTTATTGTTCTTAAAAAAACATCACGTCCTAAGTGGTCAGTACCAAATAAATGCTGCCACGAAGGGCTTTGATTTACATTATTAAAATTTGAAGTTATATAGATATCTTCTATCATAAACCCATATATTGCAACAAATACGATAATACAAGTTACTATGATTACTTTGATTAATGATTGCTTCTTTTTATTCATAATTTTTATTCCTCATATTTGTCTTTTTCAATCGGATTCTTGGGTCTAAAAATCCATACATTATATTTGCGAGTAAATTACCTACAAACACAAACACCGCACTACAAAGTGCAACTCCAAGTAATAATGCAACATCCCCGCGTAATCCAGCTTCCACTATTGTGCTTGCAAGGCCAGGATAAGAAAAAACGGTTTCACATAGTACACTACCTGCAAATATTTCACTAAACTGTGTTGCCATTATTGTAATAATTGGTATTAATACATTTTTCAATCCATGCTTTTTTATTATTTGTGCCTTACTATCCCCTCTAGTTTTTGAAAGTAACACATAATCTGTTTTTAATACTTCTATTAATTTTTCTCTAGTATGTAGCGCAATATTAGAAAAAGACGAGAGTGCTAGTGTAATGATTGGAAGAATCATATGATGCAATCTGTCGATTATTGAAACTTCACTTTCTAAAACACCTATTGGAACACTAAATCCAATTGGGAACCAACCTAAAGTAATTGAAAAAACAAATAATAGTATCATTGCAAGTAGAAATGTTGGTATAGAAGTTAAAGTTAGACATATTGTTTTAATTACCTTGTCTAATAGGCGATCATTGTTTGCCCCCATAACTAAGCCTAGACTAATACCAATTACTCCAGATAAAAGTAGTGCACTTGCCATTAAAATAAGTGAGTTAAAAAAGCGATCACTAATTATATCAATAACTGGTATTCGGTATATTGAAGATATCCCAAAATCTAGTTGAATTATATTTGTAAACCATGTAAGAAACCTTGTAAGTGGTGGCTTATCTAACTGAAAATATGTTTCTATTTGTATACGCTGTTCGCTTGAAACAACATCTCCAGAAGTTATATAACTATTAAGTGGATCAATTGGCGAAAATTCAATTAGTAAAAAACAGGCAATACTTACAAAAAGTAAAAGTAGTAATAATCTTAGTATAGAACTTATTATATATCTGGTCATCTATTTCCACGTCCATTCATTCAAATTGGAAAGTAGTGGCCAAGAATGCCCATGGGGATGTATTTTTTGATTTTTGATATCAATATTTTCATTTATAAAATACAAATGATCAATATTAACTAACCATAGAAATGGTAATTCACCCTTAGTAGAAACTCCTGTTTCCCCATCCCATTGCACTAACTTAATTTCTTCTAGAAACGCATTATAATCTGTATTTTTAAGTGCAGATTCTAAGTGTTCATCAACCGTTTTGTTATCGAAATATTCAGGATTGTAAAAATCTTTTCCTTTATTGGAACTATGATACAACATGTATGTTTCCATAGGGTTTTGTGAACCAAACCCCATTAATACAGCTTGACTATGCATCTGTTTTTCAATTTCATCCCAACTTGTTCCAGATAAATCTATATCAATCCCTAACTCTTTTGCTTGATCTTTAATCGCAAAAGACAGCGTTTGTCTAGTTGTATCACTTGCATTGTATAAAAGTGTAAAGTTTGCCTTTAGTCCATCTTTATAGCGATATCCGTCACTATGTAAAACCCAACCGTCATTTTCTAATAATTTGATAGCGTAATCTTTGTCATATTCAACAACAGATTCACTACTTGCCCATGGCATTCCATCACACTCGCTATATGCAGGAATACCATAGCCACCTAATGCATCATCAACTAGTTTACTGCGATCAATTCCATACGATAATGCTTGTCTTATTGCGATATTTGATGTGACATCATTACCAATAGGATATCCATATTCATTTTTCAATCCTTCATCACTAGTTGTTGGCAATGTTATTCCGCGATTATCAATTGTTTCTAATGCTGTAAGTTCCATACCTGCAATTGTATTTTGTGCAAGAATTGAATTTGTAAGAGCAACATCAACGTCACCATTTAAAGCGGCATTATAGGCAGCATCTTCATTCATAAAGACTACCGTTACCCTTGTAAATGTTGGTTTAGTCCCGTAGTAATGCTCATTTACACCAAATATCACCTGCTCCCCTTTGTCCCATTGTAGTAATGTAAATGGTCCACTTCCAATTGGACTATTTAAATAATCATCATCATAATCATGTTTTGCGACAATACCAGTTTGTCCTAACGTATTTAAAAAAGTAATTTGTGGATTTTTTAATGTGAATTCTACAGTATATTCATCTATTTCTTTTACATTATCAAGAATTGTTAAATCGACCACTGAGGCGCTATTTTTTATTGTTTCATATGTGAAAACCACATCAGTTGCAGTAAGTTTTGTTCCATCAGAAAACAAAACATCATCACGTAATGTAACTATGTAAGTAAGTCCATCATCACTGATTGTATAAGAAGTTGCAAGATCATAGGTAATATTCATCTCACTATCAAAACTAAGTAAAGTACTTTGAACAAGAGGATTACCATCTCTCCCCCATCCAAGACACGGATCAAAGCCTTCTTCAGGTTCACTAGAAAGTGCAATTACAATTTCATTTTGGTTTTCTTTTTTAGTAGTATTGCATCCTTGTAAAAGTAACATTAATGACAACATACAAACAATTATTTTTTTCATATATTCCTCCATAATAAAAGATTTAAACTTTAAAAAGTTTAAACCTTCGTAGCTTAAATTATAATTCTTTTATTTGTGATATTGCACAGTCGATATAATAGCTTATTGTTTCTTTCTTAGTAGCAATACGTATCCCGCACTTATCCATTGGAATAAGTATTTTTATTGCCTTGCTTTTACAAATAGAAATCACAATGTCTTGGGACATTTCTCCTGCTAGTCCATTAGGAATTAGTATTCCCATTGCCCCTACAATGATATCAGCTTGCTCTAGATGATGAATCATTTGTGTTTGGTCTACTGTACCTTCACTACCACCAGCATCTAACATTCTTTTTAACGCAACAGAATTCGTTCCTGCACATATAATATGAACGTTTTGTACTTCATCCCTGATTTTTTCTACTAGCGATTTTCCAATTGCACCACCCATGCCATCAATAACAACAATTTTTTTTGTTGATTCCAAAGCCTTACCCTCACTTTAATAAACTTACATAAGTTTACCAAACATTCGCTTCACTGTCAATATTTCTAAGCTTTCTTACTATGATACT
>CAYJPL010000023.1:0-32599 GCA_964372125.1 uncultured Erysipelotrichales bacterium
TAGTAATCAGTGGAGATAATTTCATTGATGAAGAAATATTATTCTCAATGACAATCACACCAAGAGCATTAGAAGTAACAATTAATGATGCACAAAAACCATATGGTGTAGAGGATGTATATAATGAATACACAATTACTGGTGGTGAATTAGTAGCAGGAGAAGACATCGAAGTTACAATTTACCGTAAAGGAATCGGTGCAGATAATGGAAAATTTGATGCAGTAGGTGAATATACAGGAACACTAGATGGAACAGTAACAAGTGCAAATGCAAATACTGATTTAAATAACTATAATGTTACAGTAGTAGAGGGTAACTATGAAATAGTAGAAGCTGGTTTGATTGTAGAAGGACTTGATTCAACAAGCGATGATCAATTAAAAGAGTATGATGGAACAGTTTTAGATTTTAATGAAGATAAAATCACTGTTGAAAATGCTGCTGGTGAAACAGTAGAAGCAACAAAAACATACTACAAAAAAGATGCTGATGGAAACTACACAATTGAAGTAGACGTTACAGATATTACTGCAACAGATGTAGCAGATAGTAATGAATATAAAGTGATTGTTAGTGCGGCAGGGTATACAAATAATGAAGTATATTTCACAATGACAATCACACAAAGAGTATTAGAAGTAACAATTGATAATGCCTCTAAAAAATACGGTGAAGAAGATCCTATTAACTATGAAGGATATACAATCACTGGTGGCAAATTAGTAGTGGGTGAAGAAATCGCAGTTGCTATTAGTCGTACAGGTATGGGTGAGAACAATGGTATCGCTGATGAAGTAGGAAACTACCTAGATTCATTAGTAGGAACAGTAACAGCTGGAAACGCAAGTACTAACCTAAATAACTATCATATCACAGTATTCGAAGGTGATTTTGAAATCACAAAAGGTGATCTTACAGTAACAGGATTTAATGCTACTGGTACAAATCAGTCAAAAGAATACGATGGTAATGAATTACAATTTAATCAATCTATAATCACTACAACAGATGCATCAGATACTGTTGTTACAACAGGATTAACATATACGTACTATGAAGCAAGTACTGATGGTACAAAAGGAAAAGAAATTTCTTTAGCTGATGTAAATGTTACAAATGTATTAGATAGTAAACAATTTATCGTAGTAATCAGTGGAGATAATTTCATTGATGAAGAAATATTATTCTCAATGACAATTACACCAAGAGCATTAGATATTACAATAAATAATGACTCGAAAAAATACGGTGAAGAAGATCCTATTAATTATGAAGGGTATACAATCACAGGTATTGAATTGGTAGATGGTGAAGAAATTGATGTTGCAATTAGCCGTAATAATATAGGAGATAATCAAGGAATATATGATTCAGTAGGATTATACCAAAATGTATTAACTGGTGAAGTAACAGGTGTAACTGCAGACCTTACCAACTATGAAGTTAATGTAGTGAATGGTAACTTTGAAATTACAAATGCAATATTAGCTGTTGAAGGAATTGCTGAAGATCTAACAAAAGTGTATGATGGTGAAGCTTTAATCTTTGATGAAAATCAAATTACAACATCGTTAGATGGTGTTGAAATGCCTACAACAAGTATTAAATACTATGAATTAAATGCTGATGGAAGCTTTGGAAAAGAATTAACATTAGAAGAAATTAAAGCAACAAATGTATCAGATACAAAAGAATATGGTATTCGTATTGAAGCTGATAACTTTGAAGCTTATGAAACTACATTTAAAATGGAAGTAACAAGAAGACCTGTGTCTATCACAGTTCCAAGTACTTCTACACAAAATGGTCAATCTTTAACAGATAGCCAATTAGAAACATTAGTAGACAGTGCATTATCGAATGCAACTACAACAAGCCAAGGAAAAGCAATCATTAACGATGCTGACTTAGGACAAATAATTGCTTCATTAACAAGTGGAATTATTGATGTAGACGGAATTCATAATGATGTACTTTCTCTGACTTTTACTGTAGCCGGTGAAAATACAGAAATTACACCTAAAAATGGTGTAGCAAACATCTTAATTAATAACAACTATGAAATCACAGTATTCTATGGTGATGTAGATGTTGAATCTTTACCAGAAGTGGTTATTCCACCTGTTGTAACAGATCCAACAATTGATAATGATACTAATTCAACGGTATCACAAGAAAATGATACAACTCAAAACACTACAGATAGTCAAGAAGAAGATGAAAATGTAGGATTTGAAGTTGAAGAGAACGAAAATGATGATACAACTACACCAGCAGTACCAGAGTTTGGTAGTGGTGATGGAAATGATAGTTGGGCATTATTAAATCTAATTTTATTAGTTATTTCAATAGTGTATTCAATTTACTTACTAATAAGTAAGAAAAAAACAAAAGAAGAAATTATTGAAGATGAAAAAGCACAACAAATCACAAAACGTAAAGGTGTAACAATGATTGTGAATGTGGCAGCATCAATAGTAGCACTTGTACTATTCTTAATGACACAAGATATCACAAAACCTATGATCATATTAGATATATGGACATTAGCGTTTGTGCTAATTGTTGTAATGCAATTCATAGCAGTAATAATTAGTAAAAAAAATATAGAAACAAACAATGAATAAAATAAAAAAGTAGATAGCGCAATGCCTTATCTACTTTTTTTGATGTATATCGTTTGAAAATCATGTATAATATAGATACGTAAAAAAGGAGGTAATCCAATGCTTAAGAAAATAGCACAAACTAGAAATATGGTTTTTAGTATATTAGGTATAGAGTTAGTTGTATTCATTGCTATGGCAGTATTTTTAGAATCAGATATTATATACACACTAGCAATCTATGTAATTGTGAAGAATAGTATTATAATATTTTGTTTTTTATATGTTTTTGGTGTATTTGAAAATAATGTTATAAGTGTTGAAGAGGCACTTTCCAAAGAAGCAAAAGCAGCTTATATCTTTGGCGGGATTGGGTTAATTCGCTATGATGAAGGACGAAATATTACATGGACAAGTGATATTTTTGTCGAATCAGGTTTAAAGTTAGTGGGACAAAAGTTATTAGAGTGGCAACCACAGCTTTCATCTTTGTTCGAGGAAGAAGAAATTAAAGTAGTAGACATTAATTCTAGAAAATATGAAGTATATAATAGTGCTACAAGTAGAATGTTATATCTAAAAGATGTGACTGACTTTGTAGGTCTTTCAAAAGAATACGAAGACCAACAAGACTGTATAGCGTATATTACAATTGATAATTACGATGAGTCTATTGACCGTGCTGATGAACAAACAATCGCATCGATTCAAACAGTTACTAGACAAACTTTACTTGATTGGGCAAAAAATAACGGTATTGTCCTTAGAAGGTATCGTAGTGATAGTTACCTTGCAATATTTAATGAAAGAATATATCATAAGCAAGTTCAACAAAAATTTTCTATATTAGACACATTCAAAGAAGAAGTCGCAAAACTAGGTTTAGTAATGACATTAAGTATTGGTATTGCTCGTGAAAGTAAAATACTAAGAGAGCTTGATGAAATGGCATTTAGTGCATTAGGTATATCTTATTCCAGAGGTGGCGATCAAGTTGTTGTTAAATCAATTTTTGAAGACATCCGCTATTTTGGTGGTAATACAGAAAGTGTCGAGAAATCAAGTCGTGTTCGTGCTAGAATAATAGCACAGTCACTTTCAAATTTAATTAAGCAATCGAGTAATGTACTAATAATGGGGCATAAGCAAAGCGATTTTGACTCACTTGGTTCAAGTATTGGTGTATATGCAATGTGTAGGGCCTATAAAAAATCATCAAATATTATATTGAATATGGATTCATTAGAAGAAAAAACTGCAGTAGTTGCAAAGCAATTAAAAGGTGATATATTGTATAAAGAAATAATTATATCTCCAATACAAGCGCGAGAATTATTAGAGAAAGATACACTTCTAATATCTGTCGATAATCATAGACCAAGTCTTGCAATTGATAACGACATTCTTTCTTTGGTGAAAAATGTAGTTGTGATAGATCACCATCGACGTGGACAAGAGTTCATTGATTTACCAATCTTAACGTATTTAGAACCAAATGCATCATCAACAGTGGAACTTGTAACAGAGTTATATGAATATCAAAAAGAAACAATAAATATTAGTGAAAGAGAATCAACTGTAATGTATGCAGGATTGTTAATAGATACAAATAATTTTAGAACAAGAGTAGGGCCTAGAACATTTGAGATGGCGGCAAGATTAAGAGAAATGCATGCAGATGTTATGGGTGCGCATCGATATTTAGAAGATGATTTAATTACAACGCAAGATAAATTTTCAATTACGCAAACTGCGTATTTATATGGTGAAGGGATACTTATTGCCCATGGTGGCATGTCCAAAAAATATAGCAGATCGTTACTTGCAAAAGCAGGAAATGAATTATTAAGTATTAGTGGAATCAAAGCAGTATTTGTAGTAGGAATTACTGGGAAAGATGAAGTATCTATTAGTTCACGAAGTACCAGAGATATTAATGTACAAGTAATTATGGAAAAACTAGGTGGTGGTGGACATTTCTCAATGGCTGCCTGCCAGGTAAAAGATACACCAATAACAGAGGTGTTAAATCAGTTAGAAACAGCGATAAATGAGTATTTAGATGAAAGGGTGACAGAATAAATGAAAGTTATTTTATTACAAGATGTAAAAAAAGTAGGAAAAAAAGGTGAAGTAGTTAAAGTAGCAGATGGATATGGACAAAACTTTTTAATTAAAAATAAGTTAGCAGTAATGGAAACTGCAGGAAGCAAAAAGATTTTAGATCATCAAATTGAAGAGAAAAACAAACAAGATGCAATTGATAAAGATAATGCTATTGCATTAAAAGAAAAGATTGAATCACTTACTTTAGAGTTTTTACTTAAATCAGGTAAGGATGGTAGAACATTTGGCAGTATATCTACAAAGCATATTGTAGAAGATCTACGTGAAATCCATGGAATACGAGTGGATAAAAGAAAATTTATTGATGCAAGACCAGTTGGAGCATTAGGGTATACAAAATTAAAAGTAGAATTATATAAAGGTGTAGTTGCAACGATTACAGTACACTTAAAAGAAAAATAAGGAGGAATAACTTGTGCCAAGAGTAGAACCACAAGATTTAGAAGCAGAAAAAGCCTTGCTTGGCGCAATGCTTATTTCTAAAGAACATCGAGAAGATGCAATAGATAGATTACAAGAAGAAGACTTTTATCTAAATAGTAATCAATATGTATTTATTTCGATGAAGGAATTGCGTAGGCAAGGAAAACCTTGTGATGTAAGAACAGTGACATCATATTTAAGTGATCATGATATGCTCGATAAAATGGGTGGAGTTGAGTACTTATTGCTTTTAAGTGAGTCAGTTACTACACCATCGCATGCACCGTACTACATTGAAAGAATACAAAACAAATCGATGTTACGTCGTATCATTAGAGAAACAAGTATTATTACTGGTGAAGCGTATGATGAGGTAGATGATATTCCAGGATTTCTATCAAGAGTAGAAACAAAAATCATGGCAGTAACAAAAGATCGTACGGCAGGAGATTTTAAAGAGGTTGGTGAAGTAATCCAAGAAGTAAGAAATGAACTTGTTATACTTTCTAATTCCGATGGGAAAATCAATGGTGTAGATACTGGATTTATTGATTTAGATAAACTAACAAAAGGGTTTCAGCCAGGAGCACTTATCGTTATAGCTGCACGTCCTGCTATGGGGAAGACTGCATTTGCACTTAATATTGCACACCATGCTGCATATAAAGCGGAGAAACCTGTTGTTGTATTTTCATTAGAGATGGATGCTGGGGCACTTGTTAAGCGTATTCTAGGTTCAATGGGTGAAATAAAAGGTGATGATATTAAAACTGGTGAAATCATGAAAAAAGAACCACAACGTTTCTTTGCAGCAGCAGGAAAAGTTAATGACTGTAACTTATATATGGATGATACTGGTGGTATTACAATAAATGATATTGCTGCAAAATGTCGTCAATTACGTAGTCGTAATGATGGATTGAAACTGATTATTATTGACTACCTACAGTTAATTACTGGTTCAAGTAAAAATCGTGAAAATAGACAACAAGAGGTATCGGAAATTTCAAGACAATTAAAAGGTCTTGCAAGAGAACTAGAAGTACCAATTATTGCACTAAGTCAGTTATCACGTACTGTAGAACAAAGACCAGATAAACGACCGATGTTATCTGATTTACGTGAGTCAGGAGCGATTGAGCAGGATGCCGATATGGTTTCTTTTATATATCGTGAAGGGTATTATAAAAAAGTAGAAGAACAAGCTGAAGATAATGGAGTAACAGAAGTAATTGTTGCAAAGCATCGTAATGGGCCTACGGGTACAGTAAATCTAGTGTTCCAAAAAGACTATAGCCGTTTTTCAAATATGACACAAATTGGCCCAGGAGGTATGGCGCCAGGTGTTAGAGATGTCAGAAATTAGGAGGGAAGTATGTATCATCAGTATCGAGAAGGATGGCTTGAAGTCATTTGTGGATGTATGTTTGCAGGGAAAACAGAAGAGTTAATTCGACGCATCCATGTTTTAAGTTTTGCACATAAAAAAATTATTGTTTTTAAACCTAAGGTTGATAATAGATATTCAACTACAGAGATAGTATCACATGCTGGAACAAAGGTTCCATGCTACGTTGTTGAAAAAGCGCATGATATACTAGACTATATAACACCAGAGATTGAAGTTGTTGCTGTCGATGAAGTGCAATTCTTTGATAATGAAATCGTTGAAGTATGCGAATACTTAGCTGACAAAGGAATTCGTGTAATGGTCGCAGGATTAGATAAAGATTTCCGTGGTGAGTCTTTTGGTATTTTGCCAGAACTATTGACGCGTGGTGAGTTTGTGACAAAGTTAACAGCGGTTTGTGCAAAGTGCGGGGCACCTGCTACTAGAACACAACGTTTGGTCGATGGCGTTCCTGCAGCATTTGATGACCCAATTGTCTTAGTTGGTGCAGTAGATCACTATGAGCCAAGATGTCGTCATTGTCATGAAGTAATAAATAAACCAAAAAAATATAAATAAATATATTTGTTCATATTCAATTAACACAACAGGAATATTATATAGGTGTAGAAATAATTCTAACCTCCCTTAAATTAGAATATTGAACACAAAAACAGCAAGAAATTGCTGTTTTTAGTTTTATGAAGAAAAATACGGTTGAAACAAGTATTTTTTTTAAATATAAACTACAATTATAGTAGTTCTTATGTTAATATATACAGTGCATATCAAGTAATATAATTAAGTATAAAAAATTGGAGGTAACATAATGAAAAATATGATAGATAGATTAGATTCTATAGAAAAACGTTATGAAGAATTAAGTCATATCCTAATGGATCCAGATATCGGTAGTGATATCAAAAAAATGACAGAAGTAACAAAAGAACAAGCTGCACTGCAAAAGGCATTTGATTTATACCAAGAGTATAAGTCAATTATAAATGGGATTGATGAAGCAAAAGAACTTGCTAAAGAAAGTGATCCTGAAATAAAAGAAATGGCTAAAATGGAGCTAGACGAACTACAAGAGCGTTTACCAGATGTTGAGTCAAAATTAGAAATCGAATTAATTCCTAAAGATCCAAATGATAATAAAAATGTTATTGTTGAAGTACGTGGTGCAGCTGGTGGAGATGAAGGTAATATCTTTGCTGGAGATTTATATCGTATGTATGTTAAATTTGCCGAGTCACAAGGTTGGGGAATTGAACTAATGGAAGCGGTTGAGGCTGATGCTGGAGGATTTTCACTTGTATCATTCTTAGTAAAAGGAGAAGGTGTTTATTCAAGATTAAAGTTTGAATCAGGTTCGCACCGTGTACAAAGGGTTCCAAAAACAGAAACACAGGGACGCGTTCATACATCAACGGCAACTGTATTAGTTATGCCTGAGGCTGAAGAAGTAGATGTAGATATTAATGCTGGTGATTTACGTATTGATACATACCGTGCATCTGGTGCTGGGGGACAGCATATTAATAAAACAGATTCTGCGGTACGTATTACACATATCCCAACTGGAATTGTTGCAGCAAGTCAAGATGGTCGTAGTCAACATGACAATAAAGATAAAGCAATGAAAGCATTAATTACTAAAATTTATGATAAATTCCAACAAGAGCAAGAAGCTGCAATTGGAAGCGAAAGAAAAAGTAAAATTGGTAGTGGAGATAGAGCTGAAAAAATCAGAACATATAACTATCCTCAAAACCGTGTAACTGATCATCGTATTGGTTTTACAATTCAACAATTAGACCGTGTAATGGAAGGTAAAATGGATGATATTGTACAAGCTTTAGTAAATGAAGATCAAAGATTAAAATTAGAAGGACAAGAATAATGGCAACAATTCGTGAGTTAATTCAACAAACAGAAGCAAGATTAGATGATAGTAATAAAGATGTTAATGTTGCTAAAGTGTTATTATTCCATGTAGCAAATAAACAACCACATGAATTATATATGATGATGGATGAACCATTAGATAAAGATATCGAAAAGGCATTCTTAGATGGAATTGAAGAATATTTTAATGGTCAACCAATACAATATATTAAAGGCGTAGAAACTTTCTTTGGACGTGACTTTACAGTAAATAAGGATGTTCTAATTCCTCGCTATGAAACTGAAGAATTAGTCGAACAGATTTTGTATCGTATCGATGATTATTTTGAAGACTACACACAAATAAAAATGTGTGATGTTGGAACTGGCAGCGGAGCAATTGCAATCAGTCTTGCATTAGAAGAACCAAGGTTAAAAGTAAGCGCTAGTGATATTTCAAGCGATGCTTTAGAAGTTGCAAAAAAGAATGCAAAAGACTTAAATGCTGATGTAGTATTTCACCAAGGTGATATGTTAGAACCATTTGTTGGTGATAGCTTTGATATTTTTGTATCAAACCCACCATATATTCCGCAATCTCAAGAAATAGAAGCAGTTGTAAAGAATAATGAACCACATGTTGCATTATTTGGTGGTGATGATGGTTTATATTTCTATAGAAAAATATTTAAAGAAGTAAAACAAATTTTAAATAAAAAGGCTTTGCTAGCATTTGAAATGGGATTTGACCAAAGAGAGTTAATGGAAAAAGCAGTGCGTGAGTATTTTGATGATGAATTTGAAATAATTAAAGATATAAACGGTAAAGATAGAATGTTATTTATCTATCACAATTTCAAGAAATAATATGTTTACTACCGATAGGCTTATTATTGATGCATTTAAGGAAAAAGATATTGAAGCATTTTACTTATATCGCCGTAAAGAAGATGTGAGTGAGTTTCAATCATGGGATGACTATACAATGGAAAATGCAAAACATAGAATAGAGTATTGTATAAAGCATCCATTTACAAAACTTAGTAAAAACTGTCAACTAGCAATACGACTTAAAAATGGAACTTTGATAGGTGATGTGTATTTAGAGCCAACAACATTTTCAAGTATTACAATAGGATACACGATTAATAGTACATATTGGAATAATGGATATGGCTATGAATTTTTAGGGTCATTGTTAGAATGGTTAAAAGTGCAATATAAATATCGAGTTGTTCATTGTCATGTATATGTTGAAAATGTTCGATCTATTCAATTATTAAAAAAATATAATTTTATTGAATATCGTAGATCAATGTATTTAGGTGATATAAGCTTTAAAAAGAATCTATAGGCAAGGTGACTTGCCTTTTATTATAGGGGGAAAGAAATATGTTATTTTCACTAGCAATAATATTTATAACAGGTATGCTTCTTGCAAAGGTGTTTAGTTTATTAAAATTACCTAGTTTGCTAGGGATGCTTATTGCAGGTATCATACTTGGACCATCAGTATTTAATCTATTGGATCATCAAATATTAGGTATATCGTTAGAATTAAGGGAACTTGCACTCATAATTATACTGACAAGAGCTGGATTAAATTTAGATATTGATCAATTAAAAAAAGCAGGAAAAAGTACATTATTAATGTGCTTTGTTCCTGCAATATTTGAAATCGTGTGTATAACGATAACTGCACCAATTCTTCTAGGCTTTAGTTATCTAGAAGCTATGCTACTTGGAAGTGTACTTGCTGCAGTTAGCCCTGCTGTAATTGTTCCTAAAATGTTACAGTTACAAGAAGAGGGATATGGTAAAGATAAATCAATACCGCAGATAGTTATGGCTTGTGCATCTGTAGATGATGTTTTTGTATTAATCTTATTTAGTGCACTTTTACAGTCATTTGCAAGTAATACAATAGACGCAACTACATTCTTACAAGTTCCATCATCGATATTGCTTGGATTGCTAGGTGGTTTTATTGTCGGTTTATTAGTAATAAAATTATTTAAAAAAGTATCTATTAAAGATAGTAGTAAAGTAATAATATTATTATCGATTTCGTTTGTTGCGGTGTCTCTAGAAGATTCAATCAGTGGTAATATTGCATTTTCTGGATTATTATTTATTATGGCATTAGGTGCAACAATAAATTTAAAGTATTCAGTATTATCAAAGCGATTATCTACAAAATTTTCAAAATTATGGATTCCAGCACAAATATTACTATTTGTACTAGTTGGAGCTAGTGTTGATATCCAATATTTATCTAATGTAGGGATAGAAGTATTTGCATTACTAATATTAGCATTAGTTGCAAGATCACTAGGGGTATATTTTAGCTTATATTCTAGCAATCTAAATAAAAAGGAAAAATATTTCATGATAATTTCATACTTACCAAAAGCTACTGTGCAAGCAGCCATTGGTGGTATACCACTAGCTAATGGTATAGGGGTAGGGAATACAGTTCTAACGGTTGCAGTCTTATCAATATTAGTTACGGCACCACTGGGGAGTATATTAATCGATAACACATATAAAAAATATTTATATATAAATAATTAAAAAACTTGACAATATATAAGATAATGATAAACTGTTTGTAGTTAGATATCGCTAACCAAGGAGGGAATTATGAAACTGAATGAAGCAAAAGTAGGAAATAGTTGTGTTGTTACTAGTGCACCAACATCAACAAAGCTATCAATCTTTTTACACTCTTTAGGAATTATTGAGGGAGCTGTTATAACAATGAAATCAAAAGTTGGCGGAAATTACATTGTATATGTCAAAGATAGCCGATATGCAATTGACAGTGCACTTGCAAAACAAATTGAAGTTAAATCATTAGAAGGAGGAATAGCATAATGAAAATATTATTAGCTGGGAATCCAAACAGTGGTAAAACAACATTGTATAATGCGTTGACAGGGAAACTAGAATATGTTGGTAACTGGTCTGGTGTTACTGTCGATGTAAAACAAGTAAAGTTAAAAAGTAAATATGGTAACGGGATGGTTGTTGATCTTCCTGGTGCGTATTCAATTGCACCTTATTCAAGTGAAGAAACAATCAGTGTTGATTATATTAAAGCTGCAGACTGTGATGTTATTGTAAACATTGTAGATTGTAATACATTATCAAGAAGCTTATTTTTTACAACGCAGTTACTTGAACAAGGTACGCCTGTAATCATTGCATTAAATAAAAGTGATATTGCAAAAGATGAAATTAATATCAAAGAACTTGAAAATCAATTAGGATGTAAAGTAGTATCAATTTCTGCTGAAAAGAACTCCAATTTAGAAGAATTAATGAAAGAGTGTGAAGCAGCTACTAAAAATTCATTTAGTAAAGAAATTAAAGATGATAATCATAGATACCAAGTAATTGATGAAATTCTAAAAAGCTCTATCATAAAAAAGGCAGATAGAACGGTATTATCAAAAACAGATAAAGTCGATAGAATACTTACAAGTAAAATATTAGGATTACCTATATTCTTAGGTGTTTTATGGGTAGTATATTACTTATCTCAAAAAGGAATTGGTGGTTACTTTTCTGGATTACTAAATGATAATGTATTTGGTGAAATCATACCAACCTTCTTTAATGATTTATTTGCATCAATGAATGTTGCGCCACTATTACAATCTTTAATAGTTGATGGTGCAATTGGTGGCGTAGGTGCAGTACTTGGATTCACTCCACTAATTATGGTACTATTCTTCTTACTTGCATTGCTAGAAGATAGTGGATATATGGCACGTGTGGCAGTGGTAATGGACGTATTCTTCAAAAGAATTGGACTATCTGGAAAATCAATAATTCCAATGGTTGTAGGTACGGGTTGTGCAATCCCAGGTGTAATGGCAACAAGAACGATTGAAAATGTTAATGAAAGAAGACGTTTATCAATATTAGTACCGTTTATTCCTTGTGGAGCAAAGCTTCCGGTTATCGCATTACTTGCAGCTGTGTTCTTCCCAGAATCTTCATGGGTAGGACCATCAATATATATTCTAGCAATTATTGTAATCTTAATTGTTGGATTAATTTTAAAGAAAATATTTACTTCATCTGATGAAGCTTCAGTATTCTTAATTGAATTACCAGATTATAAAATGCCGAGACTTAGTTACGCAATTAGACATATGTTTGACAAAGCTTGGGCATTCATCAAAAAAGCAGGTACAATTATCTTAGTATGTAATACAGCAATTTGGTTATTACAAACTTATAGCTTTAGCTTTGAAGTAGTAGATGCTAGCGATAGTATGTTAGCAGCGTTTGCGGGAATATTTGTGCCAATCTTTATACCACTTGGATTTGCGACATGGCAATTAGCTGCTGGAGCGATCACAGGTTTTATCGCAAAAGAAAACGTTGTTGGAACACTTGCAGTAATTTTAGCAGTTGATGAAGCAGTATTATCATCAGTAGGTGGACCTTTAGAAACAGTAGCAGGATTAACTGCAATCACAGGTTTTTCATATTTAGTATTTAATTTATTTACACCTCCTTGTTTTGCAGCTTTAGGAGCTATGAACTCGGAAATGAAAAGTAAAAAATGGTTAGGAATTGGTATTACAGTTCAATTATTAACTGGATATACATTAGCCTTACTCGTAACACAAATAGGTACACTAGTAATGACTGGAGAGCTTGCATCTGGTTTCATTGCGGCAGTCGTATTTATAATTGTAGAAATCTTTGTCGTTATTATGCTGATGAAAAAACCAGTAAAAGAACGTACACAAATTATTGTAAGATAATATGGCAACGATAATTGTTGGTATCTTGTTTGTAGCAATTATTGCTTATGCATTACGCAAAACAATAAAAGGTGCAAAACAAGGTGGATGTGCAGGTTGTAGCGGGAGTTGCAAGCATACTAAGGACTGCGATCACCATAAATAATTACAAGCACGTAGGGAAACCTACGTGTTTTTATGTATGATTACAATAATATAACTATAAAGTAGTTTTTAATATGTAAAAGTGATGAAATATCTAGTATAATAAGCTAATGATAAACATGGGAGAAAATATAATGATATTTACGTATAAACAATTGGCTACATTAAATGATACTGAGAAGTTGATTTACCAATATACAATTACAAACTTAGATAGAATTAGCAACATATCAATTCGTGACTTTGCAAAAGAGACACATGTCTCTACTGCAACAATTTTGCGTTATTGTTACAAACTAGGTTGTAATGGTTTTGTGGAGTTTAAATTAAAATTGCGAATTTATCAAGAGAAATCCATGTCACAAACTACCAATAATGAAACAGATGTTCTTTTAGAGTTTTTCAAATATGCTTCGCAAGAATCATTTAAAGAAAAATTAGATGAGTTGGCAGATTACATAGATAAATCTAAAAGAGTGAGTTTTTTAGGTATAGGCACAAGTGGTTTTCTAGCACAATATAGTGCTAGATACTTATCAAATATTGGTTATTATAGTAATGCAATAATTGATCCTTATTATCCGCCTCCGGTTGATGATATTGATACCTTACTTATAGTGTTAAGTGAAAGTGGAGAGACACGTGAGGTAATTGACCAAATTCGCTTGTATCAAATGATAAATGCAAAAGTAGCAGTTATTACAAATAATCCACTAACGACAATTGATAGGATAAGTGATTTAAGTATTTATTATTATGTTATTGAAAATATATTGCCCCAAACGTATAACGTAACATCACAGGTTCCTGTCATACATATTGTTGAGGAAGTTGGTCGTCTCTTACAAAAGAGAAAAAATAGATCATTACCGCAACTTGTGACAAGCAGAAACTTATAAGTTCATTTATTTTGTTACAAAAAATGTAACCCGTTACAATAACGGGTTTTTCTATGTTTTGTTTTTATAAGCTATGCTACTATTTTTGCAGGAGGGTAGTTTATGAAAAAAATATTAACAATAGTAACAGTAGTATGTATGTTAGTCGCAAGCTTATTTACAACTTCTACTGTATCAGCAACATATGTTGCAAAAGATGCATATCAACAAAACGATGCGTATAGTTATTTTGTTGATGCAAAGTCAGGAAAGGTAGTAGAGTCGAAAGACGGAGAACTGGTGGCAACAGTAGATTCAACGGACGGAAGTAGTTTACCAGACTCAGCCTTATTTACAATTGAAACGTATACAGACGTAAATCGTATACAAGTTATAAATAGTGGAACACAAATGATATGGCAAAGTAACGGTGATTCTTTAGTATCAAATGCCGGAAAAGTTGCATCTATCAACACAGGAAGTTGGGAAGGATTTGAATTAGAGTCTACAACAGTTGTTGAAGGGGCGACATATATTAAAAATTTCTCAGGAAAATATATCACTGTAAATGATGAGGGAGCAATGTCAGTTACTACAAATGTTGGTGATGCTTCAGCGTTTTATATAATTGATGCAAAATATGATGATGTATCAATATACTTTGAACATAAAGAATCAGGGGAATACATTAAGTCAAATGGTGTAGATAAAGCACTTACTGTAGAAGCAGCTGATGTAGCTTCTTTATCTGATGAGTTTAGATATACTGAAGTATGGGGTAATTGGGAAGGTCCATCTGTTACCTTTAATTCAAAAGCGTACCCTGATACAAGATGGAAAGCAGGAGATGTTGATGAACTAACACAAATTGGTGGTTCTAGTCATGGTGGTTGGGAATCAGTACGTTTTCTAGCAAATGGTGATGGAACAATTACTTTTGTGGAACCAATAAATAATAATGTTTTATCTGTCGAAGGAGACAAAATCGTTAATACGGGTAGTACTGAAGTAACTGAAGAGTCAAAATTTATTGTACACTCAGTTGTAGCACCTAAAAAAGCTTCTAATATATCAGTGAGTGATATTGAACAAAATTCTGCAACAGTTAGCTGGACAGAGGTTACTAACTCATTGCATTCTGGATATAAAGTAATAGCAACACCAACTATTGGTAGTGGATTAGCAGTAATTGAAAGTGAAGAAATTGCAGGGACAACAACAACTTTAACTGGTTTAGAAAAAGGTACCTCATATGACATTGCAGTACGTACTGTAAATGGATTATCTCCATTTTCAACAAGTGATTCGGTAAGCATGCAGACATTGAATGGTGCAAGACCACTTCAACCTGAAAACTTATCTTCAACATATAATGAAGGTAACATTATAGTATCATTTGATGCGGTAGATGGAGCTACTAGCTATGATATTTATCATGCACCTAGCGCATATGCTGAGTATGAAAAATTAGATACAGTTACTGAAACTAGTTATGTGGCTACAGGTATAGATCCAAATAATAGATATGTTCATTACTATAAAGTGGTTGCTAATAATGAAAATGGAAGTTCTGCATTGTCATCAGAATTCACATCTTTAGAAACAGAATTATTTGGTGAAAATACAATCTTTATCGCGGAAACTGACACTGTTGAAAACATCGATACTGTAATAAATGATGTATTCACATTACAAAATGATTTTGATGCAGATGCACAATTCAATGAACTTAGATATAGTATTTACTTTAAACCAGGTGATTATACAGAAACAAGTGTTATGAATTTAGGGTATTACACACAATTTGCTGGTCTTGGAGAATTACCAACAGATGTTAAATTAAATAATATCGCAATCCCAGCTT
Organism: uncultured Erysipelotrichales bacterium; assembly: GCA_964372125.1. GTDB lineage: Bacteria > Bacillota_I > Bacilli_A > Erysipelotrichales > Coprobacillaceae > Tannockella. Next base: position 16,107 of record CAYJPL010000023.1, read on the forward strand.
ATCTGCCTGAAGGAGAACTAGGTGGAGATGGAAATAATGCGACTTGTAACTTCTGGAGATCAACTGAAAATGTTGCTGTATACAATACTGGAAATGAACAAGGGAAAACACAAGATGGTTCTTGGCGAGCAGATGATTTAAACTGGGCAGTAGCGCAAGCTGCGCCACTGCGCCGTATTTATAGTGAAAGAAATATTTCTTACGATTGGAATTATGGATGGGCTAGTGGTGGATATGTTGCAGATAGTTATATAGCTGCAGATGCTGGTACTCATTCAGGACAACAATTCTATACAAGAAACTCGACAATTACTGGGGAAATATTCGGAACTACACTTAATAACTTTTATCAAGGAGTAGAAGCACCAAATTCAGTTAATACTTTAGATGAAAGCAATGCAAATTTACTTACTAGTGGAGAAGGGTACTCAAACTGGTCTATTCCAGGAGCAGAAAATAACCAACAAGTATTCACTATGATTGATAGTACTGAAGAATTAAGTGAGAAGCCATTCTTATATCTTGATGGTGGAGAATACAAAGTATTTGTACCAAGCATTGAAGAAAATACTTCTGGAACTTCTTGGAATCACGAAACTGGTGATATGGGTAAAGGTGAATCAATTTCAATTGATGAATTCTTCATCGCAAAAGAAGGGGATAGTGCTGCCACGATTAATGAACAATTAGAAGCAGGTAAAAATATATTCTTTAGTGCTGGTATCTACTACGCAGAAGAGCCAATTGTTGTAAATAATCCTGATACAATTATTTTAGGATCAGGATATGCCTCAATCATTCCTACAAATGATGAAGCTGCTATGATTACAGGTGATGTTGGAGGATTAATTATCGCTGGTCTAGTATTTGATGCAGGGGAACATTCTGAATATTTATTAAAAGTAGGTAATGAAAAAACAGATGTTCGTCATGAGGATAATCCAACTGTGCTACAGGATTTATTCTTTAGAATAGGTGGAACAACTGATATTCTTACAAAAGCTGATAATGCTTTAGAAATAAATACGAATGATGTTATAGGTGATCACTTCTGGATATGGAGAGCCGATCATGGTGCTGGTGTGGAATGGTATGGAAATGAATCTGCACATGGCCTAATTGTAAATGGAGATCATATGACAATGTATGGATTGTTTGTGGAACATTTCCAAAGTTATAATACATTGTGGAATGGGGAACACGGAAAAACGTATTTCTATCAAAATGAAGCGACATATGACCCGATTTCTCAAGAAGCGTGGATGTCACATAATGGAACGGTAAACGGGTATTCTTCTTATAAGGTAGCTAATCATGTTGATAATCATTATGCGGTAGGGTTAGGTATTTACAATGTATTTATTTATACTGGACCAACATATGATTCTACAGAAGTTCAAATTCAGTTAGATAATCCAATTGAAGTACCAAATAAGGAAAACGTAATTATTGAAAATGCATGTACACAAACATTCGCAAATGATGAAAAAGTGTTACAAAAATTCAACTATATCATTAATGGAGTAGGAAATAGTGTTAGTAGTGGAACAGATTCGGAAACTGGTGAAACTGGAACTGGTTGGGCAAGACAGTTTATAACATTGTATCAAAATGGTACAGCATCAGTAGGAAAGAAACAAAATTCAGAACATGAAAATGGGAAATATATTGGAGAGGATATTATAGAAAATATTGCACAACCAATGAACGAACCAGGTGATGTGGATTTATCTGCATTACAAGATATGTATGATGACGCATTATTATTAGATGAGTCTGATTATACAAAAGCAAGTTGGGAAATATTTGAAGAGGCAATGTCTAAAGCTGCAGTACAGCTAAATGATAAAGGTGAAGATTGGGCAGTGCAAAGTGATGTGGATAGTGCATACACATTATTAGACGAAGCAAAAAAAGCATTAACTGTGGAGACTTCAACACCAACTCCATCGTTAGTTACTATTGAAAACGCTGAACATGATATCATTATCGAAGAATTAACAGATACTATTATTGATGAAGATACGCTTGTTGATGTTCAGCTTGTAACTTTAACTGATGAGCAAATTAATATGGTAAAGAATACAACATCAAGTGAAGACGAGTTAGTTCTTGCATATGATATAAGCTTATTACAAGGTGGAGATATTGTTACACTTGATGGAACAGTGCTTGTAAAAATAAAATTATCTGAAGAACAAATTGAACAATATAGTAATTTTACGGTAGTATATGTAGATGCTGATGGAAATACAGAAGAAATGAAGAGTTCATTAGTTGGGGGATATCTGTGTTTTGAAACTACACACTTTAGTGTATATTCTCTATTAGCAACAACAAACAATACAACAGAAGTACCAAATGAGGGGGAATCTACTACACCTAATACGGGAGACACTACGGTGCCAAATGAGGGGGAATCTACTACACCTAATACGGGAGACAGTACAAATCTTGCAATTTATGCATTATTATCTTTAGGCGCACTTAGTATTTTAGTTAGCGAAAGAAAAAAAGTAAAAGTAAATTAATAAGTGTTTAACAATAAAAATCGCAGGGAGTATAAACTCCTTGCAATTTTTATATTAAGATTTTAGAAATATCACGTTAATAATTTGTGAAATTGTATAAAATAAGTTGGAAAAAATAATAAAAAGTGATATAATGTAATAAATGAAACCGTTTGTAAAAGTGTGTGTGGTAATACAAATACAAATGAGTTTTGTACATACTAATGAAAGGGGAAGGTTAAAGTATGGTAGGAATTATAATTGCAAGTCATGGTGATTTAGCAAAAGGCCTCTATCACTCGGCAGAGATGATTTTTGGTAAGCAAGAAGACGTTTTCGTTTGTACATTGGAACCAAGCGCTGGTCCAGAGTCAATCAAAGAACAAATGGAAAAGGCTATTGCATCATTATCACAAAGTGAAGAGGTTTTAATTATAGCGGATTTATGGGGTGGAACTCCATTTAATCAAGCTAGTATGTTAATCGAAGGTCATGAAAAATGGGCAATCGTTACTGGTGCGAGCTTACCAATGGTAATCGAAGCATATGCTGGAAGATTATCAATGGAAAGTGCTCACGATATTGCTAAGCACATTGTGCCATTAGCAAAAGAGAGCATTAAAGCAAAACCAGAAGGTTTAGTAGCAAAACCTGTAGCTAAAGCTACAAAAAAAGCGGCTGCAATTCCAGAAGGAACAGTACGTGGAGATGGAAAAATCAATTATGTGTATACTCGTGTAGACACTAGATTACTTCATGGACAAGTTGCAACAACTTGGACAAAAGATAAGCAACCACAACGTATTGTAATTGCTTCGGATTCAGTTTCAAAAGATGAATTAAGAAAAACAATGGTTATTCAAGCTGCGCCACCAGGTGTGTCAGTACATGTTGTACCATTAGATCAATTAGTAAAAATAAGTAATGATCCACGTTTAGGTGGAACAAGAATGATGGTGTTATTTGAAACGCCACAAGATGCATTATACTGTATCGAAAAGGGAGTTAAACTTCCTGAAGTATGTCTAGGGTCAATGGCTCATAGCGAAGGAAAAGCAGTTGTTTCTAGAGCGTTAGCAATGGACAAAGATGATCTTGAAACTATTGAAAAATTAGTTGCATCAGGAGCACGTATTTATGGTCAAGTAGTACCAAGTGAAAGTGTTCTTAAAATCGAAGATCTTATCAAAAAAGCAAAAGAATTACTATAATTAAGCGGAGGAGAAACAAAAATGGATATATTAACAGTAGTATTGGTTGTCCTTGTTGCGTTCTTGGCTGGGGTAGAATCTATCTTAGACCAATTCCAATTTCATCAACCAATCGTATGTTGTACATTAATGGGATTAGTTAGTGGACATTTAGAAGCCGGAATTATTTTAGGTGGTACATTACAAATGTTAGCACTTGGTTGGGCAAACATTGGGGCAGCAATCGCACCAGATGCAGCACTTGCATCAGTTGGTTCATCAATTGCTATGATTTTACTTTTAGAAGGTGGAGAAACAAATATTGCTAATGCAGTAACAGTTTCAATTGCAATCGCAACACCAGTATCAGTTGCAGGGACAGCTTTATCAATGGCTGGACGTACATTAGCAATACCTTTAGTACATGGTATGGATAATGCTGCAAAAACTGCAAACTATAGAGGAATTGAATTTTTTCATTGGTTAGCAGTGTTTATGCAAGGAATTAAAGTAGCTATTCCTGCTGCTGCATTATGTTTCTTATCACCAGCTGTAGTAGCTGATGCAATGCAATCTTTACCAACATGGTTAGTAGATGGTATGGCTATCGGTGGTGGAATGGTTGCCGCTGTAGGGTATGCAATGGTTATTAACTTAATGGCATCTAAAGATGTATGGCCATTCTTCGCATTAGGATTCATCGTAGCAATTATTGGAGAAATTACATTAATTGGATTAGGTGTAATCGGTGTTGCGTTAGCATTAATTTACCTTGCACTTAAAGATTCGGGTGGTTCAACTGGTTCAGCTGGTGATCCAATCGGCGACATCATTGATGAGTACTAAGAAAGGGAGGAAAACGAAAATGGAAAACAAAATTAAATTATCAAAAAAAGTTAGAAATCAAGTTGCGTTCCGTCATCAGTTCCTTCAAGCTTCTTGGAACTATGAGCGTATGCAAAATGGTGGTTGGTGTTATTCAATTATCCCAGCTATCAAAGAATTATACCCAAATAAAGAAGATCAAATTGAAGCTTTAAAAAGACATTTAGAGTTCTACAATACACAACCGTATGTTTCAGCTCCAGTAATGGGTGTTACATTAGCTTTAGAAGAAGAAAAAGCTAATGGGGCTCCTGTTGAAGAATCAGCGATTCAAGGGGTTAAAGTTGGTATGATGGGACCTCTTGCCGGTGTAGGGGATCCAGTATTCTGGTTTACTGCTCGTCCAATTATTGGGGCATTAGGTGCTGGTCTTGCAATTGGTGGAAACATCTTAGGACCAATCTTATTCTTCGTGTTATGGAATGCATTACGTATGGGATTCATTTACTATACACAAGAAATGGGATACAACTTAGGAACACAAATCACAAAAGACTTATCAGGTGGATTACTTGGTAAAATCACTACTGGTGCATCAGTACTTGGGATGTTCATCATTGGTGGATTAGTACAAAGATGGGTTAATATCCGTTTCTCTGATGCGATTATTGTAAATCCAGACAGTGGTGCTACATTACAAGCTCAGGTTGATGCGTTAACTCCTGGTTTATTAGGGTTATTATTAACATTACTTTGTGCATTCTTACTTAAAAAGAAAGTATCTCCAATTGTAATTATCCTTGGATTATTCGTTGTAGGTATTGCTGGTAAATATTTCGGATTATTCTAGAAATTAATTAAATAGAAGGTGGTGGAAGTTTTGGTTCAATCAAGTAACAGAAAAGTTGATGTAACAGCGAAGGCAACGTCATACTTAGGAATGAGCAGTTATGGTAACGTAATGGTCGGAGATAAAGCGTTCGAATATTATAATGAAAAAAATATAAGAGATTTTATCCAAATTCCTTGGAATGAAATTGAGTATGTTGCAGCTTCAGTGTACTTTAATAAATGGATTAATAGGTTTGTAATAGTAACGAAATCAAGCGGAAAATTCTCTTTTGCAACAAAAAAGAATAAAGAAGTTTTAAGAGTTGTTAGAATGTATCTTGGTCCTGAAAAAGTGTTGAAATCCAAAACTTTTATGCAAGCTATTAAAGAAAGAATATTCAAAAATAAATAATTATTAGTGATTAGAAATATGAAAGATAACAAGTTGTATTATGCAATTTGTTATCTTTTTTTATTTCTTGTAATATTTGATATAATTATAATGTTTGTATTAAATATTGTAGAATAAACACTCAGTAATTTTGATTTATGTTATAATACTTTTGGTGATAAAATGAGACAAAATATATTAGATAAGAAAAATAAATATATAGTAGGAGTATCGGGTGGTGTAGATTCTATGGCATTGGTGGATATGTTATATAAAAATAACTATCAAATAATTGTTTGCCATGTAAACTATAATTATCGTCATGATAGTTATGTAGATCAAGAACTGGTAACAAATTATTGTAAACAGAGAAATATTCCTATTCATATACATGTGGAAACAAAGTCACATAGTGAAGGTAATTTTCAAATGCATGCAAGGGAGCTAAGGTATAACTTCTACAAGGAAATTGCCAGTAAACATGATACTAAAAAAGTAATTCTCGGGCATCACTACAATGACAACATCGAAAATGTTTACATGCAATATGATAGAGGAAGTACACTAGGATATATTGGTATACAAGAGGTTAGTCATATTTTTTCTTTAGAAATATATCGCCCACTACTCCATATGTATAAAGAGGAATTATATAAATACTGTGTTGACAATAAGGTAGAATATCATGAAGATTATACAAATTTTGAAAATGAGTTTACTAGAGATTATGTCCGAAATACTATTTTGCCCGAACTAGATAAGAGGGAGATAGATAAGTTACTTAATAAAGCATCAAAACATAATGTTACATATAAGGAAAAAACACATTTAATGCAAGAGGTACTTAGTAAATATAATGAGCAAGGATTTATAAGATTAAATGAAGTTGGTGAAAATATATTAGATGTATTTCTATATCAAATAATAAAAGAACATGTATATCCACCTATGATTTCTAAGGCATTAATAGAAGAAATCATCAAGCAAATGAAGAGTGATAAGCCAAATATCGTAGTTTCGATTGGAATTAATTCTCAGTTCATAAAAGAATACGATAATATATACATCCAACAAAAAAAGGAAGTAGAAAAATATTGTTTTGAATATGATAAAATTACGTATATAAGTAATCCGCATTTTACCCTTGCAAATGATGGTCCACTAAATTGTGGCGTATTTGTAGAGGAAAGAGACTTTCCCATTACAATACGTTGTGTGCAAGCAGGAGATAAAATATTAACAAGTGGTGGGACTAAAAAAATTAGTAGGCTATTTATTGATAGAAAAATCCCAAAAGGAAAAAGAAATGTATGGCCAATAGTTATCGCAAGTGATGGTAGAGTAATATTAGTGCCTAATATTGCAAAAAATATTAAGTATTTATATTCAAAACCCAATTTATATGTGGTAAAATAAGTAGACTAAGGAGCGGAAATGAAGATGCATAAAGATATAAAAGAGATACTTTTATCAGAAAAACAAATTAGTGATAAATGTAAAGAACTAGCAAAACAAATTGATGAAGATTATAAAGGACAACAAGTAATTCTTGTAGCGTTATTAAAAGGATCAGTACCTTTTTTAGCAGAATTATCAAAATACATTGAAACAGATGTTACTTTTGATTATATGAATGTAAGTAGTTATGAAGGAACAGAGTCTAAAACACTTGTTGTAAAACAAGATTTACAAGAAGATATTGTAGGAAAACATATATTAATTGTTGAAGATATACTAGATACTGGTAAAACTTTAAAAAATGTAAAAGATATGTTAATTAATAGAGAAGCAAAAACTGTAAAAATTGTAACTTTATTAGATAAAAAAGAGGGTCGCGTTTTTGATATGTCGGCTGATTATATTGGATTTGATATACCAAATGAATTTGTTGTTGGGTTTGGTTTAGATTTTAATGAAAGGTTCCGTCAGTTACCTTATATTGGAATTCTAAAAGAGGAATGTTATCAATAAGGAGAGTATATGAAAAATAGAAAAGGATTAGTAAAAGTAATATTACCATGGATTGTAGTATTAATGCTTGTTGCATTTTTAATGCCTTTACTAAGTGGTGATTCAAGTGAAGAACTTAAGTATGATGAGTTCTTACAAACAATAGAAGAAGAAAATATTACATCAATGGAAATAACACCATCAACATTAATTATTGATGTTAAGGGTGTATATACAAAAACAGAAGATGGTAAGGAAGAAGAAGTAACATTTACTACTACAATTCCAAAAACAGATGCTGAGTTAAATAACTTAGTTTCACTTCTTGATGAAGAAGGAATTAGTACAACAATTGTAAATGCAGCTGAACAAAATGTGTTCACAGATGTATTAATTGGAATTTTACCATATGTATTCTTATTTGGTGGAATGTTCTTTTTACTAAAAATGATGTCTAATGGTGGCGGGAATTCTAAAGCATTTGAATTTGGAAACTCTAGAGCTAAGTTAGAAAAGAATCAAAATACAAGATTTAAAGATGTAGCCGGAATGGATGAAGAAAAAGAAGAATTAACTGAATTAGTTGATTTCTTAAAAACACCTAAGAAATTCGTTGAAATGGGTGCTAAAATACCACGTGGTGTCTTGTTAGTGGGGCCACCAGGTACAGGTAAAACATTACTTGCAAGAGCAGTTGCAGGAGAAGCAAGCGTACCATTCTATTCGATTTCAGGATCTGAATTCGTGGAAATGTTCGTTGGTGTTGGTGCCGGACGTGTGCGTGATATGTTCAAGAAAGCAAAACAGTCTGCGCCTTGTCTAATCTTCATTGATGAAATTGATGCAGTAGGACGTCAAAGAGGAGCTGGAATGGGTGGTGGACACGATGAACGTGAACAAACATTAAACCAGTTACTTGTAGAGATGGATGGATTTAGTGGTAATGAGGGTATTATTATGCTTGCTGCTACAAACCGTGCTGATGTATTAGATCCGGCATTACTTAGACCTGGACGATTCGATAGACAAATTCTTGTTTCGAATCCAGATAAAAATGCTAGAACTGAAATTTTAAAAGTACATGCAAGAAATAAAAAATTCGCACCAGATGTAGAATTTGATAATATTGCTAAAAGAACACCAGGTTTTAGTGGGGCAGAACTTGCCAATGTATTGAATGAATCTGCATTACTTGCAGTACGTGAAGGTCATAAGTTAATTACTACAAAAGATATTGATGAAGCTGTGGACCGTGTTATGGCTGGACCAGCTAAAAAATCACGTAAATATACAGAACATGAAAGAAAACTAGTTGCTTATCATGAAGCAGGGCACTCAGTAATAGGGCTTACTTTAGAAGATGCAAATCAAGTACAGAAAGTAACGATTATTCCGCGTGGTCAAGCAGGTGGATATAACTTAATGACTCCTAAAGAAGAAACATATTTCCAAACAAAAAAACAGTTAGAAGCAACTATTTCAGGATATATGGGTGGACGTGTAGCTGAAGAAGTATTCTTTGGTGATATTAGTTCAGGAGCGCATAATGATATTGAACAAGCGACACGTATTGCACGTTTAATGGTAACAGAATTAGGGATGTCAGATTTAGGATTTATTAAATACGCATCAGGTCAAGATGCTGTGTTCTTAGGGAGAGATTATACGCAGACAAATAATGCTCACTCTGGACAAACGGCTCATGAAATTGATTTACAAGTTCGTGCTATTATCGATGACTGTTATCAAAAAACTGTTGATATTATAAATGAACATAAAGATAAACTAATTAGTATTGCAGAAGCGCTATTAGAATATGAAACATTAAATGGAGAACAAATTGAAAACCTATACAATACAGGTGAAATGTTACCAGAATACGAACACGTTGAAGAAGTTACCACATCAGTTGAAGAAGCTGTAGAAACTAAGAATGTAGCACAATCAAACAAAGATTTAATTGATCAACAAGATGACTTGTTAGATGAAATGAAATAAAGCGGGAACGCTTTTTTTCATAGGAGGATATTTATGAAGAAAAACACAAAAAAAATATTTATTATCTTACTTGTATTAAGTATGGTTATACCAACAATATTTTCAGCATTAGTACTATTTTAAGGAGTAAAATATGAAAGATTATTTAATTAGAGGAATCGTAGAAAGTAAGAATTGTCGTATTTTTGCATGTACTACTAAAAACTTGTTAGAAAAAGCAAGAGTACATCATCAAACATGGCCAACTGCAAGTGCGGCACTTGGAAGATTAATGTCAGTATCTTTAATGATGGCAAGCATGAATAAAAACAAAGAAAAAATGACAGTTACTGTAAATGGTGGTGGCCCAATTGGAACAATGATGACTGTAACAAACGGCGATGGAAACATCAAAGGATTCGTTGCAAAAAGCGATGTTCATTATACGTATAATGATACAGGAAAACTTGCAGTAGGAGTGGCAGTTGGTAATCAAGGAACAATTCAGGTTGTAAAGGACATGGGATTAAAAGAACCGTTTGTTGGTACTGTACCATTACAATCAGGTGAAATTGGTGATGATTTTACTTACTATTTTGCAGTAAGTGAACAAACACCATCAGTAGTATCTTTAGGTGTATTAGTTAACGATACTAATGAAATATTGTCGTCTGGAGGATTTATAATTCAATTACTTCCAGAAGCAACGGATGAAGATATTTCTTATATAGAAGAAAAAATGAAAGACTTCCCGGCAATATCATCATTATTACAAGATGGAAAAACACCTGAACAAATTATTGAAATGATATTTCCAGATGTTAAATTTTTAGACAAACAAGATTTAGATTTTGTATGTGATTGTTCAAAGGATAAAATGGAGCAAGCTCTTATAACTGTAGGAAAAGAAGAACTACAAGCAATGATTGATGAAGATCATGGTTGTCAAATACGTTGTCACTTCTGTAATACAGCATATGACTTTGATGAAAAAGAACTTGAGGATATGATTAATAATATTTAGACTAAAGAAGCTTATGTTATATAAGCTTCTTTTTATGTGCCGGCATAATAAAACCAGTCTCCTAAAAGACTGGTTTATAATTATTATTCAGATCGTAGTGCAACTACTGGATCTTTTTTAGCTGCATTTTTAGCTGGTAATAGACCACCTAATACTGTAATAAACATACTTAAGGCTACTAAGATTACTGCTGGCACTAATGGTAATCCAACAGAAATGCTTGTATCACCTAATAATGATTGAATTACTGCTGTAATTGGAATATTTAATAATAGAGTAATACCAACACCTAATAATCCAGAACAGATACCAATGATAATTGTTTCTGCATTAAATACTTGAGAGATATTTTTCTTAGAAGCACCAAGTGCACGTAATACACCGATCTCCTTAGTTCTTTCCATTACCGAAATATGTGTAATAATACCAATCATAATACTTGATACGATTAATGAAACACTTACAAAGGCAATTAATACATAAGAAATTACATCAATGATTGTAGTAATTGATGATGTTAATAATTCAACAAAATCAGTATAAATAATTTGATTTTCTGCAGTTGCATTAGCATTGTATTCTTCAATCGCAAGTGCTACAGCGTCTTTATTTTCAAAACTATCAGTATAAATATTTATAGCTGAAGGAGCATCGTAACTTACTTGACCAAAGTCTTTTAAGTTTGATTCATAAGATGCATTACCAAGTGTTTCATCATAGATAGATAATAATGATTCTTCATCAGGATCGTTTGCAAGCCAAGCATCTAACATAGCAGCAGATGTAGCTTCATCTTGAGGCATTGACATTTGACCACTACTATACATCATCATATTGTAGAATGATGCTTTTTCACTTACAGGTAAGTTTGTAAGATATGTAATAGTATCTTCTACTTTTTGTTCGTCATTAGCTGCTTCAAAGTTTACACCTGTTAGAACATTTACTTCTGGAGTTTCATTTTGTGCAACTACAACATCACTGTTATTTGATAGTTCAATAATTTCTGTTGTTAAAGCATTTGTATATCCAATAGCTGATGCAAAAGATGTAGTTGCATCTTCACTTGGGATTGCGATACCAACAATATTTAATGCTGTTTTATCTTCGATAGTTGCCACTAAAGCATCATCTTGAAGATATGTAAATTTACCATCAGTTCCTTCAACATAACGATCGCTTTCTGGAACCATATAGAAAGTATGATTTGTAACATCTTCAAAGTTTAATACTTGCTTTGTAAGTTCTTCATCATTTTCAATTTGTTCAATGATAGTAGTATACTCATCAGCAGTCATAAGACCTAATTGGTATAAAACATCAACATCAATACTATAATTTTCATCTAAAAATAATACAACTTCATTAGATTCAGTTGGCCAATTACCATGTGCTAAGTCATAACTATCAGTGATTGCAGCATTTACTGTTTCACCATCAGCACCAGGAGTTAATTCCGCAAAATTTGTAGCTCCTAGAGTGCCTGTACCTGACATCATAGAAATCATCATATTTTGATTTTGCATCATAGCATCCATAGTACCTGAAGAATTCACTAATTCACTAGGGTCAACTGAAGTGTTAATTAATTTATCATCGTTATTGTAAGATAATACATCAAATGAAGGATCATATGTATAGATCACACCGTCTTCTCCTAGATACTGATTAATATCACTATCAGGATTATCTAAGTATTTTTTGAATTCAGTAAGATTATTTGTAACCATTAAACTATTTTGGGCTTCTAACATACTAGTGTCCCAGTTAACAGCATCTTTTTCTACATTTTCATCATCACTACCTACAGGTCCTGGTGTCATACCAGTCATATTCATAGATTCTGCCGAAATTGTAATAGGATAAGAACCCATTGTTTCTTTTTGTAAATCGTCAATATACGTATTTACCCCATTTGATAATGATAGAATTAACGCAATACCAATAATTCCAATTGAACCAGCAAAGGAAGTTAGTAAAGTTCTACTTTTCTTTGTCTTTAAGTTATTTGCACTTAAAACTAAAGCAGTTTTCAATGACATCTTAGCGCGCTTTGTTTTTTTGTTTGTTGTTTCTTTAACGTTGCGCAGTTCTTGTTCCTCTGTTGGAATATATGGATTAGAGTCATCAATGATATTTCCGTCTTTTAAGTTTACAATACGGCTTGAATACTCTTTTGCTAATTCAGGGTTATGAGTAACCATGACTACTAAACGATCATTTGCAACCTCTTTTAATAATTCCATAATTTGCACACTAGTAGTTGTATCTAATGCACCAGTAGGCTCATCTGCAAGTAAAATATCAGGATCGTTAACTAATGCACGGGCAATAGCCACACGTTGCATTTGACCACCTGATAATTGGTTTGGTCTTTTGTTGACATGATCAGCTAATCCAACTTTAGATAATGCATCAAAAGCTCTTTTCTTTCTTTCACTTTTTGAAATACCACCAATTGTTAATGCTAATTCTACATTTGATAATAATGTTTGGTGAGGAATAAGGTTATAACTTTGGAATACAAAACCAATTGCATGGTTACGATATGTATCCCAATCTCTATCTTTATAGTTTTTAGTAGAGGTACCATTGATGATTAAATCTCCTTCATCATAACTATCTAAACCTCCAATAATATTTAATAAAGTAGTTTTTCCTGAACCACTTGGTCCAAGAATAGAAATAAATTCATTGTTTCTAAAATTAAGACTAACACTGTTAAGTGCAGTTTGTGTGAATTCTCCTGTTGTATATTGTTTTTTAATATTTTTAATTTGTAACATATAAACATCCTTTCTGTGTTGATAGGTTTATTATTACTAATGTTTGTAAACTAAATGTTAAGTAAACCTCAACTGAATCTCAAATTATATTTTTTTATATAATTTATTTAAATATATGATAATATTGTAGTGAGGTGGTAATATGATAAAAGTGTTAGTTGTTGAAGATGATAAGGACTTACAAGAACTATTTGTAAGCATTTTAGTTGGTGAAGGATATGAAGTATATAAGGCAAAAGATGGAATTGAGGCATTTGATGTATTAGACCAAACCCATATTGATTTAGTAGTATGTGATATTATGATGCCTAGGATGGATGGTTTTGAGATGATAAAAGAAATAAAGAATGCAGGATATAATATGCCAATATTGATTATCAGTTCAAAAGATAGCTTTTTTGATAAAAGAACAGGATTTAAATTAGGAATTGATGATTATATGGTAAAGCCAGTTGATGTACAAGAAATGTTATGGAGAATAGAAGCAGTACTGCGTCGTAGCCAAATTATAAGTGAAACAAAGGTTATGATTAAAAAAACTACATTTGACCGTGATACGTTAACAGTATCTTATAATAATCAAAATATCCAATTAGTACAAAAAAAATTCTTTTTGTTACTTAAATTAGTAAGTGCTCCAAATAGAATTTTTACAAGAAGACAAATTATGGATGATATTTGGGGTGTGGATAGTGAATCTGATTCGCATACATTAGATGTCCATATAAGTCGTCTAAGAGAAAAATTCAAAGATAATGAAGATTTTGAAATCATTACGGTGCGAGGTTTAGGGTATAAAGTAATAGAAAAGCAGGATAATCAAAATGCCTAAAAGAACGTCACGTATAATTGTTCATTTTACGGCAGTAGTGTTTGGAATATTTTCGGTTACAATGTCAGTAGTATCGGGTATTGCGCTTGCTATATATGGAAGGCAATTTCTTGAGGGACAAAAGCCACTATTTTTAATCACAGCCTTGACAAGTGTTGTAGTAGGAACATGGATTTCTAAAATTGCAGGAAAGCGATTATTTTATAGAATTGATCAATTTAATGAAGCAACAAAAGAGGTTGCAAATGGGAATTATAAAGTAAGGCTTATCGCAGATACGAGAGCTACAGAGATAAATGAAATTATAAAAAACTTCAATATCATGGTAGATCAACTATCATCAACTGAACTACTTAGAACAGACTTTATCGAAAATGTATCTCATGAATTTAAAACACCACTTGCTGCAATAGAGGGGTATGCAATGTTACTCCAAAGAGTTGATTTAACAGATCAACAAAAAAGCGAATTTATTCAAAAGATTGTATATAATACAAAAAGACTTTCTTCCCTTACAGGAAACATATTATTGTTATCAAGAATAGAAAATCAAGACATTGGCATCATCAAAGAACAATATGACTTATCAGAAGATATTAGAGAGGTAATTGTTTCTTTAGAGCCACAATGGAGCACAAAGAATATATCACTAGATATTGATATAGATGAAATACAGATATTAGCAAATAGAGAATTATTGCAGCATGTTTGGACAAATATCCTAGGTAATGCGATAAAATATAATAAAGACAACGGAAGTATCAAAGTGTCGGTAAAACAAGACAAAGGAGTGGCTATTATCATTGAAGATAGTGGTATTGGGATGTCACCTAAAGTTCTAGAGCGCGTATTTGAAAAATTCTACCAAGGTGATACTTCACGTACGAATAGTGGGAATGGACTTGGTATGACTTTAGTAAAGCGTATTCTTACATTACATAATGGAAGTATCGAGGTCACTAGTGAAGAAAATGTAGGCACGAAATGCATTATAAAGTTGTAAATGGACGATGAAAATCGTCTTTTTGATATCATATTATAATTCTTTATATTTAAATATATAAAAAGAAATGAAAATATGCTAATATTCATAAGAAGGAAGTGACTAAATGTTTAAAATAGGAAATGTCGAAATAGAAAATAGAGTTGTTATGGCACCGATGGCAGGAATTACAAATCTTGCTTTTCGTAAAATTATTAAAGAGTTTGGAGCAGGTTTAGTATACTCTGAAATGGTTAGTGATAAGGCGTTATGCTACCGAAACCCCAAGACACTATCAATGTTACAAGTAGATGAATCAGAACATCCAATGAGTATGCAAGTATTTGGTGGTGACCGTGATACTATTGTTGAAGCAGCAAAGTTTATCGATGAACATTCTAATTGTGATATCATTGATATAAATATGGGTTGTCCAGTAAATAAAGTATTAAAAGCAGATGCAGGAAGTAAATTAATGTTATACCCAGACAAAGTATATGATATCGTAAAAGGTGTTGTAGAAAATGTAAAAAAACCAGTTACTGTTAAGATTCGTATAGGTTTTGACTTTGATCATATTAACTGTGTTGAAATTGCAAAGTTAATTGAAAAAGCAGGGGCGAGTGCGATTGCTATTCATGGTAGAACAAGAAGTCAAATGTATGAAGGAAAAGCAGATTGGTCATATATTAAACAAGTTAAAGATGCTGTAAGTATCCCAGTAATTGGAAATGGTGATATTGTTTCTGTAGAAACAGCTGTTCAAATGTTAGAAGAAACGGGTGTTGATGCAATTATGATTGGAAGAGCTGCACTAGGAAATCCTTGGTTGATTAAAGAAATCGTTGAAGTTGTAGAAAATGGCAATGAATTTACAATGCCAACATTTAATGAAAAACTAGATCAATGTCTAGAACATGCAAAAAGATTGTTGGAAATAGAAGTAGAAAAAGTTGCAATGTTTCAAATGCGAGGACATGCGCCTTGGTATATCAAAGGATTAAAGTCATCTGCAAAAGTAAAAGATAAACTTTCAAAAATAAATACTTTTGTAGAATTACAAGATATTATAGAAGAGTATCGAAGCTATTTACATACTGAACTAGATGGATTATAAAACGCAAATAATCGTAATTAAAGTGGCTCTGTGTCAAGAGTGGGGGACAAATAACTATTAATTAGTTATTTGTCTCTT
>CAYJPL010000024.1:0-29596 GCA_964372125.1 uncultured Erysipelotrichales bacterium
TCAAGATGACGACAACGACGAAGATGATGATGAAGATGATCAAGATGACTAATTAATTAGATATAAAAAAGGGTGTAGCCAACAAATTGTTAGCTATGCCCTTTTACATATAAGAATTGATTTAATTATTTCCAACTATATTTTTTCATACTAACATGGTTATTAGTTACTACTATATTCTCCTCTTGTAAGAGTTCTTTTTGTCTAGTCCAACCCGGCACTAATCTTCCACTACTGTTTACAACTCTGTGACATGGATATTCCCCATATATAGACGATTTTGAAAGAATTCTCCCTACCATTCTAGCATGTTTTGGGTATCCTGCCATTTTAGCAATTTGTCCATAGCTAGCAACTTTTCCATGTGGAATTTCGTTAACAATTGATAAAATCAAAAATATGAATTCTTCATTATGCATCATTATACTGCTCCAAATAACGCACAAACAAAATCCCAATTATTATGAAATAATGAGCATTACATGTATATTTAATTTTAGAATATGATGATTCATAATTCGAACTATGGAAACCTAGATAGTTATCAGAGTATTTACTTAATCTATTCTTTCCAACTTTTGCGATACCTATTACAGGAATATTGATTTCCTTAATTTTCTTTACATTTGATATCATTCTAGGATTGTCTCCCAAAAATGATATCACTATAAACAAATCACCTTTTGCAAGGCTTGGGATGAGCAAATCAACTTCGTTTGAACTTTCCAATACATAGATATGTTTATTTGTATATGAAAATTCTCTTTTGAATTCTAATGCCGCATTATATTGCACTTCCCCAGTAGTATAAATAAAAATTCTATTTGCGCAATATATTTTCTCTAAAACACTTGTGACCTCTTTTTCTTCATAATCGCTGACTGTTGTTTGTAATTCCTTTGTAGTTTTAAACACAATTCTAGGGTCAATTTTGATTTCTTTTTCTAACTGCATTTTTATGTGGAATTTCAACTCTGCAAAACCATCCAATCCAATTTTTTTACAAAAACGGATTATGCTAGTATGTGACACATTACACATTTTAGCTAAATTTTGTACAGAAGTTTTTTGTACTTCCTCTTTATGGTGATGTATATATTGCCAAATATATACATCATTATCATTAAGAATGTCATAATTTTCTTCCACTAAAGAATATATATTCATTTAACTACCCTCTACAACTTTCTACATATTTCATTAGGATGTGGTCAAGTGCAATGAAGTAACTTGACATAAAATTGACAGTTTCCCCTAAATTACCTACAACCTGTATTGATTCAACACAAATATATTCATCAGCTAAATGAATTAATCTGTTTTCTTTTGAAGATGTTATCGCAATAATTTTAACAGATTTCAGTCGTAGCCTTTTAACAAAATCTATTAGTTTATCATTTTCTCCAGATACAGATATCACAAAAAAAACATCACCATCATTTATTATTTTATCATGCCCTTCGGTTTCGCCAGTTGATGTAATCGTAAATATTAACTTTTGTACTGCTAAAAACATTCTTTTAAATTCTAATGCAACATTTTTCTGAATCGCACCATCGCCGTACACAAATATGTTATCTGCATTTTTTATAGCACTTACTATATTCCCAAAATCATATGTACCCAAATTTCTAACAAACTGTACGTAAGTTTTTTCCAGTGTTTGGTTTATCATACCTTCCCCGCTCACGTAACTTCTCTCCATACGTAAATACACTTTTAATTCTGCAAACCCTTTTAACCCAATACGTTTTGCAAAGCGTAATACTGTTGTTCTTGAAACATGACATTTTTTTGCTAAAGCATCAATCGATATCTTTTCACATTCTTTACGATGCGATGATATATACTTCCAAATTAGAATATCATTTGAATTTAGCATATCATAGTTTTTATTAATTAGCTCTTCTAACAAATTAACATCCTCCCACACACATTTATAGGATACATTATACAGTATTTTTGATTATAAATCATTACTAATCAAAGTAAAAAAGGACTTCACATAGTGAATATCCTCTTTGATATCTTATTGTAAATACGTTAATGGATCTACCGCATTTCCATTTACCTGAATCTCGAAATGAATATGACTTCCTGTAGAATAGCCAGTTGAACCCATATCTGCAATATATTGACCTTGATACACTTTTTGTCCTACAGATACGGCATTTAATGAGTTATGTGCATATAGTGTTTTTACACCATTATCATGCTCGATAATAATTGTATTACCATACCCATCTTTCCATCCTGAAAATATAACTTCTCCACCATCTGATGCATAAATTTCTGTACCTACTGCTGCTGCAATATCAATTCCATAATGAAATTGGTATATTCCTAATAAGTATCGATATCCATATCCTGACGTGAATGTCCCATTTGCAGGGTATATATATGTGCCTGTAGAGGCTGTTTTAGGTTTTTCCATTGTTCCACGTGTAATTTGTGTTTGCGTTGCTTCTTTTAAAACAGTTGTTTCTTTAATATCTCTTATTTCTTCTACACCATTAATATACGTGACGTCTGCAACATTTGATGAAAGACCATCATCACCTTCGATAGTAACCTCTTCTTCACCAATATACATTGTATCATCATCGATATATTGTATCGGACTATCAATCACTGCTTCATAAGTTTCTTCGCCTTTTGTAATAACGGGTAAAAAAGGTGTTTCTTTTGTTAGCTTTAATTCAGTATCAATTGAAAGTATATCTTTATCAATCTCTGGATTAAGTTCATATAGTTCATCAACCGTTAATTCATACGCTGTAGCAATATCGTAATACGTATCACCTTCTTTTACTATGTAAGTAAACTCAATCTCTTCTAAACTATTGACTTTATCTACGATAACATCAAGTTGTTCTGTTTTTGAAGTATCAATAAATTCTTCTTCAATTCTCACATCTTTTCCAAAGCTATGTTCTGTAGTAAACTCATTGTAATATTGTTTTGCAACATCATCTAATATCTTTTCTAACTCTTCTTTGCTTGATGCAAATCCAATTGGATTATCATCAATATATAATACATATTGCTTTTCTACATCTGTAGTGTTCTCAACTATTTCCGTTACAACACTTTCTTGGTTGTCAAACGATTCATTTCGAGTAGTAACTACAGTTGAAACACTTACATCTGCGTCTTTTACTTCGTTTGTTGATTCTGGCTTAACTTCATCAACTACTGTTTCTGCTTCTTTTTTTGCTTCCGTATATACTTCTACATCGTCAACAATAGCAACTGTTTCTCCATTAACCTTTACTTCATATGCTTGTGTTGTTGTTACATCAACACCTGTGAATATTAAAATAGCCACGATAAATGGTAATGCCATTTTTGCATATGGGTATTTTTTATTATATTTTATCACACTTTCTATAGTATGATATTTACCTATTCTTGTAATAAATTTATTCTTTTTTGATTTGTTTATTACGTTACGAACAGTCTTTTTAAGACTAATTTTATTCTTTAACATATACATCACTCCTCGCACTACATAATATATACATTGTTAGTAAATGTCAAAGTTTCGTGGAATTTAACATATTCTTTTATGATATTTCCATATATTTTACATATTCATTGGATATTTCTAAACAAAAAAAAGCCCATTTAGGCTTTTTATGCTAATTCTATTATGTGCGTACTTGCTTTTTCCACATTTATATCAACCGTTTTTGCTTTTATTTTTTTACCAGCATCATTAGTAATAATCATCATTGTAATTGGATTAATATTTTTAGTGTTTAAGAAGTCAATATCGAATTGTATTAATTCATCTCCTACTTCAACTTCATCTCCCACTTTTACAATTGGTGAAAAACCCTCTCCCATCAATTCTACTGTATCTAATCCAATATGAATCAGTATTTCCATACCATTTTTTAGCTCAATTCCTACTGCATGATGACTTGGTTCCATTACCATTGTAACTTTTCCTTTAGCAGGTGCATAAATACATCCTTCTTCTGGAATAATTGCAATTCCATCTCCCATCATCTTGCTTGAAAACACTTCATCAGGGACTTTTTCAATAGCTACAGTTTTACCTGTTGCTATTGCACAAAGACCATCTTTTTTTCTTGAAAATAGTCCCATATTATTTTAATTCAGGCCAGTAATCTTTATTTACTGCAATTAAATCATCTAATATTTTCTTTGCTACACTTGCGCTAGGAACTGTTTTTGATAAAGTGATTGCTTGCCATAATTTTTGATAACTTCCTGTAATCCATGCTTCAACAGTTAATTTTTCTACTGATACTTGTTGTTCCATTAAACCTTTTTGGAATTGTGGAATAGCACCTTGTAGTACTCTTTCGTACCCATTTGAACCAACAATACATGGAATTTCAACCATTGCAGTTCTATCAAAGTTTTCAATCGCACCTTCATTTGGAACAATTAATAACATTTTTTCTTTAGTGTTTTTAGCAATTGCACATGCTAAGTCTACGATATATTCTGCATGAGCATCTGGTTCAAAACCACTTCCCTCACTCGTGTTTTTATCAATAATACTTTGACATAATTCAAAAATATTCTTTTCACGGTGATTCATTACTTCATTTGCTCTTGTATAGTTTGGATCTGCATGTTCTACAACATAATCAGGGAATAAATAATATTTTAAGTATGTATTTGGAATTGTATCTGGGTCTACTGCATACACATCTCTAACTTTTCTAAACGTTTCAATCCAGCTTGGTTCAACATGTTGGCTTCCAGAAATTGCATCTGCAAGTCCATTAGCAGCGATTTTTTCTTTTAATGCTGGCATTAAATCATTACCATCTTTATCTTCAATTTTATGCCACCAACCAAAGTGGTTTAACCCATAGTACCCTACAGACATTTCTTTTCTTGATGATAGTCCCATCATATATGCCATTTTTTCTTCAATATCGATTGGCATATCACAAATATTTAAAATTTTTGAGTTTGGACGTAATCTACGTGTTGCTTCTGCTACAATTGCAGCCGGATTTGAATAATTTAACATCCATGCATTTGGTGAGTATTTTTCCATATGATCTAAAACTTCAAGAACACCACCAATAGAACGCATTCCATAAGCAATTCCACCTGGACCACATGTTTCTTGACCTACTACACCATATTTTAATGGAATCTTTTCATCGTGTTCACGCATTGCATATAACCCAACACGGATATGACACATTACGAAGTCAATTCCTGTGAATGCTGTTTCAGGATCAGTAGTATAACCAAATTCTACCTCTGGGGCATTTTCTTTTAAATAAATTTCACATGCTTTTGCAATTGTTTCTTGTCTTGATGCGTTGTTATCATAGAACATGATTTTTTGAATTGGGAAACGGTCCATATGTTCTAGTAATAATAAACAGATTCCTGGTGTGAAGGTACTACCTCCACCTGCTATTGTAATTGAATATTTTTTTTCCATTTTCTTCTCTCCTAATTTTACATTATTTGCAATGATGCAAACATACATACTGCGCTTATACCTATGACAATTAATCCACCGCCACCCATATATAGTGATCTTTTTAATGTTGACGATTTAATAACTGCTTTAGAATCAATTTTATAAATAGTAACCATGCGATAGAACAAGTAGAATACTACACAAAAGTAAAATACATTCATTGTTAGTGCTTGCCCTATCATTAAGAAAATCATATTTGTAACAGCAAAGTGATAATCTTTTTCTTTGAGTTTTTTTTGTACTAATCCAAGCAGATAAGCAATATACGGATTTATCATCGCTACTAAAAACATAATCGCTATCGTTGGATCGCTTGTTAATATTTCTTGGAGTGGTTTCGATAAGACGGCAGCTCTCATCGAAACATATAAATATGCTATTGCAGGCGTTATTGCTAATAACACTTTTGCTAAGGTGAATTGTTTATTTAGTTTTTCTTTTACTAATACTGTTTTTTTCTGTTTTCTTGCCATAGTTACTATCTCCTTCTACTTATAATAATGCTTCAAAATCCTCACGTACTGTTGGAACTCTTAGTCCAACAATTACTTGTACACTTTTATCTGTAACCTTTACACCATGTGTACCAATTTCTTTGAAATATGCATCGCTTTGTACTACTGATGGATCTTTAACGTTAACACGTAAACGTGTTGCACAGTTTGTAACATCTACGATATTATCTTTTCCACCTAGTCCTTCTAAGATACGGTTAGGTAGTGTCGCTGTTCCAGTTTTACCTTGTGCTTGTTTTTCACGATACTCTGCTTTAGAGTGGAATTTGATTTCATCTTCATCATCTTCACGTCCTGGTGTTTTAAAATCGAATTTTAAAATTAAGAAACGGAATACAACAAACCAAATACCTGTAAATATTAATCCGATTATTAACATTGTTAAATATGTTTGCCAATGAGATGCCATTAATGGAATAAAGTTCAATGCTGACATTTCAATAAGACCACCAGATAAGATACCTACTACTCCAAACATATTTGCAACCATTGCTAGTGTTGCAGCTAACAATGCATGTACTACAAATAATACCGGTGCAACAAATAAGAATGTAAATTCAATTGGTTCAGTTACCCCACACACAATTGCTGTAAGTGTAATTGGTATTAATAAACCAGCAATTTGTTTTTTCTTTCCAGGTTTTGCAGTAGTGTAGAATGCTAATGCGATACCTGGACATCCAAACACTTTAGATAGTCCTGTAAGTGTTGGCCATGCTTCTGGTACAACTGATGCTAATGAACCACTAGTTGATGCTAGTTCAGGAAGTGATGTTGCCCAGTAAGAGTATAATCCTCCATTTACAATTGCATTGTCATAGAAGAATGGGAAATATAATAAGTGATGTAATCCAAATGGAATTAATATACGTTCCATGAATACAAATACCCATACTCCTAGTGCTCCAGCTCCTGCAACAAATATTTGGAATGAACGCATTCCTTCTTGAACCATTGGCCAGAAAGCTGCAGATGCTGCTGCAACAGGAATTAAAGCAAAGAATCCTACGATAACAACAAATGATGATCCACTAAATGTTCCCATCCATTCAGGTAACTCAGTATCAAAATATTTATTGTGTAAAAATATTACGATTCCCGAAATCATTAATGCTCCTATCATACCCATATCTAATGTTTTAATATTAGCTACCATTGTAAGCCCTGAAATACCACCTACATCTTGAGTGAAATCTACACCGAAGTTAGTTCCCCATTGTGCTAAAATTGTACTTAAGAAATATTGGAATGTTAAGTATAAAACTAATGCTTCCATTGCACATCTTGCTTGTTGTTTTTTTGCTAAACCAATTGGTAGACCAACAACAAATAATAATGGCAACTGGTTGAATACTGTCCAACCACCTTGTAATAATACGTTCCAGCATTTGTACCACATACCCTCAGGGTTTGCTAATCCCCCAACGATTGGTTCGGTAGTAAACAATGTTCCAAATCCGATAATAATACCTGCAAATGCAAATAATAGTACTGGTGTAAACATTGCTCCTCCAAATCTTTGAATTTTCTGCATCATATCAATTTTCCTCCCTTACGATATCTTGCACATTCATCATATAAAACTTTTAAAGCGGTTACAATAGAATGGTCCCTTTTAGAAACTAGGTTGCAAAAGTTATACTTTAGAACATAAATCGTGAAAATTCACACTATATTAAAAATCATAATAATATTAATAAAAAAAAGATGACTATCCATCACCTTTATTTGAAACATATATTTATTTGTCTATCTTTGTAGTTTATATCTTTAACATATTGATTAACAACAATCAATTTGCCATCTTCATATATACAACATTCATTATTTTTTAAATTCCTTTTAATAAAGCTATCAACACTAAACTTAAGTATACCATAATGTACATCACCTTTTGGGTATAGAGTGATTTTTTCATTTTCCACATATATCTCTAAAGTAAGATTCATTTTAATACGTACACCCAGATACAATCCTTCAAGGTTCAATTGTACATTTTTCTCTATAGTGGTAGTTTATTTTTTTACCACTAGTTTTTTCGTTAATACAAACTTAGGATATAAAACACAAAATATTTTCCCAGAATCTTCTTCATTAATTAACATATGTTCTCCTTAATAATAGAACTACTTATTTATTTTCATCAATAATATCTAACATACAATTCAGTTGGTTCACATCGATTTGTCCTGGTGCTGATGATTTTTTATACCTTGCAAACGTAATACTCGATCCAAATATTTGACCAGCAACACGACTGATAAGCCCATCTGTATTCATTGACATCGTAACAATCGGAACTCTCATACATTCATTTGCAGTTATGGTTGCACTAAGTAATGTTAATACATCTTTTTTAGTTTGAGGCATAACAGCAATTTTACAAATATCACCACCTAAACTTTCCATAGCTTGCAAGTGAGACACAATCTCATCATGTGATGGCGTTGCATTGAAGTCATGATATGATAATATTGTTTTTTTCTCATATTCTTTTACTAAGAAGCTTAGTTTTGGTACATTCTCATTTCTATATTCAATATCATAAATATCAAAAGTATTTAACTGTAATGAGGTTTCAAACAATGTAAATTGTTGCTCAAATGTAAGCTGGATATTTCCTCCTTCACATTTAGAACGATATGTTAATAAAAGAACTTTCTCACTTTTTACATCATTAATCTTTCTACAAAGCTCAAAAATCTCCTTATCATCTAATATACCATCGAAAAAATCAATACGAATTTCAATGATATCTGTTTCTATACTATTACAATATACTATTTCTGACACAATCTCATCAATCGTACTTGCAACTATTGGAACACAAACTTTTGGTTTACCATAACCTATTTTCAATTCTTTTACATTACATATATTCATTATTTTACCCCCCCTTATAATAAATAAAAATACACTAATAGTGGTATTGATACTACTGATAGTAATGTAGTAATAAATACACACTTTGCAGCTAGTTTAACATCTCCATCATATTGTGTTGCAAATAATACTGACGAGTTTGCAACAGGCATGGATAACAAAATAAATGTTACACCTAGTAATAATTGATCATTTATAAAAAAACTCAGTATTGGAAAAGCTATTATTGGTATAAGTATTTGTCTTAAAATAGTAAATGGATAAATACTTATCTCTTTAAATACTTCTTTTACTTTCATTGTTGCCAGTGTTGATCCAATAAGTAACATTGCCATCGGTGAAGTTATACTTCCTATCATTTCAAAAGTATTTGAAATAACAGAAGGAACTGGAATTTTTACTATATATATTATTAACGCAACTAATGATGCAATAATACCAGGCGATAATAACGTCTTATAGTGCAATTTCACATTTGTATGTTTTCCATAGTTCATCATCACTATCCCTACAGAAAATATTAATGCATTAAATAACATATTAGAGATTGCTGCATAAAAAATCCCTGTCTCACCAAATATTGCTGTAATGACTGGAAAACCCATAAACCCAACATTTGGAAATGTTGCCATAAACATGTATATTCCTTGATGATTTATTTTTATGCGTAGTAGCTTTACCACTATAAAAGATAAAACCATCATACTAAAGTACATTAAGAATGATACTAGAAAAACAGTAGGTAAAGACACCGTTGATGAATTCTCAATAGATGTAACGGAGGCAATAATCATTGCTGGTGTGGTAACCCCAAGTAATAGCATTGACATTTTTTTATTTAGTACATCATCAAACATTCCTATCTTATATAAAATGTAACCAATTGATAGCACTAAGAAAAGCTGAATCATTTGATTAATTATAACTGTCATATCCACAAATACTTCCTCCTATAACCTATGATAACTATTTTATCGTTATCACCTTACCTGGTCAATTAAATTATTCCATTTACAAAGAAAAACAAGGAAAATACCTTGTTTTTACTTTTTATTACTATTCCATGTTTTAATCATTTTTTGTCTTACAAATTCCTCACGATCTTTTTGTTCTAGAGAATCCATAATCATTTTATAAGTTTCTTCTAAATTAGGAATAGAAACATTAACTAGTGCATTGGCTCTTTTTTGTGTTTTTGAGATTGCTACTGCAAGCCTATATACACTATTTTCTACTTGTGCAAGTAAAATTGTTAATTCTTTTACTTCTTGAAAGCATTGATACGTATAATCTACTCTTGAGTTAGAGCGATCAAACGGATACATTTGTCTATTGTTTTCATTGTTATAAATCACCTTCGGGATTTCCACACCCATAACACTTCGATACGCTATTGAAATACCTGTATCAATAGGTGATGATTCACTAATATTACTAATTAGCCCTAGAGATATATTAGCATCCTGCAAAGCACTATAACCACGATTATAGGTTTCTGTGATTTTAGAACGAATTTCTTTTACATCATCAAGTAATAACATCATTTCTTTAATAAGTACATTACGTTTTTGGTCTAAAAGCCCATATCCCATATTTGCAAGATCAAGAGATTTTTTAGTTGCTATTGCATTTGATTTGGTAACTGCTATTTTTAGTACCATATTATCACCTACATTTCTAATTCAGAAATTATTTTTTTAGGTGCAATACTAAAATAATCCTTCGCACTGCTATCATCATAAAACTCATCTACGATTGAATCATCTAAACGATCTAGTGCAGACTTTGGTAATGTTGAAAGCAGTAACCAACCAATATTTAAGGTTTCTTCAATTGATCGATTTGTATAGAATCCCTGATTTAAAAAATGAGTTTCAAATAGTGTTCCAAATCGTAAATATTTCCTATCTAAACTAGAGAGTTCATCCTCCCCAATTACTGAAGTAAGTGCTTTTACTTCTTGGACATATGCATAACAAGAAAATAATTGATTTGCGAGATCTTGATGGTCTTTACGAGTATACTTTTCTCCAATTCCATCTTTCATAAGACGACTAAGTGAAGGTAATACCGATACTGGCGGATATACACCTGCTAAATGTAAATCATTATCTAATGTTATTTGTCCTTCTGTTATATATCCAGTTAAATCTGGAACCGGATGAGTAATATCATTATTTGGCATTGTTAGAATCGGAATTTGTGTCACCGATCCTTTACAACCTTTGATAATTCCTGCACGTTCATATAATGAAGCTAAGTCTGAATATAAGTATCCTGGATATCCCTTACGTCCTGGAATTTCTCCCTTACTAGAAGAAAACTCACGTATTGCTTCACAATATGAAGTAACGTCACTATAAATTACAAGTACATGCATACCTTCTGTGTATGCAAGGTATTCAGCTGCAGTTAGTGCACACCTTGGTGTTAAAATACGCTCTATAATTGGATCACTAGCAACATTTAAAAACATTACTACTTTATCACTTACACCCGCTTCTTTAAAACCATTTATAAAATATTGAGCAACATCATTGGTTACTCCCATTGCACCAAATACAACCGCAAATTCTTGATCATTTGATTTAGCAATATTTGCCTGTTTTACTATTTGTAACGCTAGCTTATTATGTGGTAAACCTGAACCAGAAAAAATAGGTAATTTTTGACCACGAATTAATGTAGTTAAGCAATCAATTGATGATATTCCAGTGTTAATATAATCACGTGGATAAATTCTTGAAACTGGGTTTATTGCTAAGCCATTAACGTCAACATGCTGACTTGCATAAATATTTCCAAGACCATCAATCGGCTTTCCAGCCCCATCAAATGTTCTTCCAAGTAACTCTCTTGAAACTGGTAGTTCCATAGGTTTGTGTAATAGTTTTGTTTTATTATTTACAAGCGACATTTCGTTTGTCCCTTCAAATACCTGAACAACAATTCTTTCACCGTCAATTTGTATAACACGTCCTAATCTAGTCTCACCACTATCAAGTGCTATTTCTACCATATCATCATAAGCAACTCCTTGAACGTGTTCTAAAACAACCAAGGCACCATTTATTTCTTGTAAACCAATATATTGTAGTTCCATGATGTTTCTCCTATTCTACAGACATGACTGCTTCATCAATCATCGTTAAATAATCATTAAAGCGTTCAAGCTCATTATTTTTTATGTCATATTTCATTTTAATTACTTTATCAAAAATTCCTGTTTCAATAAATGAACGTACTGTTTTCCCTTGTCTTATAGCAGTGTTTACATGCTGATGTAGATATAAAATAACTTCCATCATCTTATCTTGTTTTGCTAATGGGACATATGTATCTTCTTTATGAAATGCATTTTGTTGCAAGAATCCAACACGAATCAACTTCGCCGTTTCCATTATTAATTTTTGATCTTCTGGTAATACGTCATTACCCATCAACTTTACTATTTCATTAAGCTTAGCTTCACGCGCAAGTAAATGTGACATTTCTTGACGATTTTTACAAAAACTAATACTAACATTCTTTTCATACCAAGTTTCTAAATCATAAACATAGTCACTGTAACTTTCCATCCAATTAATCGCAAAATAATGTCTCATATATGCAAGCGATTTATCTAATGCCCAAAAACAGCGAACAAATCTTTTTGTATTTTGTGTAACGGGTTCAGAAAAATCTGCACCTTGTGGAGATACAGCACCAATAATTGATACTGACCCTTCTGTCCCATTCAGATTCACCATATATCCAGCGCGTTCATAAAACTGTGAAAGTCTAGATGGTAAATATGCAGGAAACCCTTCTTCAACTGGCATCTCTTCAAGCCTACCTGAAATTTCACGTAATGCTTCTGCCCATCTTGAAGTTGAGTCAGCCATAATTGCCACATGATACCCCATATCTCGATAGTACTCTGCAAGTGTCACCCCTGTGTAAATACTCGCCTCACGGGCTGCAACTGGCATGTTTGAAGTATTTGCGATAAGTACGGTACGATCAGTAAGCGGTCGATTCGATTTTGGATCGATTAACTGACTAAATTCTTCCAATACTTGTGTCATCTCGTTTCCACGTTCACCACATCCAATATACACAATAATGTCTGCATCACACCATTTAGCAATTTGGTGTTGGGTCATAGTTTTTCCAGTACCAAATCCTCCTGGAATTGCTGCAGTACCACCTTTTGCAATTGGAAATAAGGTATCAATTACACGTTGTCCTGTAAGTAGTGGAACTGTACTTGCTTTACGTGAGAATACTGGTCTTGATTTTTTAATAGGCCATTTTTGAGTAAGTGTTAATTCATGTCTTATATTTTTATCATCTTCAATAATTACAACAACATCATCAACTCTATATTTTCCATTTTCAACAACATTTACAACTGTTCCTTGCAGTGTTGGAGCAACCATACACTTATGAACAATCAAATCTGTTTCAGGCATAGTAGCATAAATTGTACCAGGTACGACTTCATCTCCAATTGATACTGTTATTGTAACATCGTATTGTACTGTCTTATCGATTGCATCGACAAAGCTACCTGCAGTTAAAAATGCACCACTATCCTTTTCTAATTGTTCTAGAGGTCGCTGTACTCCATCAAAGATATTGCGTAATATCCCGGGTCCAAGCGTCGCACATATCGGTGATGATGTTGCAAAAACTGGTTCTCCCGGTTTTAATCCAGATGTTGTTTCATATACTTGAATAGTAGTAAACTCCTTTGTTACAACAATTACTTCTCCAAGTAACTTTGCATGACCTACATATACCATCTCAAGCATTGAAAAAGTAGTTGTATCTTTAACTTTAACAACTGGGCCATTAATTGAATAAATCACATCTTGTGTCATTGCTTTTTCCCCCTACTTTATTTTCAATTCTTCTTTTGTACTAAACTCAGAAATCTTTGTAGCAATAATATCATCAAATGTATTTTTTACTACAATATTTCTCCTATTACAACGTACGTTAAAGCCACCAACTTTAATCATTGGATCAACTTCAAGCTTACATTTTTTATCATTAAATGATTCTACTAATAGAGTATCATTACAAAACACTGTACAATCATCTAGTTTGTACATATCTATAATTTTATCGAACTCTTTCATCATTGTTTCCACATAATTTTTAGTTGTACAATATTGCTTAACATTTTCAATTACCACTTCAAACAATTGATCAACTAACTTCGTACGTTTTTGAATAATTTCTTTTGTATAATCCGCTTCCTTGCTTGCAAGGTATAGTGCAACATCATTTTTTATAGTAATCATTTCACGTTGTTTTTTACCCTCGAAAATCTTACTAGCCTTATATTTTGCCTCTTCTTTAATTTGTTGCATTGTATCGCTTGCAACACACTCTATTTCATCGTGTTGCTTGCTTGCCAATGCTTCAATCTCTTCTTTTATATAGAGGTAGATTTGTTCGTTATCTTGCATCTTTATGCCCCCTTAGAACGTAATTCCCATTGCTTTAGAAACATAAGAATCAATCGTTTCTCCAATTTTACTATGTCCATGGCGATCTGGTATTTCTACAAGTAGTGGTTCGCGTTGTTGTAGTTTAATATTTGAGATAACATCTGGACATAACTCAATTAATTTTGTAGTAAGCAAAATAATTCCAATTGATTTATCTTGCATTTTCACTTCTAATCTTTCTAATAATTCTTCTCTTTGATGAACTACTTCTCCTTCAATACCAACGAGTCGCATACCTACTTGGGTGTCAGTATTATCGCTAAATAAGTAGAACTTCATATTACAGTGCGTTAATAATTAAGATAGAAATTAATAAACCGTAGATTGCAACCCCTTCACCCATTACTACGAATATTAATGATTTACCAAAGTTTTTTTCATTCTCAGAGATGGCCCCGATTGCAGCTGGTGTCGCTGCTGCTACTGCAATACCAGCACCTAATGCTGATAATCCAGTTGACATCGCTGCTGCAATGAATCCAAGACCTTGTGCTAATGTTCCAGTCATTAAATCAATAACTGCTACCTCTTCTTGTGCAGATACTGTTGATGTAACTATTTGAAATACAAAAACGATTGCAATTGTCGCAAAGAATCCACCAATATGCATGAACATACGTTTTTTCGTAGATTTTAAGTCTGTTTTTCCTTGGAAAACTTTCACTAATGGTAAAGCAATGATTACTAATAATACTGCTAATAAAATAATTGTTGTCATATTTATACCCCTCTTTTTATTCTTTGATTTATTTTTACAAAAGGAATTCCATTCCCACTATAATAACGACTAAACATCTCATAAAACTCTAAACGCAGCACTTGAATACCTACAATCAGTCCCTCTAGCCCCATTACAGCTAAGTTTCCAATAACTAATATAATCCAATACCCAATACCACCAACCATTTGTGCAAGCGTGTATACTACAAGCATCATCCCTGCATGGGCTAAGACAAAACCTCCCACACGTAAAAATGACATAGTATTTGTCACAAATGATAATAATACCTCTATTAATTCAAATATGCCTTCTAGAAAAAATGCACCTACTCCCTCAGGGAACATTGGTTTGTTTTTTAGGCAGTGATGTAGTGGTTCTTTAAAGAACACACCGAGCAATGGAATTATTATTATGACTAGTATATATAGCCATGTCACATTAAATAATCCTGTCATCATTGCAACAACACCAATAATTGCTCCTACATAAAACACTAAACCACATACTCCATTTTGATGAAATAAAGCATGACCATAATCTTTATGTTTAAATGATAAGTAGATACTAAATGACATTGAAATAACGATAAATAATATCCCCATCGCTATTGCTCCTAGAAAAAGTGTCATCGTACTATCTGGGTCCATCGCATGAAACATTGCTGGTATAATTTCTTCATTACCAAATATTGATCCAAAGACCACACCAAACAATGTACATGATATTCCTAAGTTAACTCCTATTAAACCAAGTTGCATTTTTTTAAATTTATATGCTAGATACCCTATAACACTTAAAAGTAGTCCTTGTCCAACATCTCCAAACATAATCCCAAACAATAATGTATATGTTATCGCAAAGAACATCGTTGGATCAATATCATGATAATCCGGCGTTCCATACATCTCTACAAGCATCGAAAAAGGCCTGGAAAACCAGTTGTTTGATAACTTTGTTGGTATTTTTAGTCGCCCGTCACTATTTGCAGGCTTTATATCAATAACAACATCTTTGTCATTTTCAAACAACTGTTTTAAATCCTCCATTCTTTTTTCATTTATAAATCCGTACATCGATAATCGATTACCAACTATTAATATATATTTTTGCATACCATGTATTTCGTTATGATATTTTGACGAATAGTATATCATTTCTAGTTGATGACGATGATTTTCAATAATTTCTTTAACAGTATCCTTTAATGTTTCAATTTGTTGCCTTGCAACATCCGCTTCTTGGTTTATCTCTGCGATTGCAAGTTCAGGTTGTCCATGTGCAAACTCAGGAATATATACTCTTTCAAAATGTAATGCCGCAAAGATATTATCTATTTCTGGTGCTGACATTGGTGATGTCATATACATACACCAAACAAATGTTTTATCATTATCAAATTGTCGATATACAAAAGGTAATGAATTATAATAACTTAACTTTTCAACACTTTCCACTGGGAATTTACCAAAACGGATTTGTAAAAACTTACAACTAAATAACTCATCAAGATCAATATCTATCTCACTTACATGTTGCAGCTGAATGACTGCTTCTTCATTTTCAGTAATCATAATTTCTAATTCATTAATTACTGCTTCGTATTTACCAATTGTTTCTTGTAACTCACTCACAAATGTCTTTTGTTTAATAACATTAAAATCATATTTTTGTGCTTCTTGATACTGTAAAGAAACTCCATATTTTTGTATGATAGTATCTACTGTTTGATATAACTCTTCGTAAATGTTTTCATCTTGTAACTGACCTAGTCCAGTAATATTTTGACTAAACTTAGATGCCGGTTCAAGATGCAAATCATCGAATGTTACTATCTTTTCAAGTACTTTTTCAATATTTTCTTTTTGAAAGTGAATACTTGCAAGCTTTAACTTCGCTATTGCCATAGTTGGTCTCCTTTATGTTATTATTAATAGTTTTTCTATTTCTTCGCTTTCCTTTTGATAACGAACTCCTTCTACAACATGTTTTAAGTTTGCGATTTCAATATTTTGCAGTGTACAAAATGTTAAAAAGACAACTGGCGCATCATTGGAAAATCTCATATATTTTTTTGCAAGATGATATAATATTTTATCCATTGAATACTCAATATAAATAAAATCTTTTTCATCATCATATAACTTATATTTTGATGTGTTTAATACCTTTAAAAAATCACTAGCATCTTTACTGTATATCAACTTATCTACCATTTCTTTTGATAACCGAGAATATTTCATTGGAACTAGTTTTTCTATCTCATTATTATCAACATTGTAATATTTTTTTAGTCGATAAATTTTAGAAATATTTTTAATCTCAACTGATGTATAAAATATTCTTAACAATTGCTTTTGAATTTTCCCCTTATAATTTCTAATTATTATTTCTTGGCAACTAGACAAGTAGTATTCAGTAAGTTCCTTTTCTAATTTTTGATATTCCTCCATAGTAGTAATATCATATTTTTTCAATATTTTATAATACTTTGTTGCTTTTAAAAACTCTAATAATTCTCGATAACTTTCAATATTTAATAATTCATACATCACAAATGAAACCTTACTTTGTAGATATGTAGGCATATATTGCAAGAAATCAACACTATCTTCAATAAGTAAATGTATAACTTTATCTAAAATGATACTTATTTCTATTTGCATTATCTCATGAAGATAAAACTCATTTTGTGATTTTGGAATATACCTTAATAACCTATCAAATGTTTGATAATAATTTATTTTAAATATTTGTTCTAATTGGTGACGACGTATCTGGATACTGTGTTCATCATTAAGTAAACTCTTAAACTTAGTCTCATTTTTTAAAAATGTTACAACACTATCTACACTTGGTGACTTTACTAGTTCTCGATACTGCACAGAAGTGATTCGATCACCATAGATTGACTTTGCTTTACTACAAAGAGCGTTACTTGAGTATTTCATCATTTATTAGTAATAATTTCTTTTAAAATTTCTTGTATCCATACATCCTTATTTTCATTAAAAGCCTTCTCTAATTCATCACATTTGTGCTGGCAGTTACTTTTGTATTCATTTATTTTTGATGTTTTAAAAGAATTTAATTCTTCTTGATATGCAAATAAATCATTTTGTTGATGCATTTCGAACTCTTCAAATATTTGATTTTCAATTATTCTTGCATCACGTTGAACATTATCTTTTTTATTTTTTGCAGATTCTATAATCTCTTGTTGTTCATGATCTAATTTTATTAAACGCTTTATGATATCATCATTCATAAAATACGCCCCCTTTTTTTTACTTAACAAGAATTATACTCCTACTTTTTAGGAAAATCAAAGAACTTATGACAATTTTACATTATAATTTATTGTAGCATCATAAATTTTTGTTATAGTTATTATATACTACCTAATATTGATTAATGATTTTAAAAATGTTATCTTTATATTACTAGTATAAAGGAGAAAACAATGTATAAAGAGAGATTGCAAGAAGCACAAAACATATTAAATGAATTACAGGTAGATTATTATTTACTACCAATGGCTGACTTTCATAAAAGTGAGTACTTGAGTGACTATTTTAAAAGTATTGCCTATTTAACAGGATTTACTGGTTCTGCTGGAACATTAGTTATAGGTAAAGAGGAAATTTGCTTATGGGTAGATGGCCGTTATTTCATCCAAGCAGATAATCAGTCTGCAATCCATGGTATCAAAATAATGAAAATGGGTCTACCAGAAACACCGACAGTAAAAGAATACTTATCTAATAATATAGATGCAGTAATCGGCTTTGATGGAAGGTTGTTATCAGTTAGTACAATTGAAGACTTACCACATACGAATCTTAAAAGTGACATCTTTATCTTAGACACACTTTGGACAACTCGACCAGAATTATCAAAAAAGCCTGGTTTTTCATATGATACTAAATATTGTGGAGTTGGACGCATTGAAAAATTCGAGCAAGTAAGAAAATGTATGGAAGATAATAACTTCCATATCATGACAACATTAGATGATATTGCATGGACATTTAATATCCGCGGAAAAGATGTTGCATGTAATCCAACAATTCTTAGCTATGCACTATTTTCTACAACAAATATTAATTTATATGTACAAGATGGTTCTCTTGATGAAAGTACAATTCAAGAATTAAACAATGATGGTGTTAATGTTAAATCGTATGATGATATATACGAAGATGTAAAATCAATCACGGACACAGTATTATTAGATAAAAATACAGTAAATTATGCAATATTTAACAATATTTCTAAAGATGTAACAATTACTAACAAAGATAATCCTACACAATTATTAAAAGCAATTAAGAATGATGTTGAAATCAAAAACACTATCAATGCACACATTAAAGATGGTGTTGCTATGACTAAATATATGTATTATTTAAAAAATGAGCTTGTAGAGAGTGATGAAGTAGAATTAGCAAATTATATAGATAAATTGAGAAGCGAGCAAGATGCATTCTATGATATCAGTTTCGATACAATTTGTGGCTACCAAGAAAATGCTGCACTTATGCATTATCATGCTATACCAGAAAATTGTAGCATTGTAAAAAAAGAGGGATTATTATTAGTTGACTCTGGTGGACAATACCTTGATGGTACAACGGATATTACAAGAACATTTGCGTTAGGGGATATTACAAGCGAACAACGCCGTGATTTCACAATTGTTTTAAAAGCAATGTTACGTTTAAGTGATGCGGTATTCCTTAAAGGATTCAATGGACAACAATTAGATATTTTAGCACGAGGTGTAGTATATCAATACGGTCTCGATTACCGTTGTGGTACTGGACACGGTGTTGGACATTTCCTAGGAGTTCATGAAGGACCACAAGGGATTCACTCAAGAGTTCGACCTGGTTTAAGTGAAGGTGCTCCAATTGTACCTGGAATGATCACAACTAATGAACCCGGAATATATAAAGAAGGTAAACATGGTATTCGTCTAGAAAATGAATTATTATGCGTTATTAAAGAAGAAAATGAATACGGTCAATTCTTAGAATTCAAAACAATAACATATTGTCCAATAGATGTTGATGCTATTGACTATTCTATGATGAGTAATCATGAAATCGAAACATTACAAAATTATCATCAAGAAGTGTATGATACAATAAGCCCTTATTTAACAACTGATGAAAAAACATGGT
This sequence comes from uncultured Erysipelotrichales bacterium, assembly GCA_964372125.1. Taxonomy (GTDB): domain Bacteria; phylum Bacillota_I; class Bacilli_A; order Erysipelotrichales; family Coprobacillaceae; genus Tannockella. The sequence goes on from CAYJPL010000024.1 coordinate 20,289, forward strand.
TATATAATTTTATAAATAAGTAAAGAAAGAAGAGCTCAAATCGCGCTCTTCTTTTTACTTACTTATATATTTTTTCATAATACTTATGATTTGTTTTTGTGGTAATCTTTTACCTTTATTCAAAATACTATTTTCTAATTGGTTTCTATTATTTGTAATATTTTTTAAATCTACATTGATATTGCTTGCATTACTAAAATAAACTACCTTTTCAATTGTACATTGAACATTATGTTTATTTAATATTGATTGAATTATTTTTTGGTGACGGGTTACTTGTATCCATGGATTTTTAAACTTATTTTCATAGTGATTACCTTTTTTACTTGTCTTAACTTGCGTCCAAGTATCTACATTATGATTACCAATAATCTTACCACCATGATTTTTTACTTCAACAATCACTATATTAGAATCACTTATAATTAAATAATCAAGTTCGGTTACCCGACCACGAAAATTAAATTTAGGATTTGAAAATACTGTATATTCCTTTGGCAAAGATTTCATGATTTTTAAAGTGTTTCTTTCACCAGTAACACCACTACTTATAATTCCGTATTGTTTTTGTAAATACTTACCAACGATGATACATAGTACTGTGATTAAAAAATATACAGCTTGCATTGTAGTACCAACAATATATATAGATGCAATAAACATTAATAAAGTACTTATTATTCCTAGTAGATACAGTCTTTGTTTTATAATATTTTGATTTTTGTATTTAATGATTTTAGACATATTACCCCCTATATAAAGAAAAGTGCCTTAGCACTTTTCATATAATCTCCCATTTTCATCGATAGTATACTCAAAGCAAGTATGTAATGACTTTTTGGGGTTTATTATTCTTTGATTTGAAGATCCACGATATAATAGTGTCAAACTTTTTTTACTTTCTTCAAAGCGTCCATCTACAACAATATCACAAGCATGAAATAGTTCTTGTTGAAGTGGTGAAAGTTTTTTTATTTGTTCAAATGTATATCCGGTATACAACATGATGGATAAATTTAAATGTCGTATCCTAGAAATCAATTCTAACGCCTCTTTTGGTTGGAGCATAGGTTCTCCACCTGATAGTGTTATTCCATCAAGTAATGGATTATTCTCTATACTTTTTACCATTTCATCAATCTCTATATATTTTCCATTATCTAGTGAATGACTATTTGGATTATGGCAACCTCTACAATTATGATAGCATCCTTGAAAGAAAATTACATAACGGATTCCAGGACCATCAACAATCGATTCATTTATAATTCCTGATGTTTTAATTTTCATTTGCAGTATGTTTTACACGTTGACTCTCTTCTGCTTTTTTTCCATCATTGAAGCGATCAAGAGTTCCTACTAGATATCCAGTAATACGACGAATTCTCTCGAATTTATTTTCACTATCTTCACTGCGTCCACATCCAGGACAAACATCATCAATAACTCCGCTATATCCACAAACTGGATCACGATCTAAAGGATGGTTGATTGCACCATATCCGATATTATTATCATGCATAGCACGTACTATTTTTTCAAATGCATCGATATTTTTTGCAGGATCTCCATCCATTTCAATGTAACTAATATGCCCGGCATTTGTAAGTTCATGATAAGGTCCCTCTATCTTGATTTTCTCAAATGCAGTAATAGAGTGGTATACAGGTACATGGAAGCTATTTGTATAGAACTCACGATTTGTGATTCCATCAATACTTCCAAACAAGTTTCTATCTATATTTACAAATCTACCAGATAAACCTTCTGCAGGCGTTGCAATTAAACTAAAGTTTAATTTACGATTACGCGCTTCTTCATCAAGACGACGACGCATATGACTTACAATTTGTAACCCTAATATTTGTGCTTTATTATTTTCACCGTGGTGAACACCTAATAAAGACTTTAATGTTTCAGCAAGTCCGATAAAACCAACTGACAATGTTCCGTGTTTTAATACTTCTCGCACTTCATCATCAGCCTTTAGATCATCACTGTCAATCCAAATACCTTGTCCCATTAAGAAAGGGTAATTTTTTGCCTTCTTGCGGCATTGTATTTCAAATCTTTCTAATAATTGATCAATACATAAATTAAGCATTGCATCTAATTTGTCAAAAAATTCATTAATATCACCTTTAGAGCGAATCGCAAGTCGTGGAAGGTTAATAGATGTAAAACTCAAGTTCCCTCTACCATTACAAATTTCTCTTTCCTTGTCATGGACATTAGATATTACACGTGTACGACACCCCATATAGGCAATTTCTGATTCAGGAGTCCCTTTATAGTATTTTTTATTGAAGCTTGAATCAACAAATGAAAAGTTAGGAAATAAACGTTTTGCAGAAGTTGTACAAGCAAGTTTAAACAAGTCATAATTAGGTTCGCCTTCATTGTAGTTGATACCTTCTTTTACTCTAAATATTTGAATTGGGAAAATTGGTGTTTCACCTTTTCCTAATCCTTTTGTAGTAGCTTTTAGAATGTTCTTGATAGCCATTCTACCTTCACTACTTGTATCCATACCATAATTAATTGAACTAAATGGTACTTGTGCTCCAGCACGTGAATGCATTGTATTTAAGTTGTGAATAAATGCCTCCATTGCTTGATATGTTTCTTTATCAGTTTCTTTTAATGCTTCTTTTTTAGCAAAGTTAATAATATTTTCTACAGCATCTTCAATACCTTGTTTTTTTATTGCATTTTTAAGCATTGCATCAAATGATGGATTATCATCAATTGTTGGCAAAATTGTCATATCATCTTTTATTGCTTGTAAAACATTGTCTTTTGTAGTCAATAATACAATTGCTTTTTCTAAGTTTTTATAGAACCAATTCACATATGATTTAGCAACACCCTTTGCCATTCCATAATCAAAATTTACAATTGCTTGTCCACCATGTTGATCATTTTGATTCGATTGAATAGCAATACAAGATAGTGCTGAATATACTGTAATTGAATTAGGTTCACGCAACACGCCATGTCCTGTTGAAAAACCATTTTCAAATAATTTAATGATATCAATTTGACAACATGTAGTTGTTAATGTAAGGAAATCCATATCATGGATATGTATATCTCCGTCTTTGTGTGCCTTTGCATGAATAGGATTTAATACAAACATTTCATTAAACTGCTTTGCACCTTCAGTACCATACTTTAACATTGTCCCCATTGGCGCATCACCATTAACATTGGCATTTTCTCTTTTTAGGTCACTATCTTTTGCATCAGCAAAAGTAATTTCTTCAAAAGTTGTCATTAGTCTAGAACGCATATCTCTTTCACGAGTACGATTAGCACGATATAAGATATATGCTTTAGCCACGCGTACATAGCCTTCTTCAATTAATACTTCTTCAACTGTATCTTGTACTAATTCAACAGTTGGTAATACACTTAACTTATCTGATAAGTGTTCTTCTACTAATGTAGCAATAGAAATTGCAGTTTCTAATTCTTGATTTGATCCACACGCTTCGAAAGCTTTGAAGATTGCTCCCGCTATTTTATTTTTTTCAAAAGGCACTAAACGCCCATCTCTTTTTCTAATGTTTACTATCATATCAATAACCTCCTATTTTTAGTATAATGAAAATTTTGTAGTCATTTCATTAAATATACACCATAACTCACCATTTTTAACATTTCACACTAATGTTAAAAATAATACAACAATTTCTAGTTGGTCATTTTACCCCGACTATAAGACATGTTTTTGTCTATTTTAGTATATCAAACATTACACTCTTTTTATATACTCAAAAGTTATCTTTTGAATTTTTTTATTGTAACTTTAAAATCTTTATAAATAGCAACAATATAACAATCTTTTAATTGTTCTATTTTACTATACCTAAATAGCAACTCTTGATTTTCATCATGTTTTTCTACTAGATTATGAATCACTTTTTTTATAGAATTCTTATCAATTCTTTGCTTCCACCAAACTTTTGGTTTAACCTTTGAAAGCCTTAGATAATCTTCAATAAGTTCATCTTCTATATCATAATTATTTTCTATACAAAAATTATTAAGATATGTAAATAACTCATCATTTTGGTAGTGAATTGTCTTAAACTGCATTTTTTGGTAATACTTACCTAATTCCAAAAATAGCATAAATGGTGAATCAACATATGTAAGAAGTTTCTTCATAGCGATATTACATTTTCCACTATTCCAATATTTTTCTAACATATCCTCCACAAGATGGATATCTTTAATATCATCAACTGATAAATGATTACCCTCAATTAACTCATAAGGAGCATCTTCTTGGTATACATAACCATACTCATTTGCATCATTTCTTAAACTAGTTCCACGTAATAACTTTAAAAAACCAAGTTGTAACTCTTTTGGTCTAAATGCAAATACGTCATCAAATGATTGTTTAAATCGCTTGATTGTTTCTAATGGTAAACCTGCAATTAAATCTAAATGTAAATCAACAATACCATATTCCTGTATTTCAATGATTACATCTTTTAATCTTTCAAAATTCTGATACCTTTGCACCACTTTATTTGTTGGTTCATATGTAGACTGTATACCTATTTCGAATCTAAACATTCCCTTTGGAGCAACTTGATGGATATGATCGATTATTGCCTGATCTAATACATCACCATTTATTTCAAATTGACATTCAACTGGATGTTTAAAATACTTAATAAGCATATCAATTATTGCGATAGCATGACTACTTTTAGCGTTAAAGCTACGATCTAAAAACTTAATTGTTTTTACATTTGTTTTTGAAAGTTCTATTATTTGTTTTTCAATATATTCAAGACTAAAAAAACGTAATCCTTTTTCTAAAGAGGATAGGCAATACTGACACTTATATGGACATCCACGACTTGTTTCAATATATAAAATTCTATGATTCATAGAGTTACTATCTTGTGATAATAAATAAGGCGATTCTAAATTCTCTATATACTTTAAATCTAATGCAATAGCCTGTCGATAATCACGATTTTCTTTTGTACTAACCCCTTGAATGTGTACTTCTTGTTTTTGTTCAATTGCGGCTAAAAGTTGGTTTAATGTAAGTTCTCCTTCACCACTCATCACATAATCAATCATAAAATTATCTAGAAAATAATCAATTTCGTAACTTACTTCTGGACCACCTAAAATAATTATAATATCACTGTTTTCTTTTTTTAACTGCAAACATATCTCTTGAATCATTTCAACATTCCAAATATATGTACTAAATGCAACTACTTCCACATTCCTTGTACAAATATCTCTTACAATATCTTCTATTGTATCTTTAATTGTATACTCCACAAAATCTATATCATGATCATTTTTACATGCTACATATAATAATCTAAGTGATAGTGCTTTATGGATATACTTTGCATTTAACGTTGTCAGTAATGTTTTCATTTTTTTCTCCTATAAAAATAATCTAGGTTTCCCCTAGATTATCTTACTTCTACTTCTGGAATAATATTATGTATCAAACAGTATTCTTCGTATGTTAATCCAGATTCTTGTACAGCTGTTGCAAGATCAACTCCAATATAACGTAAATGCCATGGTTCATGGGCGATTCCTGTAATATCAGCAGTTTCATCATGGAAACGTACAATGTACCCATATTTGTGTGCATTTTCTAATACCCAATCATATTCATCAGTATCACCAAATACAAGTCTTTCACCATCTAGTACACTTTGTGATGTTAGATCAATTCCTAATCCTGTTTGATGTTCGCTTGCTCCAGGTTGTGCAACGTATTGTGCTGCATATTGCCCACCATAAGCCTCTTCAAATTCATTATATGTTTCAACTTGTCGTTGATAACTACGATATGCACTATTTAAAACTAAATACATGTCATCTTTTTTTGCTTCTTCAACCATTTTTTCCAGTGCCGTCGCTGCCTCTTCACGTACTAAAGAATCAGTAGCATCTGGTGCGATTGGTACATTTGGCGTCACTAAATCTGATGGTTCATAGTCATTAGGTAAGTAAAAACCAACCTTTACAAGGTTTGTAATATCATCAGGATCTGTAATTTGATATTCTACTACTGGCTCATTTGTCGAAATAATAAATGGGTAATTTGTATACACAACACTATATGTATAATCTTTTGATTCCTCATATTGCTCCATATATGCAAGCATATTCTTTAAATTATATCCTGTAATTTCACGATATGGTTTAGTTTCTGTTGCAGATAGATTATTATCAATTATAAATTGCAGACTCTCTTCATCAAACATAGAAACCATTTCCCATATATCATCACTAGAATATCCAAGACCTTCTAGAAAAGGAACTTGTGTTTTATATACTGTATCGATATACGTAACTACAACTTCTTTTTCTACATCTGCATGCATTTTTGAATATTTATCATATTCATCTAAATTTAGTGGATTTTCACTTAGCTCAATCCATTGATCAACATCATCAATTTTAGAATAATCCAATAATAATTGTTCTTCTTGTTTTGATAGTGTCAAAATTGAACTTGTTTGTGACCATGAATATCCTTTAATCATTAATTGAATTCTAGTCAAATTAAAAAATATAATTACTCCAACCACGATTACTGCAACTACTGCTACCACAAGTGCAACTCTACCTCTTTTTACACCACGTTTACGTGAACCATAGCTTCCGTAATAACCATAATCTGTTTTTTTTCTAAAACCTTTCATTACTTCCTCCTTATTTACAGTATTCTTCTAGATAATGACTTCTTCCTAGTTGATATACATCATTTCCTTTACTATCTATTATTACTACAAGTGGCATATCTTCAACTTTTAGCCTACGGATTGCCTCTGGACCTAAGTCCTCAAATGCAATAATATCGCATTGCTTGATACAAGATGAAATAATTGCACCTGCACCACCAATAGCACCAAAATACACTCCACCATGTTCAACAATGGCAGCTTTCACTTCCTTAGTTCTATAACCTTTTCCAATCATTGAACGTAACCCCAGTTCAATAAATGTAGGAGCATACATATCCATTCTCCCAGAGGTAGTTGGTCCACCACTTCCAAATACCTGACCTTCTTTACTTGGCGTAGGACCTACATAAAATATTGTTTGATCTACCATATCAAATGGTAGTTTTTTTCCTTCATTATGTAATTCTAATAAACGTTTATGGGCTGCATCTCTTCCGGTATATATTGTTCCACTTAATAGTATTTCATCACCAGCCTTCAATGTCGCAAGTTTTTCTACTGTAAGAGGAGTTTCCAACTTTATCATAATATTACCTCCTGACATCTAGCAACATGACAACAAATACTTATCGCCACAGGCAATCCTGCTATATGGGTTGGGTATGTCTCGATATTTAAAGATAAAGCAGTTGTTTTCCCACCATATCCAGCAGGACCAATACCCAATCCATTTATCATATCCAATAATTCTTTTTCCAACGCAGCATAACGTTCATCTATATGACTTGTACCTATTTCGCGTGTCATTGCCTTTTTAGCTAGTTGACAAACCTTATCAAATGAACCTCCAATTCCAACTCCAATTACCATTGGTGGACATGCATTTGGGCCAGCTGTTTCAACAGCTTCTTTTATAAATTCCTTTACCCCTTGTACTCCTTGACTTGGTTTTAACATTCTTACTTGTGACATATTTTCAGAACCAAACCCTTTTGGCGCAACTTTAATTTTAAATATATCACCTTCTACAATTTCATAAGAAATAATTGCAGGTGTATTATCTTTAGTATTAATACGGTCAAATAATGGGTCATCAACCACAGATTTACGTAGGTATCCATTTTCATACCCTTGGCGAACGCCTTGATGAATTGCTTCTTGAAGGCTTCCATCAATGATTTTTACATCTTGCCCCATTGTAATATAAACAAATGCCATCCCTGTATCTTGACAAATAGGCATCTTTTTCTCACTAGCAATCCTTGCATTTTCAACAACTACATCTAGTGTCTTTTTTGCAAGTGGATAAGGCTCATTATCTCTACTTAAAGTTAGTGCCTTAGATACATCACTAGGTAAATAGTAATTAGCTTGTATACATAACTTTTCTACTTCATTTATAATTTGATGACATGATATTTCTTTCATAAATACTCCTATCTATGTAATATAATCTTTTTCTAAATATTGTGATACTTCTGGAAAGTATAATGCATAATACCTAAGCGCCATTAATTCTACAGCAGTAAGCATTGCGTGTTTTCCGGTTTTTCTAATTTTATCATTACCAATATAGATTGTATGATCAACAGGTATTCCAATTTCATTATTTTCATTGCTAGTTACTAATATTATTTTCGCATTTGATTTTTTCATATACTGTAATCCTTTGTAGCCATTATGTGCATAATATCCATTCACTGAAAACAAAATAGCTACTGAATCTTTCGTTAATGATTTTGCACATTCTACTTGTCTATTTGTATCCATATGTGCAACAGTGAACTTTTCTAACATTAATAAGTCAGTTTGTAAATGGAGTGCTGCCGAATGTGAAAACTGTGTTCCAAAAAAAACAACATCATCACTTCTATGAATTAATTCCAATACCTTATCAATTATTTTCCAATCAAGAAATTTATGTAATTCTAAAATATTTTCACTAATAACGTTTGCGTATTCTTTTGTTGCTAAAACCGGATTTTCTTTCATTTTGTCTAATGGAACTCTCACTAAATTATTAAAAGTTTTTGTTCCTGATGTAAAATCATAACACTCTTGTTTTAGGTGTGCAAAGTTTTCATATCCTAGTGTTCTACAAAATCTTGAGATTGTAGCTGGTGAAACAAAACACTCTTTTGCTAGATGGCTAATCCCCATTGAAGACACCTTTCGAAAATTATGTGCCATATACCAAGCAATATTATAATTTGTGTCAGACTCACTTGCTGTATCTAAAAAAACAATCAATCGATAAAATAAGTTTTTCATTAACACACCCTCCTTACTTCGTAAATTATACACTATATTTTGTATCTTGGGTATAATAAATATGTACATAATCATTGTTTTTCAATCACATATTTTTTGACAAATTGTTTATATAAAATTCACATTTCTTTTCTATACTATATCTTGTAGTTAAGATTTTTTCATTTTCCCTTAATATAATAATATAAACTACATGATATCAATCCCTAGATATCAAAGAAACCAGGCTCCCTACCTGGTTTTTTATTTTTTTGTATATCACATATTTTTCGACAACTTGTTTATATAGAATACACATTTCTTTTCTATACTATATCTTGTAGTTAAGATTTTTTCATTTTCCCTTAA
>CAYJPL010000024.1:29696-31723 GCA_964372125.1 uncultured Erysipelotrichales bacterium
TATCAATCCCTAGATATCAAAGAAACCAGGCTCCCTACCTGGTTTTTTATTTTTTATAAAACATCTTTATAAACTCTACATATATTTTTATATGCAATTTTAGATATATCTTCATCAGAAAATCCACGAACTTTTAGTGCATCAAATAGCAAATGCATCTTTGATGCATTTGTAATTTCAATATCATCTCCAATGCCATCAAAATCACTCCCTAATGCAACAACATCAATTCCCCCAATAGAAACGATATACTCTATATGAGCAACTAAATCACTAATATATCCAAACACATGATCTTTTGTCGTTGTAAATAGAGAACAAAAATTAATTCCAATTACTCCACCACGCTTTGATATTTTATCAATCATATCATCACTTAGATTACGTCCAACATCAGTAATTTTTCGCGCATTACTATGGGAAGCGATAAACGGCTTTTTTGTATATTTCAAAACGTCATAAAACACCGCATCACTTGCATGTGATACATCAATTATCATCTTTAATCTTTCCATCTCTTTAACATACTCAATGCCATATTTCGTTAATCCGTTTTTAGTATCAATGTTATCAAAAGAACAACTTCTTGTTGCATCAATATTTGGATATCCAATTGCATTTGGATAGTTCCAGGTCAACCCTATCATTCGTACTCCAAGATCATAATAATACGATAATTTACTAATATCTTGATTCATGACATCGCCTTCTTCTAAAGACAGCATTGCACTTATCTTCCCAGATTTATAATTACTAATTATATCCTCATAATTATATGCAACCGCAATGACATCACTATGATTATTGATTTCCTGATAGAATCGATCAATTCCGCGTGCTACAAAATTCTCTCGCCCCTCTTTACAATCATATGGCGTAAATATTGCAAAAGTTTGTAGCATATAGTTACTCTGTTTCAATTTTGAAATTGTTATATGAAAATCATTATTGCTTAGCGTTTTTTCACTATCTTCACAACTCATTAGTCTAGTTATTGTATCACAGTGTAAATCTATTATCATTTCTGACATACTATAGTTCTATATCCTTATATAGAGTAGTACTACCCTTTGTTTTCTCTAGCCAAGTACGCGCTTCTTCCATGGCTTCATCTTGAATATCACCTTCAATAATACCCACAATCACCAAATGATATACATCATAAATACTTTGCCATAAAGCGTCTAAAGTATCACTATCTTGCGCTTTAATGTCAGCCTGTTCACTCTCTGCATATAATTCCAAGTTTCTACCTTCAATAATTAGTTCTTCCATTAACATATTCAACCTCCTTTATGATATACTACTAGTATATCATAAAAGTAAAGGAGTCGCTTATGAAGAAGACAGTTTCTGTATTAGATGTACTAAAAGTAAATACAATGTTTAAGGAAAAAGAAATAAAATATTACCTTCGTATAAATGGTTCTTGCGGCTGTCAAGGTTTAGTCTTATTAAGCCAAGGTGATGAATATCCTGCTGATTATCTGTGTAATTTGATCAATGAGGTACTAAAAGATAAATTTCTAAAAGTGAAACCTGGAACAATAAATCCATATAATTTGATTTTATTTTAATTTTTTTTAAAAATGTGTTGCACAACCAATATAATAATGCTATTATATTAAGGCATTCACATGCAATGCTTGAATAGCTCAGTTGGTAGAGCAATCGGCTGTTAACCGATCGGTCGCAGGTTCGAGTCCTGCTTCAAGCGCCATGTGGCTCGTTGGAGAAACGGTTAACTCACTTGCCTTTCACGCAAGCATTCACGGGTTCGAATCCCGTACGAGTCACCATATGGAGGTTTAGCTCAGTTGGGAGAGCATCTGCCTTACAAGCAGAGGGTCAGCGGTTCGAGCCCGTTAACCTCCACCATTATTTTATTTATAAGCCGGCTTAGCTCAATTGGTAGAGCAACTGACTTGTAATCAGTAGGTTGAGGGTTCAAGTCCTTTAGCCGGCACCATTTATGACCCGCTAGCTCAGTTGGTAGAGCATCTGACTTTTAATCAGAGGGTCAGGCG
>CAYJPL010000025.1:0-30231 GCA_964372125.1 uncultured Erysipelotrichales bacterium
AAATGGCGTCCACGAAGGGATTCGAACCCCTGACCGCACGCTTAGAAGGCGTGTGCTCTATCCAGCTGAGCTACGTAGACACTTGTAACTTGACTGCCCATTTATATTATCATAGCCAAGTACAAAGTGCAATACTTTTTTTCTAAATTTCTATAAATTTTACATTTATTTTTTTGCCATCTACTTCGATAATACAATAGCTTGGAACACTACCACCACGTGGTAAGTTTGTTGAACCAGGATTTATAAAGGTATAATCGTCAATTCTGTTATTTGTTGGCATATGTGTATGACCACTTAGCATAACTGTACAATTATTTTTTTGAAGAATCTTTATCATTTGATTTTCTCGATTAAAATAACCAAATCGTTCTCCATGACATATATAGAAGCATACATCTTCAACTTGTAAGACAATAAATTTTTCTAAATTAGCAATCCAATCATTATTACCGCGAACAGCAATCCAACCTTCTAAATCACTATTTCTAAGTTCACTATCACCGCAATGCACATAATAATCTGCATTTGTTGTTTCCTTTATCATATCTTGTGTATATGCTGAACCATGGTTATCAGACATCACTACTATTTTTTTCATAGTATCACCTCTATTGTCTATTATACATTATATTTTTTTATAAAACATTATTTTTACTTTGTTTATTTATAAAAAAAGAAAAGTATGATTACTTTTCAATTTCTATATGACGAACTATTTTGTCCTTATAGTCAAAGAACCCTGATGACGAAGCTATAAACTCATCAACACTTCCTGTTGTATTAATAGACACATATTTACGTTCATTAGTATTTAATGTATTTGAATTTTCTAAAGTTCGTACTACTTCATAAGCAATCGCATCACTTGAAGAAATATATTCAATATTAGGCAACACACTTGCAATTTGGTTTTGTATGATTGGATAATGTGTACAACCTAGTATTATCGAATCAATACGCCCTTTATATACATCTAAATATTCGTGTAACTGTTTGTAAATACCACTTTTATACTGTCCAGATTCAATTAACGGAACTAGTTTTGGGGTTGCTAATGATTCAACTTTACAGTATATGTTTTCTAAAATCGTATCTTCATATTTATTTGAAGAAATCGTTGATGCAGTAGCAATAACAAGCGTATGCTTACATTCTTTAGTAATGAAGTCTTGTATCGTTGCATTTATAACACCTATGATTTTAACACTAGGATAGTTAGCTTGTAACTGACCTAGAACATTTGCACTTGTTGTATTACACGCAAGCACAATCAGTTTTACGTCTTGTTTAATAAAATATTCAACAATACGACTTGCATATGCATATAACTGTGTAGGTGTTTTATCACCGTACGGACAATTTTTATTGTCCCCAACATATATAATATTTTCATTTGGTAAAAGTGATTTGATTGAATGTAAGACAGTTAATCCACCTACACCAGAATCAAATAATCCAATTGGTCTTTCCATATTCTCTCCTACTGCTCTATTTCATTATATTGTTCTAATGTCAGATTTTGATCATGCATCACTGTAGCAATATCTACACCGACATATCTAAAAGTATTTGCATTTAAATCTACATTTATTTGTGAACTTGGGTATCTTAGAATATATCCGTATTTATAGCTATTATCGACTAACCATTTATATAAGTCCGAATCAATAAACTCTTCACTTGACTCCCCAATTTCTTGTACTTCAATTGTTGTCCCTAGTTGAAATTCATTATAACCAGCAACTTCTTTTTCAGTATCTGTAGTTAGTGAAGTTAACTCATAACTACGGTACGCTTTTGTAAGTAATAACCCACTACCGACATCAGCATATAAATCATCATACATTAATAAGAGTGCATCATATGCATCTTTTTGTAAAAACATTGTATATTCTAAACGATCAATTCCAAGTGCTGTTACAAGATTATCTGGTTGATAACTTGCAATATAGTTATCACTATTTACAATAGTAGTCAAATCACTAGGATTGAATACTCTTGTTGTAGTTGACGCAATTGTCTCACTCATTAATAAATCTAAACTATCCACATTATAGTTTGACGTTAGCATATCAAGCGTATTTGTTAAATCTTCTACACCAATTTGTTCTAATTGATAAACATACTGATTGGTAGCATCAATATATCTAAATTCTTCTTCATCGTAAATAGTACGTACAATTTGATAATAAGAAATGTATTGCATATTAAAATTATCTTTTTCAAGATACGCTTCAACCAAATCATTATGTATTAATTCTTCGCAATAATCCATAGATAAATCAGAATTATTTGAAGTTAACTTATTTACTAGTAAATTTGTTTGTACAACTAATTCTTCTTTTGTGTTATATATTTTTGCATCATCAATTTTATTGTAGTATTGATAGTACGGTAAATAAAATTCTGGTATATCGATGAATTCAACAAATGCATCCATTGCGATTACATTTTGAATTAAATATTCTTGTTCATATTCATCTAAATATGTTTCGATCAATGCACGGTTATCGCTATCAATTCCTTTTACACGATAAAAAGGATCGTATTTTCCATTCACAACAAAAAATACAATTACAAATACAGTACATGCTATAAAAAATAAATGCCATTTTCTTAATTTCATAATATCACCTTCAAACATTATAAACTATCTTACATGAAAAAACAAAGGAATAAAAGAGGATATCTTTAATTCCTTTAATTTATATGTTCTTTAATGTTTCAAATAATTTGTTTGCAACTGCGCTTGGAAGTACTTTTTCTATTTCTTCAACACTTGCCTCTTTTAGTTTTTTTACACTACCAAATTCTTTCATTAAATCTTTTTTTCTTTTAGGTCCAATGCCTTCAACATCATCTAAGATCGATTGAAACATTGATTTTGAACGAACTTGTTTATGGAAACTAATTGCATAACGATGTACTTCATCTTGCATTCTTGTAAGCAAAAAGAATAAATCACTTTTACGATCAACGACAACCTCATCACCATTACTATCAAGTAACATTGCAGTATTATGCTTATCATCTTTTTTTAGTCCACATACAGTTATAGACAATCCTAATCCATCGATTACTTCATTTGCAACTTTTATTTGTCCTTTCCCACCATCTACGATAATAATATCTGGTTGTGCAGTTTTTTCTATCAATACACGTAGATAACGCCGATAAATTACTTCTTTCATACTTGCATAATCATCTGGGCCATCTACTGTTTTAATAGTATATTTACGATAATCTTTTTTTGATGGTAAACCACCTTTAAAACAGACCATTCCTGCAACTGCATGTGCACCTTGTATATTGGAATTATCAAACAATTCAATATGGTGGGCACTTTTAATACCAAGTAGGTTTGCAAGTTGTTCTACTGCCCCGGTTGTTGCTGCTTCATTTTTTTGTACGAGTAAGAATTTTTTCTCTAAGGCTTCTTTTGCGTTTTGAACTGCCATTATAACTAAATCATGTTTTTTCCCTTTTTGAGGTTGAATGATTTTACATTCTAATACTTGTGATAGCAACTCAGTGTCAAGTTCTGCTGGTAATAATAATTCTTTAGGTGTGGTGTTTACTTGATAGAACTGTACTAAAAAGGAAATGATTTGTTCATTATCTTCTAAACTAGAAGGCATAATATCAAAGTCTCTTGCTAGTAGTTTACCATTACGCATAAAGAATACTTGCATAGATAGATATCCTTTATCAAAGCAGTATCCAACAATATCACGATCAATAGCATCATCAAATTGTACATGCTGTTTACTTGTAACATGTTTAATGTGTTGAATTAAGTCACGTGATTCTTTTGCGAGTTCAAAGTTTAGTTCTTCACTTGCTTTCATCATTTTTGTTTCTAGTTCATGTAATACATCCTTGGTATCACCATGAATGAATCGTTGAATATTTTTTGCGATTTCTTTGTAAGTTTCCTCGTCTACTTCTTGTATACATGGAGCAAGACACTGATTTAATGAATAATATAAGCACGTCTTTTTAGGGATATGGTTACATTTCCTAAGTGGGTACAAGCGATTTAATAGCTTAAATGTTTCTCTTGCAGCACTACCATCTGGAAATGGTCCAAAGTGACGATGTTTTTTATCACTTGCAGATCGCACTATTTTTAAGCGAGGATGTTTTTCTTTTGTAAGTTGAATGTATGGATAATATTTATTATCCATAAAAAGAATATTGTATTTTGGTGAAAAATCTTTAATTAGATTTATTTCTAACAACAGTGCCTCTTTTTCACTGTTTGTAACAATGTACTCGAAGTCTTCAATTTCACTTACTAACTTCGTTGTTTTGTAATCATGTGTGCCTTTAAAATAACTAGTCACACGATTTTTTAGTTTTTTTGCTTTACCAACATAAATAACATTACCATTGATATCTTTCATTAAATAACAACCACTTTTTAATGGTAGTAATGACAATTTATCTTGAATATATTGTTTATTCATAAAATATCCTATTCAAAGAATGCAACCGTTGCACCCATTCCGCCTTCTTGAGGTCCACCACTACGATATGACACAACATGTGGGTGTTTTTCTAATAGGTTTTTTACACCATTTCGAAGCACCCCTGTACCAACACCATGCACGATTCGAACAGTAGAGTAATTGTGTACTAGTGCGTTGTCTAAGAACTTATCGACCATCATCATCGCTTCTTCATAACGCATACCTATTACATTTACCTCATAACTTTGTGTTACTGTTTTTTTAATACTTTTCAAATTACTTTTTACAGGTTTGATTTTTACCTTACGACGTAAATATTGGACTTCATCTTCTTTTACATTTACTTTTAAACCACCCAAATCTAGTGATAACACACCTCTTTTACCAATTGCTTTTACTTCCCCTTCTCGGTTCATTTTAATTAGTAAAACCACATCTCCAACTTTATATTCATGGTTTGGTGTAGTACTTTCTACTTTAGTATCATCAACATGTTTTAATGTATCTAACATATACTTTGCATCAATCTTAACATGTTCTTTAATGTTTTGTTGTTTTTTAATATCTTCAATTACTTCATCAATTTGGCCTTTTGCTTGTTCAAGCATAGTATTTACTTCATCTTTAGCATCTTTTAATGTTGCTATACGTTGCTTTTCAATTCCATCGACCAATTTTGTATATTTTTTCTCTTTTAAAGTTGCTTGATTAAGTGCATTTTGTAAATCATCTTTTTGTTTTTGAACATATGTTAATTCATTTTCTAGCTTCTCTAATAATTTTTCTGATTTAGATAATCCAGATTCTTTTATTTGTTTTGCATGTTCAATAATTTCTTGTTTTAAGCCAAGCCTACTTGATATTTCAATAGCATAAGAATTACCGACATTACCTACTAATAAACGATATGTTGGTGCCATGATTTCTTGATCAAATTCTACTGCTGCAATCAATATATGATCATTATTTTTTGCATACTGTTTTAATCCAGAATAATGTGTTGAGGCAAAAGTCATTGCATCAACTTTGTATAGATAATCTAAAATAGCTTCTGCAATACTTTCTCCTTCTCGAGGATCAGTACCCGAACCAATCTCATCTAATAATACTAAACTATTACTTGTAACATTATCACATATTGTAACAAGTCGTTTCATATGACTTGAAAATGTTGATAAAGATTGTTCGATGGATTGTTCGTCACCTAAATCTACATATACATCATCAAAGAATGGTATCTTAGCATTTGTACAAGGAATTGCAAGACCTGAAAGAGCCATGACACTAAGTAACCCAACCGTCTTTAATACAACGGTTTTCCCCCCTGTATTAGAACCACTGATTAACATCAGTCTTTTTGTATCATCTAACACAATATCATTAGCGACAATTTCATTTTTATCAATTAACGGATGTCTTGCCCCGTATAATTCAATAGAACGTAAGGTTGTATTAATTTCTGGTATAACACCATCTAACATACACCCAAATCTACCTTTTGCAAACAGTACATCTAACTCCACTAGTACTTTTTGGTTGTATAATAATACTTCACTATTTTGTTTAACAATTTGACTTAATGCAAATAATATTCTTTGGACTTCTTCTCTTTCTTCATTTTGAAGTTGGAATAACTGATTGTGTAATTGTACAACGGCTTCTGGTTGGATAAACATTGTTTGACCAGATGCAGAAACTGCGTGAACTACACCACGAACTTGATTTTTATATCCTGCCTTTACCGGTAAAACTAAATGGTTATTTCGACTCGCTACCGTTTCTTGTGACAAGTAATCTTTATTTTTTGCTTGTAATTCAACAATTTTTGTACGAATATTTGATTCAGTTGATAATATAGATTTACGAATACGATATAAATCTCTTGACGCATTGTCTACTACATTCCCTGCATGATCAATTGTTGATGTAATTTGATGATGTAAACTAGATATATAATATAACTCATGAATATATTCATAAAGTGTTGTTTCTTCTAACTCTTTATCTTCTACAAATTGTAGTAATTCTTGAACACTCATTAACTGTCTAGCAATTGATGATAATTCAATACCAATTAAGGTACCTTCTTTTTTTGTTTTTTCAACATACATTGTTATATCTTCAAAAGAAGCTATTGGAAACCTTCCATATTTGAATATTGAATTCATTGCTTCCAAAACATATCTTTGTTGAGTATATAAGTCATCGATATCTTTTATTGGTCTAATTTCATGAACCATTTCTTTTGCAAGACTACTTGCAACAAGTTCTTGAATCTTTTCAATAATGATCGAAAATTCTAATGTTTGGTATTCTTTTTTCATTTTTATTTGATCCTTCTTGTTAGTATTTCAGTATTTAAGTCATCATAAAATGGTGACAGAGCAATATCAATTTGTACCTTTTCTTTAGCAGTAAAAGTAAAAGTTGTATTGTTATTATCTAAATCAATTAATAAATCTTGGTACGAACCTAAAGCACTTTCGTAACTTATAATATTATTTTCATATAAAAAGTTTGTTGTAATGATAAAGGCGTATACATTATCCTGATCTTCAATTGTATATGAAAAACCACTTTTTGAAATAAGTGATGAGTCATCATCATATAAATCAAAATTGAAAACTTCACTAGTAAGGTCAGGAACAACCGTAGTTACTGCTTTTGCAACATATGAACTTTCGATTTGCGACATGGATATAGAGAAAAATGGCATTACAATAAATATTGTTAAGATATAACAGTACAATATCCCTTCCATTATCCCAAATGCCATACCAACAAGTTTATTACCTGGTATTTTAGAAAGTAATTTTGCAATTGTTTTTTCAATGATTTTTCCTAAAATCGCTAATATAATTTTTAAAATAATAAAAAGTCCTAAAAAGATAATAATACGATTTATATATTGTCCTATATATTTTCCTAATCCTTCTACCTGATAGATTTCGATAATACGTCCTATCGGTCCACATAAAACATAAGCTCCAACAATCGCAATAACTGTTTCAAGCAAATGAAAAACTCTTTTAAAGAACCCATTTTTATATCCAATCATAGCCATAACGAGTATTATTATCGCCAAAACTACGTCTAAAATCACTATTTTTTCTATTTCCATTCGACTCACCTCTTTTGTTATTTTAACAAAACAAAAATATACTGTCAAAATTATTATTTTCGTGCTATAATAATTATATAGACTAAGGAGGGATAGACTTGAAATCATTTTTCAATATGTCAGTTTGTAATACTCAATCATTAGTCAACACAAAATTTTCCCCCATGGAGACCAGTAGTGGTACATCAGCAGTCAATCCTCATGAGTTCTATTATCCTCAAAGCCATATCGGCTGTGATGAGACTGGATCTGGAGATTTCTTCGGTCCGTTGTGTGTAGTGTCGTGTTATATTGATAAAAAGGATTATGAGTGGCTAAGAAGTATTGGAGTAAGAGATCCAAAATCGTATACTGACCAAGAAATTATCCCTATTGCAAGAGAAATTAAAGACAAGATAATTTATAGTCTTTTAATTTTGGATAATTCTCATTACAATGAGATGGCAATGGAAGGTAATAACTTGGCCAACATAAAAGCAAAACTTTATAACCAAGCAGTTACAAATGTAATGCAAAAAACAAATATGAATATTACTACAAAAGCAGTAACTCAATTTGTTTCGCCAAAAACATATTATAACTACTTAAAAAGTGAAGTTATTGTTGTCAAAGATTTGACATTTGAACCAAAAGCAGAAGAGAAATACATGGCAGTTATGTGTGCTAATATCTTATCAAGATATGCATATTTACAATATTTTTCAAATATGTCGAAGAGTCTAAAAAGTAAATTACCACGTGGAAATAACACTAGTTGTGAACATATGGCAGTTGAGCTTGCAAAACGTTTCGGTGAAAAAATGCTACTTAAAGTTGCAAAAACAAATTTAACAGGTTATAAAAGAGTCAAAGAAGCATTAAAGAAAGAGAATTCTTAAAAAGACAGATGGTAATACATCTGTTTTTTTATGCTATAAAAAAAGACAACTACAATTGTCTTTTTGTTTATTGTACTGAAATTTCAAATCGTTCAACACGTCGATATTTAACACCTGCTGCATCTAACATGCGTTTGGCAGCAACGTCACTATCAGTTCCACTATATTTATCATCTTCAAACACAATTTCTTTTATACCACTTTGAATAATTGCTTTTACACATTCGTGGCACGGAAATAATGATACATAAATTCTACACCCTTGTAGTTGTTGCGTACTATTTAAAATCGCATTTAACTCAGCATGTACGACATATGGATATTTTGTGTCCTGTAGGTTACCATCACGGACTTCCCATGGAAATTGCTCATCTTCACAACCCCAAGGTAAACCATTATAGCCGACACCAACAATTTTGTTTGATTCATTTATAATACATGCTCCCACTTGGGTATTTGGATCTTTTGATCGAAATGCTGATAACTTTGCAACCGACATAAAGTATTGATCCCATGATATAACTTTTGACACAACTATCCCTCCAATTCGTCTAATTTAAGTTCAAAGAAGTCTGGTAATTCACAATCGAATTCCATATATTCGTTCGTAGTTGGATGCACAAATCCTAAAATTGATGCATGTAAATACTGACCGAATTCATTACTGTCACGACGATGACCATATTTAGGATCACCAAATACTGGATAACCAATATATTGTAGATGCACACGGATTTGGTGTGTTCTACCAGTTTCTAATCGACATTCAATTAGACACATATCATCATAACGTGAAATGACTTTAAAATTTGTAACCGCTCTTTTACTATTTGTTTTTGTAACTGCCATCTTTTGACGATCTTTACTATCGCGACCTATTGGTGCATCAATTTTACCAAACTCGTGTGGGATTGACCCATGCACTAATGCAACATATCTACGAGTCATTGTATGATCTCTTAACTGCTCACTTAAAGAATGATGTGCTTTGTCATTTTTAGCAACTACTAATAAACCACTTGTTTCTTTATCTATACGGTGAACAATTCCAGGTCTTGTTACTCCGTTTATTCCCGAAAGATCTTTACAATGGAACAATAGCGCATTTACCAAAGTATCTTTAACAATCCCCGCTGAAGGGTGTACAATCATACCTGACGTTTTATTTACAACAATCACATCACTATCTTCATATACAACATCTAATGGGATGTCCTGTGCTACTACATCTAAATCTTCGTTATCTGGTATTGTAACTTCTACAACATCAGTGCTTTTTACTTTGTAGCTTGCTTTTTCTGCCTTACCATTTACAACAACATTTCCATCACTAACCCATTGTTGTACTTGTGTTCTTGAGATATCTTCGATACGTTCACTTACTAATTTATCTAAACGTACTCCATCTTCAAGAATTTCATTAATCAATATTTTTTCCATTTCTTTTTTCCTCTAATAACATTTCTAAAATAACTAATGACATCCCAATTACTAATGCCATATCGGCAATATTAAATATTGGAAAGTCGTAACCAAATATAACAAAATCAATAAAATCTCGAACGTATCCAAGTTGTACTCGGTCAATTACATTACCAAGCATTCCTGCAAACGCTAATACTAAACCAAATCGTGCAATTAATTCATTATTCTTTGTTTTTGTAAAATAATAAATCATTGCGGCTGCTCCTAGTGCTGCAACGAGCAACAATAATGATGTATGACCATCAAATATTCCCCATGCTGCTCCATAATTGTGAGCAAATGTAAAATAAAAGAAATCATCGATAATAGTATGTGACTCGTGTAACTGCATATTTTGAGCAACAATAATTTTTGTGAACTGGTCAAAAAGCATAATTCCTATAAATGTAGAAATATAAAATACTATATTCATTTTTGAAATTTTAAATTTATTCATACATACTCCACCTTTATCTTTTAAATTCTAATGTGTATTCTTGCTTCTCCAGCAATCATTTGAGCGAGAACTACCATCATTTACTGTAATAATAGTAATCTTTTTTTCAATTCCTTGCGCCTTTAAATCCTGTAATACACTTAGTCTTTTATGACCATCAATGCATTGCAAGCCAGTATCATTTATTGATACCTTTATCGCAAAGGATAATCCAATTCGAGCAATTGAATCATAAAGTGAGGAAGTATACTTAGTGTATTCAAAGCAAATATCTTCTAGTTTTGCATATTTTAGTTTCATATACCTCTCCTTTACCTAGCAATTAGTATAACATACTTTTGTAGTAGAAACGATAAAAAAAGTATCTATTTATCAGTAGATACCATTTTTTTTACAAAATCAACTTTTTTTTCTATATATAAATATATAAAATGTAATTTAATCTTACGTGGTCTTAGAGTTCCACCAAAACTTAGTGCCAAACAATACCCAAAGTAGACAATACTAGAGATAAAATATACAGATAATAATAAAACAAGCATACTAGAAAGTGGACCGTATACACTACCATATCTAGTAAATTCACCTACAAGGTATAAAAATAAATACCCAACAAGCGTAATTGCGATTGTAGAAAATATTGCTCCTACTATTCCATATCGCCATGGCCTTTTTTCAAAGGAAATCATACGGTAGAAAAAGTAGAAAAATATAATCATACCAGCACCTAAACCAATGGTTCTAGAAGGAATAAAATAGTGTCCACAAGTTGCGATCAATCCAATCCCTAGTATAAAGGCAACAAATAAGATAATTGCTTTTATACGTATTACTATACTATATGTTTTAAAATCTTCATTTCCAGCACTGATAAGCAAAAATGAATAGAAGCTTTTACTTGCAAGCAAGCAAGTTGCAACTGTTGTTACGATAAGTGCTCCTATACTATTGTAATTGTTTTCCATAATATAATCTATAAAAGGACGTATTAATGATTCTGGTAAATATTGATAAATAAAGGCTGTTGTTGTGTCGTAGTTTAATATTCCTCGTTGAAGGAATATTACAACGTAAATTAAAACTGGAAATAGCGTTAATAAAAAACTAAACCCCAGTGATGAACGAAACAAATTTCCTTCTTGACTAAAAAACTTCTTAAACGCAACTAAGAATTTATCTTTCATCAAATCACCCTTTCTAGTGCATCCTTGTATGCTGGCATAAACGCTGTTGGAATACTGTACACTTTTTCTATTTCTTCAATACTAACCCATATGTGATTATCTTTTTCAAAGTGGTTTTTGCTTGTTACTAAAAATGCTTTAATATCCCAAACCACGTGAGAAAATACATGTTTATACTTTCCTAAATATTCAACATCTTCAAGTTCTTTTTTTAATACATGTTGCTCCAAAGTCACAAATTGATATAATCCAGATAACAATCCAGTATCAGGTCTTTTTTCAATTAGAATCTTACCATCACAATGATATATAATTTGAGATATTTGTTGCTTCTTTTTAATTATTTTTTTATTTTTTATTGGTAACTTATATACTGATCCATTTTGATATGCTTTGCAATGTGATTGTATTGGACATATATTACATCGCACTGTTCCATTAGCAATACATATAGATGAACCAATATCCATTAATGCTTGGTTAAAATCACCCATCCGTTCATTTACATCAAGGTATATCTTTTGTTCAATTTCTTTTTTTGTGCGACTAAGCATTATGTCGCTGTCAATTTCATGTAGTCTTGAATAAACTCTCATTAAATTACCATCAATTGCTGCTACTTGTCGGTTAAACGCTATTGATGCTATGGCACCGGCACTATATGGCCCTATCCCTGATAAGGTTAGTAACTCGTCATATGTAGTAGGTATACTTCCTTGAAATTCATTAACACATTGAATCGCAGCTTTTTGCATATTCTTTACTCTACTATAATACCCTAGTCCCTGCCATAGTTTTAAAAGCTTATCTTCACTAGCATTAGCAAGGTCTTCAACAGTAGGAAGAGCTTCAATAAAACGGTAGTAATATCCTTTTACTGTTTCTACTCTTGTTTGTTGTAACATAATTTCACTAATCCAAATATAATATGGATTTTTTGTATTACGCCATGGTAAATCTCTTTTATTTTTATCGTACCAGTCTAGTACTTGTTCACTTATACTTTTATTCATGTTTTTATTATACCATATTTACTTTAAATAACTGAGTTTGTATCCTTATATTTTTTTATCATGTCTAAAACAACTCTTTTAGATTCTATGTTCTGGTCATTAATCCACATAAGTAACTGTTTCCATATTACCCAACCAGCTCCTTTTACATAGTACTTATCATCTAAGCCTATGCTTTTTTTAAATATCTCTTTTGCATCTTTTCCAAAATGTGTCCAATACATTGTAAGATCACATGAGGGGTCACCTACTCCTAATATACCAAAATCAATAATTGCGATACTACTATTTTCCTGTACAAGGATATTTGTAGGTACAAAGTCACCGTGAACAAATACATTTGTATCACTACAATTTATATGTAATGCATCATCAAATATTTTACACAAAATATTTTTATCAAACTCATCTCCAGTTTTATCGATATACTCATAGGCTTGATTTGCATAGACGCCTAGGTCACCACCACGATAAAAATTATGTTTCCCTGCTTTAAGTGACATCTCTACAGGAACCTTATGTAGTTGGTACAAGAAATCACCACACTGTCTTGCATATTCAACCTCGTTATTATTAACATCTTGTAACATACAGCCTTCTATCCATTTATTTATTAAACAATCATAAGGATATATGTTGTTTGCATTTATCTTCTTTATTGAAATTGGTAGTTGATAAGAAATTCCCTTTTGTAAGTAAGGAATCCATCTGTATTCCTTTTCTATTTGACTTGCATAATCTATGCCACTTGGTATGCGTATTGTATATCCATCACCAATATGAAAAGTACGATTATCATGACCTTGGTTTTCTACACTTTTTATTTCTAAATTAGATAACTTATTTTCTGCTACTTCAATTATATTTTTTACTAATTTTATATCTATATCCATAATCCACCTCCTGTACATTATAACAAACATCATATGTTATAACTATTTATTTTTATTGCTTTTATTGATGAATTGTATTTAAATAATGTAAATGCTATACTTTTTAAAAAGGAGAATACTGTGGAAAAACAATTAACAAGTACCTTATTGTATAAAGGAAAAATTATCGAAGTATACCGTGATGAAGTAGAAGTAGAAAATGGTACTACTTCAATAAGAGAAGTGGTGCGACATAACGGCGGTGTTGCGATACTTGCAATCATTGATGGACAAGTGCTATTAGTTGAACAATATCGTTATCCCAATGCAACAAAAACCTTAGAAATACCTGCTGGTAAGTTAGAAAAAGGCGAAGACCCGAAACTTTGTGGTATCCGAGAATTAGAAGAAGAAACTGGTTATTCTTGTAAAGATGCTACACTTCTAACAAAAGCTTTTCCTACACCAGGCTACGTAGATGAAATATTACATATTTATCAGGCAAACGATATTTTTACTGTTGAAAACCCAATGACTGGTGATGATGATGAATTTATTACAGTTGTAAAAATTAACGTTGAAGATGCTTATAACATGATTAAATCTGGCGACATCGTTGATGCAAAAACAATTATTGCAATCCAACACGCCTATATTCAAAACAAATTATCTAAATAGTTTTTGTAGACTTATCCCTCGAGGTAAGTCTATTTTTGTTTATATAAAAACCATCTAACTAGTAGATGGTCTTATGTCAATATAATGATTATTGCGATGATAATACCAAGTATTGCCCCAGCTATTACATCACTTAAATAATGTACAAATAAATATACCCTTGAAATACCCATTAGAATACTAAACAGTAAAGCAATAATACCAATTGTAATAGAGAATTGAAATAATACTATTGCACATGCAAAGCTTGAGCTTGTATGCCCAGATGGAAATGAAAAATCAGTTGGAATAGACACAAGCATATTTACATCTTTATATGTATGACATGGTCGTTTTCTTCGAATAATTGATTTAATAGTAATTTGACCTACAATGGTAGCCCAAAATATAGCCATAAGTACTTCTTCACCTATATCAGAGGTACGATCCACGCTAATAAGCGCTATCGCTATTGCAAGCCAAACCATTCCAAAATCACCTAAGCTACTTATTATTTTAAAGAATGTATTAAGACCATTATATTTATATAGTTTTAATGCGCCAAAAGAAACTCTTTTGTCGATTTTATAAATTTTATTCATCAGTTTCTCCTATGCTCTTTTATACGTAACAAAATACGTCTTTGGACAACTAAAACAATTGTTGTAAAAGTTATTACAAATAAAATAGTAACAGCAAGTGGTGATAAAAAACCACCAGGTGTCATCAATGCTTCGTAACTTGGTATAAACACAAAAACCATATGTAATAAGTTGAAGATTGTTGAAAAAACAAATTCAACTAATTGCACGTATAATCCTACTGTGTACTTTACTATTATATTTATTATTTTATTATTCATTATATAATCACTAAATGCAAGATTCAAAATTATACTTATAAGTACAATTAAAACAGCATTAAACATTGCATTAAACAAAACTTCAAAAAATGGCTCATCGTGATCATTATATATTTCAATATCTGCTTTTCTATTTATAAGAGTAGCAGATTGTTTTTCATCACCATCAATTTTAGACATAATGTCACTTATTTCTCTAGCATTATCTTTAAAAGAATCAGGTAAGCTTGTAGTTTTTTCAACCGTTTCTTCATTTGTGTCAGATACAAGTATTTCATCTACATCACTATCGACTATGTCCTCTTCGATAATTTCAACTTTATTACTTGTTTGTTTAGCAATTTGCATCGGTGTAATAGAATCAAGTAACGAGCTACCTTGAACTTTAGATTCAACTATTGATTTTGACGGAGCTTCTTTTTTAATCATTGATGTTGGTATTTCTACTAGTTCATCTTCTTTTACCACTGATGTAGGCATTTCTAC
The DNA here is from genome assembly GCA_964372125.1 of uncultured Erysipelotrichales bacterium. GTDB lineage: Bacteria > Bacillota_I > Bacilli_A > Erysipelotrichales > Coprobacillaceae > Tannockella. Next base: position 15,470 of record CAYJPL010000025.1, read on the forward strand.
TGATACTTCTTCTTTTTCCTTTATTGTAGGTCTTTCTACAGGTACTTCTTTTTTTACAACTGGTATGTTTTCTATGTTTGAACAGTAATGTGAATATGCACGTTCAACTACAACAAGTAAATCCTCATCCTCTTGATATTGTTTAACAAGTAATTTATATCTACGATCAAGTTGTTCTTTGGTCATGAATTTTGTAAAGCCAAGTACTTTACTATACATCTCTAAATCATCATACTTTGCAAATAGTAATACATTTATTAAATCTAAATAGTTTTTAGCGTGTTGATAAACTTTAACACCATTCAATGATTCATCATTTATTAATCCTGGTACATATACAACAGGCATTTTACTAGCGTTTGCACCTTCTACCATGTGCTTATAGTTTCCTACCACAAGCATGTCACATGCAGGGATGGCATTTGCAGTAGCGATTTTGTTGAATAATTCTCCTGTTTCAATTGAAAGATTACTATCACCACCAATTACAAAATCAACATATTGATATATATTGAGTAATTGTAAATATTGTACAGCACGTTTTGCTTTAAATGAAGTAACTACTGCTACCTTTATTTTCTTGACATCTAAAAATCTTAAAAATTCTTCAACACCACTATTTACAACAGACGGTTTTATTTTTACATATTTATACAAATCACTTTCTACAATATTCCTAAAATCTTCTTTAGAAAGTCGAGAGTTTATAGAGGCATATAGTGTCTTATAATCACGAATACTATCTACAAACATATCTTTTGTAAGTGTAATATTATTGTCTTGACAAATATTATGAATATACTTGTAACGAAGGTTATTTAATGATAGTAATCCGTCATCTAAATAAACAATAACCATTTTTACGTTTAATACCGATTGCTTATAAAACATAAATATTCCTCCTTCCATATCACTAAAATGAAGCTATCTAGGATAGCTTCATATTTTTATATCATTATAACATAATTGGTTGATTATTTATATAATTTTTATGCATGTTGTTTTTTTCTTTGGACGATTGTAACAATTAGTGTGAATACAACTAACACTGCTATCGATACAATTAATCCAAGTGGATTGTCTTGAATTGAAGAAGCAGAATAACCAAGATATGTATATACAGCACTACCTGGTATCATACCTATAAATGTCGCAAGTGCGTAGTCACGGTATTTAATATTTACAATCCCTGACAAGTAATTTACTACACCAAATGGAAACAATGGTATTAGTCGTACGTACATCATAAATATAAAACCATTTTCTTTAGCTTTTGTAGTTGCACTATCGATAAATGAGCCTTCTTTAATAAACTTCATTACAAAGTCTCTTCCAAGTGCTCTTGCAAGGAAGTAAGACATATGACACCCAATATTTGATGCAATAATTACATATATTAGTCCCCACCAAAATCCAAACAGTGTTCCACCAAGCAACGTTAGTGCAAGCGCGGGTATTAACATTGTTACTGCAAGTGCATATATTCCAATAAATAGAATCGGAGCAAAAGGATTTTGTTGAATTGATTCAATCAATAATAGCAAATTATCTAAAGTTAACGACTCACGAAAGATAACATATAATATAATAATACTTATAATAATAGCAATTTTAACTTTCATAATGCAATTCCTGCTTCTTTATATATTGAACAATTTTAAACATACGATATACGCCAGTAATAACAACTAGTATTGTAAAAAATAGTAGTATATATGCTTGATAAACTGGAAAAAGTATCATGAGTGAAAATATTATAAATGTTTCTGTTCTTTCTACCAAGCCAATATCATAATGCATGCTTTTTACACCAGTATTTTTAAACAAGTTTCCTGCAAGCATAAAACTTGTAAAGTTAAAAAGCACAGAAGCCATAAACAATAGGTATATAAGTCCATATTGTGGTGCAATTAGATAAAAACCTATAATGATGAATGCTTCTACCATTCTATCAAATATCATATCTAGGTATGCCCCTAGTGGACTACTTTTATTTGTGATTCTAGCTACTGTGCCATCTAAAACATCTAATAATCCAGATAACCATAGCAATGCAAGAGCTACCCAAAACACTTTAAATGACAGTGCAACAAAGGCAGCAAGACCAACAATGAAGGCAATGACTGTTATCATATTTGGAGATAGTTTTACTAAAAATGAATAGACTGCTATAAAATCAAAACCTTTTTGAACATAACCACGAGTCTTTGTATCTAGCATATCTATCCTCCTCTAGTTGCTATTTTTTTCATTACTTTATTTTGCCAAGGTTTAACATTTTCAACAAACGCTTTAACACTTAATGTCTTAATGATTTCTCCTTGGATTGGATATTGATAAATCACATTCATAACTTTTGATAGCGGTTGTTTATTACTTACCATGTAACTAAGCAATGCAAGCATTTCTCCTGCTACACTACCAACAATTGTTGCACCAATAACAATACCTTTTTTATCAACAATAATTTTTACAAAACCGATTGTATCACCTTTTGTTTTAGAACGATCATTTTCAAATATATCACTACAATATACTTTATAATTAATACCTTGTTTTTTAATATCTTCTTCTAATACACCCACATGACTTACTTCTGGACTTGTAAATGTAGTCCAAGCAACATTATTGTAAGATACTTTAAATCTTTTAAACACTAATGCATTTTTCACTGCGATACTTGCTTGGTAACTTGCCATATGAGTAAACTGATATTTACCAGTAATATCACCAATAGCATAAATTCCTTTAACACTTGTTTCTAAATAATCATCAGTAATAACATATCCTCGTTTATCAACTTGTACTCCTACGTTATCAGCACCAAAATTACTATTTGGTTTTCTACCTAAAGCTACTAATAATGTGTCACAAGTAAGTATTGATTGTACACCATTTTTTTCTATAGTCACATACTTCAAATTATCTTTTTCTTCAATTTTTATTATTTTGCTTTCCAATGAAAAATTCACACCATCATTTTCTATGGCCTCTTTCATGATAGTTCCAACTTCATTTTCATCTCTACTAAAAATACTACTCGCAAAATCCACAATAGTAACATTCACGCCAAGATTACAAAAACCTTGACCCAATTCTAAACCAATTACTCCTGCACCAAGTACTATCATTTCTTTAGGTGTATAATCAATTGAAAAAATTGTTTCATTGGTATAGTATGAAACATCATGTAACCCTTCAATGTTAGGAACAAATGGTGAACACCCTGTCGCAATGATAATCCTTTTAGTAGTATATCTTGTTCCTTCAACACTTACAGTATGTTGATCCATTATCTTACCAACTCCCGTTACTACAACTACACCTTTACTTGTATAGCGTTCAACAGAATCATGTGGTTCAATACTCTTAATCACTTCTTGTACTCTTGCAAGTACACGTGGCAATGAAACTTCCACATCACCTACATGTATACCATACTCTTCACTATTTCTAATTTCCTTAGACACATGTGCTGACTTTAAAAAAGACTTACTTGGTACACAGCCATAGTTCAAACAATCTCCACCCATCTTAGAACTCTCCACAAGCATTACTCTAGCTTGCATGGATGAAGCAATTGAAGCAGCCACTAATCCACCACTTCCTGCACCTATAACAACAACATCGTAATCATATTTCAAAAAAATCATCCCCTTACTTTTTTACGACTGCCTTGTACTTATATAAATATTATACCATGTAATCAGTAGGAATTCACTTGACACGATTTGTAAGATACAAAAACATTATTTTTTTATAAAAAATTATTGCAAAGAATATTCCATTATGTTATTATAAATAAGCAATCGTTGGAGACATACTCAAGTGGCTGAAGAGGCGCCCCTGCTAAGGGTGTAGGTCGGGAAACTGGCGCGAGGGTTCAAATCCCTCTGTCTCCGCCATTTAATTATTGCACATTATGGTCTGGTAGTTCAGTTGGTTAGAATGCCGCCCTGTCACGGCGGAGGTCGCGGGTTCGAGTCCCGTCCAGACCGCCATAATGATTACATAAGATGCAATAGCATCTTTTCTTAAAACTAAATGGTCTGGTAGTTCAGTTGGTTAGAATGCCGCCCTGTCACGGCGGAGGTCGCGGGTTCGAGTCCCGTCCAGACCGCCATTTAAAAATATAAGAGATGCAAATTGCATCTCTTTTTTATATTTCAAAGATATATGCCAGTAGTAGAATCACACATACAACAAAAACTAATATACAAATAACGCTGCCTACTACACTACGTTTAGTATCGGGATAATATATCTCACTATCGATTTCTACTCTTGATTTATTTATCGCGCAATTACAGTTTAACTCTTTTGTTCTATTACGCTTATACACTGAAAGAGAATCTGTCCTTTGAAGTATTCTATTGATAAAATCTTCAATCCATACAATATCTTCATCGCTACACACATCATATTCATCAACATTATTTTCATGCACAATTCGATTTCTTAGATGACGGTAATATTTTAAGTCTTGATAATCATCATTCCATGTAATTGGTTTATAATGTTTTTCACGCGCATGTTCCATTTCTTCAATATATGTGCTAACTCCCCTGTTACTTTCAAGCATATCTTTACATATATTATCAAGTCTTTTATAAGCACTCATAAATTCCATTCCATCCACTCCCTTTTAAAATCTACTTATGTACATTTTAACGATTATAGGTGCATTCATCTACCATTTTATTAAAAAATATTTTAGTAAGTAAAAAGACAAACAATGTTGTTTGTCTTTTTATCACTTTGAGTTATTTAACATATCTTTTTTTAAAGAAAATTAGTAATCCTGCTGATACACCCATCGATAATGCATATATTGATGTATTCATTAAATCACCTGTACTAGGCGTAGTTGATACAACTACGATTGACTCTTCTACAACTTCGATTGCTACTGATAAATTAGCAACATTTCCAGCATCATCTGTTACTTCAATATCAACGTTGTATTTTCCAACTTTATTAACATCTAAGTTTGATGAAATAACTGCATTATTAGTAATATCCCCATCTACATTATCCATTATTGAAAGCCCAATAACATCTTTAACATCTCTTGTATCACCGATAGTAATTGTTGCATTGTTTGCAATGATTACTGGTGGAGTCACGTCACTAGTTGCAAGCATGAATGGTATCGATATAGATTCTTGCGATATCAACATTATATCCAATAATACTTCATTTGTAGTTAATGTTTGTAAGTAATCGCTATGAATCTCAATAGTTGTAACTGATGGTAACACTGCTCTTGTTGTTATACCATTGATTGAATAATGATCGGTTGATAGTAGCTGATCATTAATACGTAGTTCTTTAATATCTGTATGATTTAGATACATGACTGTAAAGGTTGCACCATCTTTAGACTGTATTGTTTCATTATTACCTGATATTGCATAATTAATTTCTAGACTATCTTTTACGATTGTCAGTGTACTTGTTGCACCAATAACATCGTTAACAATTCCAATCTTCAATGCATCCTTGGCATCTTGAATTGCTTCATCTAATTTTTTAATAGTATCACTTGTATACATATTTCTATCGATTGCTTCTAGAGTAGTAATTTCTTGTTGTAAGGATGTTACATCATATAGTTTTATATCAATTTCTTTTTCCATACCATTATACAAAACTATTACTTTTAAATTGTCACTAGTAACTAGTTGATTTGGTTCTTTAAATGTCCAACCATCTGGAAGTGCAATTGTGTCTAATGGTTTATTTGCAATTCCTTGTACCATAAAATCAGTTGGAAACTCTAATGCTTCTACAGTAAGAGTTGCCGATTTTCGTGTATGATAATTGTTTATTTCATCATTAACTGCACTATAGTATATCGTGTATGTACCTGGAGCTAACTTTGATAAGTCAGTTGCATTCTCTTTTCCAGCAACAACGATATCAACAGTTGTCATTGGGTTATCTGTAGATGTACTTTCAAACATTGGTGCATTTGTGACTGTGTAATCAATAACATCACTTGTATTTGAAGTAGTAATTGTTTCTAAAAGATTTGGCATACCCCCTTCTACCATAGTAATATCTTGAATACCATTTATTTCAACTGCATCACTATAATATGCATCAGCTGCTGCTTTTTGTTGATCATTTTGAGCATAGTAAACATAGTCGATTTCAAACTTTTGTCCTGCTAGGTTATCACCTGCAACTCCTGGCCAAGCACCTCCTGTTGCAAAGTTTAATTGAATATACTGTGGTCTATCAATAGCAAATACTGCATGTGGATCAGATGAGTAATCTAAAACTCGTACTACTTGGTCGTCTACATACCATGTTATTTTACCCGGTTGCCAATCCATTCCAAAGACATGATATTCATCATTAAATATCCCACTAGGCAACGAATAACTTGTACCCGATCCTGCAAACATACCATAATTATTCTCTTCATCAGAGTAGTGAATTGTTTGATAAACTGTATTGTTTCCGCTGACAGAACCATATGGTGTACCAATCAACTCCATAATGTCAATTTCACCACATAAAGGCCACCATGAACCTTGATCACCTACAATATCACCGTCAATTGCAAAATCTGCACCTAATGTCCAAAAAGCTGGAAACGCCCCTTGACCACTTGGTAATTTCGCACTTATCTCAATTCTTCCATATAGAAATTCTTGTAATCCGTGGCTACGCACACTACCTGAATTATATTTCACTATACGCGAATTATCACGTGGATTTGGATAATAGTCTTCAATTGCACGATCTGTTACCTCTAATACTAAATTACCATTATCAATATATACATTTTCACTATCATTTACATAATGTTGTTGTTCAATACCACGAATTGATCCTAGTTCATATTCCCAGTTATTAGTATTCAATGAATTGCCATCAAACTCTTCTACCCATACTAAATTATAATTATCTGAGCTAAGACTACTACTTCCCTCTAATACAACATTATCAATATATACGTATGCATTTCTATCTTCAATTGTTGTTGAATCCATCCAACGTGTCAGACCAATTACATATGTACCACTACTAGTTGGTGTAAATTGTATTTCATGATTATTATAGTCTTCACTAGGCCATATGGTTTTTTCTTCCATAGAAGCACCAGGAGCAGAAATACTACCTATTTTAATCGATAAGAATGCATAACTCGTTGAAACACTACTCTCTACTTTAATATCTGCACTTAGAGTATATGTAACACCTGCTTCTAGTGCTACTTCTTTCCAGATATGCCCGTTTGCATAATTATTGGATGTAGGTTGTAAAACACCTTCTCCATCCACTATAGTTCCCCCAACAACAGATGTCCATCCACTTGCATCATCAAAACTTCCAATATCCCCTATTAAACTTGAGTTAATATCTACTAATGGATTTTTTGAGGTTACTAAATCATTTGAGGCACTAACATTTTTTTTTGTACCTACACTAAAAGAGAAACTAATAAACAACAGCAAACTGATAAAAATTTTTGTCAACTTCATCTAAACTTCCCCTTTCTTGCGTCATGTTACCGCTTATAAATAAACAATAACATATTTATCACATAAATAAAAATAATATATATATAAGTATTTTAAGCAGTTAAAATCAACTATAAATGCATTACATATTATATATTTATTCTTCATATAATTATATAATACATCATTAATATTATTTAGAAATTCGCTGTACTAAAAAGAGATAATGAGAAACGACATTACTATCGTATACATTACCTCTTCTATAAAACTCAAATCTTTATTTATCTATTTTATACTTTCTTTTATTTTTCATAAATAGAATACTTGTAACTGAAATTATCAACATAGTGATAACAATTGTAATATTACTATTATCGCCAGTAGATGGAATCGTTATTGGATCAGGTATTTGGGGCGTACTCGTTGTAGGTTTTGGTATTATTGATGGTATCTTATTTAGTAGCGCGACAAAATATAAGTCTCTGTCAACTACTTTTATTGTTTGAGGATCAATTAATGTCTTAGATGTATCCCCTTTTTGGTACCAACCAACAAATTCATAACCAATCAATGGTTTTACTATCGGTATTATATGTGCTGCACTACCAGATTTAACTTCTTCTTTATAATATACATCGTCACCAAAGTTACCTTCATCCTTGTTTATTTCAAAATGAACATTATATGTTTTATCAACATTCACACTCTCAAAAATAGGATATATATTCTCAAAATTATCAAACATGATTGTATCATTAGTAATTACTACTTTTTCTCCACTTGCTGTTTGCCAACCACTAAAAATATATCCGTTTGGCGCTTCTATTTTTGGTACTTCTGTATTTAAAATTGTACCTTCTAATGCATCTCTATTTTCAAGTACTTGACTTACTTTTACATTAGTATCTGTAATTGTCGAATCATTCCATATACCTGCAAGTTCATTGTTATCTTTTGGACTTTGATGGAATGTTACATATGGTACTTGATATACAAGATATTGATTTGTGACAGTTATTTCTTCTCCAAAGGCATTAAGAATTGTCGTAGTGGCATTTTTGTAAATATATTTATTATCCTTTTCTTCATATGTTATGACATCTCCGGTAAGTTCTATATTTGCTACTTGCTCATTATCACTTACCTTTGCATCAACACTAGAGTATATATTTCCATCAATAGGATTATAAATTTCATTCTCTTTATAAGTACCTACTCCAGTAATTGTTGCTGTTAAATCAACTTTTTCACCAACTTTCACTTCAACGATTGATGGATCAACTTTAACACCGGGATTTCTATGTACACCAAAGTTTACATATCCTAGTTCAAATTCTTTTTCCGTAACTAATGGTACTATCTCTCTAGTTGTAGTATCTTTTGTAGAAATAATTTCAAAACTATCTGCACTTGCATACATTTCTATACCACCTATTCTTGGGGCATTGTTGTTCATTAGGAAAAAATCAGTCATTTCCGAAGTATTTAGAGTTCTTGTATACGTAACATCCTCAGTATTAATATATATATTTGGGAAATATGATTCAGCTGGCGTTAATTTATCTAGATCTACAGCAATACTATAATTTGGCTTTCCATCAATTACTTCTTTTGGTTGAATAAGTAATTCATATATCTTATCTTGCCCAAAGCGAATCTCAGTAAATGGGGCATACATACTTGTTGGATTACCATCCTCATCTATTTCATTAAGATTTAAAAAGTCAATTCCACTTTGATGACTGAAGCTATTATCTCCTGCTCCTGAAAAACGTAGTCCATCAGGCGCTGGAGGTAATGTATATGAGTATCCGTCTTCAAAAACAATCCCTCTTAGACTATACCATTCAAAGATATACTGAGCTGGTCTCGATGCAAATCCGTCAGCTACATTATATATAACATCTGGTGCTGGTGGCGTACCGTCTGCATACTCATACCTTGCTTCTACCGATGCATATGATGTATATTGGTGGTCACTTGTATACATATCCTCTTTTGATGCCTGTAAGCGTACCTCTACTCCGGCAATGGTTCCAAAAGGTAAATCCTCAAAAGAAATAATTACATATTTTGCATTTTCAATAGTTGTTGCAGATTTGAAGTCTATCACAGAATTCGTGTTATTTGTTTTATCGAATTGATACTCACTAGCATAATTGACTGTATACTTTGTGGTAATATTATCTGATACAACAACATTACTTGGGTCTAAACTACGAAGATACAGCGATAAATCACTTTCTACAACTTCATCCATTGTTTCATTAGTATATCTTTCCCCTTTACGAGGTAATGTTACTACTAAATGATAATTTTTAAAAGAACGATTAGGAGAGCCAACATCGACATTAAGGTTTAGCATGTTAAAATCATTTGCATTGTATGCAGTAGTTTGATAATTACTTACCTTATTTTCGATACCTGGATATAAAATAATGTTTGGTACACTTGAGGTGTTTACGAATATTTTTTGATTCGTATTTACTTGAACAAATCGCTTTCCATCATATTTTACATCACTTAGTGATTTTAGATTTCGAACATCTTCTAATCCATACGTATTTAAGTTGGAGTACCCTGTGAATTCTAAAAATGGATCAACAGTTTTATCCATAAGGAATACTGCGGCAATATCAACATATGATTCTAAAAATAGTGAATAATCATTGTTTACACCTACATTTGAAGTTACTGCAAAATACTCATTATTTATATATACATAAGATTGAGATTTTAGACTATATTCTGATATATCAACTTTTAACCACGTAGATCCATCATGTTCAATTTCAGTGATACGATAGTCATCCCCGACATACTTAAATTGATTTGTATTTAGCTGTAAGTACATATAAGTACCTTCTGGGTAATCTATGTTACTTGAATAAAATGAATTTGATATACTACTATATGCTGGTATTGGAATCTTTATGTTTCCACTTGGCAAAACAGAAGCCGCAGCTGCATTTTCAGGAAGTGTTATCGTTGGCGTACTACTGTATGTAGTATACTGTGTCTTTATTTCCATTGTTTTTTCATAACTTAGTGAAATAATCGAATTATTACCATAATAAGAATTGGATAAGGTCTTATTTCTACTTTGCGATACTTGGTCATCAGGATTTTTAGGAATCCACTCATTTGTCAAACCAGTTGCAGATGCCTTAGCAAGTATATTTATATTTTGATTCGGGGTAGCCATTGGTCCATCCTCTTGACGAGTTTTCCTAAATGCAAAGCTATCAATAATACTTACAACATCAAAGTTAGTCGATTCATATTCATCATCTGCACCAAAAAGTCGTATGTAGTCTGCTCTAAATACCATACTTGTAAAGTACTCACCAGTTGTCAGATACAAGGAATATGTCTTTGTTTCATTTGCGACCATCTCTTTTACTTGCACTTCTGGGTTTAAATTTGTTGTATATTCTATCCATACTTTATCAGAACTATCACCTTGAAACTTCACAATCGGGTTATCTCCTATAAAACGATAAGAATATCCTAGTTGAGAAAGTACTGCTTGAACATTTTTCTTTCTGGTTTCTTTTTCTTCATCACTAATACTCATTTCATCAATATGCGTTGTATCAAATAAATCTAATTTAAAATCTCGATACGTTATTGAACTTTGGCCTACTTCCATTGGTATTGCAAAGCCTGATTGAAGCTCCGGTAAATTGTCTGAATAATATGAATTATTGATAAATAAATTACCACTATTTTGTATGTTTTGGTATACATGTAATGAGTCTACTGTATTTTCATATTCCCATGTTATCTTTTTATTAGCTACAACTTTTGCATCTTCAAGTAATGATTCTGGTCCATTTCCTTTACTTTCAAACACAACATCAACACGAATACTATTTGTACCCGTTGGTCGAGTAAATTCACCATAGAAATAGCCACCAGTTTGATAACCACTTGCTCTACCCGATTCAATAAGTCCATTTGATGAAATATTAAAGACAATTTTACTTACTTCTTTTCCATCAATTGGTATATTTATTTCTCCTAATACACTTACTTTATCTGCAATTCTTCCATCCTTATAATGTATCGTATAACCACGATATTCATTATACTCATTACGTAGTTGTAAATGTGACGGTGTAAAATTAGGATCATTAAACTCTATTGTCATCGTTCCATCATTGTGAAAATATGGAGCAATATTATCACGTACATTTTCATTTGTAAATCGTTGCTGACCTTCCTCGTTAATATATGATGTAACATTATTATACATCGCAAAATGATACTTTGTATCCGCAGGGTCTTCTTCGTTTACTTTTTCTGGTACAGAAGCTTCCATAGAAATTAAATCTTTGTATGTATATTCTGGTATGTGAACTGTCATTCCAGGCTCAACGTACTTCTTATCAACTACTATATATTTTCCTGTATCTTCATCAAAAACAACTTGTTTATACGAAATCTCTGTATCTCTAGCTGTGTAACTTTCTTCTGTATATTTAAACAGTTTATTTGTAGCATACGGTGACGTTGTACTATTCCCTGTTATTTTTGAAGCCGCAAAAGCTCGAGTACTAGGACTCGGAACAATTCCAGTAAACATTTGTTGTAAGTTGCTATCTACAAAATTTGATGCAAACCCATAAGAACTATATAGGCTATTTGTCTGACTTGCACGATGAGCAGTAACACTGTCATCTTTTGAATTTACATCAATTGTTGCAGTAGAATAATTATAGTATTCTTTAATATAACTTTCATAATAGACAAATGTGAATCCACTTGGAGCACGGAAGTTATAATCAACATCCCCAATAGGAGCATGATCTACATTTACCATATTTATCAAATAATAATATATTGATGCACTCACAAGCGACTCTTCATCGTTATGTGTACCACTTTTTACTTCCATTGTTCCATCAGCGTTTTTAAAATATAAAAAACCATCACTACCTAAATATAAATCTTGATTTGTTTTACCAGCTACTGGATTTTTTGAGGAATAGCTAACATATGTATCATCATCGGTTGTGATATCTACCTCATCATGATTATCTCTTTTTAATTCATGTTCCAATGTAATAGAATTATTAACATCATCGCCTTCAGTGATTTTTACTCCTACACGTCCATTAGGTACTGCAAGAAGCATTACTCCAATATTAGATGCAAGTGTATCATCTTTATAATAATCTGTACGATTATATCCTTTTGCAAAATAATCAGTTGATGTAAGCGAAAAAGTAAGTGTTGATGTCACTCCCTTTAAAGCATCGTTGTCCACTGTATAGGTTAACACTTTTTTATCTTCTGAAAGTTGTACGTTTTTTATAAAACCACCATGCAATGAATATGTATCAAATTCAAAAATATATGAATCACCAACTACAAAGGCATCACTATGAATACTAATTTGACGTTGCGAAGCTTCAGGTAACCCTTCTTTATAAACAATCTGTATCTCATAATTATAAGTACCCGTATATTCAACATAATCCCATTTCCCAGTGGTTATATCACCTATTGTATATGGGATTGGTGACTTTATGAAACGAACATTATCATTTTTACTTGCTGCAATAGCAACAACCGATTTTGAAGTTGAACTACTACTCGATTCATCTGATTTTAAATTATCTGTATCATCACTTATAGGAGCATCTGATGTAGCATTTATTGCTTGAGTATTGCTAAACACTTCATTTAAATGCGTACTCTGGGTTTCCACTACACCACTAAGCGCTGTTTCACTATTTGTTGTGGCTGTCGCTTTATTTTTCTGATCACTAGTTTCAACTTCATCAGTGCTCGGCATATCATCTGTTGTCACTTCATTAGTGAAATCATCCACTAAATTATTAGAGATATCAACCTTAGTTTCATTAGTTACTGATGATATCTCGCCTTGATCAGTTGATTTTGAAGAATCACTTTCTACTTGTTCACTCCCCTCATTGTATTCTTCATCAATGTTTTCTTGTTCTTGTGTAGTAGTTTGTTTTGTTTGTTCTTCTATTGCAAATACTGGAATTCCAGCATTTGCAAAAAGAAAAGTTAACGATAGTAATACGATATTCATTCGTTGGATAATATTTTTCTTCTTACTACTTTGCATTTTTCTCACTTCATTTCTATACATTACGTCTATGATATACGACTATATTTTAACCACACAAGAAAGAAAATATCCTACTATTTCAATATGACTGTATCACAGTTACATACACTAAACAACCTATTTGCACACACTTTTTCGGAGATATGTGATTTGTAATTATCTATCAAATTTAGTCATGAATATGTACTATGAAGACTACAATACATATATATGACCACCAAATAATACAAAAACGGATAACATCTATTGCTATCCGTTTTCTTGAATTTCATAATATTACAACACCTATTGTTTATTAAACTTTATTTTTCTTCTTTTTTACTAAGGTAAATCCTAATATTGTTACAAGCATAGTCGTCGACCACATAAAAATTGATGTATTATCACCTGTTTGTGGTTCAATTATAGCTGTATCATTTGTATATTTTGCATATAATGTGAAGTTATAAGCCGGCATTGCTTGACCATCAAATTCAAATAACTCAGTCATTTCTGCATCTAAATACCAACCTACGAATGTAAATCCTTCTTTTGTTGGAATTTTTGGTTCAATAATCTCTTCTCCATAGAATGAAGTTTGATCATCTACATTAGTTCCACCATTTTCTTCATATACTACTGTATACTTATTGACTGCCCACGTCGCTATAAGCGTATTTGTTTCTTTGTCATATTCATATCCTGTAAATGTATGACCATCTTTTGATGGTGTAGGAAGTATTGTATCTTCTACAATTATTGTTGTGTATATGTCTTCTCCATTGTCGTTATCAATTGTTACTTTACCGTTATTTTCAATTTCAAAAATATCTGTTTCAACAATATTACCTTCTACTTCTGGAACAGATGGGAATGTTACTTTTAACATCGGTTTAAATGTGTATGTAAATACGAATACTTCTCTTGTTGGAGATTCAAATGATTTAATCGGATCAATATCCCAACATCCAGTTTGTTGATCGTATCCTATATCTGCATACATTTCACCAGGCGTATTTGATACAATACCTTTTGCATCAGGTTCAATAGATGGTTCACCATCCTTATAGAATGTAATCCATTCTACAACATCGTCTTTCATGTCTTCATCAGTCCATGCACCATTTACTATTTTGTATATAATTTTTGTTTGGTACATATCACGGATTCCATCGTTATTTTCATCTGTTTCCCATACT
>CAYJPL010000026.1:0-25579 GCA_964372125.1 uncultured Erysipelotrichales bacterium
TACACTCTCGCTGTCAATTGATACTGACTCTGGTGCTGTTGGCACTTGGCTTACTATTGGCACGATTGGACCATATGTATATGTATATTCTAGTGGACCATCTCCATATTGTAATGAATTTACAGGTGTATTATCCCATGTACCTGTATCTAAATGCCCATTATTTGGACTAGACAAAGGTGTATCAAAAGTTGCTTGTGCTGTTGGATCACTTGACGGTACTCCATCTTTTTTAAAAGTTACCCATTTAACGATGGTAGTACTAGCGTCTTCATCCCAGTTACCATTTACAACGTTATATGTTACTGTTGTTTGATATTTATCTAGTGTACCATCCCCGTTTACATCTGGTTCCCACACTGCTGTTACAATAGTATTGCTTGTAAACTCTCTTGCTTCTAATTGTTCTGTTGTAAGTAGTGTTGATTCGCCAGGCACTTGCCACCCCATAAACACGTTTCCTGTTTTTGTTGGCTCTTTTACATCTACATAACCAATTATATCCTCATTATTGGTAACGTATGATATTGATGAATCGGTTGTTTCTTTAAATTTTCCACCGTTTGCATCTGTAACAACTGTATAAGGTAGTACATTTACAGTTGCTACGATTGGGTCACTCGTTGCTATATCGCCATCATTATCTGTCATTTCAACTTTATAAACTAGTGTTCCTAGGTTATCAGTATTTGGTTGATATGTGATATTTGTAGCACCTTCAATAACTTCCCATTCACCTTTTTCATTTTGTACATACCACTGATATTGTAACTCTTCTGGCAGATTGCCAAATGAACTTCCGTCTGCTGTTATAATCACATCTTCACCTTTGTATACATCTGTTGAAGTTGTGTTAACATCTATTCCATCTACATTCGTAATACTCAATGTTACTTCAGGTAAATAACCAGGTGTATGATGCGTTAATACAACTGCTGATAATATCGGGTTTCCGTCAACATCTAGTGTATTTGCACGGTTTTCTACTCCTAATTGAGCTGAACTTGTAATTGTTGTGTTTTCCTCTATTGCTTTTGTTTTATAGGTGAAGCTTGCACTTTCACCTGCTTCTAGTGAAGGAATTCTATATATTAGTTCATTTTCCGAAGGATCATACGTAGCACCAACTGTTGATTGATACACTGTATTTTCTGGTATTACTTGACGTACAATTAAGTTTTCTGCAGTTAAGTTACCAGTATTTGTAACAGTAATCTCATAATCAATATCACTGTTTACTTCTACGTTTGCTGGTGTGCTTGTAGTATTTTCAATACGTAATTCACTATATTTTGATACAAGTGCATTTGCTTGTTTATCTAAAGTAATTGTATTATTTGTACCTGTATAATCTACATAATTGATAATTGTTGGACCAGGTGATGTGCCTTCTTGAGTTTCACCAGCTTTGATTTTATCCCACAGCACACTTGAACTATCAAACTCTTGATAGAAACTAATTCTTGCATGTGTTATTCCATATTCATGAAAATTCCAGTGAATATCTTTTGTATCCTCATCATATGTAATACCATACTTTATAAGATCTTCAGTAGTTTTAATCGTAACTGTTTGTGTTTCTTCTACATCACTTAAACGATACGTAAGAGTCATTGGATGTATCTCATCAAATCGAAGTTTGAATAATTCACCTACAGTAGTGGAAAGATCTGAAGTAGAAGTTAGTACTTCTTTTAACTCATTTTTTATTTTTAACAAACTTGCAGCTGATCTACCATTTTCAATTTGTGGGTTACCACTTGAGTCATCTGTTGACATAGCGGTCGCATAAGTATTAAATACACTTTCTTGCAGATCAATACCTACATAGTAGACAACCGCACCTAGTTCATCTACTTGTTTAGCTAATTTTGAAGCAGACTCCTCTCCCTGAGTAGGATTTCCATCTGTTACGAAAATCACAATATTATCTCGGCCAGGTTGTTTGTCAAATTCCTCTTTTGCTTCATTTAGACCTAATTCCCAGTTTGTGCGAAATTGTCCAATTGTATTTAAAAAACCTGCCCCAAATGATGAAGTGGAAAGCACTGCCTCAGAATAGATTCCTGAATGTGTTATAGTCCCTGCACTATTTATAGTGTAACCTGCAAACGACTTATATCCAATATGACTTTCTGGATTTGCTTCAATTATATCATTTGATAATTCTGAAAATAATATTTTAGAAAGCATCATTCGATCATAACACATTCCGTTTGCATCTAAATAATCTATTTTTTCTTCAGCGCTATCACCTGAAATACTTTCAATGGTGTGCGGAGAATAAAACATTGGTGTTGCTCCAGTCCCAGTGTATGCATCACTTAATTTTTTAAAATATACTTCTTCAGCTTCTGTTATTATATTTTCAGCATCAACACTATGGTCATAAAAAAATATATCTTTTCCCTTGTTTGTAACATCTAGTATTTCATAGTGATGATCTTGCATCGAGTCAACACCAGTGAATGTAGAATTAACTGTAACTGTAGAAGTTTCAGTTGCACGTCCTGTTGCAATTGCTTTTATTTTTATATGACTTGCTAATTCAGTCCCTGATTTAATTTTATCCCAACCTGCTGTGATACCAGATTCTTGGGGATTATAATAGAAAAAATATCGCTCACTATCAATTGAGACATCAATACGGTAATAATGGTCTTCATGCATACAAGGTGATGTACTAATTGTATTAGACGTACTACTTGAAAACATATTCATAGACCCTGATTGATCTAATATAAACATAACATTTAATGGCTGTGACAATGCTTTTGCAGTAAAGTCAATATCCACTTTTAATATATTTTCTTCTTTATCTTCATCATTATCAAAATAAACAGATGTATTACCCTCTGCAATAGTATCATTTTTTATCATCTCATCTTCTAGTTTCCCCATTGACTCATCAAAAGGTACCTCAACTAATTCATCAGTAATATCTACTTTCGTATTTAATAGCGATATATAATCATCCTCTAATGTATAGAGTATTTTCTCATTAACCACAGCGGCTTCAAATATATTTACTGTGCTAACACATAGTAAAATAACTAATACAATATTTACAATCTTCTTCATTTCTACAACTTTCTCCTACTTTCTACAAAACATGCGTAAATAACGCGTGAAATTTATTTCATACAGTTATCATTTTAGTAGAAAGGGCCTTTTGTGTAAACATATTTTTGCGTATTTACTACTTAATTTTAGACCTTTTTATTAATTTGTATAAATACAAATTAATAGTTTGATTTTTTTAGGATATACCAATAAATTTATGTGATTTTCCCTAGTAAAATACATTGTTTTTATTGTTACATAATTTTCTTAATACGAAAAAATACTATGTAATAATATGTTAAAATTTAGATATAGAACAAAAAAAGGAGAGGTTTGTTCATATGCTACAAAAGTGAACAAATATATTTTGATTATGAAGATAGCTATTGTTGATGATAATGTCCTATTTGCAGAAACTTTATCAAAAAAAATTAAGATTATCCTAGATGATAAATGTGATATAAAAATCATCAATAAAGTAATTGATGACTTAGTGGTATTTGAGGATATAGATGTTGTTTACATGGATA
The DNA here is from genome assembly GCA_964372125.1 of uncultured Erysipelotrichales bacterium. Taxonomy (GTDB): domain Bacteria; phylum Bacillota_I; class Bacilli_A; order Erysipelotrichales; family Coprobacillaceae; genus Tannockella. Next base: position 3,594 of record CAYJPL010000026.1, read on the forward strand.
TTGAACTACAGGAAAAAAGTGGAATTGATTTTACAAAAATGATACAAATGTATAAAAAAGACATTTTAACTGTTTTTATGAGCTCTTTTCCAATATATTCACAGTATATTTTTGAATGTAATCCACTGTTCTTTTTAATTAAACCAATCGATCAAAACCGACTCGAAGCGAGTCTTCATAAGGTACGTGAAAAAGTAATTCCTGTGGACACGATTACTTTACGTGCAAATGGTGAAGATTTTTTAGTTATTGTAAGTGATATTATTTATATTGAAAGTAATAAACGAAAGTTGACTGTACACACTATAAATAATAACTATACAATATATGGTAAGTTAGATATGTACTATACGCTTCTACCATCATATTTTTGTAGATGTCATCAAAGCTTTATTGTGAATCTAAAATATGTTAAACGTAAAAGTAATAATATGTTAAACTTGTACAATGGATTATCCGTTCCAATTAGTCAAAGCAAATTGTCTACAGTAAAAAGAGAATATCTTTCGTTTATCATTCAGTAAATATAAGGAGACTAACTATGGATTTTGAATATATTTCGTACAACTTAGCACTTATTATCATTCATATAATTGTTTTAAAACAATTACTTTACAAATATAAATCAAAATATACTTCTATTACTATAATTATTGGAGTACAGTTTATTTTATCAATGATTTTTAACTACTATGATATATACTTTATGGTTAAGATGTTATTTATTTCATGTATACAAACGATACTTACAAAGTATTTGGTAGATGTAGATACAAAAACAGCCATTATGACAACTCTTAAATACTATTTATTAGTAATTGTTGCAGAAATCATTTGTGCACTTTTTGCTTCACACTTAATAGATTACTCAAAAATAAATGGCTTCGAACTTACTGATTTACTTGAGTCATACCAAAGTATATTTGTACAGTGTGTGTACATTTCGATGCATTGTTTTGTTTGTAGCATTTATTTTACTATTATTGCTAAATTTCCTTTTTATACGAAAATAAAATACATTGTTACTTTATTTTTTGTAGGTTTGATCCAGATTTTTATATTATCTATATTATTTTTTAATTATATAGATATCTATATGCACTATAAGGAATATATTGGTCCACTTACCTATATTATTTCTGTCTTTATTTATCTTAATTCTACATTTTCTATTACAACAAAGTCTATGTTAATACAAGAACAAAGCGAAAAACGTGCATTAGAAATTCAAAAGCAACAAAGTATGCAATACTACACCCTAGCAATGGAGTCATATACAAATGCTCGTAAAATAAAACATGATTACAAAAACCAAATTCTTACCTTACAAGCATTAATGAATAAAGATCCTGAAGATGCAAAGTTATTTATGGAAAATATTGTTCAGACTGTAGATAACCCTAATATTTTATTTTCAACAGGCATCTTAATGATCGATATAATTTTAACTTTGAAATATAAGCAAGCATGTGATTTATCTATTCCTTGTACTATTGATATAGTTAATATTCAAGATATTCATATTCAAGATATTGACTTATGTAACATTTTAAACAATGTTTTAGATAATGCGATATATGAAGCTAAATCACTTCCAAGTAATCAAAATGAAATACATGCAACACTTAAACAACAAGGTGATTATCTCGTTATAAATTCATCAAATCCTTATCAAGGAAAAATTCAAAGATATAAAAATAATTTTCTTTCTAAAAAAAGAAATTATATGTCTGCAGGATTTGGTCTGCCAATTATCGAAGATATTGTAAAAAAATATCATGGTGAGCTGCATATTGATACAAATAATAATATATTTTCAATTACAGTACTCCTTATAAATGAGACCCTCTAATTCAATATTAGAGGGTCTTTTCTATTAGTATAGTTCTTTGTATGTATCTTCATCAATAAATGTTGTATCAATTAATGTATTCTCTACACCAACAACACGTTTCACCGATGGGATGCTATCGTCTGGAAAGGATAATATATATACATCACCAATCTCTATTTTTATAAGTTTTCTTATTTCAATTTCTCCTGTTTCTAGAGTTGTTGTCGATATCGCACTTACTTTGCTACCATCTAGTACAACTACCTCAGGATATTCATCTAATTTTATATCATGTTCGTTATATAGCTGAACATTATAAGTAGCAATTGCACCTAATGATTGATGTTCTAGTTTCAATGCATCTGGTACTTCAATAACACCATCAACATATTCAATCATATCCCCTCGCACATATCCATCAGTTTGATCATAACTTAATGTTATTGCAATTTGTTCTGGTTCTTTTTCTTCTATTTCTGTTTCATTTGTTTCTTCATTTGTTGATGAGGAACTAGAACACCCTACAACAAATAACAGCATTATCGAAATTGTTAGAAATTTACTTTGTCTTTTCATAACATGCTACCCCTTTGCTTTTTTCTTATATACGATAAACCCACCAGCTCCGATAATAGCAATACCAATTATACCTGCGATAATCAAAGTATTGTTTGAACTACTACTAGCATTACTTTCACTAACTTTTGAACCTGGCACTAATAGCTGTTGTGTTTCATCTAGTGGATTTTTTACAATAAGGTATTTATCGTTGCTTTCTTTCAAAACAGCATATCCATTTTCAAATGATGAATTTGGCATGACCTGATATACTCTAGGAATTACCACTTCTCCATTAGAATCAATAAATCCAATTGTTTGTCCATCATCTGATGTGACTAGTGCTAATCCATTTTTATAGTTTGTTATCCAACCATCTTCAATAGAAAATAATATATTTCCTTTTGTATCAATGATATCACTGTTATATAGCTCTTCTCCAACCAAAGTGTTTCCTATCCCATATGAACGTTCCTCATATAAGTATGATCCATCCTTTTCTATATAATCAGCAAAGTGAAATAAGTTATCATATTCTTTTTGTATTAATTGATTATTATTTTCATCAATAAAACTCCACTTGTTTTCACCAGTTTTTATAATCCCAATATTATTATATACTTGCGTTGTTCCAAATTTTTCATAGTCTAAAACAGTACCTTGGTGATCCACAGTTACAAGTGCATCGTTCATATCATATCCAAACACTCTACCACTTGATTCGAATTTTTGTAGTCTTGAAAATTCAAAATCTGTAAGCAATTCTCCTTTATCGTTAATTACTGCCCATTTTTCATCAGCATTCATAACAGATGTCACTCCATAATCATTCGAAAACGGATAAACAAACGCATATTCAAAATCTATTACAAGATTCCCCTCTGTATCGATAAACCCCCATTGATTATCCTCATTTTGAACCGCATGTAATTCATTACCAAGCTTGATATTTTTATAGGTGTCAGTATAAAATTCCTCACCTTCTTTATCAATCACTAATGCTTTTCCGTTTTGATCAAAAACAACTGCTTTTCCGTTTATAAAATAAGAAAATGACGCAGTAGGTATTGTTCCATCTTCATTTTCTACAAATGTATATTTAAACCCTATTACTTCTTTTCCTTGTTCATCAATGAAACCTACAATACCATATTTATCATCAACTGCAGCTAACCCCTCTAAAAAAGGATAAATCATGTGATATTTCTCAAAGCCAACTAATATATTTCCTGATAAATCTATTAATGCTGTGGTCACTTCGATTGTTTCATCATCATAATTTTTTACAATTGCAACATTGTCGTATACATCGATTGAATCCGCTTCATATAAAACATCCCCATCAGTATTTATTAATTTATGAATTCCTTGTTCATGTTCAACAACATATACATTTCCATTGTGTATAATTGGTTGTTTGTAATTCGATATTGGCATAATCATTTTACCTTCATTATTCATTATTCCATATTCACTATAATAATCATATCCAAAAGTATTGTAGTATTCTTTGTTTTTTATAACATCGTAATATGCAAAATATCCCCCCTCAAGTGGTATAACCCCTAATTCTTCAACTTGATCCAGGATTTCTTGTTCTACTTCTCCTACAATGTAGTCATTTACATCTACCTCACTAGCATAGACATCTTTGAGTGGCATCATCCCGACCAATATACAAAGCATAGTAATTATCTTCATTAATTTTTTCATATTGCTCTCCTTTATTTAAATATATAAATCGTAGTATAAACTATTTTTTAAAACGACAATTTTGTAATATTTTAAACGATAATGTAGTAATCAATAGTATATAATTATAAAACTTTATAATCATTTTATTTATAATATTACCTAATATTTTACTATCACTTTAATATTGATTTATAAAATAAAAAGATAAATAACTTGTTAATAGTTATTCATCTCTTTATTTTTTATAAACATATATGCATATTTTATTGTATTTTTCTATCTTTTACAAATATCAGTAGTAGTACTGTCATAGCCATAATCATTCCATATCCATACAGATATGTCGCATCTCCAGTTGTTGGAGTTTCTACAATATCTGGTGCTTGATTATCCGTATTTGTATTGTCTGTTTCTGGTGTAGGAACAGGTTGTTCAGTTGCTTCTTGAGGTGTATATCCTGCTACGTATAACGAGAAGTGATTTGTCATAAAGTATACTCTACCATCTTTATATGTAGCCTCAAAACTTTTTGCAGGAGCATCTGTTCCTAAAGTAATATAGTCTACTACAATTTCAGTTATATCTCTATCTTCATCTAGTATAAATGGCATTGAAACTTCCACATTTCCACCATCAAAATACGATATTTCTTTTGTACCATCAAGTATTGTAAATTCGTAACCTACTTGATAGTTACTAAAGTATGGCGTATCTAACGATGAAAGATCAAAGTTTGAAGAAGTGATTTTAATTTCTTCTGTTTCCATTTTTTGTAACGCTTTTAGAGTTTGTAAATCTAGTATAATTGATGCACCATTAGTTTTAATTTCTAGTCCCTTCACCTCAAATTCAACAAGTGAATCAATATCTCCAATTGACAAGTACGTTGAAACATTTTTTAAATCTGTTTTCTTAGTAACATCAATAGTAAAGATGTGTTCACTAGGGTTTTCAAAGTCTCTTAGGGTACCATATAGACTATATGTATCTACTATTACTTCTGCTTCATTTTCATTTTCCATCACAGTATTTTCGAGATTCGTTGGACTCTCTTGTTCAGGACCACTTGGGACTATTGTTCTTTCTGGTAATCCTTCTTGAGATGCATCCCACTGTGCCCAAGTAACATATTGTAGAGATTTTTCTGTATCATAAGAGAAAAATGATTCAATTACCTCTTCTGTCCATGTGTCATTTCCCATTGGCGTATAGATTATAATTGGAGTAAATGCTCCATTACTATCAAAGATTTTAATGGGTAATGCATATGAATCAATTATAGGTGCATCTCCTCTAAAGTAAATATGTTGTTGACTACCTTCTTTTGTAACAACGATTGCATTGTTTTCAATTTTATTTACCGAACTAGGTATTCCAATTGCTTCTGAGTCATTATCAGAAAATGCATATGATTCAATTTTAGTAATATTCGTTGTAATATTTGCATCGATACCATTTCCTAAATAATTTACCAATGATAATCCTTCACTTGTTTTAGACATTAATAAGTCATCACTAAACAAATAATATGGATGTTCATTACCAGTAATGATATTTGGAGTAGTAGTATTTGTAATATTTCCATATACCTGTAAATCACTTAGTTTTGTGTTCATTGTGATATCTAGTGTTTCTAACTGATTGTTAGATATATTTAAGTACATAATATTTGGTACTCCTGTTAATGATAAGGTACTAAGAGCATTATTAGATATATTTAAAGTATTTAAGTTAGTTAAATCAATTAGATTAATATTGTTAATTATATTATCTGATACGATAATTTCCTGAATATTAGGTATAGCGTTTAACTCAAGAGCTTGGATTTGATTTTCTGAAATATTTATAGACTGAAGCATTTTATTATTTACAAAGTCTAGATTAGTTAAATTGTTTTTTGATGCATTTAATGATACCAATCCAGTGAGCTTTGAAAGATCAAGTGCCTCTAATTCATTATACCTTAGTGATAGAGATGTTAATGTAGATGTTTCTGGTAATAAAAGTGTTTGCATTTCATTATATGCTAAATTAACAGTTTCTAAATTAACATTATTAGTTAGATTAACATGCATCAAGCGATTATTCCCCTCAATAGACTCAAATAGTGATCCTACACTATTTGAAACTATTAGTGTCTCTAATAACACATTATTATTTACATTAATACTCGATAATTTCGTATCCATTAATCTTAAATATGTTAAATTCGTATTGCTTGAAAGATCTATATCTTCAATTTGTGCTAAGTAAATAGATAGATATTCTAAATTTGTAAAATGTGAAATTCCTGTTACATCTGTAATACTTGCAGCATTTGGATAATTCCATGATATTTCTATCCTTGTTACCATGGTAATTTCACTTTGAGATAGTATACCATCTTTAGCAGTTCCGTCTATCCCATCTAACGTTTCATTGATATAACCACGAAATACTTCATTTGGAAAGTTTGCCTCATTAATATCAACATTTTCAAGTGCATATGTTGTTGGTGTAATAATATTACCACAAACAGTTGCAACCATTACTGCTACTACTAGTAAATATGTTATTGATTTTTTCATATATTCCTCCTATATTAAATATTTTAACTGCATACATCAAGTTTTGATATTCCTCCTTTCACTGCACATATATTTCATTATAAATTCATGCTTTGTTGTTATTAGCTATAATGTAATAATTAATAGGATTTTGTAATAAATTACTACTTATATATATTCTACATAAAATATCTATATTGGTAGATTATTCTATTATGTGAACATTAACTTTATTAACTTTAATTTTTATCATGTTTAACAGATGAATCACATAACAGTTCCATAGTATCATTTTTATTATTGTATGGAGTATAAACAAAAAAAGTCTTTAAAAAGACTTTTTTGTATCTTGATCGTTTATTACTTGATCGATATTTCAAATATTTATTTAATGGTTGGATATCCTAATGTATCAATTGTACTATAATCCCAAATGGTATCATCAAGACCAAGTGTGTTTTGATAGAACTCTGCAGTTATTTCACTGCTATTTAGAGAAATTATTTTTTCTCCAGTAGATGAAACTCCACTTCTATTAGTTAGTTCATATCCATTATTCACTTTATTTTGACCATCGTTTTCTACTGAGATAATTTTAGGGATATCAGCTTGTACATCTGATAGTTGTAGGGCATTTGTAATACTTCCATTATTTGTTTCAAATGCACCAATGATTCCTCCATTTGAATTACGATCATCATCTATTTCAGGCTTGACGACTTCAACATTAGAAACCACATTTGTTAGTGTTGTATTATCACGTAATACCCCAGCAACCCCACCACTATGGGTCTTAGTTGTTGATACACTACCATCAACAACTACATTTTCAATACTTGTACTATGCACACGTCCAAATAGACCACCACCATAGAAATTTGTTAGTGAGATATTCACATTTATTGCTTCAATATTTTTAACTCTAGAGCTATACATTTTACCAATCATTCCCCCTACTTCATTATGGGCCGAAATAGTAATATTTTCTAAAGTAATATAAGTGATTGTTGAATTTTCTACATAACCAATTAAACTTCCAACTTTTTCACGTTTTAATTCTGTAAATGTTATATCCGATAGTTTAACGTTTGATACAGTACCACCAATCGATTTTTGTGCTAATAGACCAAATTCTGTTTGATATGCATTAACTGTACTAGAAGATATATTTAGGTTTGTAACAGTACCTGTTAGATTTTCAAAAATTGGTTTTGGTAGACCTGTGATTGTTTTATCATTTCCATTAATTGTTCCACTAAATTCTCCACTAATAATTGCTGAGTTTCCTGAAATACTACTTGCATCAATGTTATCCATTAATATGTAACTTGATTTTTTCGCAAGTGGATCTGTAGACGTTTCTATTTCTAATAAATCTTCCATTGTGTGTATTTCGAAATTTGTAACTTCATATGAAGTTGGTGTTAATTCTACATTATTCCCTTGCTTTGAAGCAAATAGTGGTAATTTGACATTAATATTTGATACAACAATATCATCAATTAAGGAATTATTAACACTATTTGATAATAATGCAGTATCTTCTCCATCAACATATATGTCATTAAATGTAATGTTTTTAAAATGACCATAGTCAGTGTGATTAAAGATTGCTCCTTGTAATCCAGTAATGGCATATCCATTACCATCAATAATACCTACAAAGTTATTTGTTACATAAGCATTTGTTGCTTCATCTAGTGCTATTCCACTAAAATCTAAATTACTTACTAAACGATATGATCCCCATTCATTACTATTAACAGCATCTATTAATTGTTGAGCTGTTGATATATCTTGTTTGTATACTAGATTAAATCCATCTGAGCCATTATCAAAGTCTTCACTATCATGCTTAATAGCATTATATAAAGTACTACGTAAGTTATTAGTATTTGTACGTGTTCCTGTTTTTGCATCTTCTTTTAGTGCAATAACATATTTATCAATAACCTCATCCACATCAAAGTAATTTGTTGTCTCTAGGTTAGCTTCTACTTCTTGCCATCTTGACATTTTATATTTTTCCCATGTCATTGTAGAATCACCTGTAACATTTTGAATAGCTTCTAAGTCATTTTCTGACTGTCCACTGGCATATGCAATACGACCTTCAATACCACCTACACCAAGCATTTCATAACTTGTTCTTTTAAATACTGTACCATCTGCTACACGTTCATCATTATATGGATGATACCATAATATATCATAGTGAGTACTTGTCTCATATATGTTATTTCCATATATCGCACTGTTTCTAAATACAATACGGTTATCCCATAAATCTTGCATTGTTTTTAGATTCATGGCTTCTATTTCTTCAGCGGTAACTTTTTGATAATGTGTATGTTCAGTAGTTGCACTTGCTTCTTCTTTTAACGTACCATCAGTTCCCATATAGAATACTTGAGTAACTAGGTTTGCTTGTTCCTCAGGAGATAGTTTAAAGAATGCTTGAGCAGTTAGATAATCTAACATGTAATATGCATCAAACATATCATCATAGAAATCATGGATATTTTCTGCACCGTGAATTCGATCCATATATATGTTTACACTCAACTCTGATGAAGTATCTAGGTCATAACGTAAATTAGGAGTAAGATGTCCTTCTTTCATGTTTTGAGCAATATTGTAGTCAGCATGATCTTCAGCACCAGTACCAGTTCTACGCCAATTACCATCATAGAAATATCTACCATCTTGATTGTGAGCTGTTTCATGTGTCCATACGCTAAATGAGAAATCTGACCATAGTACTGAATAAACAACCCAGTAAACATCCGTACCATTAGCATATGCACCTGTGCCATTTGCTGCTGCTTGAATCTTTATAGATTCATTTACCCATTTAAATACAGGATCTTCACTCGTTCCAAATTCTTGAGTTCCTGGTGTTGGTGCTCCTTCTGGAAACTTAAATCGAGTATCATATTGAATATTTGTTCTTTCATTAAACCATTTTACTGGATTTGGTTGATATGTTGCTGAATTTTCATAGAATGCAAGTGTCATATCTGCATAGTGTGATATATTCTCACGCATTGTTTCAACATCACCATCTAGATATGGTTGATAACGATTCAAACTTCCAAAAGTAATTTGAGTTGGTCCAGATATTATATACATATCATCTTGCGTATCACCAGGCATACTTAAGATTGGGATTAATAAATGATTTCTATTATTTATTTGATCCCATGCAGTATATCTAACATCTTCTAACCCCTCACCTTGTAGTTTTCTTTCTTCTAGTATTCCTGTAAACTGATCTGCAAACCACTTATCTGCATCATTTGATAAAGTTAATTCATAAATATATGTTTCTAAGAAAGTTTTTATTTCTTGCTCACTATATTTTGGCTTCAATATATTATTATAAAAGTCAATTGTTTTATTAGTTGCACGATTATCACTAGTTGTTTGTAACACTTCACTTACTAACATTGATGCACTTGTATCTACGTCAGCATGTAAATCACTTCCATAGAATAATACATCTGACATATCATCAGCAATTCCAATGTCAAAGTTATAGTTTTTATCAAAGTAATTAGATACATATAATATTGCTTCTAAGTTTCTATCACTTGATAAATCTGATTTTACTTTATTGATAATATTTTGACTATCATTTGTAAATGTGTATTCTGGCATAGTTTCAAGTATATTTAATACTTCACTAGGCATTTTTGCTTTAAAGTAGTCATTATAGTAATCTACGTACAGTCTATCTTCCTCGTCACTAGTAAGTTCACTAATTTGATCATAAGAAAGTTCATTTGCCATGTTTAGAATTTCTGTGTAAGCATCATTATGGTTATTAAATACAAGTTTAGAATAATTATATTTAATTCCTAAATCTGGTACCTGATATACAGTAACACTATCTAATATTTTTTCAAATGTTACATCGTATTCAATAATTTCATTATTTTCCATAATAATACGTATTTTTACAATACTGTCTTGATTGTCTCTATTTAATCCAATTACTAAGTTACCATCATTATCAATAGGGTAAATAGTGTTTATTTTAACAGTGTTTAATATGTGATCATCCGCAATTAGATTTCCAAATCTAATTTGTGTCTCTACATCTAGGTGTGGAATCATTACATTCATATTGTGATATGCAATATCTTTTGATGGTGAGTATGAATCAAGGGTTAAAACATGATCATAATTTGGAATTTCAACATTATCTGGTTTGATATCACTATCATTTGATTTTGCACCTATTAATGAAGGCATATTACCGACATCACTAATCCCTTCAATATCCCAAATCGTTGGATCAAAGTTTAAATTATCTTGAATAAATTCTTTATTAATATCACTTCTTGATATATTTGTGATATTAGCATTTGTTTGATTTACTAGTGTACTATCAGTTAAAGTATATACATTTTCTAATGCATATGAACCATATCCTGTTAGTTTATGACCATCCTGAGCATCAACTCCAGTAACTAGTGAAATGGTGTTTTTAATTGTCTTACTTCCTCCACCACCATACCCAACGATACCACCACGACCAAATGTACCATTTGTGGATAATGTAATATCGGCATATATTTTATCAAAAATAATGTTTCCATATGCCTCACCAAGTACTCCACCTGTTGCATCAGCTGACGTAGTTACGCTTCCTTGAACATAACTGTTTGTTATTGTAAGTGTTCCATATTGCTTCCCTACAAGTCCACCAGTCCATTTTGCACCTTTTATAGTAGTGTTATTCGTTGATGAATTCGTAATTGTTACATTACTACTAGCTTTTGTTTCACCAATGAATGCACCGGTATTTGTTCCACTTGTTATCGTTGAATCATAAATATGAATATTTGAATATGATGTTGTACCTTGTGCTACAACACTAATAATTGAAGAATTTTTTACATTAGCATTTTCTATTACAATATCATTTAACGTTGCATTATTTAATTCATTAAATAATGGTACTGTTGTATTTGATATTGTATAACCATTCCCTTCAATTGTTCCTGTAAAGTTATTTACATAATATGTAAGTTCGGTTTGGTATTTACTTGCATCTAAGTTGTTTTTTATTTCAATTGTACCATTAGGATTTGCGATTAATTCGTCAACAAACATTTCAAACGTTTGTTTTACTACGATATTATCAATTATCATTCCATATTGAACACTAGTCCCTGATTTTCTTGTACCGTCTAAGGTAATACTATCTTCGATGTCTAATTCTAAATATAAGTTATTGTCTTTTATTGTATGACCTTTAACATCAGCATATCTAGTGTTATTAAATTCATCAGTTATTTGAACAAAGTAATCTGTATTGTTTAAATCATTAATATTTAGACTAGTAATAATAGTTGATGTGTCACCTGTTGCTTTATATAAAATTAATTCTTTAATATCTTTGATTTCTACAAATTCACCAATTACTTCTAATGTTTCATCAACTAATACTTCATTATATGCATTTTCATCACTTGATAATATATTTGAATCTAAGTCATATTGAGCACGTATTTGAACATTATATGTGTCACTAATTGAAGGTGTAAAATCAATATAAGCAGTATCTTTACTAACTGCATTATTTGTATAAACATCACTTGTACCATCATTGATAACAATCTCGTAATTTGTAATAGCAAGATTATTTAATATATCAATATATACTCTTACATCATCATTGTCTAATATTTCATATCTAAAGTCACTAGCTACTGGTACATCTTTTAATACATCAATTTGATACGTATTATCAAGTTCTTCTTCATGTCCGTTTTCTAGTTTTAAACTTGTAATTGTATAATCTTGTACACCATTAGTATCTGGCGTTGTGAGAGTTATTGAATATAAATTTTCACTTTCTTTTGATACTGCATATTCAACGTCATTTACAGTAAGGTGTGTTGGTATATATACAGTGGCATTGGTACTATTAAACAGTAGTTTGAATTCTTCATTTTTATCAAAGTAGATTTCATTATCTATTGTATGAACATTACTAAATGTAAAATCATAATCTTCTGTTATACCAATATCATGCGTATATAAATTAATTTCCTCGCTCATTGTACCAGCGATATCTTTTTTCCACGTAGCATCAATTGTTACTGAGTATACTTCATTTACATCGACATCAATAGCGTGAGTATTAAGACCAGGAATGACCGCTATACGGTGAGTTGCATTGTCTAAAGAATCACGAACTACTAATTCACTGTTTACTAGAGAGTTATCATTATCAATAATTGTATATTCTAATGTTACCTGTCTGTCTAAAGTGTTTTCACCAATTGTTACTTCACTAATGCTAAGTGGCGATTTTAAAACTTCAACTTGAGTAGCTTGGTTTACAACTACATCAACTGAGCTTGGAAAGCTCACTTTTGATAAAACAATATCTCTAAGTCCTGATGTTGATGAGTTAATATCAAGTTCAACAGTATATAATCCATCAATTACTTTATTTGCATCAACAATTGTATTGTTGATGACAAAAGATGTAACATCGTCCATGCTATTTGTATCTAAGGCAATTGTAGCAATAATTGTATCCGATTTTTCAATATGTGATTTATTAATTGTAAAACTTGTAATATTACTTGTTGTAATAACTTCAAAGTTATCACTTGCAAGTTCTTCTTCAATTGTTTGTCCAGTTTCTAAACTATATGTTCCTAGTATTTTAAATGTGTAAGTACCACTAGTGTATTCATCAACTGGTATAGAAATTACTGTATCATTAATATTTATTGTAGCTTCATAAACTGCAATATTGTCTTTATTGTAGACTATGTATTTCATTGATTGTAAAGCACCATCATTATCAGTAACACTTATATTTGCTTGCATCTGTGAGGTATTAATTGTAGTCTCGCCAATGGTAAGTGTTGGTTTTTCTTTTATAACTTGAACTGTGTTTGTCGCCTCTATAGTTCGTTCTATTCCAAACGTTGTTTTAATATTACTTGATGTAAGTACTTGATCTCCACTAGTATCCAAAGACATTTCTACATAATATGTTTTTTTAATAGAATTATTTTCTGGTTGGATGACTTCACTATTATCTTTTTCATGTAATGGATAATATGTATCATTGATAAGTACATGTGTAGGACGCTCACTTCCAACAAGTTCAAAATCGTACATAATATAGAATGTATCATTTTTTGCGACTTTGTCGATTTGTGTAAATGTTGTATCAACAATGCTTGTATTAAGTAATTTAATTTCATTTATTTGATCAAAACCAATTTCAGGAGTACTAATTTCTACTGTACCATCTTCTAATACTCTAAATATATATGAATAAGTAGCAATACGTTGATTGTTTTCAACTTGCTCCAATGTATCACTGTCTATGTTGTATTCAAGACTCATTGATACAGTATAGATTGTATTATAATTAACTGGTACATTAATATTATTTAAACCATTTGTAAATGTAGATGAGTGTACACTTGTACTATCTATTACTACATTTGCATTTGCAGTTGGTAATGCTACTAAGTCATTGTTTATTATATTAAATGAAATATCGGCACTTTTGTCTTCTTTGTTATATGTTACTCCAAATGCATCTATGGAAACTTCATCTTTAAGAATTTCTATACTGATGGTACCTTGGTTTTTAAATACTGATCCATTAGCAAGTGTTATTTCATCAATTGTAAGATCAATTATACCAGCTTCTTTATACCCTTCAATTTGTACATTATATGATTTTGAATATTCATCATATTTAAATTCAGCAGCTTCTCCATTAATGATTAATTTTGTCATATGATAATTAGCGTTATTATTTAATACAATATCAAAGCTAACTTGTTCATCTTTATTATAATAGTAGTCATCTATAACAATTTGTGTTGTAAAGTTTTCTAATTCATTTTTTTCTACTTCTTCTTCTAATTCTCCTAAGTCTTCAAAGTCGACTTCACCATCACCATTTACATCGTAATTACCTTGACTAGTAGTATTTGTTGATGTCGTATCATCGGTTGAGGAATTAGGAACAATCACCTCTTCTTCAAGTGCTAGTATATGTTGCTTTACTTCTTCAACATCTGTTTTATCTACCTTACCATCATTATTAACGTCATAATTTTGACCTTTAAAGATTGTAAATAGTAATAATATAATACCTATTATTATCAATACAATTGATAATAATTTAGATTTTCTATTCGACATTTTAATAGCGACTACCAAAATTACAATCCCAAGAACAATAAGTGCAATCGCAATATATAACGTATTTATATTACTTGATATATGATTAATTGATAAATCTTTTTCAACTTCAACTTGTTCCTGTTCTAATTCCTGACTAGTTTGGTTTTCAATAACATCCACCTTATATTCAACATCATCTAAGGTAATACTTTGACTATCATTATAGAGTGATAGATTATTTATTGTTATATCTTCTTGTCCTTGTTTAACGTCATCCTTAACTTCAAAAGATACTGTTATAAATTCTTCTGTATCTGTTGGAAAATATTTAACGATTATCTTATTATTTATTATTTGAATATCTGTTATATTATCTGATACCGTGATATTTAGAGCAGTTGGCGTACTAAAAACTTCCTCATTATATTCAAGTTCTCCTTCAATATAAGATACTCCTTCAATGTCTTGTTCATTGATAATATTCATTGTCACTTCTAGTGTATCACCTTCTTTTATACTCCTAATATACTCACTAGCATCTACTAACGTAATAGTTCCTAATAGCGTTATACAAACAGTAAATATTGATACAATTATTTTCTTCATTTATCTCATCCTAACTTCATATATTTTATACCAATTTTATTATAGGAAATAGACATTATTAGTCAACTAATATGCTCTATATACTTCGTTAGAATTCATCGAGTAGTTTTTATATAAAAAGATACAATATACATTTTAAAAATGTGTATTGTATCCTCATACTATAATTATGTTTTACATGTTTGCATGCAACTTTGTTGTAAATATATTTTTGATATTTAGTGATTTGTTACATGTTTTGATAAATACAATCAAAATCACTAAATGGTAATACTTTTTCTTTGATTATTTGATATTGTTCATGTCCTTTTCCAAGTATAAGTAGTAGATCATCTTTAGCAAGCTTTTTTATTCCTTTAGCAATCGCTTGACTTCTATCTGTTATAATTTCATAGTTATTACTACTTAATGAAGAAGTCATTTCATCAATTATAGTAGATACTTCTTCATTTCTTGGATTATCACTTGTAAAGATTACATGATCACTATGGTAAGAAGCAAGTTCTCCAATAATTGGTCTTTTACTTTTATCGCGATTTCCTCCACAGCCTACAACAGTTATAATTCTTGCTTTTGCATTTTCTTTAAAAGAAAGTAAGATATTCTTAATAGCATCTGGAGTATGTGCAAAGTCAACAACTGCATACCCTTTTTCTAAAGGAATGATATTACTTCTTCCTTTTGGTAATTGTATGTTTTTACTTACTTCAATAAGCGTATTAAAATCAACTTTTAATTCTTTTGCAATTGCAAGTGCAAACATATAATTATATACATTAAAATCACCTATGATTGGTAGCTCTACAAAATATCTTTGTTCCATTTCAAATGATACTTGTATACTTGTTTGTTTTTGATATAGATTTAAAATATTATATTCACAACCTTTATGGCCAATACGTAAATATCTACCTACTTTAAAGAGATTTTGATATTCATCATCACCATTTATTAAAGTTAGAGCATTATTTTTACGATATTGTAATATCTTAGCTTTCGCTTTTGCATAGTGTTCCATTGTATGATGATAATCTAAGTGGTCTAACGATAAATTTAAATATGCTACTACATCAAAAAGAATCTTACCCAAACGTTCTTGTTCTAATCCAATAGAACTTACTTCCATTACAACTACTTTACAACCCTTTTCAACAGCCTCTAATAAGCATGCATACAATGTAACAATATCTGGTGTTGTATTTACAAGTGTTTGTGTATGTTCTTTAGTCACAAATCCTAAAGTACCAATCATTGCACAATCAATACCAGCGTTTTGTAACATTTGATACACAAAGTGTGTTGTTGTAGTTTTTCCGTTTGTACCAGTAATTCCAATTATTTTTAAATCAGCTATAAGATGTCCATATTTTATATCAAGATAATTTTCTAAGAATTTTTTTGTACTTGAAACTTTAGCAACGTTTGAATAATTACCAACATCCTTTTCCACTATAACTTGTCTTGCACCATTACGAAGTGCATCTTCAACAAACTTATGGCCATCACAGACACTTCCATTAATAGCGACAAAAATGTCTCCTTTTTCTACTTTTCTTGAATCTATTTTAATATCTAGCATAATTATCACCTCTCTATTCCACAATAGAATAGCAAAGTACTATGTGAATATTTTTTATATATAATGTAGAATTAACAATGAAATTGTATGTATTGTGTAGAAATATTGTTAAGTAGTATAGATTATGTAAAACTATCGCAATAATGCTATTAAATGTAGTATATTTGCATTATATATTTTAATTTAATGAAAACACTTCATTTCTATATCATGATTTAAATACCAGTTTATATAAAGAAAGAGACAAACAACTAATCAATAGTTATTTGTCTCAATGCTTATCCTAGAGCTAAAATAGTGTTGAACTCATTTTACCTCTATTCCAAGCTATACTTATTTATGTTTTTTATTTACTAATACATATATTTAATCTAGTCTTTTATTTCTTATAAAAATAACGAATCCTAGTAATGAAAGTATACTACTTGTAATAAAGATAGTCGTATTTGTTGAATCACTAGTATCTACTGCATCATTATTTTCAGTAACAGGATCTTCAACATATGTAGCTTCGAATACAGCATATGGAGAAAAATGTGTTAATGATAATTCTACAAAGTCACTACTTCCTTCTGGATATGTAAAATCTTGTACGGATTTGTTTGGAACGACTTCATCGGTATTATCTGATATATAAACTGAATGTAAATCATCCTTAGACAAGTCTTCACGTAGTTGTACGTAGACTGGTAGTTCCACATCAAATTCTACATATTCTTCACCACTAGGTGAAACTACTCCAATTAAGAATATCCAAGTTTTTTCTTCATTTATTTTAATATTCTTATTTTCATCTATTTTATCAAAATATGTATTCCATTCATCTATATTGTCTTGTTTACTAATACCTTGTACATAGAATCTAGAACCTTCTTCAAATACACCTTTTGTATTATCAAGACCATACCACGATGACGTACCAGCAGATTCATCTTTCAACCAAATTATGTTATTTCCATCAACTTCAACACTTGTTTTTCCATCTTGATCAACATAATGTACAATATTTTCTATTGCAGAAACATTTCCCCAATCATGTTTTTTTGTGATTGTAAAATTCCAACTATCACTTGTTATATCCGTTGAACTTGAATAATTATCACTTTCTGAGCTTGATTCATAATCTATTTTTACTATATATTTTCCTATTTCTGTTGGACTTACAACTTCAGTGCCATCTTCACTATAATATTTAACTATTATATTTCCTGTTGGAGCAACCATTTCTCCTGATGACTTTCCAGTTACTGTTGCAGTTTTAGCATTTCCATCAAAAAATAGATTTGTTGGTGGTGTAAATTCAAAGATATCATTTGCTACGTCTTTTGGATCAATTTTATTTTTTGGGTTTATCGTAATTTGTATATTGTCTTTTGAACTCGCATATGAACTATTCCCTTCAAATTCTACTATAAAAGTTGTATCTTCAATTGAAGGATCAAAACCTACAGGTGGGTTAGCTGTATCAATAGTAAGTGATGCCTCCCCATTAGAATTTGACTTCATTTTTCCTAGTTCAATTGTACTATCATCTATTACTTGATAAAAGACTATATCTTTATCACTTAACAAATTATTTGAAGAATCTTTTAAAATGGCAGTTAATGTAAAAGAGTCGCCTGGATCAACTAATATTGCCGTACTATCAACCGACAAGAATGTTGTAGTCGCAAATGAAGGATAACCATTTACAGCGGATTCTACCCACCCATTATAATCTTTGTTATTATAATTATCTATTACCCATCCATTTAATGCTTCATTTAACTTGTTTTCAACAATTCCATTTACTGTAACAGTATTATGTAATTGTAGCTCGGTATTAAAATATGACACATTATTTGAAAAATCAGAATTATCTCTGTAACCTACTAAACGCTCTACTCCAAGTCCTTTTGAAGCATCATATAACCAATATGAATTTTTAATACTATCATTATCTGCCCATGAACCGATAATTCCACCCAAGTAAATCTTATCTACGTCACCTTCAATTGATAAAGAACTTAAGTCACTATAACAATTTTCTATACTTATCTCACCTTCTCCAACAATTCCACCGATTATTTTACCCATTATTTCAGATGGATTCGTATATGAAGTAGACGTTGATGAAAAATAAGAGTTTGTTATATGACCTTCTCGACCAGTTCCAACCAAACCACCTATAGCAACTATATTCCTTTCATATGAACCAGAATAAGCATACGCTCCAATAGTAATAGCACCACCAGAAAAATAGCTATTAGAAATATTTATTGTTCCTTCACCCGAAGCAACCAATCCACCATAATCTAGATAACGAGTTTGTTCATTGCGCCCGACCATATTAAGATTATTACAATAAGAGTTATTTATATTGATTGTCGATTCTGAACCCGTGGAACCAGCAATAGACAATTCTCCTACTAATCCTCCAACCATAGCTATACCAGAAACAGTTCCACCTTCAACATAACAATTTTCAATAGTTACTATATCGTCACCATTTTGATATGCGACTAATACACTAACACCTCTATCTCCTACTATATTGGGGTTTATAAGACCTAAATCTCTTATAACTGCACTGTCCCCTACAATTCCAAAGAAACTTTGGTAACTTTTAGATGGATCATTTGTTTTTACATTATGTACTTCATAATTGTTTCCATCAAAAGTACCTTTGAACTTTTTAGAATCATAAACACTCACGTTTGAAATATCTCCTATAGGTATCCAATAATGTTCACCTAAATCAATATTTGCACCTAAAGTTATTGTTTGGTTTTCATAATGATTACCCGCATTAACCTCTTTTGCAAATTTTGCAAGTTGCTATGGTGTAGTTATTGGTGTTTCATGAGTCCATGTATCATCAACGTAGTCTTCCCAACTACCTGATATTATAGCTTCAACTTGATTTGTCAAAGCTGACACACTAAAGTATGATAACACTAATGAAAAACATACAAAAAAAGTAGTTATTTTCTTAACTTTAAAAAAATTCTTAGACATATTTAACCTCCTCTATATTAGTTATAACTATTTTATAACCGTTATTTTACATAATCACAATTATTTGATACATTTTATGGGATATCTAAACTCAGTTTAAATTCATGAAATGCTAGCACATTACCTTTATTCTAATGTAGTACAATCTTTTCATGTATTTGTTATATGTATATACAGCAAAAATCCTCCTTTGGTAGTTTTAGTTCATTCTACCATTAGAGGATTTGAGTTTACACAAAATTATTTACAGGCTCCTTTGAGACTTGAGTAAAACCCTAAAATAATTTTACATTATTTTTTTGTCTTATTCGGAAAATACTTGATTACCCGTTTATTTCATCCACTTCTTTTCTTTTTCTTGTTACAGTCATTATAGTTCCTGTTGTCACTAATAATAACATCCATACCACAACTGATGTTGTATCTCCTGTTGGTGTAATTACACTCTCTGGCGCTTTTACTGTAAACGTTGTAGTTGCCATAGTTCCAGCTGAGACGACCGTTAATTCGTGTGTTCCTACACTAAGCGTTTGTGTGTATTCACCATTCAATGTAACGACTATACTTCCCTCTACTACTGTATAATGTTTTGCATCAACTACTTTTCCATCTACTAGAACTTGTTCAAATAAACTAAACTCACCATCCGATGTAACACTCAATGTATCTCCTTGTGTGATAACTTGATTATTTCCACTTGTAATCACCGTTGGCTTTCCAGTCCATTTTGCATATAACGTTGTATCTTCTGTATATATATCACCTATTTTTACCATGATATTGTTGGCTGTATACCATCCGTCAAACAAGTATCCTAGTTTTGTTGCAGTTGGCAATGAAATAAGATATCCATCTCTATCTACTTCTACCAATGCTTCTCCATCTAGTTCTCCTTCATTTGTATCAAAGCTAACTACTGGATATTTATACATTGGTGTTGTTATTGTTGATGTTGTAATATTTTCACCCGTTACATACACTGGTGTTTCTTTCATGCGAACATACCCTGTTACTGTACTATTTATATCCACACCTGTTAATGTATTTACCTCACTCCATGTTGTTCCATCGAAACTGTATTCAGCTCCTTCTACTACCGGGATTGTGATTGTAAATGTTTCACTATCATAATCCACTGCATATGTCATTTCAAATGAAGTTGGTATAGTTGGATTAATTTGTTTTTCGAATACAACAGGTACACCTTCCTTAATTGCTCCACTTAAGTAGTTTGCTACTTCTTTCATGCGAGCACTAAATGTAATCACATCTCCAGCATTAAATCCTGTAAACTCGTTACTATCTTGGAATGTAACTCCGTCTATTGAGTATTCAGCGCCAGCGATTGCCGTAATGGTATATGTAAAATAATCACCATCTACCACATAACTTCCAATCACATCTTCGCTCATGTCTAAACCTGGAGCTTTAATAATTACAAAGTTTGCATTTGCAGTTCCACTATAGTTATCCATTAATGTTACTGTCGCTGTTCCTCCATTAGCTACATTTACATTTTCGCCGTAGCTTACTGTGTAATCAGTATCTAACGTAAGGACTACAGATCCATCTTTTACCACTACTTCTGGTGTGATTTGACTTCCTGTATATGTTTGATCTGCGATTGTTTCTATCGTTGGTGTAACTGCTTTTGCAACGATATTGAAATCAGCATTTGCAGTTCCACTATAGTTATCCATTAATGTTACTGTCGCTGTTCCTCCATTAGCTACATTTACATTTTCGCCGTAGCTTACTGTGTAATCAGTATCTAACGTAAGGACTACAGATCCATCTTTTACCACTACTTCTGGTGTGATTTGACTTCCTGTATATGTTTGATCTGCGATTGTTTCTATCGTTGGTGTAACTGCTTTTGCAACGATATTGAAATCAGCATTTGCAGTTCCACTATAGTTATCCATTAATGTTACTGTCGCTGTTCCTCCATTAGCTACATTTACATTTTCGCCGTAGCTTACTGTGTAATCAG
>CAYJPL010000026.1:25679-29058 GCA_964372125.1 uncultured Erysipelotrichales bacterium
GATTTGACTTCCTGTATATGTTTGATCTGCGATTGTTTCAATTGTTGGTGTAACTTCTTTTGGTGATATTGAATATGTTTTACTAATTGTTCCTTCGTAAATTCCTGCTCCAGTAGCTGTTACAATTACCGTAATTGTTCCTACATTCGTAGTATCAGCTCCACCACCATTTGAATTACTATATGATAGTGTGTACTGTGAAGAATCTATAACTTTTCCTGCTAAAACAACTTCAATCATTGGAATTTGTGATACACCATTATAGATGTAATCAGATACGTTAAACTCTGCACCTGTAAGAGAAGTTTTTCCAACAACTTTAAATTCTTTGCTAGCAACAGCATCTCCTTTTGTATATACAACTCGATACGTTCCTTCATCAATAATTTCATCAGTTGCTTCCCATGCACCTGCATTCAACTTTTCAAATGTTTGTACATAATCAGCTTTTAATACTTCAAATGTTTTTTCTTTAATTTCCATCGTATCATCAATTGTAACAGTAGGTGTTAATACCGCACCTGTATATCCTAAATCAGGAGCGTTAATGTGTTCATCACGTAACGTAACTTGATAAACTCCATCACCTGACAATGCCCCTTCTCCAGATAATGTTCCTTCTAAAATAAATGTTCCATTATTTTGTAGTGTTTCTCCAGTTGGTATTGTAAGCGTACTGCTACCAAGTACTCGTAACGATGCACCACTATTAATTGTATTGAAATCCCCAACACTTTGATTTCCATATACAGTTCCAGATTCACCTACAAAAAGAATTGCATGTGTATTCGTTAAATCAATTGTCGATTCTAATACGTTAGCAGATATAAACGCAGTTCCTTGTCTACCATCTTTGCTTGTATATACAGTTGTCTGTTCTCTACCAATACCGTATCTTCCTGTTTCCGAAATCACTGTCCCACTTAAAATATAAATAGGATATTCTTGTTCCTCAACATTATCAGCATATCCGATAGTGGCAAACTTTGCACTAACACTAACCGTTGCACCATCAAACACAAGTTCTCCATAGTTTGCTGGGTACCATGGAGTTGACTCCATACCAATTCCTACTCCACCATCACCAATAACATTAATTGTCCCACCTAAGAAATACATATTTCCGGTACCGGTCTCATAAATACCTCCTATCGTTGTTATATTTATTTGATAGCCCAGACCTCCGCTTCGTCCTGCCACTGCTTTTACATTTAATGATCCAGTACTGTCTTCATTAAATCTTAGAGTAGCACCATATGGTACAGCGATAGTATTTTTATCATATCTATCTCCATAAATTTGTTCAAAAATCAAATCATTATCCCCATATAAGGTGATATTTGCTGTTGCCCCTGACTTTATTTCTAGAGGTGAATATTTATAGTGAGTAACACTTAAATCATTAAAAATAATATCATGTTCTCCACTATCTACAATAATTACATTTGTATTGTCCACCGTACCTGACATTTGAATTCTCCCAGTGTAAGCTACTCTAGTTTCACTACCCACTTGATAATAAGTAGTTCCAGCTTCCTCACTAAGAGTAACGTTTCCAGCTTCAATACTAACCCCATCAGCGATTTCAAAAGTTGCAGTTACTACTTTATCTTTTACGATATCACTTCCAGTAGAGCTTACACGGACAACATACTTACCAGGTACTGTTGGTTGTGTACTTGTATATGTCTCATCAGATGCATCATTTGATTTATATTCAACAACTGCCTCGTTTCCGTTTGCTACACCCCCAGTATAGACAATAGTCGGCGTATATTCAGCACCTAAAAGCACTAGACCTTGCGATACTGATTCTAAATTATTATTTACTTGATTTGTCGCAATAATTTCAACAGTACCAGTAATACTTGATTGTTCAATAACTAATTCTCCTGTTGAGCTTGTATATGTATATCCACTTGTAAGTGGCGTTCCATTCACATTAATCTCAACTTCCTGTGGTAATATATAATCACCAATTGGAGATAATGTTACATTAAAATTTTCATTAGCTGCTACAAATGGCTGCGTTTTGCTTGCTTGAGTGTTTGTTAATGTATAAAAAATTGGATACCCTGGTATACCATCTGCCTCTGTCCATCCTGATGCTTCAGGGTTATAATACACTGTTGTAGTTGGAAGTGCCCCTGAACCTAGGACAGGTTTATCACCTGAAAAGTACACATACTCGGCACCTCTAACTTTTAGTCCGGTTTGTCCGATTTTTGTTACTGTACTAGGTACTACAATACTATAATGATAGCTCGATCCTGAAAATGTACCATCAGGAATTTCACTTATTCCTTCCTCCATAACTATTGAAGTAAGTGAATCATTATAACCAAATACGTAAGTTCCTAAAACTGTATTTCCTGGTATAACAATACTTTTTAATCCAGCAGATCGAAAAGCCTGATTTCCAATAGTAAGTGTTTCATTGTTTCTTGGTAAAGTCACACTTTCAAGTGAATTCACAAATGCAAATGCAGATGAACTAATGTTTGTAACACTATTTGGTATATCAACACTTCTTAATCCACTATAGCTAAATGCAGATGTACCAATGCTTGTTAGGTTCTCTGGCAATTCTATTTCGGTCAAGCTTGAACATCCCTCAAATGCATATTCAGCAATGTACGTTACTGATTGTGGAATAGTTACATCTGTAAGATTTATACAGTCCTCCATCGACATTCTACCAACTCTTATAACACCTTCGTTAAAAATTACAGTAAGTACATCATTTTTACTTATTGAGCTGTTATCTCTCCAGTTAACTGCACCATCAGTAGTTTTTACTGTTAGCGTCCCTGTGGCTGCCTCGAATGAATAGCCATATTCATCTACATCAACTGATCTAGTAGTATTCCTTTGCATAGGTTGCAAATCATCTACTAATACGATAATTGTTGGGAGAACTACACCGTCACTAAGAGTATAGCCTGGTGCAGATGCTACGTAACTAAACAAAGCTTCTACACTAGTGTTAAATTCACTATCCCCTTCTAGTGTCCATTCAACCTCTAGCTCTACTTGCTTGCCATCAATGGTAGCAAGAACGCTACCTGGTAATGTTGGACTAGCTGTTTGCCCCACATAAACTGTCTGTAATAATATTTCACTTGGTAATGATTCTATTGATGTTACCACATTATTTTCTTCACTAGCCTGTAATTGTGTACTAGTTGAAAACACCAGCAATACTGATAACATCAAAGATAATAATTTTTTCATAGATTCCCCTTTCATGAATAAAATTTTTCATATAATAATTGTATCATATATCGTGTTTAAGTCAAATGATTTTATGTGATGCGGTTGTGGTACTCTGAATCTAAAGTGATAATGTCTTAGTATATTATAAAATGAAAATGTCCTA
>CAYJPL010000027.1:0-28923 GCA_964372125.1 uncultured Erysipelotrichales bacterium
TACGATATCGATTTGCTTCAAACTCATCAAATCCATTATAGATATCAATCGGATTGTTCGATACAATATAACATTCTTCTTTAGATACTTCAATATATCCATATTCTCGTTCATTATATATCACTCTTGTTCCTTCTAACTCAATTAACCCATCTTTTACGACTGATTTACTTACTTGATCTATATATCTTTTGTATGGTGTCCATGTTTGAGCAATATACTCTACAGTGGTTAGTGGAACATACTTAAAATAGACACATCTATCATACATTTTCATATCATATTTGGCTGCAATTTCATATGCGCCCATATAATAAAGCATAACTTCACCATTTTCTATATAAGATGCCATAAATTCCACACCATCATAAACTACAATCGCATTAATCTCATATATGTATGACAAATCACTGTATTCTATACTTTTTAAATATGTACCTGACTTGGTAACAATATCAAATCCGTTATTTATTTCTAATTTGTCACTTGAAACCAAATAACACTCATCAACATCAACTACATTTAATTCATAAACTTTGCCACCATAAACTCCATATTCTCCTTGTGTTTTCATTGATTACTCCTCCGTAAATCTTTTTTTTATGCTATCGTATGTACCAATAACCTATTGACTACCATCTGGATAAACATCAATCATTTCTGCAATTTTAAAATAAGATTTTAGGACAATTATCTTATTTTTTGCATGTTTTAGTTATTTTGTATTATATTCATTAGCTAGAATACTGTAGTAAACTGCATCGACTATACCTTGATTATTAGAATCAGACTGTCTTAATGTTCCCTCATATTTTAAACCACATTTAATCATCACTTTACCTGAGTTAAAGTTATTAGAATCATGTCTTGCTTCAACTCGATTAACTTTCATTTCATTAAAAATAAATGACAATAGTGCCATAAATGCTTCTGTAGTAATTCCTTTATTCCACCACTTTGTTCCAATGCAATATCCTATATCTACACTATTAGTCTTTTCATCTATTCGAACTATAGAGATACTTCCTATTGGTTCATCAGTATCTTTTAATGCTATTGCCCATTGGTAAAAGTTATCATTTTCATATGACTTTATCCAATCGTTTATAACCATTTTTGTAATTTCTATACTACTATGTGCTGGCCATGTAAGATATTTTGTAACCATATCATCATTACACCAATTATTAAAAGCCAAAGTTACATCACTATCCTTAAATCTTCTTAGAACTAATCTACTTGTCTGTATTTCCTTAGTACCTAAATGTCTCATATGAACCCTCCATTATATATTTATATACATCTAATAATTTTAATAGCTACAATATATTTATACGTAATATAAGTATTGTTAATTAACAACACTTGTACACCTACTACAATAAATTACAATTAGATTTCATCTATTTGTTTTTTATAGTATTTATATACTTGATTATTAAAGTGGTAAAAATTCTTTATTCGCTTAATACTGCATAGTTTAACGACTTGATTTAATAATTCTTCCCCTTTTTTATCATTTCTTTTTTTTATTTGGATTAATGCCTCCCAAACTTGATTTTCACCGTTTGACATTCTTGACTCGCTTGCAACTAGTAGCTTAGTATACCAAGTATCTAACTCTTCTATTTTACGAAGAAAAATACAAGCTTCTAGAATATCCTTGACCAAAAACCAAACAATACTATTTTGATTTAATTCTTCTGGTAAATTATTATATAATTCAACTTTTGAAGAATATATTTCTTCCCAATTGTTTTGTAAATACAATTTATCCAGTTTAAAGTAATCGTCTTCTATATGTTGATTTTCTTTAGATAATGAAAACCATTTTGACTTCTCTTTTGATACATAATCCAAAATAGCTAGTTCTAGATATTTATTATCTTGATCATAAAAGATTTCTCTTCCTTCAGTTAGAAAAGCCACTTTTAGAAATTCTTTTGCTTTTTCCTTTTCACCTAAATCAAAGTAAACTTGACCTAGTCTTAAAAACATAAATCCATTTTTTTCTTCATTTTCATATGCTTTAGTTAAATGTAATAAAGCATTATTTAAATCTGAGTTTACATAGTAAACATCACCTATTACAACATAAAGCCAATTATATGCATCATTACTTTCTATTGGCTTTGGTAAAATAGATAGAGCAAAATGATACAATTCGATTGCTTCTTTCCAACTACCGGTACATAGTAACTTATCTGCTTTTTTACATATATTATTTATCTTATTTCTTTTAAAAAAAATCAATTTCATTTTACATTCCTTCTCCTTGCATTTGAGAATTGGTATTTTAATTTTTTAAACAGACCATGTACTTTTTCTATTAAACATTTCTTTATGTCATATACTAGTACTTATAAATTACACTGTTCATCATTTCAGTATGAACTATATTAAATATAACTCTTTTATTCTAATGCACCTTTTACTTTCTTTTTGGTAAAAATACGATTTTGACGATTAGTCCATGCGTATTTTCTTCCTTTCAACAAAATTAGCCTTCCCTTAGGACTACGTGTATATACAACCTTGTATGAACCAATATATTTTTTCATTGTAGAAGCAAATTCTTGTGCATCCTCTTTACGTTTCGAAAAGATATCTGGTATTGGATAATAACCATAGCTTTTTCGTTTTAAGCGTGGAGCATATAAAATATATCGTTGATTATCAATATCACTAAATATTTCTTTCATACACTTTGCAAAAACAGCTTTATCATGGCTGCTACCACCAACAAGATAAATCGCATTTAGAAACTCTTCATGGACAGTTTCTACACGGTGATTTTCACTATTAAATTGATTTGTATTTATAAGTGCCTTCCTTACCCCTTTACCTATCTTATGTAAAGATTTTAATGGATTTAAGCATAAAACAATTTTAACAACCATGATAATAATTACTAAGATACAAATGAATATAATAAGGACTGTTCCAAAAGTTGGATCATTAATTGAATTCATTGGGACACCAGCTAACCTAACCATAGAAATGATAATAAATACAACGATATAGCGAATATAATCAAAGAGTAATACAACTGTCACAGGTTTATTTTCTTTGCATACTTCTTCTACAACCTCCATATCACTAAGTATCGCTAGTGATTTATCCCACCTTGCTTTTAAATTGACACGGTTAGATGATAGTTTAAGCATTTTTTTATTTGTTTTATAGACATTTCTCTTTTTTGTAATGGGTTGCTCAATAGCAGTTAGTCTACCTACACCTGTTTCTATTGTGTCTAATGTATAATGTAATCCTAAAAAATTATCCATACGGCGAATTAATGTCTCTATGTCTTCATTTTCATTATCTTCTACAAAATAATTTAAATCAGATTGATTGAATTTAGGAGGTAATACACACACAAGATGCCAGATATTACTTACCTTATTAGGGTTTTTATGATATGTCCGAATTGCTCGACCTCGCATCTGATTACTTAACATAAAGCTACCCACAAAACTTGCAAGAATAAGAGAATTTACGCATGGTGAGTCCCATCCTTCACCAAGTAATGATTTAGTACCGATTAATGCATTTATATATCCTTCTTCAAATAAATTAGTAACCACAGATGTTAAAAAATGACGATCACCTTTTGTAACTACTTCAACATATTCATCAGATGATAAACTACCTATTTCTTTAAAAGATATCGATGATGGATTTTCAACCAGTTCTAATATTCGAGTTTTCGCAGAAGCAGGAATAAAAACAATACTACCGCATAATACCCCTAGCTTTAGCGAACTATTTTGACTTTTTGCTTCTCTACGAAGTAATTCAAAAAATGGAATTACACCTAAAGCTGACGTATCATTTTGTTGATTTCCTACTACTGATTTGTACTCTTTTTTTATGTAATCAGAGAGAATTAATAAACGTAAATCATCACCCATGCTATTATATTCATTAAAAGTAATATCTTTAATACTTTCACATTTACCAATGGAACGAACAAGGCTCTTTTTTAGTTTATTATTTAAAAGTAAACATACTTTTTTCTTTTCAACTAAACCACGTACTTTTAACTCATGTTGATATTTTTCTACAACATCTTGAGGAATGTCATATGAAGCAACATCATCATAAAGAATACCTTGTAATAACGTTTCAAACCATTTAGGTGAAGGCTTTTCTAATTTCACATAACCTAATATTTTTTTGAAGTTAGTAAAGTTAGTTTGACCTACTGCATTTAAATAAATTAAGATAGAAGACAAATATGCTGGATTTTCCAAGAGCACATCATATGATACGTCCTCTTTTAAAAAAGGGTGCGATGATACAACATTCATAAACGTTTCATCTTTTAATAATAAATCGCAGTATTCATCACGCACTCTTTTAAACTCATTAATTTTATCTACTTCATCCCTCGTTGGATAATTAAAATACACATAATCTTGATGTGGACACAGATTTGAATCTTTAACAAGTTCAGGTACAGTGATTTCTTCATCAATATCACCACAAACTTTTATATATCGTTCCCACAAGTCAAAACTAGAATCATATGGTGGTGTAGCAGTGAGTGCGATAGTATACTCTAATGAAGTTTCATTTTTAAATTTTTCTAAAGATTTCCACCATTCATTACGTAAATGATGACACTCATCTAAACAAATCGCTTTAACATTATTTTCTTTAATCGCCAAAATCAAATCAAACATTTCATAATCTACTGACTCTTTTTTCGATGCATCTTCACCATCATCTATAAGTATTCCTTTATAACGAGTCATCGCACTATGAATCGCCTGATATGTCGTAACTGTAATTAGTTTCATATCTTTTAGGTTTTGAGAAATAATATCCTCACTATTTATTCCTTCTACCAAAAATGCCTCTTCAATTCTTTCTACCCACTGCTCACGTATTGTTATTGTTGGTGTTAGTATAATACAAGGCTCATCTAATAAACGTAACAATTCGATTCCAAGAGTCGTTTTACCAGATCCTGGTGCTGCTACAATATGTACTCTTTTATCTTTTTTATATTCATCAAAGCGAGATAATACTCGTGCTTGATAAGTTCTCCAATTCCCTTTAAATTTCAATATATTTTCATACATCGATAATCCCTCCCTAAAAAAATTATATAATTAAATTTCTTACTATCATTGTTATGATTTAGTTCTAAAGTTTCTACTACATGTTTTATGTAGAGTGGCTCTAGACAATATCTTCTAAATTATAGCATAACAACTTACAAATAAATAGTTTTACAAAATAGCAAATGAATTATTTATCTAGTATTAAATATATTAAAATGCTACAACAATAAAAAACATATACGTCCTTGCCGTGTGTCATTTTTTTAGACATTACATGGTAAAAGCGTATATGTTCAAGGTATGATTATAGTTTAGTTACAAGATAGCCACTTATAAATACTTAGTACACAAAATGAAATTATGTATTGCCATATATTTTTTTTAAGCTATAGTAAAAATTTTCTACACTACGATTGCCACTATTATTTGGAAATAAACAGTGTGGTATCTGGTTTGCATTCTTATGCTTCATTATACATGCCTTACAGTTCCCATGCAAAGCACAATCCTTTTTTGAACAAGGACAAAAATCTTTATTTTCCATAATAACTCTCCTATACTGTGAATTGATTTTCTTTATTATACAGCGTTTTATAACCTAAATTAAGCGATAGATATACTGCAAGTGAAACAACTGCAGCCAAGCAGATATTAATTGAAATTTGGTATAGGATTGCAGTTGTAGGAAGTTCCCCAGATAATATTTGACCTGTCATCATACCTGGAAGTGACACAATTCCCATCCCAAGCATTGAATTTATGGTTGGTAATAGTGCTGTTTCGAGTGCAGTGTTTACGAATGGCTTTAATATATTTTGAGGTTTTGCACTTTGATTCAAAAGCACTTCAATTTGTAGTTTAGAATCTCTTATTTTATTCATGAATGTTTTTACACCAAGTGTAATACCTGTCATCGCATTACCAATAATCATACCACTTATCGGTATTGTATATTGTGGATTGAATATACTTTCTCTAATTACAACAGTTATAAAAAACACAATAATTATAGTTGCTGAAAGAGTAATTGAGCCTGCAATTACAGCTTTAAACTTATTGTTTAACCCCTTATTTACAGACAATATTCGATGTACAGCAAATACACTCATTAAGATTACATATCCACATACAAGTATAGGTGATGGATTATCAAAAATATAAGTTAGTATATACCCTGCTAGTGTAAGTTGTATTGTCATTCGTATACTTGCAATAAGTAATAATTTTGTTTGGTTCATTTTACTTACTTTCATAACAATACCAACTACTAGTAATAGTATATAAATCAATGCAAAGTTAAATATGCTAATTTGTACGGCTTCATTCATTGATCTTACCTCCAGTTAAATTGACAACATTTTCAGCAAATAATTCGACAAGATTATTATCATGACTAATTATGATTAAAGTTAACCCCTTTTCTTTGACATAAGAGACAATGTTAGAGAGTACCTTTACAGACAAGTTATAATCAAGTGCAGAAGTTGGTTCATCAAGCATAATTAATTTTGCTTTCATTGAAAGACATATTGCGATATATACTCTTTGTTTTTCTCCACCTGAAAGATTATCACATGATGTATCGAGTGAAAATTCGGCTTCTGTAAGCTTTAAAAAATATTCCATTTGTTCATCAGTTAATATAGGATAATCACAATATTCAAAAAAGAGCACAAAATTATCTTTTATTGTTCCAGGAAATAAAAATGTAGTTTGTGAAACAAGCTTTATTTCTTTTCTAAGCTTTATACTCTCAATATCCTCTATGTTTTTTCCATTATAAAGAATTTCACCAGTAGTATAATTCTCTGTTTTATTGAATAATTTCAAAAGTGTGCTTTTTCCTGAACCACTTTTTCCAATTATAAAATTCACTCTTTCATTAACAATATGGATATTATCATAAAATATTATGTCTTTATAATTCACTTTCTTTATTTTTAACATATATTCCCCTTGCTTTCTTTTGTTTGAAGACATATAATATTGTTATCGAACATAGATAACTAATATCGATATCGATTTTCGATATTAGTATATTAACACGAGGAGAATAAAAATGCAAGAGCCCATTTTAAGAAAGTTATTTTTAGGATTTATTCAAGTACATATACTTCATCATGCAAAAAAAGAACCTGTATATGGCTCTTTTATGATTGAGGAACTAAGACATCACGGTTATGAAATAAGCCCTGGTACACTATATCCAATCTTTCATAATTTAGAAAAGTCTGAACTATTGATTGTAGAAAACAAAATAGTTGAAGGCAAAGTTAGAAAGTATTACTCTATTACAAAAAAAGGCGAAGTAGTACTAAATGAGGCTAAAAATAAAATAAAAGAACTTACTCATGAATTATAAAATGGCATGCCATGTTGCTGATGTTATATATATTGCATGCTTTTATTACTTAATAAAGTTTATATTCTATACTATGCACATGTTGTAAATTGTGATAAATAACAATTGATTTGTTGTTTATCTTTTTTTCTACATTGACATCTTAATTATGTGATAGAACATGTTATTTTATGGACTGTATAAATACTAGTAACTATATTCAAAATACTTATATATACAATAATCTCATTATCCAGCCTATGTTAAATCGCTAGGATGGCATATTATTTTATTTGCGTTGCATGCTCTTAAATCGTCAATGTCATCAAATCCCCAGGATACTGCAATTGTATCAACATTTGCAAGATTACCAGTTTCTATATCTATGGTTGAATCTCCTATATAAATGCATTGATCATTTGACAGTGAAAGTGTACTAATAACATTCCACAAACTTCGTGGATCTGGTTTTCTTGGCAACTCATCAACTTGTCCTTGTACTACTGTAAACAAGTCATTACCAAATATTTCATGTACAACTTCAGTAGCTTGCAGGTGTGGTTTATTTGTAAGTATAGCTAGAATATAGCCTTTTTCTTTTAAAATATGTAATGTTTCCATTATCCCATCATACGGACGTACATTGTATCCACAATACACTTTAAAGATATCATTAAATATTTCCATTGCTTTATCTAAGTCACTATCCTCTACCACCTCAACGTTTACTCGCATTGATTTTTTTACTAGCGTACGTACCCCGTTTCCAATAAAGCTACGACATTGCTCCATTGAAATTAATGGTAAGCTCAACTCATTCAATGTCATATTTACAGAAGTATGCAATGAATCTAGTGTATTAATCAGCGTCCCATCTAAATCAAATATTATTGCTTTTTTTTCCATATCTCTATCTCTACTCTCCATTAACACAAGCAATTGCTGTTGTATATTTATCTTTATAAATCATTTTACTATTTGATGATAATTTTTTATAACTTCTATCCAACTTTCCTAAAATATAATCTCTACCTTCTTCAATAGACATTCCATATCTTACATAAACAAGATAAAATAATGATGGAATATTATCAAAGTGTGATATAGCATCCCCATCACAAACACATTGTTCTTCAATAGTTACTTTGACTAATTCAATGCTCCCCTATGATTTAAGATACATTTTTGGACTAATTCATTTTAGATTTAGGATAATTATATTTTTAATATATCACATGCCATCTTAACGAATGCACCTATTAAATAGAACCTTCTATTTCAATTTCATGTATTATTTTTTTTGTCTCATTACATATCCTAAGCGTATTACCGTATTTTATTACATAATTAAATTTATCAATTGCTTCATTTTTTCTACCCAATCGTAATAGACACTTTGCATGAGCGTATTCCTTTACAACCTTATCAAAATTATTATCTGCTTCAAGAAGTGATTGGTAAATCTTTAACGACTCATCATATTTTTCATCTAAGAATAATCTTTCTGCCTCTACAAATAAAAATTTGTCTTTAAGCGTTGCATTTTTTGTTTTTTCATATTTTTTATCATATAAACTCTTAATACTATTGTAATATGCTAGAAACTTTTCATCTTTGCACTCTTGACTTGATGCTAGGTAATTTGCTCTTAAATAAAATATATGTGATTTGTAATTTTTATATGACTCTATTACTTGTGTTAATTCTATATCATTGTTTTCACCATGAAATAATGATATACAATATTTTTGTAATATCGTAGCATCTTTTGGATATTTTTTGTTTAACCCTTTATAAATATTATAAAATAGTTCACTATCACAATCTTTTAATAAAATATAGTCAAATCTATTCAATCGTTTTGTATTAATCACTATAAATAGCATCCACGATATCGTTACCAATAATATAATGCATACAGCTGCTATGATAAAATATAAACTTGACTCGAGTAGTAGATATGCCAATAATACATTTACAATTACTAATATACATTTCATTAAAAATCGTTCTCTACAATATTTTGATATTTCTTTTTTCATTGCTAACCTACCCCTTTTTCTTTCCACTAATTGTACTATTACTTATATAACAGGTATTACACACCTTTTTATTAAACAATATTGTTGTATCTTGTAATACAATATACGTATTCAAAACTTTTATATTCACTGTTAAATACATTTCAAACACTATACTTAGTATACACTAAGTATATGTGTTAATGAATTAATATTTGTGTGATGTATTCTATGGTTTAATTATTTCATTTTTGATATTAAAAAAATAGTTACTGCAGTAATAGATAAATACTACTTACAATAGCTATTATATTTAAATTGATAATATATTTTTAAATAAATTTTAATTACTCAACAATTATCATTCCTGTTCCTTTTTCATATGTGATTTCGTATAAAACAGCATTATCATTTTTTCCTTCTGCATTTTCTAGTTCCATATCAATCATATATTGGCTGTAACCTTTTTCTTTTAGTACTTCAGTATCAAGGATAGTATATAAGGTTTCGTATGGAATCTCTAAGCTTGTATCAGGATAGAATAATTTGTATTCTTCTTTTAACTCTGGATCATAAACGCTTAACACTGTTATTTTATCTGTACTCTCTAATATTCTAATTTGTGCAAGGCGTCCAATATTATCGACGTTCGAACTTGTAACATATAGCTCTTTTGTAGTATATTCCTCATTTTCAAGTGCTGCTATACCAGCACTTATATCTGGGAGTACAAGTGGATTCAATTGGCTTATAAACATATATGATATTGGAATAAAAATGAATGCTAAAATAAGGCTAATAACTGTTACTACAACCTCTTGTCTACGTCTGTATACAGCTTTATCTTCAATATTAAAATATTCACTTATTTTTCTTTTATTTAATAACATCAAAATATTTGTGATTTTATATGTTTCCTTATCCTCTTTATTCTTTTTGCTTTTTATAATTAAATTTAAAATAATGACTATAGTATAAACAATTAATAAAACAAATACGATTCCAGTAAACAATGTATTACTTAGTATATAGTTATAAACTGTTTCAAGTACATTGAGACTTTCGTTTGTACTATACGACTTTGTTAACAATGACTCGTTTAATATACTTGGTACAAATAATAGTAATGAGATTCCAACTACTATTAAAGGCATAAGTATTAATTTTATCTTTTCTTTCATGATTATTCTCCCATTTTTTTAAATTTCACATAGCCTATAAAGCAGTAACTACACACTTTATAAACAAAGATAATACTTTTTTATAAAACAAACATCTTATTTACTTACATAGTATACATATCTATGAATTTCTTTAAATTATCATTATGATACGCTAGCAATGGTTCATTTACATTTGCGATTAAACAATGTTTTTTCTTTCCAGTTTCAATAATAATACTTTTTAATTTCTTATTAAACATTGAATGGTTTTTTACCGTTACTTTATTAATATTTTCATTTTGGATAAAGTGATACGATTCATCACAAATTTCTAAATTAGAAAGATCCACCTTTATTGAAAATGTTTTCTTATTTTTTAGATAAAACATCGCAATACCATGTTCATTCCTATTAATTAATACACCATCATATGGATATTCCATACCACCTACTACGCCACCTTTGGCTCTAGAATTGTCTTTTAAAGTAATAAAGTAACAGTTTTCAATCCCTTCACAGTTTTCTTTTTTTAATAGTTCAAGTACTTTTTCTTGTGTCTCAAATTGTTCCATAAACATACCTCCTTTTAAGTTTATTATTTTTTATATTGTTTTTTGTAATTTAATTATTAATATTTTTATAATATCTAGGATATCACATAAATTAAAAATCATCTTTACTATATATACAATAAAACATGTTATCATTTAGTATTTAGTAAATCAATAAAAAAAGAAATGCTAAAACATTTCCCTTTTTAACCTTCACCATCTGATGTGTTGCTTGTAGAAGTATACTTATCTAGAATATAAACAAGGACCTAATAACAGATTTTCCAATTTTAACACACTTTTATATTCAATATTTACTTTGGTCTTATCAAGATATAATTAGATAAACTAGCTAAAAACTCATCTATTATACTTTTTTTGTGCCACATACATAACGATAAATCCAAGAATGAGCCCTAAGAACATCGGTATCATTATAATTACTGATGAAAACATAAATCCTAAAATACTCGAAATCAACAAACCAATACCAATTATGTACTGACCGATTCCCATTAGACTTGTATATGGTAAAATATCATGCTCTTTTACATTTTCCCAGTGATAGTCATGAATCAATTTGATGCGTTGCTTATTTTTAATTTGAAAACCTAAATACAGTCCTACCAAACTAACTGGTAATACAATTACTGATAATAACCACATACATTTCCCATCCTCCTTATACGAAAATATGCGCTTCTTGTCACATCATATATTCACATATTTTAATTTAATAATGCAATTCCTAGGTTCAAGTATGTTGCAAATACAATCCAACATAAATATGGAATCATAAGCATAAATGCAGTTTTTGAAATTAGTAACATACTTTTCATAGTCAGTATTATCAATACGCCTAAAAATATAATCCAAGCAAGTGCTAAATAATATTGCCCCATATTGAAAAATATCAAAGTCCAAAAGAAATTAACTGCTAATTGTATTGCATAGAATATAAGTGCTCTATCTCTTTTTACACCTTTTTTGTTAGAAGTATAAATCAAATAACTTGAAATCCCCATACAAGTATAAAACACAATCCATGCTGGTGCAAATAACCAAGCTGGTGGTGCAAATGGTGGTTTTTCTAAATCCGCAAATATTTTAACTTGTTCTAAAGATAGAAAAGCCGCAAGTTGACCAACAGCTATTGGAATAAGTACGCAAATCCCCATCACTTTCCAATTCAATTTCATATATTTACCTCTTATTTTGATTTTATCTATTTTCAAATACGATAAAAGAATTTTGTATGATCGAATAATCACCTCTACTTTGCTTTTTTGTAATTTCATATAAATATCTACACTCACGCTTTAGATATTTAACTTACTTCTCCTGTTTATCACTTAGAAAATCATGTTATTCTTAAATGACATAACATTCAAACAAAATACGATTTATATTTCAATCTATTATTAGACTAAAAAAACGAAATGTTATATATAAATATTACGTGCTTTCCTTAAACTTATCACCAATATACAAACTTTTCTTTTGATATTGTCATCTTACATACCAGCATATACGTAGTACTTATTTTGTATGAGAAACCCTTCACCAATAATAATTTTCTTTTTACTTTAATATTATATCATATAATTTACTAAACATAACACGCATACGATAATGTATTAATATGTATTATTTACCTCTTTCTTTACTTTTATACTCTATACTCATTTGTAAATATATCATCATTAATAAATACAACAATATAAATTCGCATGACATAGTCATTGATAAAACATTACTATTTTTGCTATCCACTTTAAATATTATAATCCAAATTGCATTAATGGAATTTTCGTGATATCATAATAATATAAATAATATCGTATAATAATATGTGTACTATATTCGTAAAACACAACTAATACATCGAATACAGGAGGAAATAATATGAAACTAAAAGACTATTCGAATAATAATGATTGTCACAAAGACAGAATAAAATGTCACATTATTACAGATTCAAACCCTGAGTATGAAAATTATGTAGAGATAAAAAACAGTTGTATTGAGATTGTTAAAGACAACAATTCTCTACACACCATTCCGTACAATCGTATATCAAATATAACACTATCTATGTGTAGTCGTATATATAATCAATTCCCACGATCAACCAATCTACTTTCATTTGTTAAGGGTTCAATTAAATCAGGTTCTGTATTTACAGTACCAGTAAATACTCTTTATTCCTTTGATTTGGATATTGAATTTGATGGTGTGAAGGTTAAAATCGAAAGTTATACATTTACTAATTTTAACATATTGTATGAAACATTAACTAAAAATAACGTCCCAATAACTGACCCTTATAATATTATTGAATTATCCTACAAATATAATG
This sequence comes from uncultured Erysipelotrichales bacterium, assembly GCA_964372125.1. Classification (GTDB taxonomy): domain Bacteria; phylum Bacillota_I; class Bacilli_A; order Erysipelotrichales; family Coprobacillaceae; genus Tannockella. The sequence goes on from CAYJPL010000027.1 coordinate 13,508, forward strand.
ACCCCGTTTTACGACAAAATTATTTCAATAAAGAATTTCCAAAACTTGCAAAAACATATAACTTAGATAATCCACGTGGATATATCTCAAATGTTTATCAATAAGGTTTACATCTACTAAAATAATATATCTAACTAAGACTTCATATTTATTATTAATTATGAAGTTCTTTTTTATTATCAAAAAACCAAATATTAATTACATATTAATTACATATACATGATTACAGAAATAAATATCTCTTTTATATTGATTTATGTAATGCTTATGTTATAATATGAGTAATTATAATAAATAAGGAGAACAAAAAATGAAAGTACTAATTACTGGAGCAAATGGATATGTTGCATCACTTATTAAAATGTATAACACTGAACATGAATTCATAGGAATTGATAAAGAAGATTTAGACTTTTCTAACCCTCAAGCAGTTAAAGAATATTTTGAAAAAGCAGAGTTTGATATTGTGGTTCACACTGCAGGTTTAGCTGTAACACAAATATGTGAAGAACAACCTGAATTAACAAGAAATATTAACACTATTTCTACCAATATGATTGCAGATGTATGTAAGGCTAAATCAAAACGTATGATTTTCTTTTCAACAGAACAGTGTTTTAATGGTAAAACTGTACCTGGACCATTTAATGAAGAAGATACATTAGAGTCAGTATCAAAGTACGGTATTCAAAAAGCAGAATCTGATTTATATATACGTGAAAACCTAGACAACTATGTAATTTTACGTTTTTCATGGTTAATGGGTCTTCCAATGCCAAGAGTCAAAGCAAGTGCAAACATTGTCGGAAATACTCTGCAAGCATTAAAATCTAAGACACCAACAAAATTCACAGTAAATGAAGTACGTGGAATGACATACGCTCAGCATATAGCGGATTATTTTAATACAATAATCAATATGGAATCAGGTGCTTATCATTTATCAAGTGTAAATAATAGAAGTACGTATGATGCTGCAAAATATATTGCAAAATCGTTTGGATATTGTGATGAAGAAATTTCTACATATATTTTACCTGATCATGATCGTTATAGTGACCGTGCACGTGATTATCGTTTAGATAATACTAAAATCAAAGCTGCTGGTGTAAATCTAACAACATTTGAAGATGATGTTGCAAGAATTATTGCTGATTTCGGGAGATAATTATGGAACCTATTTTACTATCTCCAGCATATGATAAAACGATTTGGGCAGGTAGAAGATTAACCGATTTGCGTAACATAGATGCTCAAGGGTACGGTGCTAGTTGGGAAATTAGTGCACATCCACACATGCAAAACATTGTATTAAATGAGCAATATAAAGGGATGAATTTTTTGGAATTCATTAATACTTATAAACAAGAGACAATTGGTGATTTTAATATTAACCAAATGTTACGTGCTGGATATTTAGATACTGTTGATAGTTTATCGATTCAAGTTCACCCTGGTGACGAATATGCTAGAATAAATGAAAATGATAATGGTAAAACCGAATGTTGGTATATTGTAGATGCAGATCCTGGTGCAACTTTGATTGCAGGTACTACAATTGACGATAAAGAAATTATTAAAGATGCAGTAGTTAATGGTACGTTAGAACAGTATGTTGTTAAGCATAATGTTAAAAAAGGTGATTTTGTATTTATTGATTCTACTATGATTCATGCACTAGGTGCAAATATACTCGCTTATGAAGTCGGTGGTAATTCGAATACTACATATCGATTTTATGATTTCAATAGAACCGATAGCATGGGTAACACAAGAGAGTTACACCTTGAAAAGAGCTTTGATGTTGTTGACTTAAGTAAGCAGGCAAAAGTTATTTCAACCCCGATTACTCCATTTAATGAAACAACGCATAAGGAACTTGCTAGGTGTGAAGATTTTATATGTGAACTATATGATATAAAAGATACATTACATCTTGATACAAATAATAAGACATTTATGACGATTGCGTTTTTAGATGATAATGCAACAATTGAACATAGCGGTAAAAAAATATCTATAAAACATATGGATTCTGTTTTTATCCCTATAAGTTGTGGTAATTTCACAATTAAAACTACTGGACGAATTATTGTTGGTAAAAAGAATATATAGATACTAAGAAAAGCATACTTTTAAAGTATGCTTTTTAGTCTACTAAATGTTTATAGGTCTCCCTTGCAATCATTATTTCTTCATTTGTTGCGACAACACACACGGTAACTTTAGAGTTTTTTGACGATATAATTGTAAATTCACTGTTTATGTTTTCATTAATAGATTGCTCGATTTCAATCCCTAATGCAACTTTCACACCATCAATAACAAGCTTCCTAATTGTAGGGCAGTTTTCACCGATTCCAGCAGTAAATACAAGTGCATCTACTTTTCCTAATTGCATAGTATATGAACCAATATAATCAACAATACGTTTTACAAATATCTTTTGTGCTAATTTTGCTTGTTTATTCCCCTTAACAATAGCTTTATCGATTTTACGCATATTATTAGATAAATCAGACACACCAAGTAGTCCGCTTTTTTGATTTAATATATCTATGACAATATCAAGTGATAGTTTTTCTTTCTTACCAATATATTCTATGATTGCAGGATCCACGTTACCACTGCGTGTCCCCATCATAATACCAGCCAAAGGAGATAACCCCATTGAGGTATCAATACTTTTCCCATCTTTAATGGCACAAATTGATGCTCCATTTCCTAGATGACATATAATCATTGTGCCCACACTTTTTTTAAATTTTTTGTACACCTCACACGATACATATTGAAAACTTGTACCATGAAATCCATATTTTCTTACTTTGTGATTTCTATAATATTCATATGGAATCGGATATATATATGCACTTTCATCTAATGTTTGATGAAATGCAGTATCAAACATTGCAACCTGTAAAGCATTTGGAAGTAGTTTAGAGGATTCTTTGTATCCTGCAATATTTTTTGGATTATGTAATGGGGCAAGTGTTGATGCTTCTTCAATCATCTTTATTACATAGTCATCAATCATTACACTGTCTTTAAAGTATTCACCACCATGAGCAACTCTATGTCCACATGCATGTATTGAAGAAATACCATCTATTACTTCTTTATCCACTAAATACTTAATAATAAACTCAATTCCCAGTTTATGATTTTCACATATAATATTTTCTTTTTTAGTGATTGTACTCGAAAAGCTTGAATCTATATTCCCTATTTTCTCAATAAGTCCTTTGATAACTACTTTTTCATTTGGCATAACTATGAGTTGAAATTTTATTGAACTTGAACCACAATTTAGTACTAGTATATTTTTCATAAAAAGCAAAGGTGTGCAAGCACACCTTTATTATTATTTCATTTCCATTAACTCTAAACAAACGCCATCTTTCATAACGAATGCAATAGTTAAATGCTCATCTACTACGATTTTATCATGTAGTATTTTTTCACATGTAGGATACACTTCATCAATACTTTCAACCTCAACTGCAATATGCACTAGCGTTTGAACTTCTTTTGCAAACCAAGTATCTTCTCTAAAACGTAGATATTCAAATCCCCATTCATTTGTGTCTGGAGCAATCATCCATAACTTCATTCCCTCATTCCATTCTTCACCTGGCATTTCATTTGTATGAGGCACTCCAATGTGTACGTATCTTTTAAACATTTCTCTATTCTCCTTTTTATTTACTATTATTCACTTGGTGTATTGTATTTTGCATCATAAGATCCACGGAATATAATTGTTAAGTACCCTAAGACACATCCAAAGAATATAAATACGATTTCATAGATACCAACATTTATCATAGCACTGATTGATGTAACGTCTTTTGGCATACTAAAGAAAATCCCTGCAGTGATAAATAACACTGGTAAGATGTTTAAACTGATTTTTTCAGTACAAATAGTCGGAATTACAAATAAGAATACTGAAACCGGGAATGCCCAAAAACCTAATCCAGTAAATATATTTGCACCACAGTAAATAATAACGATTGATGCTACTATACCTAGCACTGTCGAAACAAGTACCTTTACTCCGCCTTTCACGTCACAGCCTGCAAGGAAATAACACGCCCAACCAATAAATGAAATCCATCCACCTGAAACTAATGCTGTATTTCCTAATGATTCACCAAGCGATACACCAATATTTTGATCAACTACTTGACATATACATGCTAGAATCGCAATGATAATTGGACCACCTAAATATTTCAAAAATTTCATAGTCAAATCTCCCCTATTATATTTCTTTTTTTAGTTTTTCATATAGCTCGAATGCTTCAACATCTGTATAGTCTTCATGTACAATCTTAGCAATACATCTAGCCATTGCTTTTGGAGACTCAGCTTGGAAGATGTTTCTACCCATATCAACCCCAGCTGCTCCACCCTGCATTGCGTTGTAAACAAGTGTTAATGCATCCTTCTCTGGTAATTTTTTTCCTCCAGCAACAACAATTGGTACTGGACATGCTGCTACAACTTTATCAAATTCTTCACAGTAATATGTTTTTATAATATGTGCACCTAATTCTGCAAGCATACGAGTTGCAAGCAAATAGAAACGTGTCGTTCTTTCCATGTTTTTACCAACAGCAACAACACCTAATGTAGGAATTCCATAGCGATTTCCTGCATTAACCGCTTTAGACATTGCTTCTAATGTTTCTTTTTGTCCATCAGCCCCAATGTAAGTTTGTACAGCCATACAACTAGCATCAATTCTTATCGAGTCTTCAATGTCTACTGCTAACATTTCATGTGACATATCATCATCTAGGACACTTGCCCCCGCTGAACAACGAAGTGCAATACCTTTATTATGTGTTGGTGGCACGCATGTTCTAAATGCTCCGCGTGTTCCCATTAAACAATCAACTTCATCAATCAGTTCTGGAACGATTAAATCTAATCTTTCTAAACCAGCAGTAGATCCCATAAGATAACCATGATCAAAAGCAAGCATTACTGTTTTTCCATCTTTAGGATTAAATATTTTAGCTAATCTTGACTTCATACCCCAATCAAGGTTGTCAGAACCCTTCACGATAAAATTTTGTTTTGCAAATGGAATATCTTGATGATATTCTTTTGCTGCTTTATTTCCTTGTGCATCTGCCATTATACTTTCCTCCTAAATTTTATTTTTTTAAATATGCTGCTCTACATGGTTCTTCCCAATAAGATAATAACTCATCTGTCATACGAGCAAAGAATAATTGGAATCCTGATGCTTCTTGAACTGTTAAGATTTCATCAACCCATTTTGCTACAACTTTAATACCTTTATTATTTAAATAGTTAATTGTTGAACGGTAACAAATTAATTGCTCCATCACTGTCATTGCTCCAATACCATCGATAACAACCATGATTTCTTCACCAGCTTCGATTTTCAAGTCATCGATTAGTTTTTCAGCAGCGATCTCAATAACTTCATCTGCTGTACATAGTGGAATTTGATATCCTCCACCTTCACCATGTTGACCCATTCCAATACCAATCATATCATCTGCTAATTCACCTAATGGAGCTCCATTTGATGGATGAGTACATGTTTTTGATGTAATTGAAATTGCTGCCATATTATCTGCAAAGTACTGTGCCATTTTTGCAACTTCTTCCAGTGATTTTCCTTGTTTTGCAGCCCCACCAGCTAATTTATAAAGTGGACAACAACCAACAAATCCTCTACGATTATCAGCATCTTCTCTCGGTGCTGTCATTATATCTTCTTGCGTTACAACTTTTACAACATTAATTCCTAATTTACGACATTCTTTCATTACTAAGTTTCCTGTTAACATGTCCCCAGCATGATTTAAAACAACAAGTAATACTCCATGACCTTTATCTGCAAGTTTGACTGCATCGATAACTGGTTGAGGTCCAGGAGCTGCAAAAACATCACCACATACAGCGATATCTACCATACCATCTCCTACATATCCTTCTAATGCTGGTTCATGTCCTGAACCACCAAATGTTACAACAGTTACTCGGTCTGCATCTTTTAATGTTTTTGATACTACTGTATTATTTGGATGAATTTCTAATACATCATCGTGCACTAGTCCTAATCCTTCTAAAAGTTCGCTTGTTAAATCTTCAGGTTTGTTGATGAATTTTTTCATTGTCATAATATTATTTCCTCTTTCTATGTATTATTTAATTAATGCATTGTATAATCCAATAAAAATATAACTACAACTTTGCGCGCCAGCGTCTGGAGTTCCGATTGTTTCTTCTTTATACAATCTAGCTCGTCCAAATTTACTAACGTAATTCTCACTTTCTTTTGCACCTTTAATAGCACCGTCATTTGAAGCTAGAGCAATCGCAACAATGTCATCTTTTGCATCAATTGCAGCTTGTGTAGCTGGGATTAATGTGTCCATCATCGTTTTATCACCAACTTTAGCTGTTGATAAATATTGAAGTTCACGTAGTCCTGAGGTCAGAATTTTTTTAAAAGTTGTCGCATTAACTTCAACTTCATCAGTTAAGTCTTCCCCAAATCCTTCAAAGTACGTACCATATAGCGGGCCAGCTGAACCACCATTAACGTTCATTACCCCAGTACCAATATTTGAAAATAGCACTTTAAGTGGTGTTGTTTCTTGTGACCATTTACTTGACTCATCTTGTAATATATGAGCAATTTTTTCAATCGTTGTACCGTGATCACCATCACCAAACTTAGCATCAATATCGGTTAGTACATCTTTATTTGTAATCATTAGATCCGCGATTTCTTGAAAAATCGAATTCCACTTATCTCTAGTAATTACTTCCATCTTTTTCTCCTTTCTTAGTTACCGTGAATTTTGTTATTACATTTGTAACCGCTTACTTATTTTATAACATATGTTATAGCATATGTAAACAGAAATTTAAAAATTAAATAAATAATGATATATACACGTTTTTTAACATTCAATTTAATACATAACTATTAACTTAATAATTTTTATACTTATATATAAAAAAAACAGATTACGTTCATGTAACCTGTTTCCTATAAAATATTATAAATTATCTAAAAATTCTTTTGTTAGTAGTTCATCAACTACTGTTTCACTGATAATAAACGTATTAAACACACCACTTCTTAACGCGCCAATAACTGCCGAACTGTTGACTCTAGCATTTACTATTGCAATAGATCTAGGCGTATTTTTTATATCTTCAATTGGAATTTGTATTGTATGATCATGCGATGATGTAATAATATTACCATTTATATCAAAATAATACCCTAGAACCATTCCGACTGCATGAGACTCTTGAAGTTTCTTTTCAAATCTTGCTTCTGTTGCAAGATCTGGTACAGATGGAAAGTTTCTGATTTGAGTGATTACGTAATCGAGATTTTTATACTTTTCAAACATTCGTACTGTTTGTGGCGTATTTATAAACAATTCTCTTTCTTCTCTATTTGCACAAATAACCGGCATGTATAAGTATTCAGCCTTTAAACCACTCTTTTCTGCAAACATTCTTACTAATTCATTTGTATGGTAATTGCGATATGAAATCGGAGCATTACTTATTATTGGCATTATTTTACCAAGTAATTTTTGGTTTGCTTTTCTTGTTTCATAACTTGCTATTACACTACCTATTACTGACCCCCAACCGAGTCCAATTGTCGAATTATCGATATAGTTATCATTTAGAAATGAAGTTATTGCATCCACAAACATTTGATCATTTAGATCCTTATTTGTACTAGCTGGAATCACATAAAATCTTCGCAAATTATATTTCTTACATATTTTTGCTACAATTTCTTCATCTTCATTACTATTAGAAATATCATTTACTTCTATTTTAACAACTCCGATATTTTTTGCTTCTTGCAAATATTTACTGATTAACGGTCTAGAAACCCCTAGTTTATTTGCTATATCATTTTGTGTCATGTTTTCTATGTAATATAATTTTGCTACCGACACAAGTAGTTTTAGTCTTTCATTATTTTGCATATACGTTACCTCTCCATTATTATACTATTTTTTATAGAAATTGTATAATATTTTTAAATTTACAACACTCTACTTAGGAATACCCTACATTATACTTGGATACTCTGTTTCTTATGACTAATTGCCTTAGCCTTCCACTTTCCTTTTTTGTAAATCACAATTGTAAGCAGTGCACCTATCACCCAAGAACTAACAAGCGATATAAATAATGTAATGCCATCGTTATATAAATACGATAATATATAAGCTAATGGAACGCGTATGATTACTGTAGAAATTATAGAAATCCACATTGGAGAAACAGTATCTCCTGCACCGCGCATAATTCCAGAAAGTGACTGTGTTATCGACATTGCAATATAACCAATTGCTAATACAGTTAACATCGACATACTTAAATTAACTAACTCAGTAGTATTTGTAAAAATTGAAACAAGCTGTCTTCCAAATAATAAAATTAAAATTGTGATCAAAGTAGACGTCAATATAGCAAGAGTAGTTCCCTTCTTAGCACCATCTATTACTCGATCATAACGATTTGCACCAACATTTTGTCCTGCATAGGTTGTCATTGCACTACCAAAGGACATATTTGGCATCATCGCAAAGCCATCAACGCGCATAACAATAACATTTGCAGCAATGAACAGTTCTCCATAACTATTTGTAAGTGGCTGTATTATAACCATGGCGAGTGAAAATACCATTTGTGTAAGACCCGAAGGTAGACCTAATTTTACAATTGTGCGAACATGTTGTTTATTCCATTTTAGATATCTTGGACTAAAATCAAATACATCCTTCATTTTAAAAATCTTTGTAATACAAAGAATTGCTGAAATAAATTGTGCAATAACCGTTGCATATGCTACACCAGCAACTTCCATATCAAATACTGCTACAAATAGTAAATCTAAAATAATATTTAATATCGTTGCAATAATCAAGTATTTTAGTGGTGCTAAGGAATCTCCTAAACCACGCATTACGCCACATAAAATGTTATAAAACGCCATACCCCCAATTCCCACTAACATGATTACAAGATAGTCTACGCTCCAGTCAATAATTGATGGTGGCGTGTTTAGTAATTCAAGTATTGGTCGTGATATAAATGGTGCAATAACCATAATTATTAGTGATGAAATAAAAATGAGTATCATACAAGTTCCTACTGCTTTAGAAATATTTTCTCTATCCTTTGCCCCGTAGTACTGTGCAACAATGATTCCCGCCCCTACAGATATACCAATAAACAGTACAATCAGTAAATTGAAAATCGCCCCTACACTCCCTACTGCTGCTAGTGCATTATCACCTACATACTCACCTACAATAATAGCATCCACTGTATTATACATTTGTTGTGCAATATTCCCTAATAACATTGGTATCATAAATGTTACTATACTTTTTAACGGATTACCCTTTGTCATATCCGTTGATTCTTTAAAATAATTCATAATCTTTTTCATAAATCCCTCACAGTCTTTAATACTTATTATAATATGAATTCACATCTCCAAAAGAAGAATTTTATATCTTGAAAATACTTTTTCTAATTTCCTAATTAAGCATAGTCAATAACTAAAAAAAGCTAACACAATTGTGTTAAACTTCTTTTTATGTCTAGTTATTCAACTATTTTCTTTTACTTCGAAATTTTATCTTTTATAACTATTAAATCAATTACTGTTGAAAGAAGTGCAGCAACAGGCCAAACGATCCATGTGATATGCCAATCATGTGTTAGAAAACTCCATAAAAGATATATAGCAATGACAATAGACCAGTATACTTCAGATATTTTTTCGCTTCTAGATTCTCTTTCACGATTACTTTTTTCATATTCATCTTCTGATAAAAGCTTTTTATAAGTATCCCATCTACCCTCACTTTTGACTAATCCAGCAACTGCAAAAGAAACTATGCACAGCAATAATGCAGTCATTATTACATGAAGCGTGTAATTATCAACAATAATAGCCGATACTACCAGCGGTAATACTGATAAAATAATCATACTTACATTGATAATTAGATTTTTGGTTCTAATTGATTCATATGTATTTTTAGATTCTTTAATAATTCCTTCCACATTGTTCGACAACTCAAATTTACCTTCTTCAATATACTTATACTTATTAATAATTGTTTCGCTATATACTATCAACCCGATACCTAGTACTACAAACACAAATAAACATACTATCCCAATTGCGTTAATTATATTATTATTGCCATCCTCAGGAACCAAAGATTGTAAACCAACGAGCATAACTGGAGAAAAAATAATCATTTGTACACCATAAGAAATTAATTTTAACTGTTTCTTTTTAGCTTCCATAAACATATCACTAATTTCTATAGTTACTATGCTTAGCGTGTCAAAATCATAGCTTTTACAACCATCAATATTTTCAATTTCATCAATTAATAAGTAGTCTGTTGAAACTGAAAATAATTTAGCCATTGCCATGATCTTAGATATATCTGGCACACTATGAGCACTTTCCCACTTTGATATAGACTGTCTTGATACATTCAATTGTTCAGCAAGTTCCTCTTGTGTTAATCCAAGCTTTTTTCTTAAATATAATATTTTATCTGATATTAACATTTTAAAATCCTCCTTTATTTCAACAAAATTGTATCAAGATTCCCGGTTGCATTCTATCAACTAGACTGTACAATTCAAGATTTGGTGTTTACAATTCGAATATTTTTCATAAAATAGTAAATAATAGATTGTAAATATAGTTATAATAATAAACTAAATAAAAGAATAATTCGTTTCATTAAAAACATATTACTTATTTATATTATTATACCCTACATAACAATACAACTTGTACTGTTACTTATCTTTAAAGTGAACATAAGTTTCTACTATTTGTATTGTACGTATACTTTTTGTCCCATAGCGTTTATTTTTACCAACGTTTCATATTTGTTAAAAATTTTTTAGTATAAACTTCTTTTAATTCTTCACTAGAAATGTCAAAACACAACAATATATCATTATAATACATCAACACGTCTGCTAATTCTTCAATTAATTCGCAACGAACTTGCTTGTCAGTTGATGCTTTAGTTCCTCCTTGTTTTTTTATTATATCGATAACTTCCCCAATTTCACCAACCATCCAAAGTAATTTATTCTTCCCAATTTCTGGAGATATTCCTTCCCATATATCTTTATACTTTTCTTGTAGCTGCTTTTGCATTTCTAACATTTCGTTTATTGTAAATTCTTCCATTCTACTCTCCTTAGATAACTTCTGTCATTTTACTAACCATACCATAGTATGTACAATTAAAAGAACTACTAATTAGTTCTTTTAATTATTCATAATTGTTTACTACTTCATCGAATATAGCATTACTAAAATAACCGGTTGTGTGCCTTGCATTAACCATATTTGTCCTTAATACAATTGTCATCCTACTAATATTATATTTGTCATTAATCACATTTCTTTTTAAGGATATGTTTTGTATATCCTTTGTATTACAAATTATTATCGATTTATTATACACACCTTTAGTTATATATAATATTCCATCTCTATATAATAAACTTTTTGTATAACAACTCAAAACAATATAAATAATCCAGATAAGAATCATAACCAATCCTGCAATATAATGAATAATAAATGCAATCAAAGTAGTGATTATTGACCAAACAACACAATTTGTAATATGTCCAATGACTGAGGAATTTAGACGTGAAATCTCATCAAATTCAATATGAATATCTGGAAACAAATAATTTAATCGTGTCGTAATTTCTTGTTTTGTTCCTAGTGGCAACAACAGTGATACATAATCCTCTTCTATGTAACCTATATTTATTAATTCTACACTATATAGGTTAAAAATCCTTGCAAATAATGATTGCGTGATTTTTAATCCTGATATTTTAGAGTACGGCATACTGAATTTTTTATTTGTGAAATATCCATACGAGATATCTATTTTATCGAACTCTTTTTTTATTTTAAAGCCATAATAACTTAAAAATTTTTTCATAGCATTATACAACATCGGGCCTATTACGAGCAGCCCACCTAGTAAAAGTGTTTCAGTCGTAAAATCACCATAGAATATTGCTGGTATATACGTTATTAAAATAGAAATTAACACTAATACATTAAAACTTAATATAGTATGCCTTACAATACTGCTAAAACTATAACTATAATCATATTGTTCTAACACAATCTTTTGTGAATCAGTTAGATCATCACCATTCATTAGTTGTAATATTCGTTTTTGGAAAATAACTGCATCTCCGTACTTAAGTATTATTTTCATATCGTTTTGGTGTGCAGTAACAACAGAGTTAATATCAATTTGTACCTTAGCAGTTTTAAACACCTTTTGAATTACATTTTGACTAATGTCTACTGTAGATATATCCTTAATATTTATGTTTGATGTTTTCCTTAGAATTGTATTTCGATCAATTATAATTGAGTATTCAGTTATTTCAATTGTAGTTTTCAGCCATTTAATAAATGCAATAATAAACACTATTATTATAAAAATCACTATACCTCCTACAAATAACAAAACATCTTTAGTTGCTACTGTAGTTGTTGAAATATCTTTTACATAATCAAATATAACTGCAACTAAAATTATAATAATAGTCCAAAAAAACTTCAAAATATCCTCTATTATAGATGAAAAGTGATTTCTTATTTTTTTATTTTTCATACAATCATCTCATTTATTATATTTTTTAAATGTTCAGCAATTTTACTTGCCTCTTCTTGTTTTAGGTACTTTATCGTAACATCACCACCAGCTGTAGTTAATAGGACTTTTGATAGCCCATAAAAATTATCAATTGGACCTCTCGATAATGTTATTTTATGGATTCTTTCTATTGGAACAATGTCTCTTTTAATAAATAAATATCCTTCAACTACCTCAACACGATCCTTTGTTATTAGATATTTATAACGTTTATATCTAAAATGTGGTGTAATAAGTAAGTTCATCATTAATAAAACACTACCTACAATTAATACAATATGAATTGTATTTTGATATGTATTCATAGCTTTATGTGTAAAATAGTATGCAATTGAAATCATCGACACAATGATAACTGTTCCTATTAATGTACCTGTATACATACATTTTTTTGCATCTTTATCTAAATTGGTATATCCCATATTATTTATTCCCCCTGTGTATTTAATTACTATAGCATTAAATCAAATATAAAAACAATTCCTAAAACTAAAATAGCGATATTTGTTTTATAATAATACTTTTTGTCTTTCTATTTGTGATTACTGCCTCTTTATTTACTTGGCCAATCAAGACTTCCGAATTAGGATCATGATTTTGTAGATTTTCCTTTGCCTGTTTATTAGATTTTAATGCATAACAATAATTACATCCATTTAAACAACAATTGTATGTTCCTATTTCAATACTTTCCATACATCTGCATTCTTCTCTTTGATTTTTATCTATTTTTACTTCTATTTTTGTTCCAAGAATATCCTCAATAATATTATTATCAATACATGAGCTTTTTGAAATACCATATATACTTAAGTCAATTTGCTCACTACATGTTGATATTACAATATCATTTTGCATTGCGATTCTTGAAAATTCACATGCAAGTATATGAATGTTTTCAATGGTCATGTCGTATGTAGGATTATAACCCATACGTCTAGATACATTTTTGTAATCATCAACAAAACTAATAACACACCTATTAGTATATCCTCGTAGTTTCTTACACATATACGTAAACATCGTAATATGATACTCTATTGTATGCCTGTTATCAATGATTATAGGATCGTATCGCCATACCATTTTACTTCTCCCTAATCGATTACTTAAGTAGATAAATGCATCAATCAACCTGTCTTTATCTGGTAAATTACACTCCACGCTTTTATCATATGGTGTAATTGTATATTGAAAATAATATGTATACCCCATAGCATCTATTTCATCTAAGTATTTTATAAATGGGATTGGATTTTTTGTCCAAAAAACTATAATATCGACTGCTTCAATTGATAGTAATGCTTTTGAATAACGATTTGAGTTGTACGGATTTTGTATCAATACATAACCTGCTTTTAGTCGATTAACAAACCACTTACCAAAATAACTAGGAATATCACAACGCCTAGATGCACTTATAATCATATCATTCCTCCTAGAAGATTTGTTTTATAAAACTAGCTTTTTTAATTATCATAATTCTTTCGCCTTTTGGATCTTTGAAAATACTTTTTTGGAATCCCACTTTTTTATATAACTCAATTGCATTAATGTTATCTTCATGGACAGATAATAGTATTTTTTTACATTCGTAATTACTAAACATTTGATCAATGATTAACACTAATGCTTGTTTACCATATCCCTTTCCTTGGTATTTTTGATCAATCATAAAACGGTCCAACCACACATGTGAAATTGGTAAATACTTGAAATGATTTATACCATGCATCCCAAAACCTATGATCGCATTATCCAAATAGATACCATAAAAATTCCATTCCATACCGTATGCTTTATTTTTAGCATCATTAAAACATTGCATTGATGTTTCAATCATATTAGATTGATTATACGATACTGAAAGTTCAATTATTTTATTCCAATCTTCTTTTTTCAACTTCTTAATTTTTATACTCATCGTATACTCCTTGCGAGTTTATTGCATAGAAATGATTATTCAAATATTTTATCAAATGCAATTTTTTCACTGTTATCAAAAACTATTTTACCGCGATACGAAAAACCGTTCTTCTTTAATATATGTTGCATTTTTAGATTTCCCTCATCTGTGTCCACTCTAAAGTTGTGTATACCTTTTTTTGCACTCATTTCTTCAATAAGTTTGAATATACTACTAGTTATTTTTTTACCTCTTGCATTTTTTGTGATTGCCAGTCGGTGTACAACAACGTAATCACCATTACTAGACCACTCTCCAATTAAACTGTCATATGCTTTTTCCCCTGAAAAATCAATACACATATATGCTAGAATTTCACTGCCATCTATACAAAAATATCCCACTTCATTCATTGCATCTCGCCTAATACATTCATAATCTGGATATCCAGTTTGCCACTGATCTATTCCTTGTTCTTTTAGATGTTCTTTAGCATCATTTATAATTGCCCATGCAACATCGATATCTTTTGATTTAATATTTATAAGTTCCATCTATATTCTCCTTATCAAATATTTTAACATAATATATATATATATTAAAATATAAATAAGTATTAAAAAAACTCTCTTTAAAAGAGAATTTTTAAGCATCTTGTTTAGTATCTGCAATTTGAATCTCACGAAGGTTTACCCCTTGTGGTAATTCGTATGCAAATTTAATTGTTT
>CAYJPL010000028.1:0-10579 GCA_964372125.1 uncultured Erysipelotrichales bacterium
TTAAAATAAAAAAAACTCACTAATTCTTTTTATAACAAGTCTTAGTGAGTTAATACAATGTCTAACTTATTGTTTATTTTTCATATATAGGAATATGTACATTAACTAATTGTTTTTCCATATCATCAATATGTGTAGTATTTGTCGTATTTTATTACCTGTCAGAAATATTGCTTCTAATTAAAATTTGAATATGGCAGAGAATTGACATGTTTTAGCATAATTTCAAAGTACTTAATAATTTTGTAACTGGTATTTCTTATTTTTTCGTATAAGCCACGGAGTTACCTGACCCATTTTTAATAATCATATCTTTATCTACAAGTATTTTTAAATGTCTAATTGCCATGGATTTTGATACTCCAAGTAGCTTTTCAACATCTTTTCGAGCTATCGTTTTATGCTTTTCAATATAACGAATAATCTTTTGTTCGTCATCTTTAATATCGATATTATTACTTTTAACCTTTGTTTCAGTAATCTCATTTGTATTAAATAGTGTTATTTTAAATGCATTATCACTTGTTTCTATTAATGGTTCTATTGTACTATATTCATCATAACTTTCTAAAATTTTTAAAACACCTGTTCCATAGGCTTCTATTAACTTCAATCTATAAAATACATTAGCTAGATTTTTATTTCTAAGTATCGATACCCCTAAAAGCATATCTTCTTTAGTAATACCGCGTAACAATCCACCTATTGTGACGATTTCAATACGATTACTGAATATACTTATTAGTGTGCTAGAACTAAAAGAATAGTCTCTATGAACTAGCGCATTTAATAAAGCTTCTCTAATTGCTATTTTAGGGTAGTCAAAGTTATCAACTCTTTTTAATCCGTTTATTTCTGCTCTATTTCGATTATTTCTTTCAATAAATTCAAATGCATCATAAAGTTGCTTAAATAGCGATCCACTAAATTCTGTTCTGTCTTTAAATATTGCTTTGGTTTCTCCTTCAAAAACAGCTGCTTTTATAGTATGAACACATTGATCTGATAATAACAACGCAAGATTGCTATAGAGTCCATCAATGCCTAAGATATTTAAAGAAATCATTTGTTCTTTTTGAAATTTTAAATTCGCTTGATTAAATTCCTTTTTACAATAATTAAAAGTTAACTCTTGATTCATTGAACGCATTTCTTCATAATCATCACCAGATGTTTCTTTAATCATGTTTATGATTGAAGACTCACTTGCTGGAACAGATGACGCACCTTGTCTTATAAATACACCCTCTGGTCTTACACCTTTTGAACCAATATAATACGGTCTCATAGTCCCTCTTTGTACATCAATAATAACAGTACTTTTATTATCTATAACTTCCACTTTATAATCAATAAACATTGTGATATCAGGTTTGATTGCATCTCTAATCATATTTGCACATTTAAGAAGTACACTATCAGCATCATTTATACCAACTACAGATAAATCATCACTAATACCAATATGAATTTGCCCTCCCGTTGTATTTGCAAATGCAATAACCGTTTTCTTTATATCATCAGTATATTCTCTTTTATACTCCCTATTTTGATTTTCTAATTGCATAAATACACCTACCTTCTAAATACATTCTAACATTCTTCGACCACAATGACAAGTGTTCGAACACAAACACAGTGTTCGAACACTGTTCGTAGATAATAATTGAACTATATACATATATTTTTATGCTTGTTTTATTCTTTACACATAAAGTTTATGAAATCAATTTTAGACTGATTTTGTTTACATGATTTTGGCGGGAAACTGACATGTTTTAATTAATTATTATATTCATTGTAATTTACTATATGTTTTTAAGGGTAAGTGATTACATTCTAACACCACAATAAATTTCCTTAGGAATAAAAAATGCGAAGGGAAAATTTCTCAACGCATTTTGTTTAAATTAATTACTTTAATAATGTATCTGTATAAATCTATTTATTTTTTGCTTTTTCTTTGTAAGTTACATACCTAATTCCAGCTATTGATATAAATGCTATGATCAGATATACAATAAAGTTACTATTATCTCCTGTGTTTGGTGCTTCATTAGATGTAGATGCATTATACTCTATTTTTAGTTCGTACTGTGCTACTCCACTGTAGTACTCATTGGTCTCCTCCGCTGTCGCTATAATTGTTGTCACTCCTGGTTTTAATATTGTGACTTCACCTTTTGCATTAACTATCGCTACAGCTTCGTTTGTACTTCTAAAAGTGACGTTGGTTTTAGCACCACTCAACACTGGTTCAAAGAGTGTGTCCCCTACTGATGCAGTAACAACATCTTTTGAAAATATAAGTGTTTGTGTGTTTTTATATGTTCCCGTTTGAATAGAACCTTCAAATGCTATTCTTGCCATATCAATAGCTAAAATTGCATCGTTTACTTCTTTTAATGTCGTAGCATTTCCTAGTGTAGTTTTGGCTTGTTCTAAAGCATCATCATACGCTTTCATTACCGCCGATGATACAAATTTAATCTCACTTTTTACTGCATCTGGTGTCCCATCATCTGTTATGATTCCCTCTTTTGCTACTTCAGCACTTGTGATTGCCTCTTCTAAAGCAGCTGTATCTAGAAAAACTGTAAATATGCCGTCCACATAGACAATATCATTGTAGTTATCCGTGTTTGGCGCAGTAGCTCCACTTGCTATAATTTTCGTTGTCCCTGCTTTGTTCATATTAGGAGTATTCTTGTAACTTAAAGTTACAGTATCAATCAGTTGGTCACTACCAACAAGTCCTGTTGCTGTATAGTCTATACCTATAAGTGATGTTGTTAAATCAGGTGCAGTATCCCCTACATAAGCAGATTTATTGTTTGCTTTAATGGTGATTGTAGCCTTATTAATAGTCACTTGTATTTGTGTTTCAACAGTCGCATATTTTTCACTTTCATTTGGTGTAAACACTACGGTTTTAATACCTGAATGAGACACGTCGGTTAATTCTTGACCTTCTGCAAATGTCCAAGTTCCTTCTACTGAAGATGTTCCTAGAATAGTTTTGTCTGTAATTGAATTCCCATAGACCTTTGTAATATCTTCCACTGCAATAGTAGGCACATCTTTATCTGATACAGTTACTGTTACAATTAGGTCGAAAGAAGTATAGTTCGTGCTTTTAACTGGGATGGTAATCGTGGCAGTCTCACCCACATTATCCACATTATCTGCAAGTGTAAAACGCAACGTATTGTTTGCAAGTGCAGGTGTTCCTGTGATTATAGTTTCTTCTCCTGTTTTTGTAACTTCACCAAAGTCCACTCCGTATAATGCAGCCCAAGCTGACAAGTCAACACTTCCACTTGTACCATATTTTGCTGTAGCGTTTATCTCTGTTACACCAGTGTAATCTGTTGCTGTAATATCCACTGTACTGCTTGAAACATCGGCTGTTTCAAGGCTGTAATAACCTTTATTATCTCCACCAAGTGTAACACTTGTTACAGTTAGTGGTTTATCTGTTCCTACATTCACGTCAGAAACTGTACCGCTTGCTCTTGCTGTTATGGTATCGCTTGTTTCCAGACCACTCAACGTTAGCACAACATTTGTAAAATCACCATCACCATCATAATCTTTCTCTTGTTCTGGTTCAACGGTTGCGGTAAGTGTTTTTTTGTTTAGTGTAATGCTTACCGTTTCCTCATGCTCTACCATATTATCATTGCCTACATATTTTGCAGATAATGTTTGTGCTGTACCAGTAAAAAACTCAGAAGGAATAGTTTTATTCACTGTATTTACAGTAAATGTAAGTTCTTCACCATTTGTTACAGTTTTTGGCTCTGTAATTTGTGTTTCACCAATATACAACGCCATTTGGTTTTCATTTGGTGCAGCTAACCTTGTTGCTACACCTGTCGCTTTTGGTGTTACTTTTATAGTGATAGTATCTCCATAAGTGAATGTTGTAGTTGCTTCACTCCCTTTGTATGTTTTGATACCACCATCAAAGTCAGTATCTGATTTTGTGATTTCAAATGAGCTTTTCACAGATTTATCAGCAACGGTTGCGTGCCCTGTTGAACTTGCTTTCACCCAATATGTTCCAGCATCAGTTGGTATAACAACAGAATATGCTCCATCCTCTGTTGTTGAATACGTATAGACTACATCATTACCGTTTTGTGTACCATTGTGTGTAACAATTGGTGTCTTTGCTGTACCACCATATACCCAATCTTCAAGTGTGACACTTTCAAGTGTATTTAATGTTATCGTCTTACTCACAAAATCACTTGAATAGTCGGTTTCATTATCACCATTTGCTTGCTCATTAAAGAATTTCAGATTTACTGTATCTCCATCTACAAATGTATCAGGCAATGTGAAACTCACTGATCCACTTGTACTTCCACCATTCAAATCAACAACCTTGGCATAATGTGTGATATTGTTGCTATCATCTACAATCATAACTGAAATATATTCGTTGATTCCTGTTTTAGCACCTGTATAGTCGAAAGTTACTGTCTCTCCAACTTCATGAACATTCGTTACCTCAAAACTTCTATCCGTATCTTTTAGTGTCAATTTCCATGTTGTTGGTTCAGTTAACTCACTTAAATCTGTAAATGAACCAACCTCTCCTAATTTACCACCAACTGCCGCAGACGTAAATAGGACAGCATTTGTGTCAAGATTAAACGCTGGACGAACACCAAAACCATTACCTCTGCCATTTGCTTCGTAGATAGAGTAACCAATGCCGCCAGATGAAACCCCTAAGATATACCTATCCCCAATAGCTGTACGATTCCACCATATAGCATCAGCTTCTGCCAGTTCTGTATCATGGCCTACATAGGCAAAGAATTCATTCAAACTTATTGGGAAAAGTTTTTGTTCGGGAAGTGGATCTAAACCTGGAACAGATACGTTATACACCAGGCTTTCGGCAGAAAGAATGGTAGGAATAATTATGCTTTTTTCTACATTAGTCATTGATAAATCACCATTATACAAACTCTCTATATATGTTCGCAATTCACTGTTAGAACCTGAATAAAGTACAACTTCATTGTCCTCATATTCCGTTGCAAAAGGAGTATTGCCTAAATTTCTAGTCGAGAGCAGGAAGAGACCTTCTTCATTGGTATATTCTCCATCTCCATTTGTATCAGCGAAACCAAGCGCAGCCCATTCTACCGGCTTATCTTCATATGAACCAAATACAATTTTATCCCCCTCTATATTAAGTGTTGCTGGATCCTTGTAACCATTATCTGTAATATTACGCAATTCTACACCACTCATACCCATTGCCATAGGCTTGGAACTATCAGACACACCTGTCGCATAAGCTTTGGTTTTTGTCGTAGGTATTAAGCTCATCGTCAGCACGAGTGCTAAAAAAACTAATACTATTTTTTTTGTTTTAATCATAAATTTCTCCTTTTATACTTAATTTATATCTTACTTTTTCCTTTACTAATCAGTCTATTACTACTATCCCTTTTTTCTTTTATATTAAAATCATATCACAAATCACAACTTACATCTATAAATCATAAGGCACTACATAAATATTACTTCTAATTAAGTCTTAAACTAGTAAGGAAATTAATATACTTTTACCAAGTGTTACGATCATCTAATGTACTTCCAATTTTCTCAAACTTATTAAACCACATTAAACAAATCACTTATTTAATTTTGAGTATGATTTGAAATAGATATTAGCAGCATTTATAACGAATTGTAGCAATATTAAAAAAAAACTCACTAATTTTATAACACGTCTTAGTGGGTTAGTACAATGTCTAACTTATTGTTTATTTTTCATACGTGGGAATATGTAAGTTAACTATTTGTTTTTCTATATCCTCAATATGTGTAGTAATTATCGCATTTTATTGACTGTAAGAAATATTTATTGTATTTCAATTTTGAATTTAACAGGAAATTGACATGTTTTTAGCTTTTAAATACATTAGAAAGAAAATAATAATATAGGCTTCAGGATTGGTTTATCATATAATTACATTTAATTCATTACTCTTTTGTATTTAAGCTACTTCAACCACATTATCTAAGCGGTTCATTATTTTAGAACAAACACTATCGACATCATGATCAATCCACTTTTTGTCATATTTGACTAGATTATTTTTAAACCTTGTATTACTAAATATTTGTCTTATTCTCTTAAAAATATCTATCACTTCATTTTCCCTCATTGTATTATCCTCGAAGATAAGTACTTCAAAACATTTTATAAGTTTATCATTGTCAATATTATCTGCTAGAAATGCCATGTCAAACACATCCTTATACCTTGTGCTAAACACACCTAATCTAAGTAAAGATTTTAGCTTCTCTGTAAAAACTTGTTCATTAGAATTAATCAATAGATTTACACCACTTTGATTAAATGCGATATCAAAACAATATTCTTCTTGATTAATTTCTAATTTAGTATGAACTCCTATATCAATTTTACTAGTTACTTTACTCCCTTCAACATCTTCTATTTGAATATGTATTCTTTTCCCCTTGTAATCTTGCTGCTTTAATTCATTAATTTTTCCAACTATTGTTATTTTAAATTCAGGCATACAATTTAAAATTTCTATGAAGCTATTTAAAGCATTATCATCTAAAGAATACCTTATAAAGTCAATATCTATATCTTGTGTTGCACGTCTTACATTATTTGTTTTACTTCTCATTACGACACCACCTTTTATCGTCACATTTTTACTTAAACATCCCATAGAGAGTGCCATCAAGATGATATCTTGACATACCTTCGCGATTGCATTTGGCTCATTGTATCCATTTGCTTTTTCAATTTCAACTAAATTTAATATATTATGTTTCATAATACCTCCATTTGTAGTATTTCAAAAATCAGTTCTTTTTTGGGCAGTGCATATATATATTCTTCTATTAATTGCATATTCAATTGTTCAATATTTTTTCTATACTGCAAAATTACTTCTTTGTAGAAATCTAGTGATAGTTTGTTTTTGGTACGTATCAGTTCAACTAACATTCTTTCTTTATTATATAACTTTATAGTAGTATTATTATATTCCATCAAAACCGCACCAAGCTCTAGTGAATCTGAATTTTCATACACTTGGTATATTCTTTTATCTTTATATTTTGTGTCATCCTTTGATGTTGCACAATAATAATATTCAGGTATTGAATCTGTTAACCCATGATAATAAAATGCACTATATGATGTAAAAATTACATTAGGATATTTTATTAAAATAACTTCTAGTTCTGAAACATTTTTATTATTTGAATATATTCCTTTTTCTATTTTATACATTTCCTTTCTTTTAATTGCTTGTTGAAGTTTATAGTTCGAACCATATATTTCAATACACTGATTATATTTGTATAACATAAAACCCTCCTGTTTTTTGTAAAGGTCCGTATTTTTATATTTTTTACGGATTATTGGTTAAATAATATCATATTTCTTTTGTTTGTCAAGAACTCTAATATAGCGCTTAATACCTTTTGATTTCCTGAACTAAGCAAATCTCCTTAATGAAGCTACTGCATCATTAACACTTCGCGTCTATAGCGATACAATAACAATGGTAAAAAAATGTGAAAATATTTTGCAAGGGATGTGCTGCGGCATACCTCTATTTTTTTATCTTCGCCTTCTCTTCAGTTAGCAGAGTAATTGACAAATGGTATTTAAATTGATAATATAGTTGTAGTAAGAAAAACACTTATGTGTTTTTCGAGGGGTGTGCCGCGGCATACCTCTTATTTTTTATATTCATGAAGTTAGAGCATGTTCATTATTTGTGAAATTTGTATAATAGGAGGATAACACAGTGGATATAAAAAATTTACAGCAAGTTCATTAAGTGAAGTTAAAGCGATATATGAAGATTCAAATTGGCAAACATATCTAAAGGATGACGATAAATTAGTTAGGGCATTTCATAACTCATTGTATATTTTTGGTGCATTTGATAAGGATAAATTGGTTGGTTTTGTTCGATGTATAGAAGACGGAGAGCATATTGTTGTTGTACAAGACTTAATTGTTTTATCAAAATATCAACAAAAAGGGATAGGTTCATATCTATTTAAACATTGTTGGGATAAATATCAAGAAGTTAGAATGTTTCAAGTAGTAACTGATATTGAAGATAAAGTAGATAATCATTTTTACCAATCGTTCAATATGAAAAAAATAGAAGAGGGACACATGGTTTCATATTTTAGATAGATACGTAAAACAATCATAATACAGGTTAGCCAACTAAATCGTTGGTCGATTAATCATCAGTCTTTTTTTATGTATTTTTGTCAGATTTTGATTTGTTTTTGACAAATCATAGCGAAATATGATGAAACTTAGAAATATTGAAATAAAAAAAAGCCGAGCCTGTAAATAATTTTGTGTAAACTCAAATCCTCTAATGGTAGAATGAAATAAAGCTACCAAAGGAGGATTTTTGTTATGAGTAAAAAGGATATTGTAAAATATATTATTGAAGAATATGGTGTAACATCACCAACAGACATTACCAACGCATTAAAAGACCTACTTGGAGAAACCCTACAATAAATGATGGATGCAGAATTTGATCAACATATGGGTTACAAAAAACATGATCAAGTGACTGACAAAAATAACTATCGTAATGGTTCATCTAAAAAAACTGTAAAAACTTCACAAGGTGTTGTAGATATCACGGTACCTAGAGATCGTAATGCTTCTTTTGAACCAGTTGTAATTGAAAAACATTCACGTGATATATCTGATGTTGATCAAAAGATTATTAATTTATATGCAAGAGGGATGTCGACTCGAGATATAAGTGAATCCATTAAAGATATTTATGGGATTGATGTAAGTGCCCCTATGATAAGTGCAATTACTGATAAAGTGATACCAAAAGCACTAGCGTGGCAAAGTAGACCATTGAATACCGTATATCCTATCGTATTCATAGACTGTATTCACTTTAATGTAAAAAAAGATACTATGGTCGTTAAAAAGGCATCCTATGTAGTGCTAGAGTGAATGAAGCAGGATATAAAGAAGTATTAGGGATCTATATTGGAGAAAACGAGAGTGCAAAATTTTGGTTAAGTGTACTAACAGATTTAAAAGCTAGAGGGATTCAAGATATTTTAATCATGTGCTCAGATGGATTAACAGGACTTAAGAGTGCGATTACATCTGTTTACCCATCTGCTGTTCAACAACGTTGTATAGTTCACTTAATACGTAATTCATGTAAATATTTGGGATACAAAGATCGTAAAGATTTTTGTAAAGATTTAAAATCTGTATATAGTGCGATAAGTGTTGAAAATGCACAAGCTGCATTAGACAAATGTAAAGAGAAATGGGGTGAGAAATATCCATATGCATTTAAACCATGGGAAGATAATTGGAACGAAGTATCTAGTATGTTCAACTACATCCCAGAGCTTAGAAAAATCATGTATACAACAAATGCCATTGAAAGTTTAAATAGTGGATTCCGTAAGTTCACAAAGATTCGTACAGTATTTCCAAGTGATGAAAGTTTGTTGAAATCGTTATATTTAGCGCAAGATAAAATCGTAGAAAAATGGAACATCCCTTATGCAAACTGGGGCATGATTTATTCTAGCTTACAAATCATATTTGAAGGACGAATATAGTAAGATCTTTTGAAAAGTAAATAATCGTATGATATTATAAAAAAAAGTAACAATATGCAAACTCACATATTGTTACTAAATATCATTCTACCATAAACCATTGGATTTATAGTTTACACAAAATTCAGAACACTCTCGACAAAATCAAAAAACTCTGATTTTGTCTTTTTTTACTGAACAAAGCCATTAAAAACACCTATATATTTTCAGTGACCTCCTTTTAATGATTTCCCCATGTGTTTGATAAATGAATATTTACCTTACCCCACAACTATTTATAACGCCATAAAGTTGTAAGAAAAAATTTCCTACAACTTTATTGATTCACTAAATAAATTGTGAAAAACTAATCACATACAATTTTAATTTTTACAAGACTTTCTTTATCCATTGCATTGTAATCAGCTTCACTTAAATTTTGGTAGTCTTCTTCATCGAAATCCTCAGTGATGTTTTTATTTATTTTTTTAATTTCTATTACTTGATCCACATCAATCTCAAAGACTAATTGATCAGCAAGATTAGAACTACCCTCTACGCCATCATATTCATATAATTCAATAACTTCTTTTTCTACTGCACCATAACCAATAGATGGATGAATTAACCACTCAAATCTAACTTCACCGTGTGGAAGTATCACTGTTATTTTATCACCTGAACTAACATCTATTTCTTCATACCCATTTCCGTCTTCATTTAGTACATACTCAACATCATTAATTTTAAAATCATAATCTATTTCATTTTTCGTATTACTGCAACCCAACAATGATAAAGTCAACGACAATATCAGCACAGCTTTTAAAACATTCTTGTATAGTGCCAAGAGTCGTTACCTGATATATAATAATTGAAATTGCCATTTGATTTGAGTTGCACAGATTTTAATACACCACCATTAGGTTCCAACAAGATTAGC
>CAYJPL010000028.1:10679-26204 GCA_964372125.1 uncultured Erysipelotrichales bacterium
CAGCCCAACACTGATTATGACCTTGTCTTACCCCTTTTACTGATAATGTTTTATAGGATATAGGTCTATTAACGTCAGCACGTGTTATTGGTGAATGATATATTATTGTAGCATTTTCTTGTATAGTATTATAGTCATGTAGTATATGCTCACCGTTATCAATATAAATATTTGCATAATCAATATCGATTTTATTTGACGGTGTAGTAAGCGAATAGATTAAGCTGATTTCGTTATCATTTGATATTGCATACACACTGTTTCCATCTGAAATTAATTTGTAAGTAACATTACTACTTTGATTTAATAGTGATGTCAGCTCTTTTGCATAACTTCTTGATAATGAAGAAACCATCTCTTCTCCATCGTCATAAACTTCTAATAATCCAACAATATTGCTATTAGATAAGAGAACAAATGAGTATATAATGGTTTCATCTATTATATTATATACAGTAAAACTATTACCCAACTTGTAACTAAATAAATCTGTATTGTCAAAACCATAAGACGACACATCCTGACTAACTGAAAAAAAGTGTTGATCTATTACATCATTAGCGTAATCAGTTACTTCAGCAGGTGTTTCATTAGATAAAATATATGACTGTTCATGGGCATGAGCCGGCTTACTAACAATGTTCATAAAAAATGATAACATCAATAATACTACAGTTATTTTTTTAATCATACATGTCACTTAAATATATTGTATTTGACTCAACCCAATATACTTATTTCTCCTTTCTATTTTAACTTAACTTACATACGAATAGTTACTTGATAAAATAAGAAATAACAAATTATTATTTACACATATATAATTTTCACTCATGAATGCAAAACTATCCAAATGTTATATTATGAGTACAATTAAACTAATAATCACATTGATATAATATCTACTTATATTAGTAGTCGATATTTGCTATTTTGTATCTATACTTGCATCAATCCCTCTCCCTCCTCTTCAATTATATTATAGACAAAATCATATCAATGCCTTGCTTCATGCAAACCAACAAACATTAGTTTCGAGCAAAAATTATCGTATGAATAAATAATTGTCATCTCTATATTTAAAAGTATATCATATTGTTTTTTTTTTCGTCAATTCATTCACGGAGGTTTTACGTTCATTAACGGAAGTTTTACATTAAATCCAATCATCCAATATGGTCTATTTATGGATGGAAATAGTTTACCAATTTCTGATACATGTTTTGAAGGTAATAAAAACGAACAATTGTAAGCGTCAAATAAAAAGGCTCTAGTTTATCACCATTTGATGGGATATGCTAGAGCTATATTAATAGTCGTGACAAAAAGGTCATATTTCTATGACTTCTTGTCCATATATAAATATTTTGGTAACTCTTTAGACCAAGGCATGATTCTTTCAAGGTCTTGGTCATCTTTTAGGTTCATAGCAGGAACTTTTTCTAGTAAGTATTCTAAGTAGTTACGTGGATTCAAGTTATTTAGCTTTGCAGTTTCTACAATACTGTAATAACAACTTGATGTATTTGCACCATGTGGTGTACTTACGAATAACCAGTTTTTACGCCCTACTGCTAGTGGACGGATTGCGCGTTCTAGTGCGTTATTACTTATTTCAATTCGCCCATCATCTAAGTATGTTCTTAGTTTTGATTCCTGGTTGATGGCATAAGTAATTGCTTCTGCTAGTTTTTGGTTTAGAATCTTTGCGTTATTTGCTTCGTGTATTCTTTCCATCATTTCATCAAATATTGGTTTTGACTTATCTTGGCGATATTTCAAAATTTCATCATAAGACATATTTGTTGTCTTCGTCTCCAAATGAAATAAATCTTTCATTAAAACAAGTATTTGATTCGAAAATGAATTTTGGATATCTGCTCCTTTTGAAGCACTATCAATAACTTCTTTAAACTTTCTACGTGCATGTGCCAAGCATCCTTCTTATACTACATTATCTAGGTTATCATATGCAAGATATCCATCAGATTGTACAATAGAATGATAACCACTCAAATGTTTCTTAGCACAGTTGTGTCCTCTACTTGCAACGCATTTAAACAAGACAAGTTGACGTGCTTCACTTCGTCCACTTTTATATACCCACATATATGATTTTGTTGATGCAACTATACCTGATTCACGTAATACTTGTACTGTTGTTTCATCTGCTCCAATATATTCCATTTGTAGTAGACATCGATGCATATATGACTGTATATCTTTTAGGTAGTAGTCATATAGTTTAGCCAACCAATTAGACATATTTTGTCTTGTGATATTGATATTATTTCTTTTATAATCAACTTCTTGACGATACAATGGCAGTGCTAAGCAAAACTTGTTATATATAATTGTACTAGCTAAACTTGCAGATAAGAAACTTTTTGGTAGTAATGCAATAGGTGCATCACTTTTTATAAAGTTTGCTTTTCATCATTACAATAATCACATGTATAAACATATTGAACATGTTCTATTACTTTATAACTTGCAGGAACATAAATAAGTTCTTTACGGATATTTTCACTTACCTTACGCAATACTTTATTACATTTATTACAAGTAGTATCTTTAACATCATACACAATGCGTTCTACAGGAAAACTAGATAAATCTTGTTCTCTTTTTCCTTTTTGTTTCTTTCGTTTATAAGTTATTTCTTCTAATTGAGGTTCTGTCTTTATTGGTGTTTGTTCTACCTCAACTTCATCAAATAACGATAACTGATTATCCATATCTAATTTTTCTGATTTTTTACCATACATATTTTTTTGTAGTAATCGAATTTGTTGTTGATAGTAATCAAGTTGTTGTTCTAGGTCTGAAATTTGACTTAAACTCTTTTTGTTTAAAGTAATTAGTTCATCTTTTGTCATCTTGTTTAAGTTCATTTCAATACCTCATTTCCTTCAAATACTATACCGAAAAATGACTTATTTTCTACAAAACAAGCTTGTTTTATTGTTCTTTTGATAAGTATTTTAATTCCATATCTTGACCTTGTATCAACCAGTTTAATTGTACATCAGTTATTGTTTTTACATTTTGTGTTTCATCAATAATATATTTAAATTTCCCTTGTTCCATTCGCTTTAAAAACAACGAAAACGCATTGTTATCATAATACAATACCTTTATTCTTGTTCTATTTTTATTAATGAACAAGAATAAAGAGTAATCTAGAACATCTAATCCAAAATCTTGATGTACAACAAGCATTAAACCATCAATACTTTTTCTCATATCAACATAGTTTGTTGCAATATAAATATTCTTTACATCTTGAGTATTTATAATCATGAATGTACCCGAAGTAATGATCGTATGACTTCAATATTACCTTTTACTATATTCCCATTTAGATTAATTGAGACTTCTTCACTTTTAATAATAATAGATTGAAATCGCGATGTAGGAATATCTTTTTTATCAATGTCTATATCTAGTTGCTTTTTCTTTTGGTAAAACGTACTTTGACCAATACCATGATGTTTACAAAAATCACCGAACGTAAGTGATATTGTTTCAAACTCTTTAAAGATTTTAAGCCATTCATGATCTGTTTTATAATTTGCTTTCAAATAAAGCACCTCCCATCTGATATTAGTCTATCATCTTGGGAAGTGCTTATTATAGTGCCTTATTATTGTACGCTTACGGTTTTCTGACAACTTATAGCGAAATATGATGAATCACAAGAAATTAGAAATTGAAAAAAGCCCTTAAAATAAGGACTTAATGGGTTAGTACAATGTCTAACTTATTGTTTATTTTTCATATGTGGGAATATGCACATTAACTACTCGTTTTTCTACATTTTCAATAAGTACAGTAGTTATCGTATTTTATTGACTGTCAAAAATATTGCAACAAATTGAAATGTGAATTTGGCAGGAAATTGACATGTTTTTAGAGTGGATTTAAAATATTCAATAGTTTCGTAACCGGCATTTTTATTTTTTTACATAAGCAACGGAGTTACCTGATCCAACTTTAGTAATCATATCTTTATCTACAAGTATTTTTAAATGTCTAATTGCTATAGATTTTGATACTCCAAGTGATTTTTCAATATCTTTTCTAGCTATGGTTTTATGCTTTTCAATGTAACTAATAATCTTTTATTCATCTTCTTTAATATCGGTATTATCACTTTTAGACTTTGTTTCAGTAATCTCATTTATATTAAATAGTGTTATTTTAAATATATTATCATTTGTTTCTAGTAATGGTTCTATTGTACTATATTCATCAGTATGCATGCAAACAGCATAATAGTTTATAAAGTCCGCAAAAATATACAGGCTTTTTTATGCTATTTTGTTATTGAACTAAAGTCATGGTTAATTATTTCTAACAGCTTAAATGTTGAACCATCATACTCGTATTTAAAGATTGCACAATTGCTTATTTTTGATGTCCTCTTTATATTTGAACATTCTTCCCATTCACGATAGAAATTAGCAATTGCTGCACCATGGCTGACAGCTAAAACTTGGTCATGACCTTCTCTTTCCATTATTAACTGGATTGTAGAACTTACTCTCTTTCTAACTTCCATTTCGCCTTCACCATTGTATGTTTTAAAGAAGTCTCCATATGGAAGCGGAGGATTAAGTTCTTCGCTTTCTCCTTCAAATGTTCCAAAATTCCATTCTTTAAGACCTTTTTCTCTAGTGTAGGGCATATCAGTTATTATTTCTAGTGTATCACTAGCTCTTTCACTTGTTGATGCATAAGCCTCAGTAAATGTAATGTTACTATTATCAAAGTATGCTTTTGCAACTTTTGCTTGTTCTTGTCCAAGTTGTGTTAATGGTGCATCACACCATCCCTGAATCTTCTTTCTTACGTTAAATAAGGTTTGTCCATGTCTCATTAAATATAATGTTTTCTTCATCCTTATTCCAACATGATATTGCTATCATGCTCCTTTCTTTTTTCTATATATTTTTCAATATCTTTTTTCGAAATTTATTAATTATTATTTATTGCCATCATCCCAACAAGTTCATGAGGAATGTAACACTCTTCTAGATATTTTTTTTCTTCAATTGTTAACTGTAGAGAAACTGCGTTTATTGCATCTGTAATATGTTTGATTTTTGTTGCACCAATGACTGGCGCTGTGGCTTTATCCATAAGCCATGATAATGATACCTCTGTCATAGATACGTTTCTCCTATTTGCTAGTTCATAAACTCTTTTAATTATAATTTCATCCACATTGTGAGTTTTATCGTACTTTCCTTTTGCATAAATATCTTCTTGCATACGCTTAGTTTGACTATCTAGATATCTAGACAGTCTACCACTAGCCAAGGCACTATAAGGTGTTATTGCAATATTTTCTTCTTTACACAAAGGTATCATTTCTCTTTCTTCCTCTCTAAAGATTAAATTATAATGTCCTTGTACAGAAATAAATTGTGGCCAATTATGTGCTCTTGCAATGGCATTAGCCTTTGCCAATTGCCACGCGTAACAATTAGAGATGCCTATATACCTAACTTTATTTTTCTTTACTGCCTCATTTAATCCAGCGAGTATTTCCTGAATTGGTGTATTATAGTCCCAACTATGTAGTATATACAAATCGATATAGTCAACTTGTAATCGTTTCAATGATGCCTCTAAACAATTTGATACATGTTGGCATCCATCTATATTATTTTTAATTTCCATTTCACTTCTAGGACTGAATTTAGTCGCTATAATTACATCACTTCTTGTAGTGTAATCACGAATGGCCTGTCCAAGTATTTTTTCACTTTCTCCATTTTGATAACTCATAGCAGTATCAAAAAAATTTATCCCCGCCTCTATACTTTTTTTTATGATTTTCCTAGATTTATCATTTGACAACGCCCATGAATGACCACTTCCTGGACTTTGTCCAAACCCCATACATCCCAAACATATCTTTGATACTAATAAATCACTATTCCCTAATTTTACATATTTCATTTCTATCCTCCATTATTTATAATCTATCCTTTTTATTTGCGCCGGCTATAATATAATCATTTGCAAGCTTTGCAACTCCATTTAACATATTTGCACTAGGCTCTTTGATATAATAGAATTCAGGCACATGCTCACAATCTACATGTTTAGCAATATTTTGTTTTATTTCATTACAATTCATTATCATTGGTGAACTAATTATAATTACCTCGGGTCCAGTAAGTGATATGGTTGGTAGTATTGATTTCGTTAAAAATTCCACCATTCCCTGTCTTGTTTCTATAAGCCTATTTATTTCATCAGAAAACTGCATACTTCTTATAAAGTATTTTATTTCCCCGGACATACCATTATATCCATTAACCAATTGGCCATTACATATGATACCTTGTCCACCAAACACAAAGCCATCTGGTTGAAAATGATAGACGTAATTATTGAACTCTGGGTATTCTAATGCAAACCCTTCAACCGCTGCATTAACATCGTTACATATAAATATATCGATATCATACTTCTCTTTAACTACCTTTTTCATATCGGTTAAGTTACAATTGATTGGATCTTTAAATAAATTACCATTTTCAATAATACCAGGTGTTGCAACTGCAATTAAGTCAATATAAGTGTGTTTTAATAACGCAATATCGACCACATCACATAAATCATAAATATTCAGTGTTGGTTTTATGACAAAATCAGATTCAATTACTGTCCCTTCATTTATTAACTGATAGTGAATTTTTGTTTTATTTTTAGTAGCTTCAATGGCTACGGCTAATATTTTCTTACTACTCTTTACACATTTTATACATTGAGTATTTTTTTCATCATTTCTTATTTGATTGTATATTGCGACTTCACTTTGAAGCAATTGTAATATTCCAAGTACATCATAAGTTGCAAATAGTGATGTTGGTATTTCCAATAACAATTTATTTGGAATACTCTCTTGTAGCTGTTTTAACATATAGCCAACCTGAGGAGCAAGTAATATTATATCGTAATTCTTTTCCTCTTCGTGAATATTCATGTAGGATATAGCTTTAAATTCATAATCAATATTTTGGTGTTTTATTGCATTATTTAATTCTTCCACGAGCATAGAAGTAGTTAGTCCCGCACTGCAACAAAGCAGAATTTTGGTCGTTTTTTCTTCCCCTAAATTTATTAATGATTCATTCATTTCATAAAATAATTGTTTTGCATGTTCGTAGTCATTCAATTCAAAGTGAAGATAGAATTTTGTTGCATCATCCTTTTTAGCAAATATATTAAATTCCACTACTACACTATCTTGGATTTGTACAAAATTAATTGTTGCTAATGCATATTCTGTTTCTAGTTTGATAACATTTTCATCTACTAGCATGTTATAGTGATCACATGTGTGGTTTTGTATCCACTCCTTATACTCAGATACGATATTATTATATTTTATATTCATTTGTAGTTTCCTCCTATAAACATAGTATACGTACAACATCATTTCATTACCAATACTTATTTTGCATTAAAAAAAATGCCTTTAAAGCATTTTTATAAATTTATTATAAGTTTCACACAGTACTGTTTTTTTCCAGATAACAACTGGTCTATTATTAAAGTCATTTTTCATTGGTACAAAAACCACATTGTCATAACTACAATCTAATTTTACTGTATATGCAATACCAATTTTATTTTTCACAAGCATCGCTCCATTGTATGGAAGGTTAAATGTAGCAATGATTTTTTCGTTACAATTATATGGACTAGTCCACTTATTAAGTACATTCACAACTTCTTTACGGCTTGGAACAATTAGCTCTTCATCAAAAATATCACTTGGTTCGAGAAAGTATTTTTTTGATAAGTTGCTTTCTTCATGAACCAAGAAACCATATTCCTCGACTTTGTTTATATATTTATAATCATATTTTTGATATTCTACAGGTTCAAACACAATACCAATATCTAGTAATCCCAGTTCTAACTTCTCCTTTACACTGTCTGCATTTCCACTAAAGATTTCAAACTTCACCTTAGGGTATTTCTTTCTAAACTCATTAATTTTTTTTGCAATTAAATCAAATGCCTGTAATTCGCCACAACCTATCGATATTGTTCCAGTAATTTCTTTATTAGCATGACGAATTTCATCTTCGGTTTTTGATGTTAGTGCAAGAATTTGTAATGCACGTTCTTTTAATAAAATACCCTCTTTAGTAAGCTTGATTCCTTGTCCGACTCTTATAAATAATGGAACATCTAGTTCTTCTTCAAGGTTTGCTAATTGTCTTGATAATGTAGGCTGCGTTATATGTAATAAATTCGCTGCTTTCGTTATATTTTCTTCATTTGCTACTGTAATAAAATACTTTAAAACACGTATCTCCATGTTGAATCATCGAGTTGTCTAAGCTCGACTACCTCCTTTCTCGTATTGCGGACAGTCTATTCTACTCATAAAATTGTATATAGTTGATCTTGTATATGTATTTATCCGTTGTTACTAATCATCACCTCATATATAATGGCAATCAATACTATTAAATTTCTATTTTACAATCCATTTACCAGTTTTATTAGAACCTAATCTATCAATTTTATTAGTTTTTCTAAGTTTCTTAATTGCTCTATCAATTGTACTTTCAGAAATTTTTAAACTTTCAGACAATGTCTTTTTAGTTATATGATTATCATTAATAATTGCCATTAAAACCATTTTCTCACTTGTGTTAAGTTCCACGCTTGTCGCATCATTTATTACGTCATTTATTACGTCATTTATTACGTCACTCTCTATTTCATCTTTCCCAACTCCATTATTAAAAGCTTCATAATTAACATTTGGAAAAGTAACTTTAAGTGCAACTAGTGAATTATCTATTATTGGTTTTTCACTTATATTTTCATACGCTTCAAATACTCTTGTGAGTCCTGATGCATAATTTTCAATATACCCTAATTTAAACAATAATTTTACGAGATTTTCATTTCTAAAACTTTGGATTCCATTAAGCGCATCTTCTAATGTTAAACCACCATAAAACCCACCTGGTGATATTATTTCACATCGATTATCGAAAAATTCAATTTTGATATTTGACTTTCGTGAATAATCTCTATGACAGTAGCAATTTAGAATAGCTTCTCTTGCTGCCGCATGTTGTAAGATGGTATTTCTGTCCTCATTGGTGATCCATCAATAATTACTCGAACTTCATTACATAACTCAAAGTACTCCATAACTTTATCAATTTGATTTATTATTGAACCTTCATATTCTTTTTTAGATCTAAATACTGATCTTGTTAGCCCTTGATATACTGCCATTTTTGTATCAATGTTATACTGATCACTGAACCAATATGCTAGGTTTGTGTAGAAATTAAATTTGGTATTAATGAACCCTGATGTATTCATTTTAAATGTATTAAAATCAATATCTTTTTCTTCAAATTTTCGTTGTAATGTTTTAAATGTTAAATCTTGTTCTCTTGCTTTTAATGATTCATATGCTACTTCATGTGATTCGCTATACATCCTTGAAATCTCTTCAGGTGTTGCTTGTGATTTGTTTCTTCCATAACGGACATAAACACCACTTGGTTTCATACCTTTAGACTTAACATAATATGGTTTTTTGTCTCCTGATTCAATTTGTATTGTTAAAACGTCATCTTCATTATGAGAAATGCTTATGCTATCACTACAATTAGGATATATTGCTTCATCTCTAACCCAGTTAATGATTATTGATTCATTAAAATCTCTTTCTTTTTGTGCAGTATTATAAGTTGCACCATCATCTACACCAACATAAATTGTTCCGCCAGTATAACTGTTTAAAAATGCTATTATTTCATTTTTTAAATCATCATTAACTTCTCGTTTCAACTCTACAAAAACACTTTCTTCATACTTCATTGCCAACAACCCCTAACTTTATTATCTATTCAAATAATAACATATTTCTATAGAGTATACTATTTATTAAACGTTCCTAAAGCTCATTATTTTTGACAGGATTTACAATACATTACAGTGCATTATAATGTACTACAATGATAATAAAAATGAAAAAAACTCACTGAAACTTTTTTATGATAAGCCTTAGTGAGTTAGTACGCTGTCTAACTTATTGTTTATTTTTCATATGTGGAAATATGTGCATTAACTAGTTGTTTTCCCATATCATCAATATGTGTAGTAATTATCGTGTTTTATTCCCTGTCAAAAATATTGATTGTATTTCAATTTTGAATTTGGCAGGAAATTGACATGTTTTTAGTATGATTTGCGTCATAAACATCATTATTAAAATTAAATGCCTTCTCATTTCTTTTCACATTATCGCATCAGGTGCTAATACTTACTTTTTATTTAAAATAGGTGAATCACACGCTGATAGTAATGCCCTTGCATATTTCTTTGCACTGTTTCTAACTAACTTTTTATTAACCATAAAAATCCATACAAATAGAAACATAGAATCTATCATAAATAAGTAGATTAAATTAAACAAATCTATATCAAGTTGTATACTGGGACCCATTACACAACTCATTAAAGCAGTATTAGTTAATAGCATAACGATAGATATTATAATACCATATTTTTTTAGTCCTAAAAGCGTATAAGAAAAGCCAAAATTAATGTTTTCTTCATTAATCAACGGAAAATCATCAGTATTTCTTGTCTGTGCTATCAGCCAATTAACAGATGTTTTAATTGAATTTTCCATCTCCTCATCTACTTCTGAAATAACAAAATCATTAATATTCTTTTTAAAAAATCGATAATACCTCTTCTTTGTATCATCATCTAAGTAATCAGATGATGGAAGCAAGTATTTTTGAGCAGGCATACCATTGGGGAAACATTTTTTCATAGCTGTAGCACCTAACATTCTCGAATGAAGCATCACAATATTACCAAGGGCAAGACCAATTAAAATAACCACTACAGTAGTAGATAGTTCCCTGAACTCTTCAAATAAGAGATATAATTGCAGGATAAATGGAGCAAGCAGGACCACTGTTACGCTCATTCGAACTCTTATGTTATACAAATTAAATACACTTATAATATTATTCATCATGTTCTCCTTAGTTACAACTTTATAAACGATTCGTCTAGCCGTTCTATAGTTGATTTCAAAAAAGACGTATTATGCAATAGAATTTCAGATTTTGTTAAATCATACCCAAATCCATATTTTTCCCCTTTATATAAAACTGATTGATCATAATCGTTCTGTTTGGATATGTATATTATTTTATCTGTTTTATCCTTCATTTTTTTCAGTGCAGGATATAGGTCTTTTTTACAGCTAATAATCACAATATATTTTTCAACAATTACCTGTGTAGATAATAAATCACTGATAAATCTATCATGTCCTACAATAAAACATATGTCTAAAAAATTTGAGGGGAAACTTTTTAATTCAATAAATTTATCATTATGGCTATAGTTGTACATCCATAACTTTAACGTATGCCAAATATATTCCTTCCTAGCGTAAATTTCTTTATGAAAATTCGGTTGGATCAAATATCTCATTTATGAGCGCCTAAAGTTTTAGTCGTTGTATAAGAACTTGTTTGAAAAGTCTTATAATCAATTATAATGTTTTCACCATCTTTAGTATTAAGCACTTGTTTTCCACGTGTTTTTAAATTATCAGATCCACCATTTGAAGTTCCTGTGTTATCAGACACAAAGTAAATAGTACTAATATCTTTCTTTTTTTCAAAAATTTGCTCTGCTTGATAACTCTTACCGTGGTGTGGTAATTGAATACACTGATATTGTTTGATTATATGTTCTATCGCAGCATACGAACAATCCCCACATAGTAAAACTTTGTTGGCACCAACTGCTACACTCACTTGGATACTTGATGCATTAAATGCACTTTCACTGTCCATTGTATCTCCTTCTCGACCATCTAAATGCTTAGCAACAGTGTTTAGCATATAATCTTTTTTTGGACCTACAATTTCTACTCCGTCGCAGATTTTAGAATCAGATTCATAAATATCTACAATATTTTCACCTGAAAGTTTTTCTATATTTGAATAATAATCTAAGATTTTTTTACCAATTGCATCCCTTGTCCTTCTTCCATCATCTATTTTTTTTAGTATCTCTGCTTTATATTTTAGTAATAGTGTTGTGTAAATCTTTCCTACTTTTCCTTTAGCTATCAATGTAGGTATTCCATTAAAATGATCTGCATCATTATGGGACAAAATAACTGTCGCTTTCCTTACATCATTCTTTTCCATGTACGTAATCACTTGTTTTGCATGTTCTTCTGATCCGCAGTCATAAATTACTATTTCCGTTCCAGTGTTAATAATGATACAATCCCCATAATTGATATTTTGTGAATCATGATATTTGTTTGAACTTAAAACCAATATTTCTTGCATAAAAAATCCTCCTTCTATAAATTATTATTTGATGAACACTAATATAAGTGCCTCAACACATTTAGCACTCCGGCTCTTCAATTGCTAATTTCAGTATACATGCTCCTTTATAGATTGTCAAATCGCTGTCTTGAATATTTTAATAATATTTTAAAATTTAAAAAACACTTTAAAATAAGGACATACAATTTAGTACGTTGTCTAACTTATTGCTTATTTTACAACATGGGGAATGTGTGCATTAACTAACAGCTTATCTACATCATCAATATGTGTCATGATTAACACACTTTATTATCTGTCAAAAATATTGATTGTATTTCAATTTAAACTTGGCAGGAAATTGACATGTTTTTAGTTAATTATTCTGATTGATTTTCTATTACAGATTAATTTACAAATGATGAGTTTTATTGTGTCTTGATTAATATTTTTTCAAATTATGATAAGTTTATGCATTTTCATTATGATGTTGGTATTTTACATATTTCAAATAAAAATGTAGGTTTTCATACAACGTTATTTTGCATAAAACCTACATTTATA
Organism: uncultured Erysipelotrichales bacterium; assembly: GCA_964372125.1. Taxonomy (GTDB): domain Bacteria; phylum Bacillota_I; class Bacilli_A; order Erysipelotrichales; family Coprobacillaceae; genus Tannockella. Next base: position 23,621 of record CAYJPL010000028.1, read on the forward strand.
TATTGTCTATTGCATCCCATGCAAAATGTGAAATTTAATCAGAAAAATTTTAAGAATATTTTAAATTTAATGTCCTATCCTTTGTATCACCCCTTATAATATAGCACTTTAGTTATTTGATGTTTTGACAGCCATGATAATAAAGCAAAAGCAAATGAGACTACTTTTAATCGGCCTCATGCAACAGATTTTACAAAGTTTTGATGTTGTCAAGATTTAATCTATTCCGTTATTACTTGAATTCCGAACTTCTCAATAATAGCTTTTCTTAATTTCCGTTTTTTTCTAAGTGCTTTTCGTATTTTTTTATCCTTAAAAAATTTTACTACAGCCTCACTATCAGGATGTAATCTTTCTATAAGTTTTTCACCTTTATACTGACTAAATCCGTAAATACAGTAAGCTAAATGTTTTAACACTCTGTCTTCCTCTGTTTCATTTTCTGATTCTACTATTTCTTTTTGCAATGCTTCCCATTCTTTAGGGTGATTTATATAATATTGTTCTTCCTCCTCTGCTAAAGCTATTTGGTCTTCAAGGTAGGATTCACTCTGACTATATATTTCATCGAAATATAATTGATCCATTATTTCCTGGATATCACCTTCAATATACTTAATTTTTTGCTTTGAATATTCAAAGCAAGCAATTATTTTAGAACTAATATATATTTGCATTCGCAAAAATATAATACATTTTTCTATATCAATTATTTTTTCGCTCCAAAACTCATTGATATTCAATGCATATTTTATATACTGTTCATTCTCATAATTTGAAATCAAGTTACTGCATTCCTGAGATGTTAAAATACCTCTCAAGAAATATTCATTTTTTGGGATTTCTTTCAACTCAGCAATTAAATGTTCATAGTGATAGTTCCTAAAGTAAAATAATCTTTCCAGGGCATTTTTCAACTCTACCGAACAAGTACTTAGATTTATTTTTTTTATCTGTTCTTCAAATTCATAGTATTCATTAAAATCATCATATAATCCATAAATCAAACTAATTTTTAAATCGCTTATCAATATAAATCTATTAATTTCTAATAGCAACTCTTCATATACGTCAAGACTTACTTTTATAATATTATTTAACAAATATCTTTTTTCTTCATCTCTTTTTCGCTTCTCTCTAGCTTTATTTTCCTCATTAATTATGATGCTCACTATTAATGAGGTAAGTATACCTGTTCCGATTCCTGCGAATATATTTACCCAATTTTCTTTGACACAAAATGATATTGCTACTATAAACAATCCAGCTAAAAAAAGAAAAAAGTAAATTACAGATTTGGATTTTTTTTCTAGCCAATTTTTTATTCGAAAACTAAATTTTTTTTTGTACTTTTTAATCTTCATTTTACACTTCATTATTAAATCCTTTCTCCCATCATTGCACATGAAAATACACTGCTTAAGGGTGCAACATACAAAAAAACAAAATATCTATGAAAAAAGTAGGGAAACACGTAAATATTGACTAGTTTCTTATCTCTTTTCACCACGAATAGAAATTTTTTATCTAAGATATGGAAATGAACTATTACTAAAAATTTGCGAGTATTTATAACTTTTCATCATAATAATTACACCTTGTTGCTCACACTTTTAAAAAATCTATTATTGTATGATGTATGGTATATTTCACTCTTAATCACATGCTTTTTACTGGACTGTAAATTCTTTTGTTCTGTTCATGCAGCAGTCAATTAATATATTTGGACGAATATCACAGGATATGATAAAACCAAAACTATTACTTCTAATCTGAAAATTTATTTTACTTTCAGTGTTTTCATTCCTATTCTTTCAACTAATCCAACAACTAGTGCATTCCCCATACAAAAGTATCTCATTTTTTCAGGCATCTCTGTATTTGTCCAATTGTCTGGAAAACCATTTAATCTTTCACACTCAACTGGCGTTAAAAATCTAAGTTTGCTTGTATCTGGATCATTTACAACATGTGTTGATCTATTGATACTACTCTCTGATGTAAGCATTGTTCTTGCAGGTAAATCTAAGTTGTCAGTTTCAGACATACCACCTTCACTGTAGAAATATATTTCCCCATTTGGTTTAACTCTTTCTATTTTCTTTGCTCCTCGTAACTGCTTTATTTTAGCAATCTGTGCATCATTTAAGTAATATTTTTCATCAACATTACTTTCAAGAACATCTCTTAATGTTTTTTTGTATTTTACTTCAGCACGTAAATCAATTGAGAATACCTCTCCATTTATACATACTCCACTATTCCAAAACTTACCTTCGTACTTTGCCGATAATTGTTCTAGTCGTTTGTATTTATTTACATTTGTTGTAAAGTTACGTTTATCGTCGTATTCACTAGCTGGAAAAATATCATTAAAGAATCCTGTTTCAGTTACAATGGTTCTTTTATTCTTTTGCGCTAACATTCTTTTTGCAAAATCAGTCGTTTCATGATATGCGAAGATAAACACTCTTCTTCTACGTTGTGCAAATCCATATTCTGCTGCATTTAACGTTCTCCACTCAACAATATACCCTAAGTCAGATAATGTTCTTAAAATGATTGCAAAATCTCTTCCACGTTG
>CAYJPL010000029.1:0-25647 GCA_964372125.1 uncultured Erysipelotrichales bacterium
TATATTGTAGAATCAAATTATATATAAAGTGGTGCGGTTGAAATTTGAAAAAAGAAAGGATAGCACAGATTGCTATCCTTTATTGATATGTAAAATAATCAAGTTGATTTGCTTGAATTACTTCTATTTCAAAACAATTCAATAACTCACTAAGTTTTTGTTCCATTATAACTTCGATATGATGTCCAACATCAATTAGCGCAATATCATTTTCAAGTGCAAACTGCCCTTGATGATATTTAGAATCACCACTTATATGAACATCTACCTGATTTGCTAAATGATAAATATCATCACAGGCACTTCCACCACATAATGATATTTTACTTATTACTTTTTCAGGTTTACTTACATATTTGATATTTGTTAATTTGAAATTTGTTTTTACTAAATCAACAAATGCCTCAATTGTCATTGGTTGATTTAAATGTGCTTTCTTTCCTATACAATATTCGTCATAATTTTCAATATTATTAACTGGAAGTTCTTTTATAAGCCATTCATTCATAGAAAAATCATTTGTTCCTATATCTAAACAAGTATGTAAACTATATATTGTAATATTTTCTTGAATAGCCTTTTTTATAATTCTTCCTGATGATGATAGGAAATCTATATTCTTTATTGCATCAAAGAATAGTGGATGATGCGTTATTAATAGATTACATTTATTTGTAATTGCACTATCGATAGCCGCTTCATCGCAATTAAGAGATACCATAACACGAGTTGCATCATTTTCAAGTGATCCAATTTGTAGTCCACAATTATCAAAAGATAGTTGTTTTTCTAATGGGAAATATTCAAGCAAATGATTAATAATAGTATTAATTTTCATATAGTACACACTCTATTCTTCGTAACTGTTCTTCTATCTCTTTATACTTAGGGTGCTCTTTGCCTATATTATCTTGTATTTTCTTAAATAATTGATGTTGTTTTTTCCATTTTTCTTTGAATAATGGCGATTGATTGGTTCTTAAGATTGGTCCAAACTGTACATCTGAAGTACAATAAACGTTATCATTTTCTTTATTAACAACAACTAACACTTCATATATATGTGGTCCTTCTTTAACCATTTTCTCATCGATGATAGTAAACTTATTTGAAAACAAATATTCTCTTAGATGATCAATATTTGAATTTGCCTGTAAGAAAAAAACTTTAACCTGCTTTGCATAGGATTTATTTGCCTCAATAATATCACAAATAAGGTGTCCTCCCATACCTGAAATACTTATCATATCTACTTCTTTTCCTAGTAATGGATCGATTCCATTCCCCAATAACGGGATAACTTTAGTATCTAATTCATATTCATTAATTGCTTCTATTGCTTTTTTTAACGGGCCAGTTGCAATGTCACATGCATACGCCATTTTAATAATTTTATTTTTAACAACATAACACGGAAGGTATCCATGATCACTTCCAATATCTCCAAGGATAGATCCACGTGAATGTTTTTCAATTAAATCTGCAAGTAGTTGTAATCTTTTAGATAATTTCATAATTAATGATTTAAAAAGTCCTTTAGTCTTTTTGAACGTGATGGATGTTTTAATTTACGAAGCGCTTTTGCCTCAATTTGACGAATACGTTCACGAGTTACACTAAACTCTTTTCCAACTTCTTCTAATGTACGCGTTCTTCCATCATCTAATCCAAAGCGTAAACGTAAAACTTTTTCCTCACGGTCTGTTAGTTCTAAAAGCACATCGTTCAATTCATCTTTTAACAACTCGTTTGCAGCATAATCGTCTGGTGACATTGCACCTTCATCCTCAATAAAATCTCCTAAATGAGAGTCATCTTCTTCACCAATTGGTGTTTCTAATGATACTGGTTCTAATGAAATTTTTTGAATTTCACGTACTTTTTCGGGTGTCATCCCTTCCATTTGTTCAGCAATTTCTTCAGCAGTTGGTTCTCTACCTAATTCTTGAATTAATTGTCTTTGTATACGTGTTAATTTATTAATTGTCTCAACCATATGTACTGGTATACGGATTGTTCTAGCTTGGTCAGCAATTGCACGAGTGATAGCTTGTCGTATCCACCAAGTTGCATATGTAGAAAATTTAAACCCTTTTGTGTAATCAAATTTTTCCACAGCTTTGATAAGACCCATATTTCCCTCTTGAATCAAGTCTAAAAATAGCATCCCTCTACCAACGTATCTTTTTGCAATACTTACAACTAAACGTAAGTTTGCAGCAGCAAGTTCCTTTTTCGCAAATTCATCACCATCTAGTATGGCTTTAGCAAGTTCAATTTCTTGATCATGACTTAGTAGTTCAACACGACCAATTTCTTTTAAATACATTTTTACTGGATCATTAATTTTAACATTACTTCCAAGTTGTGTATCTTCATATTCAGTGTCAGCAGTTTTTGTTTGATACATATCCATAGTATCCGTTGTCAACATATCAAAATCACCTGCAAAGTCCAACTCTGGCACTTCTTCAGTGATATCATCAGCCATATCAATTTCTAAATCAGATTTACCACCTAAATCAGCTAATAATCCGTCTTCTGCATCTAAATTATCAATATCATCTGAAATAGTGATTTTATTATCACTAATAAACTGTAATAATTCTTCAGCTAATTCATCATTCAAATCATAATTTGACATATACGTATCTACTGAATCTTGTGATAAAATACCATCATTCCCCTTAGCTTCGCTAAGTACTATCCCTTTTAAATCATCAAAGCTAACCGCTTGTTGTGCCTTCTTTTTTGTCATAATTTCCTCTTTTCCATTACTAATAGTATCTTTTGTAGTATTTTAGCTTTTAGCCCTGCATCTTGACTATTTTCTAATTCTTTTTTTAATTCGTTTATTTCCATATCAATTGCTTTATTGCGAATGTTAATAATTAAATCATCTATCATACTATACTTCATCTCACTATTATCTACTTGAACTTTTGATATTGATGGTAATTGCATCTGTGAAATATCTATAACTTTATCTATAAGTTTTTTATTTTTAAGCAAATCGATGAAATCAGCTATTTCTAATACCATGTTTTTTCTATAAAAATCCACAATATAACTTGCAATAGTATTATGATCATTATCATACATGAAACCTAAATCAATTTCGTATTTTAAGGCAACATTTTTATCTAAAAACATATAATGTAATAATTGCTGTTCCGAAAGTAGATAACGATCTACCACTACTGATGTTTTTTTTGGAATATCTATATTCATATACTCTTTATTTACATCTATCGTTTTTTTTGTAAGCATTGAATATATAATATCTTTGCTAAAGTTTGTTTTTGATTGTAACTGATCAATATAATATTCTTTATCAATATCATCTTCTAAGTTACTAATAATATCAGCCATTTTTTTTAAATATTCTTTTTTAGATTCGTAATTATTTAAATTTGTGAATTGTAAGTGAAACTCCATCAAAAATGCTGTAGTTGTTATTGTGTTATTTGCAATTGCAACTAATTCATCTTTCCCTTTAGTTTCAAGAATTTCATCTGGATCACTTTGTTCTAATGGAATCACATGAACATTAAAACCATGTTGTAACAATGTATCAATAGCTTTTTGTGTTGCCACTTTTCCTGCACTATCACCATCTAAACATAAATGTATATTCTTTGTTAGTCGTTTTAATGCTTCAATATGCCCTTTTGTAAGTGCTGTCCCCATAATAGCAACAACATTTTCAATTCCAATACGATAATATGCAATTACATCCATAAAACCTTCACAAATAATTACAAAACCTGCTTTTCTTACAGATTCTTTTACTCGATAATAATTATACAAAACATCCCCTTTAGTAAAAATTGTTGATTCTGGAGAGTTTACGTATTTTGCTATGTTTTTATCATCTTGAATAATCCTTCCACTAAATCCAACCGTTCTTCCATCATGATCAAATAATGGAAACATTAATCGATTACTAAAGCGGTCATGTAAAGTTTTTCCCTCAAGAACTAGTCCACTCTCTACCATTTGAATTGGTGTATAACCTTGTTTTTCAAATAATGACACAAGAATATTTTTTGGAGGAGCATACCCTATTTTAAAAGTATTTATAACATCATCATCAATATGACGACGTGTTAGATACTCTTTAGCCGCTACTCCTGCATGTGTCTGTAAATAATAATGATAAACTTTACTTGCTTCTATATGTTGTTGATATAGTGGTTGCTTTTTTTTATCAATTGGTTTTTCAACTTTTTGATATTGATAATCACTCATATCAATTTGTGCAAATTCTGCAGCTTTAATAACTGCTTCAATAAATGATATATTTAAATATTCTTGTAAAAAGGTAAATACATTGCCTCCGTTTTCACAAACAAAGCACTTATAGATTTGCTTTTCTTGTGATATAGACATCGAAGGATGACTATCTTGATGAAATGGGCATAATGCAAAATAATTATTACCTTTCTTTACTAGAGGTAAATAACTGGCAATCACATCGAGAATATTAACATTTTGTCTTATTTCAGTAATTTTATGTTCATCGATCCTTGCCATATGTGCCTCCCCCTAAAATTTGATTTTCTCTTTTACGTACTCTACTAACTCGCAAATAGGTAATCTTGATTGTTCCATTGTATCGCGATCACGAATCGTAACACAATTATCTTCCATTGTATCAAAATCTACAGTTACACAATATGGTGTTCCAATTGCATCTTGACGGCGGTATCGTTTACCAATTTGTCCAGCCACATCATACTCGACTACAAATTCGCGTGCAAGCATTTGGTGTATTTCTAACGCTTTTTCACTTTGTTTCTTTGTAAGTGGTAAAATCGCAACTTTTACTGGCGCTACACAAGGATGTAAATTCATTACAATGCGCGTGTCATTATCTTGAATTGTTTCTTCATTATAGCTATCACATAACACAGATAAGAATAATCTATCAACTCCTACTGACGGCTCAATAACGTATGGTATGTATTTTTCATTTGTTTCAGGGTCAAGGTATTCTAAACTTTTTTTAGAATGTTCCATATGCTTTGATAAATCATAATTAGTTCGGTCTGCGATTCCCCATAATTCTCCCCAACCAAATGGATATAAAAACTCCAAATCACTAGTTGCTTTTGAATAAAATGACAACTCATCCTTAGCATGATCCCTAAAGCGAATATTATCTTCGTTTAAACCAATATCTAGTAAAAATTTATAACATTGATTTTTCCAATAATCATACCATTCTAAATCAGTATCTGGCTTACAGAAAAACTCTAACTCCATCTGCTCAAATTCACGTGTACGGAAAATAAAGTTACCTGGTGTGATTTCATTTCTAAATGATTTCCCTATTTGCCCAATTCCAAATGGTACTTTTTTTCTTGAAGTTCTTTGTACATTTTTAAAATTCACAAAAATACCTTGTGCAGTTTCAGGACGTAGATATACAACATCTTTTGCATCTTCTACAACTCCCATATGTGTTTCAAACATAAGTTTGAACTGTCTTACGTCTGTAAAGTCTAATTTTCCACATTTAGGACAAACAATATTGTGTTCTTTAATAAATGACATAGTTTCATCATTAGACCAACCTTCACTATGAACATTTTCGTCGTATGCTTCAATTAATTTATCTGCGCGGTGTCTTGTTTTACAAGCTTTACAGTCTATTAAAGGATCAGAAAATCCACCAACATGCCCTGAAGCTTCCCATACTTTAGAATTCATAAAGATAGCTGAATCAAGCCCTACATTATATGGTGATTCTTGAACAAATCGTTTCCACCACAATTGTTTAATATTGTTTTTCATTTCCACACCTAAAGGACCATAATCCCAAGTGTTTGCAAGCCCATCATAAATCTCTGATCCCTGGTATACAAACCCAGACGTTTTTGCATGACTTACAATTTTTTCCATTTCATTTTTTGCCATTAATATATCTCCTTATCATAATGAAATGACATGTTGCCATGCCATTTAATTTCGTATAATATTCTAATATAAGATACCCTTATAGTGGTTATTTGTCAACCAACTATAAGGGTACGTATTTTAATATGTTCTTGTATTTAACCATTTTAATAAATCTTGAAAAACTAAATAACTGTCATCACTACAAAGAAGGTGCTTAGTACTAGTATCAATCGACCTAATAGAAATATCTTTCATTTTATTTTTAAGTCTTTGATGCATACAAGTAGCACTTTTACCATGTTCACCATACTCATCATTTTCACTATAAACAACATAAAGTGGCAAATAATCAGGTGTGTTTTTAATACAATCAGTCGATTGTATTTGCTTTGAAAGTTCTATAATATTTTTTACTGTACAATTTGGATATACATATAAGTTTGTAGTTTCATGGAAACAATCCACAACTGCTCTTATGCTTTTATCTAATCGATGGTTATCATCTCCGTTGGAGTGTTGTAGCATATTAAATATTGAAATGCTTCGATGCATTTTTCCTTTAATTATACTACTCATATGTACATAAAAGCGAAAACGTTTCTTTAAAAATACATTATCCGACGGCGAAATATATATTGCTCCATTGATATAATCTCCATATTTACTCACATATTTACGAATAACCATAGATCCAAATTGGACTCCAATCATAAAGAATGGTAATTCTGGATATCTTTCACTTAAGATCAATCTTAGAGTATGTACATCTTCAACAAATGTGCTACTACAATTCTCTTGACCAAAATACCCTTTTTCATCTTTATATAGTGATTTACCATGTCCAGGAAAATCACATATACAAACAATATATCCTTCATCACTCAAAAAGTCACCAAATCGTCGGTAATACGATGCATCTTGATGCAATCCGTGATGAATTTGTACAATACCTTTAGGTCGAATAGAAATCGATGGTAAGTATACTTCATAATTTATATGTGTCTTTGTGCATGATGTAAAGGTATAACTTTGAAACTGCATAGTTGATCTCCTTATTTTTTTGGTCTGCGTTTATACTTTTGATAGGCATAGTTTTGACTGGTTTGCTTTGGACGAATTAGACAATTTTTACCATGACCAATTAAATCTTCTCTTCTTGCAAGTTTTAATGCTGACAAGACCATATCATAGTTTTTAGGATTACGATATTGAATTAAAGCACGTTGCATTGCTTTTTCTTTGGATGTTTTTGGTACATATACAGGTGTCATATCGCGAGGATCCAACTCAGTATAGTACATAGTAGTAGATAATGTACCTGGTGTTGGATAGAAATCTTGTACTTGTTCTGGTTGATGTTTAATATCTCTTAAATATTCTGCTAGTTCGATGGCCGCATGGATATCGCTACCAGGATGCGAAGACATCAAGTATGGTACTAAATATTGATTTTTATCATATTTTGCATTAATACGATAATATTTTTCAACAAATTTTTCATACAATCCACGTCTTGGTTTTCCCATTTTATCTAAAACTCTATCATTAATATGTTCAGGTGCAACTTTTAATTGTCCACTAATATGATTTTTTACTAATGACTCAAAGAAGCGTTCATCTTTGTCATACATTAAATAATCATATCTAACACCTGAACGTACAAATACTTTTTTTACATTAGGTAATCTTCTTAATTTATCAAGTAATTCTTGATAATCTCTATGTGAAACTTCTAATTGACTACATGCCTTTGGCCATAAACATTGCTTTGTTTTACATGTCCCATGCTCTATTTGTTTTTTACAACTCGGCTTTCTAAAGTTAGCTGTTGGTCCACCTACATCATGAATATATCCTTTAAATTCTGGATCCCAAACCATTTTATTAGCCTCACTTACCAGTGATTCATGGGACCTTGCTTGCATTACACGACCTTGATGGAATGCTAGTGCACAAAAGTTACATGAACCAAAGCACCCACGATTACTTATTAATGAAAACTTTACTTCATCAATTGCAGGTACATGACCAATTTTTTTGTAACTTGGGTGATATGTACGATTATAATCTAATGAATACGCGCGATCAAACTCTCCTTGAGTAAGCGGGCGATTTGGGCGATTTTGAACCACATACCATCCCGAATATGGCTCAACAAGTGTTTTTGCAGTAATATGATCAGTGTTTTGATACTGTATATTAAATGACTTTGCATATTCCTCTTTTGATTGACAGATTTCTTTGTACTCAGGTAACATTATGTAATCGTGTGCAACAGATAAATCTTTTGTTTTAAAGACAGTTCCATCGAGGTATGTTAAATGTTCAACGGCTAAACCGCTGTCTAATGCATCAGCAACTTCAACCACGCTGTTTTCACCCATACCATATAGTAGTAAATCGGCATTTGCATCAATGATGATTGATTTACGAACTTTATTATCCCAGTAATCATAGTGTGCTAAGCGTCGTAAGCTCGCTTCAATACCTCCAATGATTATTGTTGCATCTTTATACGCTTGACGTGCCATTTGACTATATACAATTACTGCACGGTCTGGTCGCTTAAATCCTTCACTATTTGGCGTGTACAAATCCTTATGTCTTCTTTTTCTTGCAACTGTATAGTGATTGACCATTGAGTCGATATTCCCAGACGAGATTAAAAAACCTAACCTTGGTTTACCAAATTGTCGAAACTCTTCAATATTATTCCAATCAGGTTGCGATAAAAAACAAACCTTATAACCATGACTTTCAAGTACTCTACAAATTATGGCAGCACCAAATGATGGATGATCAACGTAAGCATCTCCTGATATATAAACAAAGTCTGCTTCTTGCCAGCCAAGTTCATCCATTTCTTTTTTTGTTGTTGGTAAAAAATTACTCATATAAAACCCTACTTTCTTATTTTTCTATTATACATTATAATGTCCAAAAAAAAAGACAAAATCTACATTTTGCCTCTTAATTTTTGTAATTGTTTTAAAAACTTCCTTGTTTGAAAGATTAATCCTGTGAAGTCATCAATAAACTGCTCCATAATGCTACTAATTTGTTCTAGCTGTACCTGCTCTATTTTTATTTTATCAATATTTTTAATTGTACATTTATTAATATGTCGAAACGCTTTTAGGATTGTAGTATCATATTGTCTATCAAATCGTGTTATACAATTTTTACAAACAAAACCACCACCAGAATGACTAATTGCGATAATGTCATGTTGATTACCACATTGGCAACATTCATCAACCTGCAACGAACTTCCAGTCACCTCTAAAATAAATGCCATATATATTACGTATATTAGTTGTGGAACATATCCATTTTCAAGTGCTAGCAATGAATTTAGCAACGTATCATAGATGTATATATCTGGTTGATTTTCATCACATTCCTTATATATGAATTCACAAAAAAAACTAGCTAGTGTCTCTAATTCTATATCTGTTTTAATATGTTTAAAGAAATCTATTGGCGATGCTTTTATTAACGTACTAATTCCTTTTCGAACTACTATATTAAATTCGCTCAGTGTTAAACTTTGACATCCAGCCATATTTTTACTCGTGATTTTTTTAATACCACGCGCATGAATTGTCAGCCTTCCATATTCTTTTGTATAGACTTGTAATAGAGCATCATTTTCTTTGTATGGTATACTTTTTAAAACAATGCCACTACAAACATTCGACTCTTTAATAGTCATCTTCATTATACCCAAATTCTTTTAGGTACTTTTGTTTATTACGCCAGTCTCTTTCAACTTTTACAAATAATTCTAAATACACATTTGTTTGTAAAAATCTTTTCATGTCTTTTCTTGCAGCTAATTTTATTTTTTTAATTAGCTGTCCACCTTTTCCAACCACAATCCCTTTTTGGCTTTGACGATCCACAACAATTGTTGCATAAACCTCTACTTCACCTGGCTCTGTTTCTGCCATTCGTTCAATAACAATTGCAACACTGTGCGGTACTTCCTCACGAGTAAAATACAGTACTTTTTCACGTATAAATTCAGCCATAATAAAACGTTCAGGGTGATCAGTCATTTGATCGCTTGGATAATACATCACACCAGGTTGTAAATATTTTTTTACAGTATCTAGTAATGTTGTAACATTAATATTTTCAAGTGCACTAATTGGTATTATTTGTTCAAAATCAAATAATTCTTGCCATTGCTGCACCTTTTTCATTGCTTCTTCTTTAGTCACTGTTTCTACTTTAGATAAAAGCAAAAATACTGGTCCATCAGCTTCTTTCAATCGCTCAATAATAAATCGATCCCCTCTACCTATCGCTTCATTAGCTGGTGCCATAAATAAAACAATATCAACTCCAAATATACTGTTTAATGCAGTTGAATTCATAAATGTTCCTAAACGATCTTGGGGTTTATGGATTCCTGGAGTATCCATAAAGATAATTTGCGATTCTTCATCAGTATAAATCCCTTGTATTGTATTTCTTGTGGTTTGTGCTACATCCGACATGATTGCAAGCTTAGTTTCAAGAATTTGATTCATTAATGTTGACTTTCCAACATTTGGTCTTCCTACTATACTAATAAATCCTGATTTAAATGTCATAAATAATCTCCTGTAAATGCATATGGTAATAAATCATTAATTGTTAAAATAATATGTGAGTTATCATTTGCAAGAATAATTGGTGTTGAACCATCTAACAACTCAGCAAGTACTTGCAAACACGACCCACAAGGTTTTACTACCTCATCACTACTTGCGATTATCGCAAGTGCTTTAATATCTTGTTTACGATATCCATTACTATATGCACTAAATATCGCATTACGTTCTGCACACATCGTTGAGCCATATGCTGCATTTTCAATATTTGTTCCAACAATAAATGTACCATCTTTTAACTCTATACAGGCACCAACCTGAAAGTTGGAATACGGACTATAACTATTTTTTCTTGCATCACTTGCCATTTGTAAAACTTTATCAAACTCCATAAATTTACCTCCAAATTTCCATTTTATCTAATATTTGTTTTTGCATTGCAATCATTTCTTTTTCATCATCTTCTTCCATATGATCATACCCAAGTAAATGCAACAATCCATGTGTGAATAAAAAACACATTTCTCTTTCTATAGAATGTTCATATTCATCTGCTTGCATACTTGCATGTTCGATAGATATAAAAATATCTCCTAATGTTCTTGGTTGCCCAGGACAATAAAACTGTTCACTATCCTCAAGTGCAAAACTAATCACATCTGTTGATTTATCAATATTTCGATATTCTTTATTTATTTCATGTATTTTCTTATCATCTACAAAGATACATGATAATTCTACATCATCTTCAACTTTCAATAAGTCACAAGTTATTTCTACAATCTTGTTATACTTTTCTTCATACGCATTTTCAAAGTTCTCAACTTCGACTAAATATGCTACATCAATTTCCATAATACTAATCTCCATATGTTATTTTTCCATCTTTAATTATAACACACCCAAAGCGGGTATTCACTATATTTGTTTGGTGTCCCACAAATACGACAATCATATTTGGGAAAGTAATAGTAACATACTCTAATAATAAATTCACTTGTTTTTCACTAATATTGCAACATGCCTCGTCAAGTAAAAGCACATCCGGCTTTATTAGTAAAGCACGTAATATTAAGATTAACTGTCTTTGCCCACTAGAAATATTACTACCGCTATTATCAACAATACAGTCTAACATATCCATAAAATATTCTATCTCTAGAATGCAACATAAGTTTTTTATTATCGACATTTTGTCTGTATCGCCTAAGTGAATATTGAAACCTATTGACTCATTAAAAAGTGGACTATCCTTTTCAAGATATATTATCCTGCGTAATAACATTTTTATATCCACGTCATTAATTACTTTATTATTGATTAGAATTTGACCTTTTTGGACTTTATCATAGGCTACAAGTAACTTTAATAATGTAGACTTTCCACAGCCCACATCGCCTTTTAAAAATATACTTTTGGTAATCACTAGATTTATATTTTCAAATATATATGGTCCGTATCCATATCCATAACTTACATATTCAAATGTAAGTTTATGTATGTTATGGATTTTTGATTTCTTTTTTACTTTATGTGGTAATAATTGTTTATACCTCTCATACACTAACCACTGTTCTTGTTGTGTAGTTAACAACATTATTATATGCACTATTGGCTCAATAGTATAATTAATTAACATATAGATAAAGATAATTGTACCAACTGTAGTAGAACTTCTTTCAAGTAATATGTATCCATATACTATAATTATAAATAGTAAGCACTGTACAACAACTTGTAGACCGTATTGAATTTTTGACAATAAAACAATGTTTTTTATTTCCAATTTTTGTTGTTTTAGGAAGTGATATTGTAGTTTTTCTTTGAAAAAACGCACCTTGGAAAACTGTTGTATCATAAAACGATTTTCTAAACCTTCATTTACGACAGTGTGCATTTGATCTTGTTTTTCAATGAACTCTTTTTCAATAATTTTTACTTTTTTAAGTATCAAAGTACCAACTACTATAATTGCTACTAAAGTCATTAAAAATAATACTCCGACTAGTCCATCAATAAAAAATAATGAAATTATTATTACTAATAAAAATATACCATCAACAAATATTGTTTGAAAGGTATCTGTAACTTGTTGTATAAATGGATATAATTGTTGAATTTTCAAAAGATAACTTGGTGCTTCATGCATTGCTTGAATTGATCTTTTTTGATAAAAAACATGTTGCATTGTATAGAGAATAAATCTTTGTTCACTTTGTTTTTTTATTTGTAACTGTACTGTCATCTTTACATACTCCATTAAAATCTTTATTCCATTACTAAACATAAAAAATAATGTTATACCTATAAAGTAATAGAGGGTTAACTTACTATAAGAATCTATAAATATTTGAAAGTACATTGAGTTGAATATTTGTAATAGTGCAATAATGATACTTATGGAGATTATTCTTATAAGCATTACTTTGTACATCTTTGCATAGTTCATGATGAAGTATAAATATTTTTCATCATTATTGTTTTCTTTATATATGCCAACTTGTTCAATACATATTATTACACCTTGGTATATTTGCTCGAACTGCTTAATGTTAAGTGTCTTTGTTTCTCCAACTGGATCATTAATAGTAATATGATTATTTTTGATTTTTGTAACAACTACATAGTGGGGAAGTTCATCACGTAAACAATGTGCTATTAGTGGTAGGTGTTTTACAAATAGCATTTCATCTATTGTGGCTAAATATGACTTTGCATTGATATTATAGTGCTCTAAACAAGCAATCATTCCATAAATAGTTACCCCATTTTGAGTTTCCTTTGCATAATGTTTTATATCATGTAGCGATATATATCTATGATGAAAATGTAAAATCATTTTTAGACATGCACTTCCACAGCTATATCTTGTATCTTGTTTATATAGTGGTATCTTCATAGTAACCTCCTACTATTATATACAACTATACATTTAGAATTACTAAAAAAATCGTACAAGTATGTACGATTTTGCATTATTTTAAATTTTCTTTATATTCTAAGTATTCATCAAATGATGATAATCTATCAATTGTTCCGTCTTCCGTGAATTCAATGACACGGTTTGCGATAGTTTGAACAAATTGATGGTCATGACTTGCAAAAAGCATGTTTTCTTTAAACGCTATTAAACCTTGATTTAATGCTTGAATACTTTCTAAGTCTAAATGATTTGTAGGATCATCAAATACTAATACATTTGCATCATTCATCATCATTTTAGCTAACATACAACGAACCTTTTCTCCTCCAGATAAAACACTAGCTTTTTTAAGCGCTTCCTCTCCAGAAAATAACATTCTTCCTAGCCATCCACGTAAATCTTGCTCATATTCATCTTTACTAGAGTATTGGCGTAACCAATCAACTAATGACAAATCACAACCATTAAAGAATTCTGAATTATCTTTTGGGAAATAGCTTTGTTTTGTAGTAACACCCCATTGGAACGTACCTTCATCAGCATCCATTTCACCTTCAATGATTTTAAAGAATGTTGTAACTGCAATATCATCACCAACAAATACAACTTTTTCCTTTGGATTAATTGATAAAGAAACGTTATTAAGAACTTTTTTTCCATCAATCGTTTTTGATAAACCATCTACATTTAAGATGATGTTTCCCACTTCACGTTCTGCCTTAAATGAAATAAATGGATATCTACGTAGTGAAGGTTTGATATCTGTCATTTCAAGGTTATCTAGTAATTTTTTTCTTGATGTTGCTTGCTTAGCTTTTGATGCATTAGCACTAAATCGAGCAATAAATTCCTCTAACTCTTTTTTCTTAGCTTCAGCTTTTTTATTTATATCTTTTGCTTGTCGCACTTGCATTTGACTATATTCATACCAGAAGTCATAGTTACCTACATATAGTTGCACTTTACTATAGTCGATATCTGCAATATGCGTACATACTTTATTTAAGAAGTAACGGTCATGTGATACAACGATTACTGTATTTTTAAAGTTCATTAAGAAATTTTCTAGCCATCGAATACTTTTCAGGTCTAAGTTATTTGTAGGCTCATCTAATAATAATACATCTGGATCACCAAATAGCGCTTGTGCTAATAATACTTTTACCTTTTGTGAACCTTCTAAATCTTTCATTTTTAACTCATGAAATTCAGTTGTAACACCTAATCCATTTAGTAGTATTTCAGCATCTACCTCGGCATTCCAACCATCCATCTCAGCAAATTCACCTTCTAATTCACCTAAACGAATACCATCATCATCATTAAAATCTGGTTTTGCATATAAGACTTCTTTTTCTTGCATAATTTCATACAGTCTTTTATTACCCATCATTACCGTTTCGATTACACCATTTTCTTCATAAGCAAATTGATCCTGTTTTAAGATCGATAAACGTTTTCCAGGATCGATTACTACTTCACCTTTATTTGCTTCTATTTCTCCAGATAATATCTTTAAAAAAGTACTTTTCCCTGCACCATTAGCACCAATTATTCCATAACAGTTTCCGTCTGTAAATTTAACTGATACATTTTCAAATAGTGCTCTATCACCATATCTTAGGGAGATATTTTGTGTTGTTATCATGTATTTTCCTCCTACATTTTGCCTACACATTATTACATAGTTTAGGCAATATTACAATCATATAAACAAAAAAAGTAGTCAAGCCACTTTTATTGTTGTTCAAATAATAGTTCTTCTTTTAATGCAAGTTCTATTTCTTCCATTATAGTTGGGTTCTGTTCTAAAAAGTTTTTAGAATTTTCACGGCCTTGACCAATTTTTTCACCTTTATAAGCATACCAAGCACCAGACTTTTCAACTACGTCTTTTTCCACTGCTAAATCTAAGACTTCACCTGTTCTAGAAATACCTTTTCCATAAATTATATCTACTTGTGTTGTTTTAAATGGTGGTGCTACTTTATTCTTAACAACTTTTATGTTTGCTTTATTCCCCATAATATCTGTTCCATTTTTTATAGCTTCAGATTTACGTATTTCTACACGTACTGAAGAGTAGAATTTTAACGCTCTACCACCAGTTGTAGTTTCAGGATTTCCAAACATGATACCAATTTTTTCACGTAATTGATTAATAAATATAATAGTACATGTAGTTTTGTTCATTACACCTGATAGTTTACGCAAGGCTTTAGACATTAAACGAGCTTGTAACCCCATTTGTTGTTCTCCCATTTCACCATCTAATTCTACTTGTGGAACTAATGCTGCAACTGAGTCGATCACAACTAAATCAATTGCACCTGAACGAACTAATGTTTCTGCAATCTCTAGACCTTGTTCACCTGAATCTGGTTGTGACAAAATAAGTTCTTCTATATTTACTCCTAGGTTTTTTGCATATACTGGATCGATGGCATGTTCTGCATCAATAAACGCGGCTCTTCCACCTTGTTTTTGTACCTCAGCTATTGCGTGTAGTGTTAGTGTTGTTTTACCGCTAGATTCAGGTCCGTATATTTCGATAATACGCCCCTTAGGATAACCACCTATTCCTAATGCAATATCAAGAGTTAGTGATCCTGATGGAATAACATCTACATTCACTGCAGTACGATCTCCTAGTTTCATTACAGATCCCTTTCCAAATTGTTTTTCAATTTGTCGGATTGCATCATCTAATGCTTGTTGTTTTTTATCATCAACTTTTGTTTTTTTATCACTCATATTTTCACCTTCCTACTATTTTATACAATAGTTTGCTTTTAATTTCTCTTTTAATTGTTTTATAACAAACTCAATTGCTTGATTTTGTATACTCCCTCTACTGCCTTTTAGATGCAAAGAAAATATATTTATATCATCATTTATATCAATACCAATATATACTTGGCCAACTTCTTTATTTTCGATAACAGTTGGACCCGCGTTTCCAGTAAAAGAAACACAAATATCAACACCAAGTATTTCTCTTCCAGAAGTTGCCATTTGAGTTGCAACTTCATTACTAACAACACCATAACTTTCAATAGTGTCTCTTGATATATTTAATAATTTTTCTTTAATATCACTATGATATGTTATTAAACTTCCACGATATATAGACGATACGCCAGGGTATTGTCCAATTGACGCAGCAAATTTTCCTGCTGTGAAACTTTCAACACTTCCAATAGTAAACTCCAACTCATTTAAAATAGTCAGTAATTCTTCCATTACATTGACTCCAATAATATATCTTTATTTTGGATGAAATAATCAATTCCACTTGCAACTGAAATTGCGGTAGCCACATATAGCATTATTTGATCAACTGGTATATTTGTCCATCCAAATGGAGCATTTTGTAGCAACAATAAAATGATTGCTATCATTTGTGTCACAGTTTTTAACTTTCCTAGAAAACGTGCTGCTTGGATTTTCTTACTTGATGCTGCAAAAAAACGTATTGCATCAACTAAAGTATCTCTTGAAATCATTATTATTACGACTAGTATTGAGATACTTCCATCACTTGCTAGTAATAAAAATAATGTATTAACAAGTAACTTATCAGCAATTGGATCTAAGAACTTTCCAAATGTTGTAACAATATTTTGTTTTCTTGCTATTTGTCCATCTAAATAATCTGTAAACGACGCAATACAAAATAGTATAAGCACTAAAAAATATTCACCTTCGATTGCAGTATTAAATAACGTTACAGGTGGTAGTTCTATTCCATACTGTGTATATGGAAATAAAAATAATAGTACCATTAGCGGAACAAATATAATGCGTACTATTGTAAGCTTATTAGGCAGATTCATTGTTACTTCCTTTCATAAAAAGTCTAAAATATGAAACACCATCAATTTCCTCAACTGTCAGTGGATCAAATTCAACTATTTGATCATTTATTTTTATTACGACATCTTGATAATTCCAAATATTTAAAACATAGTTATCCCCTTCTACAAATGTTGATTCATATAGAAAGTTTTCACCTGCTTTGTACAACGGATTGTATGACCCTTCAACAATAGCAGAGTTAAGCCATAAACTAAATGTAGAATCATGATTAAATGATACTTCAATCTTAATTGCTTCATTTTCTTCTAAACCAGAAACTTCGAAGTTGGACAATCCAGTATTAACTATTTTTAGTGTGCTTTCTGGAGTCACATCTTCTGGTACTTCTTCATCTTTTGATACTTGATCATCTTTATAAGCATCGTCATTTAATTCAACATCACCAACATCATCAAATGGCTGTGTTGCCTCTTCTTTTGGGGCACTTAATATACTACTTGATAAAATCATCCATATTATCGAAATAATGGCAAGAATTAATATTCCACCTATTAGATATTTTGCATAACGCACAAGGTATTTATCTTCATATACACTTTTCTTGCGTGTGTATGTTGCTTTTTTAGCCATAAGCACTTTTTTAGGTTCAGTGATTTCTTGAGTGCTCACCTCTTGTATTTTTGTAAGTGCAATTTCCTGTGTGAAATGAATATAGTCTGAGACTATTTCATCAGTATCTTCAGCGTCTAAATACGTAGCAATTTTCTTTAAATAATTTTTTACGTATAATTCCTCACCTGTGTATTTATCAAAATGACCTGCTTCTAAATCGCGCAATGTCGAAACTGGTATTTTTATATTGTTTGATAATTCCTCAATTGAAATATTTTTTTTCTCTCTTAATAATCTAAGTCTTTCACTAATTGTATTCATGTATCCACCTCCTAGAAAATAATTACAATATAACATTGTAATTATAGCATAAATATTGTATTTCACAATATTAGAAAACAATAAAACATTATTTCTTTTATCTTATTTTTATCAAAAAAAAGACTTATCAATTGATAAGTCCTTTAAGGCGTATTATATGTAAATGTTACCGTACTTGCAGGAGTGCTTACACCATCCACAGTTTCTATCACCGATACAGTATAATCACCAGGAATCGAAAGTGTGAAATTAGCAGTTGAACTATTAATTGGCGCACCTACAGCTGTTCCAGTTGCATCATAAAGTGCGATAGTAAACACACTCGAATCATGTTGTGGTGTAGCTGACACTTGAATACTATTTGAATTTATTACCGAACCTGCTGTAACTGGTGTACCACCAGCTAAAACAGAGTAGGCAACATTATCGCTTAACTCAAAAGCAGCTTCACCAAGTGTGACTGATATAATATTTGATTTGATATCAGCATTCTTATATTTATAGTAACCCGACACTATAACTTGACCTGTTGGTTTGTAGTTTATAGTAGCATCAGTACTAGTGATTTTTTCTGTATGTACAATTTTTTGTGTAGCTACATCTTTAACTTCTACAACATATTCAACAGTCCCATAAAGTTCAGTTGCCTGTGTTGCATCATCTTCTGTTACAGCTTCAATTGGATCATATGCACTAAAGTGTACATTAATTGTTCCAGCTGAATTAATTTGTGCAGTAAATGTTGCTAAATCGTTGATTCCTAAATCACTAACCGTCGTTGACGGGAATGTTCCTGCTTTAAACCAACCAGTTAATGTCATAGAATCCGGTATTAAGCTTGTTGGTAATACATAAGGATATACTCCTTTTACTACTGTACCTTGTGTCATTCCAGATGGGGTTGCCGGATAGCTTCCCTCAACATCAGTAATGATTTTATCTAATAGGTTTGCACCAAATGTAGTTGCAACTGTCATATGAGAATCCATATTTCTTGGTGTTTCTAACAATGTATCGTAGTCATAACCCATCCATATCGCAATTGCGTAATCTGGATTATATGCAGTAAGCCAACTTTCACGCGCTGTACCTTCAGTAATTCCAAATTCGTTTGGGCCCCAGTTTGTTGTACCTGTTTTTGCACGTAATTGATCATGATTTAATGGAATATAGTTAAAGTAATCGATATATTCCTCTTGTGTTTCACGTATCATAAATGCAGTTTCTTCTGAAATTGCACGGTTTGCACTTTCTTGGATTTCTTCATCTACTTTTACAACTTCTCCACTATCAACGAATTCTACATAATTAATTGTATGTGGCTCAATAGCCGTACCACCATTTGCGACAGTCGCATACATATTTGCAATTTCAATAGGAGATAATCCTTCAGACCAACCACCAATTGAATACGCATATGCAACAGCCTCGTTTGTCATATCTAATCCAAAACCTTCCAAGTAATCAGTATAGCCCTCATATCCAATTTCTTCTAATACATAATGGAAAGTCCACACTGCTGGTGTATTCCATGAATTTTTTAATGCATCAGCAATTGACATTTTTCCTTTTGTACCAATTGTACCATCCCAGTTTGCTGGATTATATCCATCTACTATATCAAAAGCTTTGTCCTCTACCGTATGAGCAGTTGACCAATCTAGGAATTCATAAGCAGCACCATAGTCAATAATTGGCTTTAATGCTGAACCAGGCTGTTGTTTAAGATCAGCACGGTTCAAGTTGAAACCACTATAGTCTCTACCACCGATAACTGCAACAATACGTCCGTCATCTACACTTTGGATACTTCCACCTACCTGCATGTCTTCATTTACATAATCATGTTCTTCGTCAACATACTCTTGAACATCTTCTTGCATATCAACATCTATATATGTATGAATCTCCATCGGTACTTCTCTTGGATCTTGACCTGTTTTTTCGATTACTTCTTTATTTACTAAATCAATATATGCCATGTTTGCACTAGCAGCAGAAGTATCTGCTGAATTATCTAGCATATTTTCAACTTTAACGGCTTTTGCATCTGCATGCTCTTGTTCATCAATATAACCATGTTGTAGCATTAAATCTAAAATAACATCACGTCTTTCAGTAGCTACTTCAAGATTGTAATATGGATCATAAGCTGAAGGTGAGTTTAATGTACCTGCAAGCAATGCAGCTTCTGGTAATGTTAACTGTTCAACATCTTTGTTGAAATAGTATTTACTTGCTGCACTAACACCAATTGTGTCTATTCCACGTCCAAAATAAATTTTATTTAAGTATAATGTTAAAATCTCTTCTTTACTAATTTCATTTTCAGCTTCGATTGCTAAAAATAATTCACTAACTTTACGAGTCATTGTTCGTTCTGCCTGTGGGAAGTAAGATTGTTTAATCAACTGCTGCGTGATTGTTGAACCACCACCACCTTGACCGAGCGTTACTACATTTTCGATTGCAGCACGTGTTAACCCAACAGTATCAAAACCGTTATGCTCAAAAAAACGTGAGTCTTCAGCTGCAACAACGGCATCAATTAACACTTGTGGTAATTGATCATATGTCACATTTTCTCTTTTTCCATTTTCATCACTACCATATTGATAAACAACTTCACCATTTGCATCATATATTACCGATGCTTCACCAGAATATAATCTTTCGACTTCAAAGGCAGCAGTGTCTTGGTAAATATTCCATACAAAATATCCTACAACAGATGCACCTGTGATAATGATAAGTGCTAAAATTGACAAAATGATTCTTTGCCAGTTTATTTTTCTTTTTTTAGTTGTATCTTTTGATACATCTTTTTTATTCTTTTTCATATGTAACCTCCTAAAAGTAAACATCATCTACGACAGATAAATAATCTAACCTTGGATTATAACCTTGCTTTATTTGATGTCCATGCTCTTTTATTTCTTCATATTTCACTGATTTTCTAAGTGATTTCTTAAATGCTTCAATTATAAATGATGCATCAACTAAGTATACCTCATTTATGGTAGAAAATGCAATAATAACAAATGCAATTCCACGATGTTCAATAATTGATTCTAGATGATCAATTTGATGATTCGATATATTAATGGAAGGAAATGTTAACTTTCTGGTCTCTTTTGCTTCAAAATCAATATATTTTCCGCGATATATCCCATTGTAATCTGTAGTAGATGGACTACGATAGTATGCCTCGATAATTTTTGCAGCTTTTCTTGCAGGATAATCAACCTTCACAATATTAATAGGCGTTGGTTTTTTATGAATTACAGCTTTTCCATTTGAACAATAGTACTGATTAGACAAATTCAACTCTTGTTCTAGATTCATACCCCTTTGGCTAGCACTAACTTTTTGTACAGTTGTGATAGCTCTTTTTGCATTTGGATAATTCACCATTTCATTTATCCTCCTATTTATATAGTATAACACACATTTATTGCAATAAAGTATATTAAAGTGTGAAATTTCTTGATTTTTGAGTAGTTATTTGTAACAATAAAGTAAACGAAAAGGAGTGATTACATTGGAAAACAAAATTCAATTAAGTCCAAAAAAACTTGTTGCAAAAGAATTTAAGATTGATTTTAAGGGATATAATGCTGAAGAGGTAGATCATTATTTAGATATTATTGTTAATGACTATACTGCATTTGCAAGTATGTTAAATGAGTCTTATGAAATGATTGAATCATTAGAAAATAAAATTCAAGAACAACGAGAAAAAATTGTTTTGTTAGAAAAAGATAAAGCAATGCAAGCAGATAACATTCAAGCAATGGAAGAAAACCTTTCATCTAATGTTGATATCTTAAAAAGAATATCTTTATTAGAAAAAGCAGTTTTTAATCAAAATAAGTAATGTTTTATTGCAAAATAAAAAATATGTAGTACTATATAAGATACCTATGAGAGTTGATTGCTACATTAGTAGAGGAAAGTCCGCGCATCCACAGACTGCGATGTTTGTAGTGTTTGTACTCAATCTAATAAATTGAGGCAGGAAACTGACGACATACCTAAGGCCTAAACATTCGTGCATGGCTGTTAAGTTGTAAAGTGCCACAGAGACGATTCTTGTTTGAAAAAATAAGCTGAAAAGAGGTAAACTCTGCAAGGATGAAACCCAAATTTGGTAGGGGAATCAGGCAAAAGGAATTGAACAATTGCCTGGATGCATAGCATAGATAAATAATCAACTGAAAAACAGAACGCGGCTTATCTGAATAGGTAAAATAAAAAAACACATTTACTGTGTTCTTTTTTTTATCTTTTTTTCTTTACATATATCAATTAGCTGACATTCAACACAATTTGGATTTGTTGCCTTACAAAAATATCTACCAAAAAAAATAAACTGATGATGCGCTTTATTCCACTTTGATTTAGCGATTGACTTTGTAACTTTTCTTTCAACTATTAATACACTATCATCTTTTTTTGCAAAACCTAAACGTTTACTTATTCTTTCTACATGTGTATCTACGGCAAAAGCTGGTATATCAAAAGCAACTGATTGAACTACATTTGCAGTTTTTCTACCTACACCTGGGAGCTTGGTAAGTAATTTATGCTCACTTGGTACAACTCCTTTATATTCATCGCGCACCATAGTTGCTAGAGCTTTTAAATTTTTTGCTTTATTTCTATATAAACCAATTCGACGAATGTCATCTTCTAATTGTTCAATTGGCGCATTAGCATAATCATCAACTGTTTTGTATTTAGTAAATAAGGTTTTTGTCACCTTATTTACACTTTGATCTGTAGTTTGTGCTGAAAGCATTACTGCAACTACTAACTCAAATGCATTTCCATGCTCAAGCTCACAATGTGCATCTGGAAATAATTCTTCGAAATAATTTAATATTCGGTCTACTTTTTCCTTTTTCATTATTCCCACCATTTATAATGACTTGCACTGATTGTTTCTTCTACCGGTTCTTCTTGAGTTATATAACGTTGTTTTACACCATTTTTCTTCCAATTATGAAGTATTCCCTCAATATATCTAAAACTCAACACATTGCTTTTTACAGCTTCTTTCAATGCTAAAATAATGATATCATCTTCATATTTATATTCTGTTTTCCACTGTTGAATAGTTTCTATCTCTAATGGCGATAACCCTCTTGCAAACTCAATCTCAAAAGTATCTACAAGTGACTTTTGATCAATGATTGGTTCATTAGTTGGTTGAAGCAATACTTTTTTTAGATGATGTATTTGTATTGAACCAGCCTTATTAATAATTAGTTTCTTTGAAATTAGTCCTGATAAAATCATGTCTAGCTCTTTATTTGAATACGTTGTTAAATCAAGTAGTGTCTTTACTGTAATACTTACAACTTTCATTTCTTGTAGCTCTAGCACGTACAACAAAACACATACTTCATCACTACTTATTTTTAATTCTTTAGCTTTTAACAGTAATAACCTAGTGTAGTTAATACACTGCATTTCACGTAAATATTTCTCCATATATTTGCCCTATAATTGATTTCCCTTTACAAATTCTCCATTATCTACACGATAATAGGCGTATATAATATTATCTTCATCTTGGTACGTTACAACATATACAAAAATTCCTGTGTCATATCCTACTTCTATATCCGTTGTTTCTTTTTGATATTTTTCACTGAACATTGATAGTACTTCCTCTTGTGCTATTAAATCTCCAAAATACTCATCTTGATATTCTTTATTTTTATCAAATGCAACATATCCTAAGTTTTGATTTTCTTCAATTTGTAATATGTAATATGTATCACCAATTACATGTTTATTAAAATAATTTGCATACTGATAGTTATTTTTTTCTATAATTTCTGCTCTAATAGAAATTAAATTATTCTGATGATTTGAATATGGTAATTGTATAAATAGTAGATATGTTGTAAAAAACATAAATAGTATAAATAAAAAAACCAATACTAATGTTATATGATTTTTAATAAATGCTTTCATAAAACACCTCCGTTTCTACATTATACACTACAAATAAAAAAATAACTAATAAAAAAGATGATATCTCTATCACCTTTAGTCGCGACTATTTCCCATAATTAGTAATACAATGCGTAATAGTGAAAATAGCGTTGCTACCATTGCTGCTACGTAAGTTAAGGCTGCTGCAGAAAGCATGCTTTTTGCACCATCATTTTCCTGTGGTGTCAAATAATTAGTTCGTAATATTTCCAATGCACGACTTGATGCGTCAAATTCAACAGGCAATGTTGCAACTTGAAATAACAATATACCTGTCATTAAAATCACACCAACCCATGCTATGTTAGCCATACTAAATATTAAACCAATAAATACTGCAACCCAACCAAGTGATTGTCCTATTTTAGCTAGGGGTAAGACTGTGTTTCTAAAAATAAGTGGCTGGTATCCTTCATGATGCTGAAGAGCATGCCCACATTCATGTGCCGCTATTGATAAAGACGCTATCGACGTACCCGAATATACAGCTGTTGACAAATGTACTGATTTAGTTTTGGGGTTATAATGATCTGACATTGTCCCTTTTACCTCATATACTTGTACATTCTGTAACCCTCTACTATCAAGGATTTCTCTAGCAACTTGATAACCAGTTGCATTTATTGAACTCTTTACACTACTATACTTTTTGTAATTACTACTTACCTTAGATTGGGCATAGATCATAAACACCATCCCAATTAAAACTAATACGTATCCAATTAAAGCATATGGATTACTATATAACATATAATACATTTCTTTCACCTCTTGTTATATATTATACATATTATTGTTAACAATATGTGTACAATATATATTTTCACATAAAAAAAGATACAATTAATTCATTGCATCTTTTAAACGATTACTTGGTTTAAAGCTAACTGTATTGCTAGCTGGTATCGTCATTTCTTCTTGTGTTTTTGGTGAAACACCTTTTCTTTCTTTACGGTAATTTACTTTAAATGTTCCAAATCCCGAAATTAATACTTTATCACCGTCAACCATCGAGTTAGTAATTGTATCAAATATTGTATCAACATATACTTCTGCCTCTTTTTTTGTGATATTTCTTTTATCCGATACGATTTCTACTAATTCTTTTTTGTTCATAACTGCTAACTTCCTCCACTATTTTATTACCACGTAAGTATAACAAATGATAAACGTTCATTCAAGCAATTCATAGTAAAAAACATGAAAAATCTAAAAAAACAATTTTATACAAAAGTTTGAATGAAAAAAATAAATAAAAACGCGTTTTGAAACATATTTTATAATCAATATATGTATTAATCCACTTTATATCCGTGTATTTTCCACTAATAATTATTATATATACTTTATAAAATGATTGTTAGTGTATGACTATCATCATATAAAAAGAAGATGAGCTTATCCTTCATCTTCTTGAACCCCAGCAACAAATATTTTCCAATCCGAGCCGCTATTATCTAA
>CAYJPL010000030.1:0-24300 GCA_964372125.1 uncultured Erysipelotrichales bacterium
TATGGTTCTCCAACATGCATTACTTTATCAACACTTGGACGTACTTCCATTTGTCGTGAATCAATTTTCGTAGTATCCCCGATTACACCTATAACAGTAACTCCTTGACCTTCTACAACACTAACTGCTAAACCTTTTTCTTCAACTAACTTTGCTACTTGTTCTACATCATTTTTTGTTGCTTCTTTCTTCATTACAATAATCATTTTTAATTTCCTCCTATCATTTCCAACACTTGTATAAACAAAAAACTCCCATCCATCAAGGACGAGAGAATATTTCTTCGTGTTACCACCTTATTTTATTTATATATCACTATATAAACCTTATCAAGTACGCTTCTTACAGTTCATACTCTTACATGTTAACGGTTGTTGCCGGAGACGCCTACTTACTTCAACGCTCTACTCCAAGATGAATTCTCTACAAACATCACACTCTTTTCCACCAACCAAGAGCTCTCTAGACTAACATTTTATAGTTACTATTTCTTTTCACAGTATTTATACTAGTAGTTGTTGACATAATGATATATAAATATTTGATTTGTGTCAATCTTTTTTTGAATTACTTTATCATTTTTTAGCATTAATAGTATACACTCTACACTCATTTATAGATTTTCCTAAATTATCATAGGCAAAGGCCATATATACAATATGATAAATCATTTTAAAAACTCAACTACCATGTTATAATGACTCTAAGAAAATAGACATTAAATAGTAACATATTATCTATTGCTATTTATTTTATTAAATAAAACATAAGGGGAGATATGTATGAATAGAACTTTTAAAACTTTGTTTTGCAGAGTTGAACTATCTGATAATACTTTATTTATTAAAAGTGGTCTAATAAAGGTCACAGTAGAATTAGGTGTTGATATGTTAAAACTCAAAAGTTATAGATTTCCAACTACATTTGATTTTGGAATAGTGAAACTGTATGCTAATGGAAAGCATATAGAGATTTACTTCACTAAAAAGAATACTGATGAACTTTATGACTTTTGTCGACTTATTCGTGATAATGAAGTAAAAGCAGATTATTTAATAAAAAACGGAAGATTTTCACCTATCAAATATATTGGTGGACATCCCGGAATACCAAGAAGAGGTATGACATATATAAATATATATAACAATAGAATAGAAATAACTACAGGAATAATTAAAGAAAAATTATATTTTGATGAAATCAAAAAAATAAAGCTTGAAGTAGATGAAGAATTTAAAAGCCGATTTACGCTTACTAGATTTTTGGCATTTGGATTACCAGGTCTACTATTAAAGAAGACAAAAATAATTGTTCATCAACATTTAATAATAGGATTTATTGATGATTTAGGCTATTTTCAAGATATTACATTCAAAGGAAAACACATTCCAACTGTGTATAATAACATATGTAAAGCAATAGACTCGTACTAAATAATTATTGTATTTATTTTACTATTTGTTATAAAAACGTACAAAACCACAAATAAAAATATAAAAACCCTTGAATTCTCAAGGGTTTGTTAGCGAATGGTGCCCAAGGTCGGAGTCGAACCGACATGACATAAGTCGCAGCATTTTGAGTGCTGTGCGTATACCAATTTCGCCACTTGGGCAAATCAACTCTTATTTCACTATACTATTTTTCACTTTGAAATGCAAGAAGATATTGTTTGAATAATGTATAATGTGATAATATATATATTAATTATGGAGGACACTATGCAAGACTTATTTTATGAAAAAATGAAAGAACTTCTACAAGATGAATTTGATAACTTTAAAGAAGCTTTAACCAAACCTTCAGTAAAAGGGTTTTATACAAACATTAACAAAAAAAATGTAATCCAGAACCTAGATACATCGTATATTGAAAAGCACCCCTACATCGAAAATGGGTATTACTTTGACTATGAAAACTATAAATTAGGTCGACACCCATATTTTAATTGCGGACTTTACTATATTCAAGAACCTAGTGCTATGGTTGTTGCTAGTACGATTGAAGTTTCTAACGATGATTATATTCTTGATATGTGCGGAGCTCCTGGTGGTAAAAGCTGTCAAATTGGGGCAAAACTTTCCAATAAAGGTTTATTGATCGCAAATGATATTACTCCAAACCGTGCTAGTATCCTTCGTCAAAATGTTGAAAGATTCGGATTGGAAAACACGATTGTTACTTCAATCGATCCTGTTAAATTTGAAGATTATTTTACTGGTTTTTTCGATAAAATCATTTTAGATGCTCCATGTAGTGGTGAAGGTATGTTTAGAAAATTAGACTTGGCCGTTGATACTTGGTCTATAGAAAAAATAAATGAATGTGTAAGTATTCAAAAAAAACTCATCACTAGTGCAAGTAAACTCTTAAAACCTGGAGGGATGTTAGTTTACTCTACATGTACATATGAAAAAGCAGAAAACGAAGATATTGTAGATTATGCAATTGAAAAGTTAGGTATGAAAAATATACCAATAAAAATTCAACCTGGTATGTCTAAAGGTATCAACAATGATTTTGTTGCCCGATTGTATCCACATAAAAATAGAGGTGAAGGACATTTTGTTGCACTACTACAAAATACATGTGAATTAAAACCTACAAAAGTACCAATCCAAAAACCAAATATTTCTAAATCTAATCGTTTATTAGTAGAGGCATTTTATAAAGAAAATCTAAATATAGCAACTCCAATAAACTTATACGAGTCCAATAATCATATTTATGCTATTTTACCTCACTTTCCTGAATTAAAGAATGTTCGCATTTTAATGAATGGTCTTTATTTAGGAGAATGTAAAAAAAACCGCTTCGAACCAAGCTTAGCATTAGCACTTACATTATCGATAAATGATGTAAAAAGATACTATAACTACAAAGCAAATAGTGATGAAGTTTCAATGTATTTACAAGGACATACACTTACCGGAAGTAATAATAAGGGATATGGGATTATATTTGTAGATGGGTATCCCTTAAGCTTTTATAAAGAAAGTAATAATCAAGTTAAAAATTTATATCCAAAGGGACTACGACGATGAATAAAATAGAAATACTACAGAATTATTTATTTTCTACTATTACAACCAAAACTCCTCAATCAAAACGCCAAGAAGCTTTGTGTCATAGCTATGGTGTGTATCACTTTGCACTTTTACTTTCAAAAAAAAGACATTTAGAAACTGAACTTGTTGCTTGTATTTCTCTTTTACATGACATTGGAAGATTTGTATATTCTAACATGAATCACGCCAGTACAAGTGCACGTCTAGCAAGTGATTATTTGAGTAAAGAAAACCTATTCACTGTTGATGAAATAAATATAATTACTACAGCAATTGAAAATCATAGCGCTAAAAACATAGTACATGATAAATACAGTGAGGTTATCAAAGACGCTGATATTATTCAAAGATACTTTGATGAGCCAGATACAGTCTTCCCCATAGTCAAGCAAGAACGAATTAATAACATTATAAAAGAGCTATCTTTATAAAAAGATAACTCTTTTTTACTTTTCATCATTAGATAAAAATATAAATACTGATTTACTTGTCGATATTTCAAACATATTATTAAGTGGTTCGTTCGAAACACATAATGGATCATTTGAATAAAGTAAATAGTTGTCAAGTTGGTATACTGCATTTTTTATTGTAATGGCACTACTTGCTGTTGTAAAAACAGAAAAATATTTATACCCCATACAATTTATTTTATGATTTCCAGCATTAATTAATGATATATGGTTTTGTTTATCTTTAATTATGATTTTAGTATCTTTGTATTTTTCAAGTATACAAAGTACTGCCATAAAGTGATCAATCCTACCACCAGTTACACCATACACTTCAATATCCTCATACCCCATACTAATAGCATATTCTATTGCATACTGCATGTCAGTAATATCTTTCTTTGTAGGAAGAACATGACTATTGAACGTATTGATAGAATCCTTATTAATTATTGAATCAAAGTCACCCACAACAATTTCAGGTTTAATACTGCAAGCTATGAGATGTTCCACTCCTCTATCTACACCAATATAAGGTATTGATTTATCAAATGTACAACCATCATAATTTGCGCCACAAATTCCTATTTTCATAATAACGTATCAATTTTTGTTTTATAACAATCACTGTTAAAAATATAACTTCCGGCAACTAATACTTCAGCACCTGAATCGATACATTGTCTACCAGTATCTTGATTTATACCACCATCTACTTCAATTAAATATGTGTAATTATTTTCTACTTTTAACTGCTTTAAAGTAGAAATCTTATCCAGAGCAATTTCATTAAAAGATTGTCCACCAAACCCTGGTTCAACAGACATTACTAGTACAACATCTAAATCTTTTAATAATACCTCGATATCACTTACCGGTGTCGCAGGTTTAATACTAACGCCTACATCTACACCCTTTTGCTTTATTTCTTCTATCAACTTTTTACAAGCCTCAATATTTTCCATCGCTTCTACATGGAAAACGATTAAGTTTGCACCTGCGTTAATGAATTCTTGATAGTATTTATTTGGATCTGTTATCATCAAATGTACATCTAAATACATATTAGTAACCTTAGAAATATTTTGTAAAATACTGTACCCAAAAGAGATATTTGGTACAAAATGTCCATCCATTACATCATAATGTATCCAGTGCGCTCCACCTTCTTCAATCTTTTTTATTTCATCACCTAAATAAGCAAAATTTGCTGCTAATACAGATGGTGCTACTTTAACCATATTGTCTCTCCTTTTTCTTTTTTACTTCTTGAAGATATTGTAAATAATGTTGATATCTCTCATGTGTTATTTTATTATCTTCGACTGCCTGTTTTACTGCACACTTTGGTTCTGATTCATGTAAACACCCACGGAATTTGCATTCTTTTGATAATTCTCTAAAGTCATGGTATGAATGTGCTAGCTCAACAGGTTCCATTTCTAATTCTAATGAGGAAAATCCAGGTGTATCACCAACTAGTCCCTCGAATAAAGGAAGTAGTTCAACATGTCTTGTTGTATGTTTCCCTCTACCTAATGCTTTTGAAATTTCATTTGTTTCTAATTTTAAACTAGTATCAAGCGCATTTAAAATACTTGATTTGCCAACACCACTTTGGCCAGTAATAAATGAAACCTTATCTTTAAATAAGTTTTTAAATTCTTGTAATCCTTGATTCTCCTTTGAAGAAATTGCGAGTACTTTATAGCCAGCACTAGAATAATTTTCTATATGTTGATTTATGTTGTCATCACTTTCCAAATCCATTTTAGAAATACATATTATTGGTTCTATATTATAATGCTCTATAATGGCTAAAAATTTATCTAAAAGCAATGTGGAAAAATCCGGATCTTTTCTAGAGAATACTAATATTGCTTGATCAACATTACAAATAGGTGGTCGAATTAATTGATTTTTTCTTGAATATATTTCCATCACATAACCATCGTTGCTACCATCAATTTCGTACATGCATAAATCACCAACTAATGGCTTTATATCATCTTTTCGAAACTTACCTCTAGCTCTACATTGAATGATATCATTTCCATTATCTACATAGTAAAAGCCTGCTAAGGCCTTTACTATACGACCCTTATTGCGTTCCATCACCAGCTTCACCTGAGGTATCATCTACTGGTTTTTTTATTTCAGAATAATATGAGATTGTAACTGATATACCTTCTTCTGCTTCGCTTAGAGGTGATGGATCTTGCACCACTACAGCGTTTACAAGAATAGAATCATCATCTGTTGTACCTAAATCATGCAGATTCACTGTAAATCCCTGTGACTCTAGTTCTTCACGAGCATCAATATAATTTAACCCAATCACGTTTGGGACCTTTAATGCTTCCCCAGATGATACAGTTAGTGTAATTGTTAACTGATCATCTTCTTTATAAATTGTTCCAACTTCGGCACTTTGCATGATAACCAAATCTTTTGCTTCATTTGATTCAGATTCTACTTTAATCACTGTAAAACCTAGGTTTTTTAATTCTGTCTCTGCTTTTTGGTAAGTCATACCTGTATAGTCATCAAGAATAATTTCTTTACCTGTACTCACTACTAATTCAATTTCTCGATTTTCTTCTTCTGGATCTATTATCGTTCCTTCATCAATACTTTGAGAAATGACATTCCCACTTTTTATTTCATCAGAAGCTTCTTCTTTAACAGTTACTTCGAAACCGATTTTTTCAAGTGCTTCTTTTGCATCCGCTAATTCCATATCACTATAATTTCCGATAATTATCTCTTCACCAGTACTTATTGTCAAAATAACTTCTTGTCCCTCTTCAACTTTTGTTCCTACTTTTGGATCAGATTCTATAACATTTCCTGCCTCTACTTCGTCGCTAGGTTGTTCAATAAATTGATCTGAAACTATTAGATCATTTTCTTCAAGTAATTCAATAGCATCTTCTTTTGATAAATTTGAGACATCTGGCATTACAAGAGACTTATTTCCAGAAAAAACAAATACAAGTAATAAAACAACCGCTACTACTGCTGATACAATACCAGCAATAATCAATTTCTTACGATTACCTTTTTTAGGACTATCTTCTTCATCTACTTCTTCTATTCTTGTTCCACGTATAGACTCAGTGTGTTCTCCAAAAACTTCCTTTGGTTCAACAACAATTGTTGGGTCGATATTTGGATCATATTCAAATACTAATTTTTCTTCATGCAATCTATCCATACATGTACTTAAATCATGTAACATTTCAGACATAGTTTGATATCTATTACACAGATTTTTTGCAGTAGCTTTAATGATTATATTTTCTACTGATTGCGGAATAGATGGGTTTATAGCGCAAACTGATGGAATCTCTGATTGCATGTGTTTTAATGCAATATTTACAGGTGACTCCCCGTGGAATGGTACTTCTCCGCGTAATAATTCATATAACACAATCCCAAATGCATAAATATCACTTTGTACGGTTGCCTTTTCACCACGTGCTAGTTCTGGCGCCAAGTAATGTAAAGAACCCATTATTACATCCGTCTTTGTAACTTGCGCTAATGATTCAACAGAAGCGATACCAAAATCTCCAATTTTTGCGATACCACTTTCTGTCACAAAAATATTTTGCGGTTTTAAATCACGGTGAACAATCCCTAGTTGGTGTGCCTTAGATGCACCGCTAGTAATTTGTTGCATAATATCAATTGCCTCGACAACATGCAATGCCCCACGTCGATTAATTAGTTCTTTTAACGTTACTCCAGGAACGTATTCCATTACGATATAGTAACGATTATCCTCTTCTCCAACATCATAAATTTCAACGATATTCTTATGACATAATGATGCTGCTGCACTCGCCTCTCTTTGAAAACGAGTAACATAAATTGGATCTTTAGCAAGGTTCGTGCGTAACATTTTAATAGCAACGCGTCTATTTAAAATCACATCTTGGGCGATGTATACATCTGCCATACCACCCTGTCCTATTAGTTCAATGAGTTGATAACGATCTGCGATAACTTGTTTCATAACTAGTTTTCCCCTTCCATTTTCATCATTGCTACCGCAATATTATCACGGCCACCATTTTTATTTGCTTCATTAATTAACACTTCTACTATCTTTGTTACTGACATCTCTAACCTCACTGCTTCCTCAATAAATTGTTCGTCAACCATATTATATAGACCATCTGAACAAAGTAACAATATCCCATCAACTTCGTCATATAAATTCATTGATACGGTTACAACTGGTGTTGCACCTAATGCTTGTAATAGTACATTCTTCTTTGCATGTGTATGTACTTCTTCTTTTTTTATAGCACCTTTATCCAAAAGTGCATTTACTAAAGTATGATCTTTGGTTAATTGTTTTAATTCATTTTTTTGAATTAAATAAGCACGGCTATCACCTACATGACCAATGCAAATTTTTCCATCAATTAATAATGCACTTACTACCGTTGTTCCCATTCCTTCATGTTCACTACTCGTCGAAGCCATTTTTTGTACTAATTTATGACTATCTAAGATAGTTTGTTCTAGCCAAACCATTGCTTCTTCAACACTTGAAAAACCAGGGTGACTTCTAAAACACCCAACGATATAGTCACTTACTACACGTGATGCTACTTCCCCAGACTTATGCCCTCCCATACCATCACAAACAGTTAATAATACTTGGTCTTTACCATTGGCATAAACTGTAGCTTGATCTTGATTTTTGGTACGCACTTTTCCAATATTTGTATTCGCAAAATAATCCATCTTTATCCCCCGCTTCTCTTTGCTCTTAACTGCCCACATGCTCCGTCAATGTCACGTCCATGTTCTCTTCTTAGTGTTACATTAATTCCAAAACGTAATAATTCTGACTTAAATTTTTCAACAACTTCTTTTTCACTTGGTTGATACCCATGCTCATCTACACTGTTGTATGGTATTAAATTTACATACGCATTCAATCCTTTTACATAGTGTGCTAATTGCCTTGCACACACTACACTATCATTTACATCTTTTAACAATATATATTCAAACGTAATTCGTCGATTTGTTTTTTCAATATATGAAGCAATACTTTTTCTAAGTACATCCATTGGATACTTATTATTAATTGGCATTAACTCTTTGCGGATTTCATCATTTGGCGCATGCAACGATATAGCAAGGTTTGTTTGCATACCTTCTGTTGCATACTTATCAATCTTATCTACTAGTCCACACGTAGAGATTGTGATATGTCTAGCTCCAATAGCAAGACCATTTGGATGATTAATAATCTTTACAAAATCCATCACATTATCGTAATTATCAAATGGTTCTCCAGTTCCCATTACAACAACATGTGAGATTCTTTCTTTACTATCAAGTTGTACCTTCATCACCTGCCCAACTATTTCTCCTGCCGTTAAGTTCCGCTGACGGTGTAGCAACCCACTTGCACAAAATGAACATTTCATATTACACCCAACTTGACTTGTAACACAAAGTGAACGACCATAGTCATGAATCATTAAAACTGCTTCAATTAAATGACCATCTGCAAGTGAAAGTAGATATTTAACTGTTCCATCTCTAGAAACCTGTTTTTCAACAATTGTAAGTGGATCAATAATCATTGATTGTTCCATTTTTTCACGAATATCCTTCGAAATATCAGACATCATTTCATAAGTCGTTGCCTCTTTTTGATATAGCCATGTATATACTTGTTTGGCACGGAAAGGTTTTTGCTTTATCGATTCAAAATATTCCTTTAAGCCATCAAACGTGTAATCATAAATTGTTCTCATTTTTATTTCCTTTTTTCTAAGCGACACATATAGAAACCATCACTATCATAGTCATAGGGCATAATACTTTTTTGCTCAACAACTTGCATGTCTGGATGCTTTTCTATAAATGAAGCAATCATCATTTCATTTTCTTTTTTATTTATAGTACAAGTACTATAAACCATTTTACCATTATCTTTTAATAAATAGTACGCATTTTCTAATAATTTTTGTTGTAATGGGATTATCGTATCCATGACACTTGAGTCATGATATTTGATTTCAGGTTTACGTTTTAAAACACCTAAACCACTACACGGTGCATCTAATAAAATACTATCAAATGTACCCTCTGTATATTGTGTATCTAACTTTGTAGAATCTCCAACGTGTAATGTAATATTGGTAACTTTCATACGTTCCATATTTTTTCTAGTAAGCTCTATTTTATGCTCAAATACATCGTATGCTTCAATAGAACCAGTATTTTCCATAATTGCTGACAAATGCATTGTTTTACTTCCTGGAGCACAACACATATCTAATACATTACTATTTTTTTGAGGATTTAAAAAACGCGCAACTAGTTGGCTTGACTCATCTTGTACAGTAACTTCCCCATTTTTATATGCATCACTTTCAGCAATATTCCCTGCTTGATAAAACAATGCATCCTCGCTTAGTTTTCCTTCACTCCAACACTCTTCTTTAAGTAACTCTTCTTTACTTGTAACAAGCGTATTCACTCTTGCTACTCGTGATGCCATACCATTATTGTGATGACAAAATTTACTTGCTATTTCAAAGTCATATTGTTTACTTAACATTTTAATCAACCATACAGGATGACTTGTTTCAATCGATAATTTTTTTACTTCATCAAGATTATCAAGCGAACGCTTTTCACTTTTTTCTACTGCACGTAAAATAGCATTGATAAACTTACCTGCACGTTGATCAAAGCTACTTGCTAGTTTTACAGATTCGTTAATAATTGCATACATAGGAACTTTATCTAAAAAGTACATTTGATATACTGCCATATATAAGTTTACACGCAGTTTTTTCTTCATTTTTTTACCTTCTATAAAAGGTTCTAATAAATATTCTATATACATTTGATTTTGAACTACACCATATACAATGCGCGTAGCTAAGTCCTTATCACTTCTTTGTAAATCACTATTTTTAAGTGCCTCATTTAATGTAATGTTTAAATAACTTTGATTTTGATAATAATTTGTTAATACCTCTAGGGCTAATTTTCTTGCCATAATATTCCTTTCTACATTTGGTTATATGGATTGAAATCACATGTAACCCTTACATTTTTACTATTTTTATTATAATATCGACTCATACTTTCAAGCAGTGGATAGACTGCTTTGACTTTTGTATATTTCAATAAAATACGATAACGATACATATCTTTTGTTTTATAAATTGTACTTTTACTTGGTCCAAGTATTTTCCCCTCAAATTGATTACTTGACAAATATTCGTGTATTTGATTACTTGTGACAAGTGCTATATTTTCATCTTTGGATTCGACTAAAATGCTTGTAAGATTACAAAACGGCGGATAATTAGCAAGTTTACGAAATTCTAATTCATCTTTATAGAACTGATTATAATCATGTTTTTGGACAGCTTTTAGTACTTGATGCTCTTTGTCCATCGTTTGAATGTAAACTTCCCCGATTTTACTACCTCTTCCTGCTCGACCAGCCACCTGAACAAGTAACTGGAATGTTTTTTCATGACATCGAAAATCAGGTAGATGTAATGATATATCGGCATTAAGAACACCTACAAACGTTACATCTTCAAAATCGAGACCTTTAGCAACCATTTGTGTTCCAAGTAAGATGTTTGCTTCTTTGTTTTCAAAAGCCTTTAAAAGTTCGCTATGCCCCTTTTTTTGCCTTGTTGTGTCTACATCATATCGAATTACTTTTGCACCGACAATCTCTTTTTCAATTAGCTCTTCAACCTTTTGTATTCCACTACCAATCTTTTTGATTCCATCACTATTACATGTTGGACACGTTTGGGGAATTGTGGTTTGATAGTTACAATAGTGACAATGTAGCATATCACTAGCCTTGTGATAGGTAAGCGATACATCACAATGAGGACATTGTACTACACTACCACAATCAATACAACGTACATAATTTGCGTATCCACGTTTATTTAAGAAAAGAATTGCTTGTTGTTGATTATTAATACACTCTTGCAATTTCTCTTTCATTGTTCTTGAAAGCATAGAATAATTACCTTGTTTAATTTCTTCACGAATATCTATGAGTGTTATCTTTGGTAATGCTTGTTTATTGATTCGTTGCCCAAGTGCATAGAAATCATAAATTCCAGCTTTTGCCTTACTATAAGACTCCATTGAAGGTGTTGCACTCGCTAGTAAAACTCCACACTTATGATACTTTGAACGCAAAATTGCAATTTGATGAGTATGATATTTTGGTACTGACTCTTGTTTATAACTACTGTCATGTTCTTCATCTAGAATAATTAACCCAATATTGTCTAGTGGGGCAAATATTGCACTTCTTGCTCCAACTACGATTGATACCTTCTTGCTAGCAATTGCACGGTATTGATCATATCTTTCACCGTTACTTAATTTTGAATGTAAAATAGCAACTTTTTCTTGAAATTTGGACACAAATGCTTCAACCATCATCGGTGTCAGAGCAATTTCGGGAACTAACATAATAACATTTTTATTTTGTTTTAACATTTCACTTGCTAAATGTAAGTACACTTCTGTTTTGCCACTACCTGTTACTCCGTGTAATAAAGCAACAAAAGATTGATGTCTTTTTCTTATGATTCCATCTACAACATTTTGCTGGTCTACAGTTAATTGTATATTTTTGTCATTATAATCTATCTTTTCAAATCCACGAAGCACTTCTTTTTTTTGATATTCTATGATTCCTTGTTTACATAAATTATCTAGAATGGATGTAGAATAAGGTATTCTATCAATTGGTGATAGATTATGTTCTTTAATATACTCAACTGCCTCCATTTGCTTTGTAGTTTTTGCGACGATTGATGCATTTTTTAAAACAACAATTTTTTGATATTTTATTGATACTTTTTTACTACTACTTGGCTTAAGTGATGGTGGTAACATTGTTTGCATACATGCAATTTGAGGAGCAAGTGTAAGTTTCGACAAGGACAATGCAAGATGTTGTAATTCTTCATTAAATAAAGGTTTTTCGTCAATTACATCTCGAATATATTGGAACTTATATCCATGCATTTCTTCTAACTGTGCTTTGGTTTTATCACTATAATTGCATGCCATAACATACCCCGTAATATTTTGATAACCAAATCCTATTCCTACTCTTACCCCCACTTCAACTAGTTCATTTGAAAGATAATCAAATGTTGTGTCTAGCTTATGCACGGGGTGTTCTACAAGTACTGATACAATATACATACTCTCACCACCTTTTCTTTTCTATTTTACCACATTTCAATACAAAAAGGAGCCATTTTTAGCCCCTCTTCCTACTACATACTTTGATGTTCTTTTATTATTTTTGCAATTCTATCTTTCACTAAGATTACATCGTCATTTTCTACAACATGTTTATATTCATCTTTTGTTTCAATCTCTTTTGCCGCTTTTCCTAAGCGCTGTTGAACTATATCTTCTGACTCTGTACGACGACCACGAATTCTTCGTTCTAATTCTTCTAATGATGGTGGAACAATAAATATTGTTAAAGCATCCGGGCGTTTCTTCATTACTTGCAGCGCACCTTGTACTTCGATTTCTAAAACTACATTTTTCCCTTGTTCTAGCAGTTCATCCACCTTATCTCCTGGAGTACCATAGTAGTTTCCTACAAACTGTGCCCACTCAAGTAATTCCCCTGACTCAATTCTTTTTTCAAATTCATCTTGTTCTACAAAATAGTAATCTTTTGCATGAACTTCTCCTGGTCTTGGTTTTCTTGTTGTCATTGAAATTGAATACGCTAGATTTAAATCTTTTTCCTTAAATAATTCCTCACGAACCGTTCCCTTGCCTACTCCGCTAGGTCCACTAAGAATGATTAATACACCTTTATTCATCTTATATGTACTCCTTTGTATATTTTCTAATGATACAAAATAGAACATACATTGTCAATTGTTTACCATTATTTTGTGTAATTTTTAGATTTTCATTTTTGGTCTTTATGGTATACTATTAAAAAGGAAATTTATTTATGAAGAAAAATCAAAAAAAGAAACTATTAAATAACTTATATCTTCTTACAATAAGTGTAATTATATATGTTTTTTTAGCTCTATTTATACCTATGCTAAAAACACTTATTATAATGATTACAATAATAAGTATTATTGTATCTATCTATATATATTATAAAAAGAAATATACATTATGTTTTGCATACATGATACTATCTTGCATACTCTTATTGTATGCATGTTTTTATCCAAATACCCAAGTTCAAGATTTCCGTGGGATAGATATTTCAAAATGGAATGGCGATGTAGAACTAAGCAATGATGAGTATGACTTTGTGATAATCCGTGTTGGTTATACCTCATCAACTGACGGAGAGACTCATAAATTAGATGACCAATTTCACGCTAATGTTCAAAAGTGTATTGATGCAGACTTACCTTATGGTTTCTATTATTATTCACTTGCAACAAATACAACGCAAGCAACAAAAGAAGCGAACTTTGTTTTAGAACAAATTAACGGATACGACCCTACAGTAGGCGTATTTATCGATATGGAAGATCCAACATATCAAGAAGCATTAACAAAAGAAGAACTTACTGATATTACACTATCGTTTTTAAATGAAGTAGAAGAAAAATATACGAATGTAGGAGTATATGCAAACCATTACTGGTGGCAAGAAAAATTAGACATAGAGGTGTTAGATAAGTATCTACTATGGATTGCGATTTATGATAGTAACTATATACTAGAACCACCATTCGATATCTATCAATATACAAATACTGGTAATGTAACTGGTATTGATGGAGATGTTGATATAAATGTAGTTAATGAAAAATTTTGGTAACAAAATACAAGAAAAGGTGATTAAATATGGCATATGATGGAATTATGATGCATCAAACAGTTGGTGTATTAAATGAACAATTAAAAACAGGAAGAATCAATAAGATATATCAAGTATCAAAATATGAACTATTATTTGTAGTGCGTGCACATCGTCAAAATGTGAAATTTTTACTTTCATGTCATCCGATGTATGCAAGAATGCAACTTACAAATTTACAATTCCCAAACCCAGAACAACCAAACACTCTAACAATGTTATTTAGAAAGCATTTAGAAGGTGGTTATATAAAGGAAATAGAACAAATTGAACTAGATCGTATTTGTAAAATTACAATGGCCTGTTACAACGAATTGGGTGATTTAGTCGAGTATCAGTTATTTATCGAAGTAATGGGAAAACATTCAAACATTATTTTGTGTAATCAAGAATTAAAGATTGTAG
This sequence comes from uncultured Erysipelotrichales bacterium, assembly GCA_964372125.1. GTDB lineage: Bacteria > Bacillota_I > Bacilli_A > Erysipelotrichales > Coprobacillaceae > Tannockella. The sequence goes on from CAYJPL010000030.1 coordinate 14,829, forward strand.
ATTGTTTAAAACGTATCAGTCCAAGCATGAATACAACACGTTTTTTACAACCAGGTGCAATGTACCAACTCCCCCCTATGGATGAAACAAAGGTCAATCCATTTACAAGTGAATATATTGAATCTGCTAATCTTACAAAATCATATCAAGGTTTTTCTCCTATTCTTTCACGAGAAATTATTTATCGCGTAGATAATGGTGAGTCATTTAACAATATAATGAATACTATCAAAGAAAGTAATCAACTTTTTATTACAAGCATTGATGAAAAAGAATACTTTCACGTAATTGAACTAACCCATTTACATAAAACACCAAAGAAATATGAATTATTTGACGGCTTAGATAAGCATTACGACATTATAGATCAAAAAGACCGTATCAAACAACAAACATCTAATCTTCTTCGCTATATTCAACAAGAGTATCAAAAAAACGTTTCTAAATTAGAGAAATTAGAACAGACTTTACACTCATCAAAGAACGCATCAAATTATCGTATTGCTGGCGATTTACTATTTTCCAATTTGCACCTATTAAACAAAGGGATGACTTCTGTTGAATTAGATGATTACTATGAAGGTGGAACACAACTCATTACTTTGGATCCTAAATTGGATGGCAAACAAAATGCAAAAAGATATTACCATAAATATCAAAAAGCTAAAAATTCTATTACTGTTTTACAAGAACAAATAGAATTAACAATTAAAGAAATTGAATACTTTGATGGTTTACTTGCACTACTTCAAAATGCTAGCTACTATGACGCTATAGAAATGAAAGAAGAACTAGAAGACTTAGGCTATATAAAGAAACGAAGAAAACAACAAAAAAATAAAAAGAAAAACAAACCTCACTTTACTACATATGTTACAAAAGACAATATAGAAATTTATGTAGGTAAAAATAACATTCAAAATGATTATGTTACATTTAAGCATGCTGGTAGGTTCGATACATGGTTCCACGCAAAAGATATGCCTGGTAGTCATATTATTGTAAAAGGTGATACACTCGATGAATACACTATCCGTCTAGCAAGTACGATGGCTGCATACTATTCCAAAGGAAAAAATAGTGGTAGTGTCCCCGTTAATTATACATTGGTAAAAAATGTAAAGAAACTAAGCGGTGGAAAACCCGGACAAGTAATACTTGATCAGTACAAAACAATTTATATTGATCCTGATGACTTATTCCTTGATGAAATCACTATAAAAAAATAGATTAGGAGAATACATATGAAATTAATTCCATGGGATATTTTTATAGATGAAATTGAAGCTTACACTGTTACCAAAGATTTTGGAGATATGTCTTTCAACAATCCAAACTACGATAAGATTTTAAACAATAGAAAAAATCTCGCAAAATACTTAAATACTTCGATAGATTGTATGGTGGCACCAAATCAGGTTCATTCAACTACATTCAAAGAAGTTACAATACTCGATGCTGGTAAAGGTATGTATCAAAAAATTGACTCAATAGACCAATGCGATGCCCTTTACACTAAAGAAAGCAATCTATATTTACTGTCATTCCATGCTGATTGTACTCCAATATTATTATATGCACGAGATAAACAAATAATTGCTTCGATTCATTCTGGTTGGGTAGGAACAGTCAATCAAATTGTTGATAAGGTTGTATCTCACTTAGTAACAGTAGAAAAATGCGACCCACATGCAATGTATGCATATATTGGTCCAAGTATCAGTAAAGAAAAGTTTGAGGTACAAAAAGACGTTATCGAAAAGATTAATGCAATGAATTTTGATACTTCATCTTTTTATGAAAAAACTGATGATATCCACTACCTTGTTGATAATAAGGGGTTAAATAAGCAACAACTATTAAACAATGGTATTCTTGACAAAAATATAACAATAAGTCCCTATTGTACAATCAAAAATAATGATCTCTTTTATAGTCATCGTGCCAAGCAATCAGGACGCAGTATTACAATCATAAAGAAAAAAGCAATAATCTAACCGTTACAGGTATGATTATTGCTTTTTTTATAATAACTCTTTCATTACTTTTGGAATATATTCAATTAATTGTGAAGGCATTACAGTATAGTTATCATGTGATACTAAATCACCACAATAACCGTGTATAAATGTTGCGATTTTTATTGCATCAAGTATCATATATCCTTGTCCTATAAAGCTCGAAATCATGCCTGCAAGTACATCCCCCATACCTGGCATTGCCATTGCCTTATTCCCGCTCATAATACGATACGTAACATCGCCATTAGTTACTAATGTGCTTGGTCCTTTAAGAACCATCATCACATTGTGCTCTAAGCAAAATTCTATTGCTTTATCATATTGATTTTTTTTATTTATATCCTCACACAATCTTTGGAACTCTTTAAAGTGTGGTGTTAATATTATTGGTACTTTAGCAGTCTTTAACAAATCCATTGAATGGCTAAGTATTGTTAGTGCATCACCGTCAATAACAATCGGCACCCTACTATTTTCTATGCAGTGCTTTACAATGTCTATACTTTGCGCTGTTAACCCTAGTCCTGAACCAAGTAAGATTGCCTGATACTTTAGGTATACACTCTCATCATATGGCTGTTTTCTTTCCAACATTATACATTCTGGAATATAGCCAACTAAATTACTAAGCACATCATTGTTGCTATAGACACATACTCCACCACTACCCGAATAAAGAGCAGCTTTTGCAGATAGCATTGCAGCTCCACGGTAGCTTTTAGAACCTGTAATTTGTAGTACCTTCCCATATACGCCTTTATGTCCATCGTAAGTACGTGGCTTGATTTGCCCCATTAACGATGTTTTATCAACCACATGCATCAACATACCACTTTCCTTCAAAAAGTGCTCTACAAGTGGTTCTACGATGATTTTTCCAGTATAAACTATCGCTCTTTCATGTAATAAAGATTGTTTTATTGCTACAAAAGTTATTGTTTGATTCGCCATAATAATATCATCATGTTCACAAAATAAATCACTATCTAATCCACTACAAATATCAATCGCTGTAGTAAACTTCGAATAGTCATTTATTACCTTTATTAACTGCTTAATTTCCCCTGTAATTGGCATTCTACAATGAAAACCAAAAATACCATCAATTATATTGTCATATACTTTTATATCATCTATCACTTTTTGTAAATCAACAACTTTATATACAACACCACCGAGTTTTTCATATTTTTCTAGATAATAAGAAAATACATCATTTGTTGCATCTAAGACTTGGTATACTTTTACATCTTTCCCAATTTTCTTTAGACGGCATGCTAGTGCAATACCATCAGCACCATTATTCCCTGGTCCACAAAAAATCAAATTTTTCTCAAATTTATAACAATGCTTGAATAATGCTCTACTGGCAATATCTACCAATTTTTCTATAGTGTATCCACTATCGATAAGATACCTATCATACTTCATCATTTGTTTGCTAGATGCAATGTACATACAACATCCCTCCTTATATAAAGTATATCAAAAAATGCTATAAATAAAAAATAATAATAACTTCTGTACTACAAAAAAAAGGAAGAACATAGTTCTTTCCTTTTCATTACCATTATTAATATCTACGCGCTGTTACATAAGGCATGATATCTACACTAGTGACAACAACTCCTGTACTTTCATTTAATGCATGAACAATTTGTCCACCACCAATATAAATAGCAACATGAGAGATTGGACCACCATATGAATAGAATACTAAATCACCAGCTTGCAGAGAACTTCTTGAAACATAAGTTCCACCAGTAGCTTGAGCAGCTGATGTTCTAGGTAGTGAAATACCTACTTGCTTAAATGTCCAACTAGTTAAACCTGAACAGTCAAATGAATATGGTCCTGATGAACCGTATACGTATGAAAACCCTAATTTTGACATTGCAATTGAAACAACATCACTTCCATAAGCGCTAGCACTTGGATCAACAACAGTCACTGTTAATGTTTTAGTTGCTTTATTTCCAGCTTCATCAGTTACTGTATATGTAACTGTCTTTTTACCTGCTGATGATGTCGAAATACTACTTGCACTAACATTATCTGTTAAATCTCCATCAAGATTATCATTTGCTGAAGACACATATTTTAGAGCGTTAAAAGAATCACCCATATCAATTTCAACAGATGTACTGCTTAAACTAATTGTTGGTTCTTCAATATCTTCTACGATGATATTGATTTTTTTAGTAGTTTCATTACCGCTACTATCTACTGCTTTTATTGTAATTTCTTGTTTTTCATCTAATTTTTTAGTATCCACAGTACCTTCTACTGTAGTTTCTACTTTTTTATCGAAATTGTCACTTACTGTAGCAACATCTTCTAATTTAAACTCATCTCCATAATTGATTACTGGATTTTCTCCATCCACCAATTTAATTTCTGGTGCTGTAAAATCAGCTACCACAAAGTCATAAGTTTTTTCTGTTACATTATTTGAACTATCGCTCACTTTTAATGTAATTGAATGATTTGATATTTTATCAGTTTTCAATTCTTTATTTGCTTCAATGAATGGTGTAACATCACCATCTACATCATCGATTGCTTTTACATAACTTGTGATATCTTCACTTCCGTTAACTGGTACTTGGATTACATAGCCCTCACTAGCACCTTGTACTTCAATAACCGGTCCTTTTTTATCTACAATATCAATATATACATCTTTAGTAGTTTCATTATTAAATTCATCAATTGCAGTTACAGAAACTGTATACATACCTAATTGATCCGTTTGTAATGATGCGATGTCAGCTTTTACTGTTATATTTTCACGTGATGATTGATTATCTGTGATTATGATTGCATCTGGATTAAATTCCTCTCCATAAGGTAATGAAATTCGTTCTGAGATTATTTCTGGGGCTTCACTATCAATTGCTGCATAACCAACTAACATAAATGTACATACACATAGCACAGGTATAAACATTGCCTTACGGTTTGCAACATATTCATTGAATAAGTTTGCCACTCTACTCCTAAAACACTTCTCCATTTGTTTCCTCCTTTCAAGAAAATACAATTGTAATTATACAAGATTTTATACTTAATTTCTACCCTACACACCTCGAATTAATGCTTAAAAATCCTTGAAAGTCGCATAACTACGTTGTTTGAAGCTTTTTTGTGAAAGTTCATTTTTTTTTACATTTTTTTATGTTTTTACATATTCCTAAATAGACACTAGTTGATTTTGGATTTTAGCAAGCATATTTTGAACTCATTTTCACATATTTAATACATTTATATTTTTAATTTTCTACTAATTTATACATATTTATATTTTAATTTGTAAACATAAAGCAAATGACTAAATCATATTGTAGACGGATTAAGAAATTCTACTACTATAATATCTTTAACACTTTAATTTTATCGAATTTTTATCTCATATATGATAGATTATAACTAGGAGGCGAGTCTAATGAAAATTTTAATTTTATCTGATTCACATATGATATCTAGAAGTGATTTATACACATTTTTTAATTATATAAAAGCTGATCACATAATACATTGTGGTGATATTTATCCAGGTTATCAAGAATTATCTTTACCAAATTTTTCCTTAGTTAAAGGCAATAACGACTTTTCAAACTTACCTAGTAATCTAATCCTCACAATTGATTCACTGCGTTTTTTTATTTGCCATGGACATCAACACCATGTAAACAGTGACTTAACATTACTAGAAGACCTTGCTAATAAAAACATTATAGATATATTATGTTTTGGCCATACTCATATCCCATATACAAACATACATCAAAATACGATATTTATTAATCCTGGTTCACTGATGCTACCACGAGGTCGAACTAATATTCCGACCTATTGTATTTTCGATACAGTAGATAAAAAAGTTGAATATTATAATTTTAAAACTTTTGAAAAAGTCGACCCATTTACAATTGAAAGGGTTGGCATATTTGATTTTTTAAAAAAGAAAAAACGTAGATAACTACGTCTTCTTAATACATTACATACAGCCTATAAGAACTATTTGTATCACTGTCTACCCCATGACTAAGTAAAAATAGTTTTTTATTTTTTTGTGGTGTTGTTTCATCGTATTCAACAAATACATGATTGTAATTATCTGCTTCTAAACCATTTTGACCATTACGATAGCCAACTTGATATACTGGCTCATTTCCATCAATCGAAATTGCAATATGGATAAAATATCCATCTTCCACCGAAACACGTATATTACCATCATGTTTATTATATCCTAATATATTTCCAAACACATTGAACGGTTGTATATTTGAAAGATTATTCAACCCTTTCATTTCAAATGTCCCAACTTGTGTTTGGGTTATCGTATTACCATCATCTACTTCTAACAAGAAGTCTAATGTATTAATATTATTTGATTGAAATTCATGAATTATTTCTTCTTCACCTATAAGCTCTGTACTTAAAGTAAGCGATGAACTTCCGTCAATCTTTGCTAACGAAAATAAATTTATTGTAACATAACCTAGTACAATAATAATTACAATTACACGTATAATATGCCTCACTTAAACCATTCCCTTCATATCCTTTTACGATATTATAATATCACTATTTTTTTATAAAACAAGTGATATGTCTTATTAAAAAAGGCACAAACATTCAAGTGTTAGTCCCTTTTTTTATTTCTTCTATTGTTTTGATTCAATCATTTTTTTAATTAATGACGAATCTAGTTTTTCTATGAATGCTGTAAGCATTTTAACCGTTGCATCATAATCATCTTGATGAATAATTGTGTGATGAGAGTGCATATATCTTGAAGGAATAGAAACTGTTAAAGCAATAACTCCTGCATTAACTTTAGATAATTCTCCAGAGTCAGTTCCACCTGCAGTAATCATATCTAACTCATACTTTATATTGTTTTCTTTACAAACATTCTCCAATTCCTGTAATAAGCCAGTATGTCCGATTACACTTCCATCCATAACACTTAACACAGCACCACAACCACATTTAACATCTCCACTGTCTCCTGGTAAGTCTTTAGAAAAAGTTACATCTACAGCGATTGATACATCAGGTTGCACCATTTGTCCAGTAGTCTTAGCTCCACGTAGCCCAACTTCTTCTTGAACAGTCCCTGCTCCATACACTGTTGCTTTTGTTTGTTTCCCTTTTAAGTTACGTAATACATCTACAATTGCACAAGCACCAATGCGGTCATCAAATGCTTTTGACATAATATATTTTTCGTTTGCCATTACAGTGAATTCAGATTTAGGAGTGATTGGATCTCCAACTAGAATCCCTAAATCTTTTGCTTCTTGTTTAGATGCTACACCGATATCAAGGAATGCATCACCTGGTTCAACAACTTGTTTACGTTGCTCTGGAGTTTTTCCATGAGGTGATGGACTACCAAATACACCAATAATCTCTTTACCTGCTCTTGTAGTAATAGTCATTAGTGATGAAGGTAAGTTTTGACCCATCCATCCTCCAATAGGGTTTACTTTAATATATCCTTTATCATCAATTTCCTTAACGATAAATCCAATTTCATCAATATGTCCAGTAAGTAATACTTTAATATCTTCACTACCTTTTTTAACGCCTATAATACTTCCAAGTGTATCATATTGAATTTCATCTACACAGTCTTCAATATAGCTTTTCATTACACGTGTTGCTTCTTTTTCGAAACCTGATATACCATTTACTAATGTTAAATCTTCAATTAATTTTAAATCTGCCATTATACTTACTCCTTTATATTTATCATGTATTATCAATTATAGTATAAATTCACAAATAAAAAAAGCTGAAATTCAGCTTTTAATTATTTTGCTAATGCTTTTTTTGCAGTATCAACAATTGCAGTAAATCCTTTAGGATCGATGATTGCGATTTCTGATAACATTTTTCTGTTAATTTCTACACCAGCTAATTTTAAACCGTGCATTAATTTTGAATATGAGATTTCATTCATTCTAGCTGCAGCGTTAATACGTGCAATCCATAATTTTCTCATATCTCTTTTAACTTGTCTTCTATCTCTATAAGCATATGCTAATGAGTGCATAACTTGTTCGTTAGCTGTTTTATATAAGGTATGTTTTGAACCATAATATCCTTTGGCTAATTTTAATATTTTTTTTCTTCTACGTCTTGTAGTAAATCCACCTTTTACTCTTGCCATTCTTTATTCCTCCTATTGTCTCTAATTACTTAGGTAATCTAGATTTAATTCTCTTGTAGTCTGAAGCACTTACTAAAGTTGCTTTTGCTAAATGTTTCTTTTGTTTATGACTTTTATTGTGTGCTAAGTGAGATGTATAAGCATGACTACGCTTTAATTTCCCACTACCTGTTCTTTTAATACGTTTTTTAAGACCACTATGTGTTTTCATTTTTGGCATAACTTGTTCCTCCTAAAAATTATTTTTTCTTTGGTGCTAGTATTGCAGTAAGTGTACGTCCTTCCATTTTCGCTGGTTTTTCAACTGTACAATACTCTTGGCATTCAGCCACGAAATCATTCAAAATCTTTTCACCAAGATCAATATGTGCTAACTGTCTACCCTTGAATCGGATTGCAATTTTTACTTTGTCACCTTCTTCAAGCCATTTTAACGTTCTTTTTAATTTTACGTTTTTATCATGAGTGTCGATTGTTACCGAAAGTTGTGTTTCTTTTAAAGTTACAACTTTAGAATTTTTCTTCATTTCACGTGCTTTCTTTTGTTGTTCAAAGCGATATTTTCCGTAATCCATAATACGACATACCGGTGGTTTTCCGTTTGGAGCCACACAAACTAAGTCTAGGTTTTTGTCATAAGCTACGTTTAATGCATCATTTCTGCTTAAGACCCCTAATTGTTCACCTTCTTGATCAATAACTAAAACTTCTTTAAATCGAATTTTTTCATTAGTTAAGTCTTCTTGTTTATTTGGTTTTTGATTTGAATATCTGCTAATAAAAGCCACCTCCAGTTTAGTAGTTAAAATAAAAAGTGAGTACACGAGCACCCACAAAATTGACAATAAGATAATTTATATCTTAGCGACATTAGCCCATCGATATTCTCAATCGGGCGAGAAGTAGGCACTTCTTCTTTCCACTACTTTTCATTTAATTTAAAATGATATCATTAATAATATTTTTTGTCAAATCTTTTTTATGTTTATTTGAATTTTTTGATGATAAACAGATAGTTGATTAGATATTCAAATATACTTACTTTAATTCAATTTTATTTACATATAGCCTTTGTAATTGTAATACCTCATATACTATATCACACCAGCCAATCCACTTTTCCTTATAGACATCAGCATCTACAATAGCTTCTTTTAAATCTGCAACACTTGAAATGTTTCTTTCTTTACAAGCCAACACACACAAGTTATACATATCATAATCAAGTTCATCCCTATCCCAAATAACTGGTATCTCCTTTATT
>CAYJPL010000030.1:24310-25184 GCA_964372125.1 uncultured Erysipelotrichales bacterium
CAAGATAAGCTACATAAGCACGGGTATGTCCATCTGTAAATACTATTTTGTCATTAATCCTTTTTATTGGTACCGGTTCAAAGTTTGTTAAATCTTTATCGTTAAACCAGACGTTAATTTTATTGATTTTTTCTTTAGATAAATAAAATTGAGATGGTTGTATTTCTATAATTGATTTATACATATATGACCCCTTTCATTGTTTTAAAATCTTCCAGATGAACTAGAATTTGAGTTAAAATTATTAGTAGCAGCTTTTTTCCGCTTCTTCTTCGGCCTCTTTTCTTCCCTCTTCTTCAATACCTGTTAAAGTATCTTTTAACACATCTTTTTCTTTATCTTTTGATTCTGAATATGTTTCAATGATTAAATCATCAGCTAAAATAATTCTATAATTTTAGCTTCTTTTGCTTTGCCTCTTCATTACTTAAATGAGTCTAATAAACGTCTGTAAAAATAGAAGATAATAAAGTTAAACTAATAGCCAGAATAATAATAGTTTTTTATTTAATTTTCATTATATTTCTTCTCCCATGTAATACATTAATTTTACATAAAAAACTGAAGAGACAACACTTTTTTAGAAAAAAACCATGCATTTATTTGAACAATTATTATAGTATCCAATCATTGTGTCACCAGCAATAGGTACAGTTTGATTTTGTACAATATAATTAATCAAGAAATATACACAACAGTTTTTAATTGCTGTAGATACCTCAGCATACCCACTGCAATTCTTACAATATGGATTTCTTGTAAAGTGTTAAATATTTAAATACTATGACTACGGTATTACATCATATGTCATTACGTAAAACAAAAATCACCACATTATAACCGCCATGTTGTTTAAGCAAGTTGCAGAGCGTAT
>CAYJPL010000031.1:0-24547 GCA_964372125.1 uncultured Erysipelotrichales bacterium
GAGACAAATAACTAATTAATAGTTATTTGTCCCCCACTCTTGACACAGAGCCAAATTTGTATGAGTAATATTATTTTTTTTCTAAATTTTCACGTCTTTTTGAAGACTCAATAAAGCAATCTTTTAATTTCTTTTGATCACTATCTATTAGTGCATCTTTAATATCTTGTAATTGTTTCTCAAAACTATCTATCGAAGATAATAAGTATTCTTTGTTATGTAAAAACAGTTCAGACCACAATTCTTCATTTATATTCGCAATACGTGTTAAGTCACGATATGAATCACCGATATATTTTCCAGTATCATATTTTTGATTATCACTATTAATTAGTGCAACAGCAATCGCATGTGGAAGCTGCGATGTAAATGAAATAACTTCATCATGAGCTATTGGAGACATTATCTTTACTGAACGAAACCCTAGACTTGCAACAAACTTTTCCATCATTAATATGGTTTCAGGTTTGTTTTGTTCATGTTCAATTAAAATATAGTTTGCCCCTTGAAATACTTCCTTGCTTGCATAGTCATATCCTTTTTTTTCGCGTCCTGCCATTGGGTGACCACTTACAAATTCAACATCGTCTGATATGATTGATAATGCTTCATCAAGAAAATAGGATTTAATCCCAACTGCATCACTAATAATACTACCTTTTTTAAATTTGTTATTTTTGATAAAATCCAACACTAATGATGGATACAAACAAATAATTGTTAAATCACTTTCCATTAAAATGTCACTTGCATCAACAAAACCATCAATAATATATCCTTGTTGTTTTGCTTTATTTAAAGTAGTTATATCTTTATCTACACCAAATACCTTATGCCCTAGTCCATGTAATGCTTGTACAAAACTTCCACCAATTACACCAAGTCCGATGACTGTTATATTCATACTATTTTGATTCATTTTTAAAAGTTAATCCCGAATAATTTTCTTTACAGTATTCAACAAGCTGTTGTTGTTTTAATGGGGACATATGGAATTTTATATCTCCACCCTTTGTAGCAACTGTTACTTTATTTCTTTTTGGTGTAGCTAATTGTATATATTTGATTTTTTTAATTTCCACTGATTTATTTTGCAACACCAATACACCTTTAGCTGTTATGGTTACAGTCATCGATATTACATAGTACCCTAGCAAACTGCACAGTGTTATTAGGTATCCAATAAATTGTGACAGTTCCCCAAAATAATTATTTAATATAACAAGTAATCCCACTATTTTAAGTACAAAACTAACATAATAAAATAAATCTACTCTCTTTACAGTAAATGATTTTTTACCATTTGTTATTTGATTCATTGTCTTGATATTGCGTGCAAGCATCATGAATAAAATAGATACTAATAAAACCATGTTTAAAATATCCGATTGTTGTCCTTTATAAACACCATAAATCGCAAATCCACCAACTACAAGTAATGTTGTTTGCATAATTCTTTGTATATATTTTGTCATTATTTTTTCCTTCTTGCTAAAATTTCTATTTTTTCATCTAATAACTCTCTAGTTACATCCACGTAGTAATCATGTGGATATTCTAAACGGAAAATTTCATCCCAAAACCTTTGCTTTTGTTCAATACTATATGCAAGTATATCTTGTGGTGAAACTACATCATAGATGCATTTTCCATCTACAAATATCGGAACTTGAAGCTCTTCAATAGTATATGTATTTGCCTCAATCTTTTTTGATTTCCATATATTTGTTTGGTGATAGATTGTTAAGTCATCATGATGACTTAATTTTTGATCATAGAATGCAATTACATCAGCAATCGCTTTTTTAGTTTCATTGTCAAATAAACGATATAATTTTTTATACCCAGGATTTGTAATCTTACCTGTATTTTCAGATATTTTTATCTTTGGTATGATTTTACCTTCTTTTTCTATTGCAACTAGTTTATATACTCCACCAAAAACTGGTGAACTTTTTGAAACTATTAAATTTTCTCCAACTCCAAAGCTATCTATTTTTGCACCTTGATCTAATATTGATCGAATTAAGTATTCATCTAGTGAATTAGAAGCAATAATTTTAACATGGTGAAGTCCTGCATCATCTAACATTGTTCTAGCCTTTTTCGACAAATACGCAATATCTCCACTATCTAAACGAATACCTTTTAATGTTTTATTCATTGGCTCTAAAATTTCTTTAGATAGTTTTATCGCATTAGGTACCCCGCTTTTAAGTGTATCGTAAGTATCAACTAATAATACACACTCATCAGGATAAGTTGATGCATATGCTTTAAATGCATCATATTCTTCTTCAAACGATTGTACAAATGAGTGCGCCATTGTTCCAATTACAGGAATATTAAATTCTTTACCTGCTAGAACTGTTGCAGTTGCTTTTACACCACCGATATACGCAGCTCTTGCTCCGTATAATGCACTATCATATCCTTGTGCTCTTCTAGCCCCAAACTCAAAAACATCACGACCTCGTGCTTCTTGTACAATTCTACTAGCTTTAGTAGCAATTAGTGATTGGTGATTAATTGTAACTAGTAGCAAAGTTTCAATAATTTGTGCTTCGATAAACTTTGCCTTTATTGTAATAAGTGGTTCATTTGGAAATACTGGCGTCCCCTCTTTTACCGAGTAGATATCCCCTGTGAATGAAAAATCTTTTAAATAATCAAAAAACTCTTCATCAAATTTTTCTAATGATCGAAGATAATCGATATCTTCTGCTGTAAAATACAAATTATTAACACATTCTATTAATTGTTGTAGTCCAGCAAAAATAGCAAAACCAGCATTATCTGGATTCTTTCTATAAAACATATCAAAATAAACATACTGATCTTTATTTCCCTGTTTAAAATAATTATAAGACATTGTAAGTTCATATAAATCCATTAACAATGTTAAATTCCTTTGATTCCCTGGATAACTTTTCATTATGTATCTCCTTTACATATATGGCTATATTATATACTTTTTTCAAAAAAAATCAATACTTTTTTACTCATATCCTACATACCATTTCTACGACAAATTATCATCAAAGAAGATACAAGTCTCTAATAATACTAAATAAATTTGATTTTTAATAGAAAAAAATCTATCAAAAGATAGATTATTTTGCCATTTTTGAAAGGGCTGCACGGGCAGCTTGTTGTTCTGCTTTTTTCTTACTTTGTCCTTGACCTACACCTAGTGTAATTTCATCCATCATTACTGCAACTTCAAAAATTGGTGCATTTGATGGTCCTTCTGTTGATAGTAAATTATAAGTGACAGTTTTCCTTTGATCTGCTTGAACTAGTTCTTGTAATCTTGTTTTAAAATCAGTAATATCATCATAATTTACATCTGTCACATGTTTGTATATTGTTTTTTCTAATAGGTTTTCTACTTCAATAGCACCGCAGTCATGACAAATTGCTCCTATAAATGCCTCAAAGACATTTGCAAGCACACTATCACGATCATTTCCACCACTATTTCTTTCACCCATACCTAGATAAATATAGTCACCTAAGTTTAGTTCTCTTGCAAATCTTGCAAGAGACTCTTCTCTTACTAACTTTGATCTTAATGTAGTCAGTTGACCTTCAGGTATTTTTTTATACAAATCAAATAGATGCATTGATACATGAAACTGTAAAACAGCATCTCCTAAAAATTCTAAGCGCTCGTAATCTTGTTCATGACGCCCACGTTCATTTGCATATGATGGGTGTGTAAATGCTTGTTTGTATAAACTAACATTTTTATATGGTATTTTCAGCTTGTCCAATAATTTTGTAATCATTATTCTAATCCCGTCTTTATTTTTTCTACAACATCATTTTCAATCATCTTTACTACTAGGTGCATTGCATTTTCAAATGCAATCGCATTACTTCCACCATGTGCTTTTACAATTGGTTTTTCAAAACCAATTAATAATGCTCCACCTGCGGTATCTGGATTAAATGTGTGCTTTAATACTCCTAATGGTTTTTTGATTATCAATCCACCAATTTTACCTCTTAATGATGCCATTAATGATTTTTTAATCGCCTTCATTAATACTGATGCAGTACCTTCTAACGTTTTCAAGCAAATATTCCCTGAAAAACCATCTGTTACAATAATATCTACTTCTCCAGTAACGGCATGTTTACCCTCGATGTTACCGATGAAATTCATATCCTCAGTTTCATTTAATAGGCCAAATGCGGCTACGTGTACTTCGTCACCTTTATGATGTTCGGTACCGATATTTAATAATCCAACACGCGGTTGTTTTATTTTTAATACATTTTTTGCATAGATATTTGCCATAATTCCAAACGATTGTAATTGTTCAGGTGTGTTTGTTGCATTAGCCCCCACATCTAGCATTAAAACTCCATTGCCATCTAATGTAGGCATAGTAACCATTAATGCAGATTTCTCTACACCTTGTATTCTTTTTACAAACAACATAGCACACGCATAGTATGCCCCAGTATTCCCGCATGAGACAACACCATCTACTTCATTACGTCTTGCCATCATCATACTTGCAACCATACTAGAATCTTTTTTCCTACGAATCGCCATGATTGACTCATTCATATCTAGCACTTCACTTGCTTCTACTATTGTTACCATTGGATGGTCTTTTAATGCTACTAATTCCTCTGGTTTCCCTGCTACATGTAATTCTACATTTTTATTCTTACTTAAAAAAGATAAACATGCCTCTACAACTATTGGACTCCCTAAGTCTCCTGACATTGCATCTATTGCTAATTTCATAAAATCACCTCGTTTTTCATTATAACACATTAATCAATATATTCATTATTCTTTTTTAATTGTTCCTTTATTTTTTTCAATAATTCAACAAATCGATCATCTTTACTATTTTCTTTAAATAGTTCTTCTACATCGTTCTTTGCAGCTTGCAAAATCGCAAAGTCTTTATACATGTCACCAAATACAAATACAGCATCACCACTTTGACGATTTCCAAGCACATCACCTGGTCCACGCATTGCTAAATCATATTTTGAAACCTCAAACCCATTTGTAGTTGTCTCCAAAAAAGTCAATCTTTCTTTAGCCTCTACTGTAGCCATATTAGATATTAGATAACAATATCCTTGTTTATCACTTCTTCCAACACGTCCTCTTAATTGATGTAATTGGCTTAATCCAAAACGTTCAGCATTATAAATTATCATCATGTTTGCATTCGCTACATCAACACCTACTTCGATAACTGTCGTAGATATAAGTATTTTTATATCATTATTTTTAAATTCTTGCATAATTGTATCTTTTTGTTTTTCTAGCATCTGGCCATGTAATAAACCTACATTATACTCTGGTTCAAAATACTGTTTCATGCCTTGATATATCGATGATGCATCACGACTAATTATTGTTTCACTTTTTTCAACTAACGGACAGACCACATATATTTGACCTCCAGTTTGTAAATATGATTGCATAGCTGGTAGTATATTTTTCACACTACTCCCCTTTACAACTTTTGTGATGCATCCTTTTCTGCCTTTTGGCATAGTTTCAATAGTTGATACATCCATATCTCCAAACATACTAATTGCTAATGTTCTAGGTATTGGCGTTGCTGACATAATTAAAAAATCAACATGCTCGCCCTTGTTTTTCAACGCCTTACGCTGATTTACACCAAAACGATGTTGTTCGTCAGTTATTACTAATCCCAAATTATTATATATAACCTTTTCTTGAAATAATGCATGTGTTCCAACTATAATATCTATTTTCCCATCACGTATCTGGTCATATATTTCTTGTTTTTGCTTTATTGACATACTTCCAACGAGCAAACCAACATTGCATGAATCTCTTAATGTCGAAGTTAATGAATTGTAGTGTTGCTTTGCTAGTACCTCTGTAGGTGCCATAAACGCACTTTGATATCCTGCTAATTTATTTGCATACATCGCAATTACTGCAACTACTGTTTTTCCACTACCCACATCACCTTGTACAAATCGAAACATTGTTAGTTTAGATTTCATATCATTTAAAATTTCTTGTACACAAGTTTCTTGGTCGTGTGTTAGTGGGTATGGTAGTTGACATATAAACTGGTTTACCTCACTATCTAAAAAGCACTTTTCTACACCAACTGCTTTATTTATATACCTTTTTGAATATTGCATAGTAAGTTGAAAAGTAAAGAATTCGTAATACTTTATATATCTCATAGATTGCTTAATAGATTCGCTACTAGATGGATTATGTAATTCTAGAATAGCTTGTTTATAGCTACATAAACGGTATTTTTCAATAATATGTCTTGGCAATTGCTCATCTAAAGTTGACTTTAATAATGCTTTTTTTACATATCCTTGAAACATTCTAGTTGTTATACCATCTTTTAAATTGTATATTGGCGTAATCTTTTTTTGTTCTTTAATAGGCGTTAACTTAATATCACTCGCTACTATCGAATTTGTATTTTTATCATATTTTCCAATTATTGTAAGTATCATACCTACTTGCATTTTTGAACGTATAAAATGACGATTAAAAACTGTAACCTTAAGTTCTATATCATGATACATTAAAACCATTGTCATCCTTGACATTTTTCCATGATAAAAAACTTTTGGCATGGCTGCTAGTATACCTTCTATTGTACACTTTTCTTGATCAACCAAACCAGTTTCCTCAATGATTTGATATCTACTTGGAAAGTAGTTTATCAACTGCTCTATCGTTTTTATGTTCATTGAATTGAGTATTTCTATTTTTTCTTGCTTTATCTTTAGTATTTCAATTGTATTTTCCATTTGTACCACCTTGTACTATTGTAAAATATTTTGTTGATTTTAGCTACAAAATATAAAAAAAACATATGATTTATAAACTAATCTATTATTAATATAAAAAAGCTAGCAAAGCTAGCTTAGTTTTATATTAAAGTTCTAATAATCGCTTTGTATCTCTGGCAATTACCAACTCTTCGTTTGTTGGAATAACATATATTTTAACCTTTGACTCAGGCTTTGTAATCAGACGCTCTCCTTTTCCATTAACATTTGCTTCTTCATCGATTACTATTCCGAATGCTTCGCTTAGTAATTCGATAATCCCTGCTCTTGCATTAAATGAATTTTCACCAATTCCAGCAGTGAAAGCAATAGCATCTACACCGCCAAGAGCTACAAAGTATCTACCAATATACGCAATTACACGGCGATAGAAAATTTCAATAGCTAATATTGCTCTCTCATTTCCTTCTAGCGCGGCTTTTTCTACATCCCTAAAGTCACTAGATACTCCTGAAACCCCAAGTAATCCCGATTCGCGATTTAACATTTTAATAACTTCATGTACATCTATATTTAGTGTTTCAATTAAATAATCTAATACCGAAGGATCTAAATCTCCTGAACGAGTTCCCATCATGATTCCTGATAATGGTGTAAATCCCATTGATGTATTAATAGACTTTCCATTTTTGACAGCACTAAGTGATCCACCTGCACCTAGGTGAGCAACAATTATTTTGGAATCTTCTTTATTCCCTAACAATTCTCTTACTCGTGACGAAACATAGAAATGGCTTGTTCCATGTGCCCCATATTTACGAATACCATATTCCTCATAGAATTTATATGGTATTGGATAAATATAACATCTTGGCGGTAATGTTTGATGGAATGCTGTATCAAATACCGCAACAGCACCTGCAGTAGGTATTGCTTCTTTAAAAGCATGATACCCTGTTAAGTGTGCTGGATTATGCAAAGGTGCTAGTGCTTTTAGTTCATCTATATGATTTACTACTTGTTCATTAATTATTACTGATTGATCATAGTAACTTCCACCTTGTACTACACGGTGCCCAACCCCTTTTATTTCATCTAATGATTCTACAATATTTTGTTCAATTAAAGTTTTCAATAACAATAACACTGCTTCTTTATGATCATTAATAGGTAATGTTTTTACTAATTTTTCATCATTGAATTTAATTGTGAAAATAGCATCATCAAACCCTATTCTTTCTACTACCCCTGATGTAATAACACTTTCATCATTCATTTCGAATAATTGAAACTTTAGTGATGAACTCCCTGCATTTACTGCAATAATTTTTGACATATAAAACCTCCTAATTTTATCTACAAACTATACTTACCATGCTACCACACATAGTAACCTTTATATCATTGTAAAGTATGAACACGCTTTTTTCAAGTAATTGGACACGATTAAAAAAATTAAAAGTTTCACAAGAAATCATCTCGTGTTTTTTATATAAAGAAGATGAAAATGTACAATTTCATTTTCATCTCTTTTTTGATTATTATGCTTTTCTTTGTCTAAATTTATTTATGATAATAGCGACTAAATCACTTGTTAAAAAATATGCATATAATAGTGCAATAGCGATATTAACAATCCATAAAATAATAGAATTACTCATTGCTAAAAATCCACTAATCGTAAACATTATCATTGATAAGACTACAATACGAATACTAACCTTTAACTTGTAATAATTTTTGTTAATATCTCTTTGTCGATATATTAATATTGTTAAATTCGATACAAACGTAGAAAACACAGCTGCTGATATACCAAACTTTTCTATTAAAAATACATTTAATAGTAGATTAATAGCCGCACCTACAGCAGTTGATATTGTCATTTTTTTTGTTTGCTTAAGCGCTACGTATATACTAGAAAAAAATTGGCTAATACAATAGAAATATGTTGCGACTAATAATACTGGAACATAGAAAATACCACTATCTAAATCAGGATTTTGATTTAGTAACATATATAAAATTGGCACCCCTGACATTAGTAACATGCTTCCAGCAGTAACAACACAAAAGTTTAGTTTATACATTTTTTGATAATAATCAGCTATATCGTCATCTTTTGATGCTTTGATTGCTGACTCTATCCACGCCATGTTAAAGGCAGGATAAATAATATTTACAATCGATGGAATTTTAAGAGCCATTGCATAGATCGCATAAGATGCATAACCATGCATTCCTTGTAAAAATAATTGATCTGAAAACACATTTATATACCACGATACCAAATTTGGTATAAATGGCATAGAATAATATATCATTTCTTTACTTGTGGATTTTGATATTGATCTTATGTTTAAATACTTATATATCTTACTATGATACATCATGTATAATGCAGCCACCACATCGGCTATCGTTAATGCAACAAAAACACCAATGTAACCCATTTTCAGGAAAATAACACAAACAACTAATGCTAAGAAATTCACTAAAACTGCAATAGTTGCAGAAATAGAATATGCTTTATACTTACCAAACCCACGTAGTACAAATCTCAATATTTGTACTAAAATTTCAACTTGTATATATCCAATTATTAAATATTTATAACTTCCATTAAATCCATCAATTGGTATATACAAACATATAATTGATATTAATATACCAATTAGAACCAGTATTGCAATTCCACTACTGATTACTTGTTTTCGACGTTTATCGTCATCTGCTTCAACAAGGAATCTAAAAAAAGCTTGTTCCAATTGTAGCGTACAAACCGGTACAACAAATGATAATATTATTCCAGTTAAGTAGTTTACGATACCAAATCCTGTGTCAGTCGTATAACCAGATATGATTGGCGTTGTAGCTAATGAAATAATTCTAGGCAAAAATGTACCTAGTGCTAATATTAAAGTTGTTTTTACAACTGCTTTTTCTCTCGACATATATTCACCTTACTTTACAATATACGTACATTATAACAAATATACAAATATTGTCTAACTGTTTTCATGTATGATACAATCCAAAGCAATATCATACTTGCCAGGAAATGTAGTTTCTACTTGCTGAAATTCATATGCAATCCCAATGGCCTTCCCGGTATAATCTTTCAAATAATAGTCATAGTAACCTCCGCCATACCCTAGACGGAAGTTATTATTATCAAATGCAAGCAATGGAACTATTAGTAAATCTATATCATCTTTGGATACTTTAGATTGTGTTTTAGGTTCTAAAATTCCATAACTACCTTTTTCTAGCATAAGTGTATTTTCTATATAATGAAAATCCATCTTTAGCTTTCCAGTTACTTTTGGAACACAGACTCTTTTTACGCTTAATAGTTCCTCTATAAATTTTTTTGTTTCCACTTCATTGTTATTTGATACATAGATCCCAATAGTTTTAGCTTTCAAGTAATATGGATGTTTTTTCAACTTATTTATAATGAAAGAAGACTTATCTAAACATTCTATTTTAGATAGGCCTTCTCTTTTTGTTTTCATAAATTTACGTAACGTAAATTTATCCAATCCCTTGATCTCCAAAATCAAGTTTAATAAGTTGATTTAATTCTACAGCGTATTCCATTGGAAGTTCTCTTGAAAATGGTTCAATGAATCCCATAACTATCATTTCTGTAGCATCCTTTTTAGAAAGTCCTCGGGACATCAAATAAAATAATTGCTCTTCTGAAATTTTAGAAACAGTTGCTTCATGTTCAATAATAGAATCATTGTTTCTTACATGATTTACTGGAATTGTGTCACTAGTAGATTCACGGTCTAGTATAAGTGTATCACACTCTATTTTACTCTTTGCATTAATTGCTCCTGGCATATGTTGAACAATACCACGATAATTAACTTTACCACCGCTTCGTGAAACTGATTTAGAAACAATATTACTTGATGTATTTTTTGCAAGGTGAATCATCTTTGCCCCAGAATCAATAACTTGTCCAGTTCCAGCAACTGCAATTGTAATACAAGTACCTTTAGCGCCTTCACCAGCCAGAACACAAGCAGGGTATTTCATTGTTTTTGAACTACCAATATTTCCATCAATCCATTCCATAGAAGCATTACGCATGCATTTAGCACGCTTTGTAACTAGGTTTAAGATATTTGTTGACCAGTTTTGTACTGTTGAATAACGACAGCTCCCACCATCTAAAACCACAATTTCTACAACTGCAGCATGTAATGAATCTTTTGAATATGTAGGTGCTGTACACCCTTCAACATAATGGACAGATGCACCCTCACCAACGATAATTAAAGTACGTTCAAACTGCCCCATTTGTTCAGAATTAATTCTGAAATATGATTGTAATGGTTTTTCTAATTCAACTCCTGGTGGAACATAAATAAATGACCCTCCAGACCACACTGCACCATTTAATGCAGAAAACTTATTATCACTGTATGGTATAATTGTATTAAAGTATTTCTTGAAAATATCAGGATATTGTTTTAATGCACTATCCGTATCAAGAAATATGACTCCTTTTTCTTCTACTTCTTGTAACATATTATGATATACAACTTCTGATTCGTATTGTGTACTTACACCAGATAAGAATTTTTGTTCAGCTTCTGGAATACCTAATCGATCAAAAGTATCCTTGATTTTTTCAGGAACTTCATCCCATGACTTTTCTTGACGTTGACTTGGTTTTATATAGTATGTGTAGTCATCGAAACGTAAGTCTGATAAATCAACACCCCATGATGGCATTGGAGTTTTCTCAAAATGTCTTAATGCTTTTAAACGAAACTCTAACATCCACTCCGGTTCATTTTTTATTTTTGATATTTCACGTACAATATCTTCATTTAGACCTGTAGTTGTTTTATAGACAGATACATCTCCGTCATTAAAACCATACGCATATTCGCCAGATGGAATATCTTTATTTATATCACTCATTCTATCCCTCCTGACTATCGTCGATAAGCTTTTCAATCGCACTCCACCCTAACGTGGCACATTTTATACGATTTGCTTGTTTATATGTATTCATGAAGGCAATCGCCTCTTCTAGTAAATCTTCATCATACTCTTTTTCAAAAATCATATTGTTATAATGTAAGATAATTTCTTTTGCTTCTTCTATTGTTTTATCAATTAATAGTTCACTCATGATAGAGGTGCTTGCAGTACATATCGCACATGCTTCTCCATCAAATCGAATATCTTTTATTACTCCATCTATTATTTTTGCTTGTACATCAATATTGTCAATACAAGTTTCTGAATCCATATTTACCATTTTATAAGTATCATCATCCTTAACCAACTCATGATTTCTTGGATTTTCATAATGATCCATAATAATTTGTCTTAATAATGTATTATCCAAAGAAGGCATCTAGAAATTCATCTCCTTTCTTACATACCTCAATAAAAGTATCTATCTCTTTTTTTGTGTTATAAAAATACAATGAAATACGCAATGTTTGACTGACATTTAAAAAATCATCTAATATTTTTGCACAATGTTGACCTGATCGAACCGCAATACCATACTTATTAAATAGTGAGGCTCCATCTTGACTAAAAACGCCTTTGATATTAAACGTAATTGGTCCACAAGCAGACACATTGTAAATTTCTAAATTATCTAATTCTTTCATTTTTTCAATTGCATAATCTCGAAGTTCTTGTTCATAATTTTCAATATTGTCCATACCAACTTCTTGAAGATAGTCGATTGCTTTTCCAAGCCCGATTACACCTTCAATATTTTGTGTACCAGCCTCAAATTTTGCAGGTGCATTTTTAAATGTAACCTGACAATCACTTGAAAAACGAGCATTATTACCACCACCGAATCTTGTTGGTGTCATTTCTTGTAATAAATCATATTTTCCATATAATACACCTATACCCGTAGGCCCACACATTTTATGTCCTGAAAATGCAAAGAAATCAACACCTAAATCCACAACATCTACTGCCATATGTGGTGTGCTTTGTGCACCATCAACACATACAATTATGTCATGTTGGTGTGCTATTTTGCATATCTCTTTAATTGGTGCAAGGTGACCTATTACATTAGTTACTTGCGCAATTGATATAATCTTTGTTTTTTCATTAATTGATTGTTCAACTACACCTATTTCAATTTTACCTTCATCATTTAATGGAATGTATTTAATTACACTACCAGTTTGATTACATATTTCAAACCATGGCAAAATGTTGCTTGCATGTTCTGCAACCGTAAGCAATATTTCATCCCCAGGTTGTAGTCTTGCCTTCATGAATCCAAATGCAACTAAATTCAAACTATCAGTAGTACCACTTGTATATACTATTTCATCTTTTTTACAATTTATGAAATTAGCTATTTTTTTTCTTGCAAGCTCATATTCACTATCAACTTGATAACTAATATCATAATCACCACGATGAGCGTTTCCCGAATAGTTTGATAAGTAATCACATACTGCATCTACTACGCATTTAGGTTTCAGAGTTGTTGCCCCATTATCTAAATAAATCAATGGTTTATTTTGCATTGTTTTGCCTTGAAGCATTGTAAAATCCATACGGATTTTCTCTACATCAAACATTACATCCCCACCTTTTCTTTAACTTTCGTAGAAAATTCATTTTTCAACTCTTCATCATGAATATATTCAAGTACTGGTGTGAAATATCCATATACAACTAAGTGCATTGCATCATTTCTAGTTAACCCACGTGATTGCAAGTAATATAGATGTTCTTCATCAATTTTACCAACACTGGCACCGTGACTTGCTTTTACGTCATATTCATCAATATATAAATATGGATTTGCTTTTGCAGAAGAAGCACTATCAAATACAATAATTTTATTAACTTGATGACTTTGAGATTGATACATACCTTTTTTAATTGTACAAATTCCATCAATAACTAGTGTTCCACTTTGTTTAACTACACCATAATTATCCATATTTGCAGACGTTAGTGGTGCCAAGTGTTCCATTGTAATTTCAATATTTTTCTTTTCTTCTAGTTTACAAAGAGCTGCTAGACGGATATCTACATTAGCACCTTGTTCTAATAACTTATAGTGTACAATTGAATTCCCATTTGCATCTGACATGTCTACATAAGCACATGTGACATTTGCATCTTGGTACACGTTTATTACTTCGCTAATATTTACATTGTTTAATTCTGTTTCATTATCCACGTATCTAGATACGTTTGATTGTTTAGAAACATTTATTTCTTTTTGAATATTAACTTCTCCTTGAAGTTGATATTTTTCTAATAATGCGATATTGGATGCTTGACAATTAATATTTACAGTCTTGTTACTATTGTCTAATTGATAAGTGATATAAATTATACTATCGTTAATAATTGTTACAGTTTTACCATCTATAACAACATGCTCATTGTTTGATGCTTC
Organism: uncultured Erysipelotrichales bacterium; assembly: GCA_964372125.1. Lineage (GTDB taxonomy): Bacteria > Bacillota_I > Bacilli_A > Erysipelotrichales > Coprobacillaceae > Tannockella. Next base: position 14,210 of record CAYJPL010000031.1, read on the forward strand.
AATTGCTTCATTACTAACTATAATAAATGTTTTATTCTTATTTTGATTTTCCATTATTTTAACTTCAATCTTTCTTTAGTTGCGCAACTTTCTAATCTAATTCTTTCATTTTTTGTTGTTGGTAATTCAACACCTAATTCACGAACCCAATTGTAACCATCACTTTCAATTCTATCAATTATCTCACGTCCACCACTAATAACAATTTTTCCATCAATCAATACATGAACATGTGTTGGTGGTACAAGTTCAAAAAGACGGTTATAGTGTGAAATCATGATTGTTCCAAAACCGTCATTTACCATTTCGGAAATCGCACTTCCAACGATACGTAATGCATCAACATCTAGTCCTGAATCAATTTCATCTAATAATGCAAAAGTTGGTTTTAATAACTTCATTTGAAGTATTTCATTTCTTTTCTTTTCACCACCAGAGAAGCCAGCATTTAGATATCTATGAGCTAAATCCTCATTCATTTCTAAGCTTTCGATATTATCTTCTAATGTTTTAATAAATTTAAATAACGAAATTGGTTTTTCTAATCTTGCATTCATTGCAGCTTTTAGGAAATCTGAAGTTGTAACACCTGGAATTTCTTGTGGGTACTGCATTGCAAGAAATAATCCTGCTTTACTTCTTTCATCAACACTCATACTAAGTACATCTTTGTCATCTAACGTAATACTACCATTTGTAACAGTATATTTAGGATGTCCCATAATAGCCGATAACAACGTAGACTTACCATTACCGTTTGGGCCCATTATTGCATGCATTTGACCAGTTGAAATTTCCAAACTAACTCCTTTTAAAATTTCTTTGTCCTCTATACTAACATGTAAATTCTTTATTTTTAAAGTCGACATAACTTTGCCCCTTTCTATTCTATCTTATATATTTTACTAAATGTTTTAGCAAAACACAATGATAGTGCATAATATTATTGTATTATTTTTACATTTTTGATTCTTCATTTTTATTTATTTGTAAAATATGGTATATTTAACAAAGAGGTGAGAAAATGAAGAGCAAAAAAGAGATTTTAGACTTGTTGTTATCTAAAAAACTTACAAGTTTTATTATTAATATTTTAGGTATATTATTAATAGGTTTACTTATACAAAGTACACAACCTATATGGCGTTCTGGATTAAATACAGTATGGGCTATTATCAAGCCATTTGTATTTGGTTTTACAATTGCGTTTGTTTTAGAGACAATGATCGCCAGACTGCAAAAATTCATTCCAAAACGTGGAATTTGTGTTGCAATAACATATTTAGGGGCAATTGGTTTTTTCTTTTCATTAATAATGTTAATGATACCTATGGTCTATTCAAGTATATTTGATATGTTCCCTTTTTTCCAAAGTGGAGTACTAGAAATTAATGATTTTATAGTTGAAAATTTCGAAATTAGTATAACACCACTTTTAGATCACATTTCTAATATGATTATGACCTTATTCGATGATAATGTATTTGTTAATGCTACAGTAGATGTTTTATTACAAACAGCTAGTATGCTTGGTAATTCAATGATTTATTTAATTTTATCAATCTACATGTCAATGCGTTATCCATCTATTAGACGAAAAATATATCGAATGTCTGCATACTTCAGTAAAAATCTACCAAGTCATATCATTGAAGTTGAGTATTCGCTTGGTAACTATATTCAAGCATTTATTATTGATGCATTCTTCCAGGGTATAACAGTTGCAACGATGTATTTAATTATCGGTCAACCTAACTGGTTAATTTTAGGTATCATTTCTGCTGTGAGTAGTATTTTCCCATATGTTGGTCCTATTGCTGCAAATGTTTTAGGTATCATCGTCTCATTAAGCCTTGGCCCTTATAAGGTTGTTGCATTATTGGTATTAATCGCTATACAATCAACTTTAACCGCATATGTAATAACTCCTAGAATATATTCGAAACAAATTGATCTTGGAATATTTTCAGTATTGTTTGGTATTTTGTCTGGAGGAGTGTTATTTGGTGCTTGGGGAATGATTATTGCAATGCCAATTCTTGTTATCGCAAAAATCATTTATCGTATTTATCTTGAAAATTATCGCATGCAAAGGCATGTTAAATAGGAGTTATTATGAAGTTACATAAACGAATTTTTCCACCTTATTTTAAAGTTGAATTGTGGAATTCAATCACACATGGCTGCATGGCTTTTATTGTATTACTATTGATTCCCTTTAGTGCAGTATACAGCTATCAAATTGGTGGTGCACTACAGGCATTTTCAGTAAGTGTATTTACTATTTGTATATTTTTGATGTTTTTAATCTCAACCCTATATCATGCTATGGAACATGAAAAAATTCATAAAGACATATTCCGTATCTTAGATCACATCTTTATCTATTTTGCGATCGCAGGTAGTTATACACCTGTGGCACTATGTTTGATTCAGGGTATTGAAGGTATTATTATATTAGTCATTCAATGGACTATGGTTTTAGTTGGAATTCTCTACAAGTCAATTTCGTTAAAAAGTCTACCAAAGTTATCATTAGCAATTTATCTAATCATGGGATGGACAGCAGTATTATTTTTACCATCACTAGTACGTAATGCAAGTACCCTGTTTTTAATCTTCATCGTTGGAGGAGGCGTATTTTATTCGATAGGTGCATATTTCTATGCAAAGAAAAACATGGTTTATAACCATGTGATCTGGCATATATTTATCGCTATAGCATCAATTATGCACTATATTGCAATCGTATTTTTCTTATAAAAGCCGCAAAGGCTTTTTTTCTATTTTACAGTATTACAAATAGTTGAATTTAAGACTTTAATGTGTTTTTATCCATATTATTGAATTATATGTCAAAGAGTAGTATAATATATCGGTACAAGCGAGGAGGAAAACCATGAAATTTAAGAATATGGCAATTGCTTTTGTTGCAACAAGTGTATTATTAACTGGGTGCACTACTAGCAATGAAGAAGCAGTAGAAAAAGATGGCAAAGATGTTGTTGCATCTTTAACAGATAAAGATTTTTTTGCAGATGATTTATTTAAAAACATTAGTGAAACAACAAGTGGAAAAAGTGCATACTTTGAAGCGGTTTTACAAAAAATTGTTGATGAAAAATTTCCAGTTACTGATGAAATGAAAGACGATGCTGACTATCGACTTGAAGTTTTAGAATCAAATTATGCAGCAACTTATGGTGATGAGAGTGATGCACAACTACTTGTAGCATTACAAGCATCAGGATTTCAAGATTTAAATGATTATCGTGATTCACTTATTTCAGCACTACAATACTCAGAATTTTTACAGGCTTATGTAGATGCTAACTATGATGAGGTAATGAATGATTATTATGAATTCACTCAACCACGTACTTTACAAATTGTAAAAATTAGTGTAGCTGATATTGAAAATCCAACAGAGGATGAATTAGCAACTATTGATGAGGTTGCAAAGTTAGTTGATTCAAGTAAAGATTTTGGCGAACTTGCTAGTGAAAGATCATCTGATTCAAGTGCGACAAACAATGGAAATATTGGAATTGTTGATAACACAATGGGAATTGGAACAACTTATGGAGATGAAGTAGAAACACAAGCCTTTTTATTAAACGAAGGTGAAGTTACTAAAGAAGCAGTTAAAGGAACTGATGGTTATTATTTTATTAAATGTTTAAGTACAAACAAAGAAGAAATTTCTAATGAAATCAAGGGATTAGGAATAGACTCTCCACTTATTTCATATGATGCATATTTAGTATACCTTGCATACAACTCATATACTATTAAGTATGAAAATAGTGAAGTTGAAGAAAATATTTCTACAACTGTTAAAGAGGAACTAGAAGCAAGAGAAGAACTACGTAAAGGGGATGAAGAATAATGAAAAAAATTATAATCCCAGCACTATCATTATTAGTTCTTAGTGGGTGTAGTTCTACAAATGAAACAACATTTGTTACATCTATTACTGATGGTGATGAGACTGCTGTTACTGTAAATGATGAAATCGTAGTTACAAACGACGATATTTATCACTATATGTTAGAAACTCAAGGGGCAAGTACAATTGTAACTGAAGCACTAACATATATTGGTGATTTAGAAATCACTGATGAAGAAGCAATCGATGCAAAAGTACAAGAACAAATCGAAGAGTATGAATCTTATACTGAATCATCTATTGAAGACTATGCAATTGAACAAGGGTATGAAAGTAAAGATGAATATGTGAATGATATTATCATACCGAGTGTAAAGAATTCTCTACTAATTGAAAAATACGTAGATGAAAATTATGATACTTTAGTTACAGATTACCAAGTAAAGTATTTAAAAACTGTTACTTTTGATACTGAATCAGAAGCAGTAGCACTTATCGATCAATCAACTGATACAGAAACATTTGATACATTATTTGCAGAAAATAGTGGCGTTGATGTAGGTTTTGTAACAAATGAAAGTACATCTATTGATGCCAACATTATTGCAAAATTTGATGAGCTTACAAATGATGGAATATATTCTAAAGCAATTATGACTTCAACTGGACAATATGTTGTCGTGTATGTATATAATAGTGATTTAGAGGCAGTAAAAGATGAAGTTATTACTAACATAACATCACTAAGTAGTATTTCATTGAAAACAAATGCATATTATTTAGATAAATACGAATTTAGTATTTATGAAAATGAAATCAAAGAACAAATTGAAAGTTCGACACCTGAATATATAGGATAATTATTTGTATTTAATAAATAAAGGAGATTATTATGGATACGTGTATATTTTGTAAAATCATTAACAAAGAAATTCCATCGTCAATTATATATGAAGATGATATTTGTATTGCTTTTTTAGACATTAGTCAAACAACATATGGACATACATTAGTAATTCCGAAAAAACATTATCAAAATTTTATAGAAGTAGATAGTGATACTCTAGCTCATATGACTAAAGTTACTCAACTACTAACAAAGGATGTTGTTGATAAGGTTGGTGCAAAAGGTGCAAATATTTTAACGAATATCAATGAAGAAGCGGGACAAACTGTTATGCATTTTCACATGCATATCATACCAAGATTTGGTAATGATGCACTGACAATTGAATTTTTAAAAAATGAAAATGCTCCAAAGCTAGAAGAAGTATACAATTGTATAAAATAAAATAAAAACATCACAGCCAAACAACAATATATTGTAGGCTGTGATGTTTTTTATTTTTTATAAAGCTCTGGTTTGTAAAAGCTTCGATTCTCAAGGGAGAATACTCTTTTAGTAAATTCACCTTCATCTACTAAATCTAATGCTTTATCAAGCATATTCATGCGCGCATCAATATTATCAATAAAATGTAGTATTTCAGCCTCTTTAATCATAGGTAATACTGGTGACCCGTATTCATTTTTACCATGATGTGATAGCACTAAATGTTGTAATAGTGTTACTTCTTCACCATCAATCCCTAAACGATTTGCAGTTTCTTTAACCATAGCCTGGCAAATTGATATATGACCTAGCAATTTACCTTTTAGCGTATACTCTGGCAATACTGGACCACTCAACTCAATAATCTTACCGATATCATGTAAAACTACACCAGCATACAATAGATCAGGATTTAGTGATGGATATAAGACACATAATGAATCTGCCAGTTTCAACATTCCAAGTGTATGATGCGCTAAGCCAGATACATATTCATGATGATTCTTACTTGCCGCAGGATAGATTTTAAAATCTTCTTTCATACTATTGTATATATCCATAACAATCGTTTGGATGCTTATATTACGGATACTTGAGATATAATAGTCAACTTCTTTGATTAAGCTATCGCTATCAATTGGTGCACTTTTTAAATAGTGTACCTGCATTGCTGGATCTTTTGATGAAACTTCAATTTTAATTATTTTCATTTGACGATCATCGTTATATTTAATGATATCTGCTTTAGCAAGAATAACGCAACCTGTAACTATTTCCTCTACTTGTTGGGGTGTTGCCGACCATAATTTTGCATCGATTGAGCCAGTTTTATCTTGTAAAGTAAGGCTTAAATATGTTGCACGATTTGCCCCATTTGTTTTTCCTGTTACTACATTTGTGATAAGCGCTTTTACTAGAACGCCTTCATCACCTGCTTTTAGTGTATTTATTGTATTCATTAATTTACTCTCTTTCACTCATTATTGATTTAATGTCATCATAATTATAACCTTTTTTTAATAATGCATTGATAACTTTATCATGCAATTCTTTATTTGAAACTTTACGTCGATACTTTGTAAAAACCTTTTCATAATCATTTTCTAACGCTTTTATTTCATTTTCATATGAAAATTCAAAATTATAATCATTCATTGCCCTTTCGATTGTTTGTACTGTAAAACCTTTTAGGTATAGTTTCTCACGTATTTTTTGTATCATTGTTTTATAACTAAATTGACTACCTTTTAGATAAGCATTATCAATTAAATCTAATGCAGCATCGTACTCTTCGTCATCCTCTAATAATTCTATACACTCATCAATGATTTGTGTTGATACTTTGCAGTCAATAAGATAATGAACTGCTTTGTTTATACCAGTTTTTTGATTCATACATCTTTTCAAATATGACATTGCATATTCATAATCATTAATCAAATTTTTTTGCTCTAATATTGAAATCGTTGAATCAACTTGATATTCAGTAAAATCACTACTACTTAATAGTTTTTGTTTTAACTGATTTTTAGAGTAATCACGATACGTCAAATAACGCAATGCTTTATTATATATCTTTACAATATTTTCATTATCTTGTAATTCTTTCATAATTTTACTATTTATAATCTTTCCAGATGATAGGCCTAAACGCTCTATATCTTCATTTGACACAGACAATAACATATATTCATTATCAACCTTTACATGTACTGCACTATAGTGTAAATCTGTATCTTTTATTTTTGTGACTACATAATCCTTGTAATTAATATCTATTGCTCTTTGATATACTTCTAATACTTTATTACAAAATACTTCACTACTAAACTTTTTTGTTGATTCTAGTGCATTATTCGACAGTGTTGTTAAATCACTTTCGATAACTTTGACAATTAATTCCTCTAATTCTTTCCCATCATTAAAGAAATATCCATTATATCCATTTTGAATAACATCAACTAAATTATCATCATATCGTGCTAAAACTGGTGTTTTAGTGGCCATTGATTCAATAAATGTAAGCCCTTGTGTTTCAGATAGTGATGCAGAAATAAAGATATCCGAGACATCATAAAAATATGGAACCATCTCATGTACTTGCATTCCTGTAAATGTGACAAGGTGCTGTAAATTTAATTCTTTCACTTTATTTTGTATCTCTTCATATCCAGGACCAGAACCAACAATTAAAAAGCAAAATGGTTTACTAAATTCCTTGATATTGCTTATTGTTTCTAGAATTAAATCGATACTTTTTTCTCTTGCAATTCGACCTAAGAAAGTCATAACAAACTTACCTTGTAGTTGATATTTGTCAATTATTTCTTGTTTTTTATTCATATCTAATTTAGCTGTATCAAATTTATATAATTCTAATCCAGTTGGAATAATATGCATTGTTTTATCAAGACCATATTCCTTTAATGCAACAGCTGTTTTATTAGAAGGAACAATTAGTTCACTACAACGTCCACCATAAAACTTGCTCATACGTGTGATCACTCTTTTTATTAACCCTTCAACTGCAGTTGAACGTCCCGGTGTGATGTAGTGTGAGTAATCAACCCACATTGTATGATACGTATATATAATCGGTATATCTAGCGCCTCAGCAACAATACGCGAGAATATTCCTATACCAAATTCAGTTTGGCAGTGTACTAATTCAATCTCTTGTCTGCGTAATTCTTTCATTATTTTAAATGAATAAATATTAGCAGAACGATACCCATAAAATCTCTTTAATTCTAATCCAGGAACGCGAATAATATTATCCTCTGGGTTATCAACATAATCTGAATCGGTTGGTAATTCACTTGTTACTACAACTACTTCGTGACCAGAACGAACCAATTCATTTCTAAGAATTCTTGAAGACGTAGCAACTCCATTTATATCTGGTGCATACGTATCCGAAAATATAGCAATTTTCATACTAATCTCCTCTCTTCTTTATTTCTTTGCTTAAAGCAAATATCGCCCCTCCTACAAAGATTCCTATATAGTATGTAATAAAACGCCAAAGCAGTAATGCAGATGCTGTAGAAACCGAAAATATCGGTCCAAATAGTAATGCAAAAATCCCCTCACTACCGCCACTCGCACCTGGAATCGGTACAAAAGATGTTATTAAATATAAAAATGCTGTTAATCCTACAAAATCTAAAAAGGAAGTTGTAGAAACATCAATATGTAAAGCCTTTGCAACAAAGAAAGGTATACTATAAAAAATAAATAGTTTTATTATATATATTAATGAGGTTTGAACCAATAACCTCTTTCTTTTTTGCAAATTTATAAGTTCATCTCTAAAGTCATCAATTCTTTGATTCATTTTTGCTTTTGAATCACCAAAATTTTTTACAATCTTTATTTTACTTAAAAATAATAATACATTATTACTTACAAAACTTTGAGCTTTCTTAGACTTTGCTGCAGTAAATAATGTAACAATTATAAGTGTATTTACACTAAATCCAATAAATGACAAGTAAAAGAAATTATCATACAAGCCACTATAGTAAGTGAATCTAAATATCATTACTACAGATGTAAACAATACTAAAATTGTTTGATAAACAATAAACGCCATAAGAAGAATACTTGCAGATTGGCTTGGTTTTATTCCTTGTTTATTAAACACATAAACTTGTGCAAATTGTCCACCGCTTGCAAATGGCGTAATTCCACACCAAAACACTCCTGATAAAGAATTTTTTAACCCCTGTCGATATGTATAAGCAGAATTATGTAATCTTGCAAAACAAAATAATGTATATCCATCACACATGTAGTTCCACAACATTAACAGTAGACATACAAAAATCCAACCAATACTAGCATTTGAAAGCGTAGTAGCTACAGTCGAAAAATCCGAATCGATAGACAGATAGATTGCTCCTCCCCCAAATAACGCAATAAGTAAAATATTAATTAAATATTTCTTATTTTGATTTTTCATAATTGTTACAATCATTACCTAAAACATATTTATAAGTTTCAAGTAATTTTTCCCCTATTATTTTGATTTCTCTATTTTTTGCAACTTCATATCCAGATTCTATTAACGAAGGCAATTTACCTGTGACTATATTTTCAATTTTTTCAACAAAATCGTCATTATCATTCCCCTTATAACAGTGTACATTATTGATTAGCCATGGATCGAATACAGGGATATCACGCAGCAGTATAGGCGTTTTGCATGCTAATGCCTCTAAAACAACAATTCCCTCCGTCTCTTCCCTACTTGGGAAAAAGAATAGATTAGCTCTACCATATGCACCAGTAATTATATCTCCATCCACAAATCCAGGCAGAATAACATTTTTTGGAAGATCAGCTATCATCCGTTTGATTTTTAAAGTTGATTTTGATGCTTCAATGTTTCCAAACCATATAAATTTGTATTGTGGCAATTTCATTGCCACCTCAATAAATGTATCGAATCCTTTACGTTCAAATAACCAACCTACAGAAATAATAACAACATCGTTTTTATCAATTGAAAAACGTTCATTAAATTTCTCGATTTGTTCATAAGTTGGTTTAAATTTTTCAAGATCAACACCATTGGAAATCGAACGAATCCCTTGTTCCAAACCATAACCTTCAAGTAATGATTTAGAATACGGTGTTGGTGTGATTATATAGTCAGCTTTTGAGTATAAAAAAACTAACCAAGTTTTAAAAATACCAGATAACTCATTCGAGAATAAAAACGAATTACGAAAATCTTCTTGTGTACTATGCGCATGGTAAATGATTTTTTTATTATTACTACGTGCATGATGTAAAACTTTTAAACTTCCACCAAGTACAGTATTTATATGAAGAATATCATAATCATAATCCTCATGATCAGTTGTGAATTGCACACCATTTAATTTTAATGCTTGTTGTTGGTGAAGCATTGCTCTACCAATACCAGATTGTTTAATTAGTTCCGGATTTTCAAAATATAATTTCACTTTCATCTATATCACCTACGTTATATTATACTATTTTTACATGAATATTAAAAGTAAATATAGAATTAATAATTCATAAATTATAGCGTAAAAAAAAGATACCCGTTTGGGTATCCTTGGAAACTGGCAGCTTGCTATTGTTG
>CAYJPL010000032.1:0-24222 GCA_964372125.1 uncultured Erysipelotrichales bacterium
TGCAACAATAGCAAGCTGCCAGTTTCCAAGGATACCCAAACGGGTATCTTTTTTTGTATAAATTTATATTCTATATATAGACTATGTTAGAATATTACATACATGTCTTTTTATTTAATAAAATGTGTAATTTATTTCGTTTATTTGCATTATATAAGTGAAGAAGGGATAAGCTATGAATAGTAACGATTTAATAATTATATATAACATGTATTATAAGCCGTTACTATTATATGATTTTTCTCTTACTAAAAATATCTATGATGCTGAAGATCTTGTAAGAGAAACTTTCACAAAAGCATTAATTAGTTTTGAAAAAGGAACAATTTAGGCTTGGCTTTATACAGTGTTAAAAACTGTACTTTATATGCTATGCAGAAAGAAGAAAAACATCAACGAATCCTTTATGCATGATGAGCAGTTTATTGTAACTGATGATATGATTAGAGATTTAATACACAATGAAGAACGTTTATGGCTATATCAACACATTATGCTACTCAAGGGAGTAAAAAAGGAAATAATGATTCTATCATTATACTCGTATTTGAAAGATGATGAAATTGCTGAATATTTACAGTTAAGCATTAACAATGTGAGAACATGTAAACATAGAGCTAAGACAGAACTTATAAAGATGAATCAGGAGGAAAATAAAAATGGATGAAAAAAAATTATTGGATATCTTAGAAAACGATGTCGAAGAGGGCGGTATGGATCACACGATGGCAATTGCAGATATTGAGAAAAGGATTAGACGTTCAATTTTCAAACATACCTTTAAAAACATAGTGATTATTGTTGCTTCTATTGGACTTGTGTTTGCGAGTGTTTTCTTTTTTAATAAGTATAAAACATATAATCCAAATGATGAGGAAGATTTTTCAACACTACTCATTGTTGCATTCTCACATTTCTACCCTAATAGTACTGTATCATCATATGTAACTGAAGAGAAAATTAACTATACGATTGATGGATATGAAATACCAATCTTTTCAACTTCAAGATTACTTACGATTTATGGTTCAGTAAATGCTGTTATGAAGATTGGAAAAGATAAGATGACAATTGAGCCAATTGGCGAACAAAGTATAATGGACTATATTTATCCAACTGTAGGACTATACTATGATGAGTATGAAGAAAGTGAAGAATCTTTAAGTCACGATTATAATACTTTTGAAAGTATTCCAGAAACATCGTATATTCGAGCTAGAATTGCTTTAAATAATAATATGACACTTGAGGAAGTAGCAAAAATAAACAACGACATAGATGATGGATATTCTAGTATTACTTGGATTGGATTTGATATCGAAAATAAAAATCAAATACGTCAAGCAGAAATCGGGACATTCATAGATCACAATCTGTTACCTGAGTTTGATGAAGTAAAATATCCAAATTTGTTCTTACCTAGTGATAATTATGATGGTAATGATATACAAGAACACTTCCTTTCAGAATTAAAAATACTAAATGATCATCCAGAGTTCAACGCGTTATTCAATGACTCATTTGCAGGGATTGCGAATACGAATTTAAATTATTACATTGACTTAGTAGAAAACGAAGAGCTTGAAGTAAAGACTGTATATGTTTGTATGAAAAAAGATGTTTTTCTTGAAACGTTTGATAAGAGTATGGTCAAAGCAATCAATATACATGAAATCTCGCTAACACAATACTAAAGACTTATGAAATAGATCATAAGTCTTTTTAGTATAAATAAACTGATGGTATTTTTGGATTGTTGTAGCATGAAATATAATGATTTTGGTACATTAAAAAATAATAAAATTAAATGAAAAAAAGCTTGCAATAAGGTAGTAATTTATATATAATACTAATGTTGACGTGCAAAGATGTGCAAGGTTGCTGAAACGCCGAAAAGCGTTGTCATGAAACGGGCCGTTTCGGGTAATTTGCATGGAGCAAGTCTATTAAAAAGTAGACGGAAGGAGAAATATCATGGCAAATAACAAAATTAGAATCAGATTGAAATCATTTGATCACAAAATCTTAGACGCATCTGCGGAGAAAATCATCGTAGCAGCGAAAAAGTCAGGGGCTCAAATAGTTGGTCCAGTACCACTACCTACTGAAAAAGAAATTTATACAGTACTTAGAGCCGTTCACAAATACAAAGATTCACGTGAACAATTTGAAATCAGAACTCACAAACGTTTAATTGACATTGTGAATCCGACACCAGAAACTGTGGATGTTCTAACTAGATTAGAATTACCAAGTGGTGTAGACATTGAAATTAAGTTATAAGAAAGGTAAAAGGTGTAACTCATGAAAGGAATCTTAGGTCGTAAGATTGGAATGACTCAAATCTTTACAACTGACGGAGTATTAATCCCAGTAACTGTAGTTGAAGCAACTGACAATGTTGTTTTACAAAAGAAAACAGTATCAACTGATGGATATGATGCAGTTCAAGTTGGTTTTGAAGATAAAAGAGAAAAATTAGCTACAAAAGCTGAATTAGGTATCGTGAAAAAAGCTGGAACAGCTCCTAAGCGCTTCATCAAAGAATTTCGTTATGACGAAATGATGAGTTATGAAGTTGGAGATAAAATCACTGTTGACAGCTTTGTAGCAGGTGAAGTTGTTGATGTAACTGGAACTTCTAAAGGGAAAGGTTACCAAGGTGTAATTAAAAGACACGGGCAAAAAATCGGTCCAAAAGGACATGGTTCAGGAGCTCATAGAATTGTTGGTTCAATGGGACCAATCGCACCAAACCGTATCGCTCCAGGTAAAAAATTACCAGGACAAATGGGGAACGTGACAAGAACAGTTCAAAACTTAGAAATCGTAGCTGTAGATGTAGAAAACAGCGTATTATTAATCAAAGGTTCAGTACCTGGACCTAAAAAAGGTTTAGTAATCGTAAAATCTGCTATTAAAGGTGACGGTAAAGTAAACGAAGCACAAGAATTAGTAGATTACACAGTTGTTGAAGAAGCTGCAGTAGAAGCAGCTGCTGAATAATTTGGGAAGGAGGATTACATATGCTTAAAGTTAAAGTATATAACCAAGAAGGTGCAGATGTTAGTGAAATCGAATTAAGTGAAGCTGTATTTGGTATTGAACCAAATAACCAAGCGATCTTTGACATGGTTTTATTACAAAGAGCATCTTTAAGACAAGGTACACATAAAGTTAAAAACCGTACTGAAGTACGTGGTGGTGGTAGAAAACCATGGCGTCAAAAAGGAACAGGTAGAGCTAGACAAGGTTCAATCCGTGCTCCACAATGGCGTGGTGGTGGAGTTGTATTTGGTCCAAATACAAACAGAAACTACACATTTAAATTAAATCGTAAAGTTAGAAGATTAGCACTTAAATCTGCATTATCTACAAAAGTAAGAGATGAAGAATTCGGTGTAATCAATACAATTACATTTGAAGCTCCAAAAACTAAAGATATGGTAAAAGTATTAGCAAATTTACAAGCACCAAGAAAAACATTAATTGTTGTTGATGAAATTTGTCCAATCCTTGCAAAATCTGCAAGCAATATCCCAGGAGTTAAAATCTTAGATGCTAAACGTGTAAACGTTTATGATATCTTAAACAGTGATAAATTAATTATGACTGAAGCTGCAATTAAAGCAGTAGAGGAGGTATTAGTATAATGGCACATATTACTGATGTACTAAAAAAACCAGTACTTACTGAAAGATCTTTAATGCTTCAAGCAGCAGAAAACAAGTACACATTTGATGTAGAAGTTACTGCTAACAAAATCGAAATCAAACAAGCGGTTGAAGCAATGTTCAATGTAAAAGTTGAGAGAGTTAATGTTATGAACATTAAACCTAAATCAAAAAGAATGGGTAAATACGAAGGTAAAACTAATAAAAGAAGAAAAGCTATCGTAACTTTAAAAGAAGGTAGCGAAATTAATTATTTCGAAGAAAAATAATTAGTAACATATTGGAATAACCTATTCCAGACAATTAACTAGGAGGAAACTAAAGATGGCAATTAAAAAGTATAAGCCAATAACAAACGGTCGCCGTAACATGACTTCATTAACATTTGAAGAAATTACAGCAACAAAACCAGAAAAATCTTTAGTTGCAAAACAAAGCAAAAAAGGTGGACGTAATAACCAAGGTGTTATCACAACTCGTCACCATGGTGGAGGACACAAACGTAGATATCGTTTAATCGATTTCAAACGTAACAAAGATGGAATCCCAGGTAAAGTTGCAACTATCGAGTATGATCCAAACAGATCTGCAAACATCGCATTAATTAACTATGTAGATGGTGAAAAAAGATATATCTTAGCTCCAAAAGGATTAGAAGTTGGAATGACTATCGTATCAGGAGCTGATGCAGATATCAAAGTTGGGAATGCATTACCACTTGGAAACATTCCTGAAGGTACAGTAGTACATAACATTGAAATGCAACCTGGAAAAGGTGGACAAATCGCAAGATCTGCTGGTGTGTCTGCACAAATCTTAGGTAAAGAAGAAAGATACGTAATCTTACGTTTAGCTTCTGGTGAAGTTCGTAAAATTTTATCAGTATGTAAAGCTACAATCGGTGTAGTAGGAAACGAAGATCACGGATTAGTAAACTATGGTAAAGCTGGACGTATGAGATGGAAAGGTATTAAACCTACAGTACGTGGTTCGGTAATGAACCCTAACGATCATCCTCACGGTGGTGGGGAAGGTAGAACTTCTATCGGACGTAAAGCACCAATGACACCTTGGGGTAAAAAAGCAATGGGTGTTAAAACAAGAAACAAGAAAAAAGCATCGACTAAACTTATCGTTCGTCGTCGTAACGCTAAATAATAGAAGGAGGAATAGAATATGGCTCGTAGTTTAAAAAAAGGACCATTTGTAGATGGGCACTTAATGAAAAAAGTAGAAGCTTTAAATGCAGCTGAGAAAAAAGAAGTAATTAAAACTTGGTCAAGACGTTCAACAATCTTCCCTCAATTTATTGAGCATACATTTGCAGTGTATAACGGAAGAGAACATATCCCAGTTTATGTAAGCGAAGACATGGTTGGTCACAAGTTAGGAGAATTCGCTCCAACTAGAACTTACCACGGTCATGAAGCTGACAAAAAATCAGGTAAGAAATAAGAGAGGAGATTGTAAACATGGAAGCAAAAGCAACAGCTAAAATGATTCGTGTTGCCCCTCAAAAAGCAAGATTAGTAATTGACTTAGTAAGAGGTAAGCAAGTTAAAGAAGCACTAGGTATCTTAGAATACGTTAACAAAAGTGCAACTCCTGCAATCATTAAAGTAATCAAATCTGCAGCAGCTAACGCAGTTCATAACGAAACTGCAGATGCAGAAAACTTATATATCAAAGAAATCTTCATTAACGAAGGTGCAACAATTAAAAGATTCCGTGCTAAAGCAAAAGGTAGCGGAACAAGAATTTTAAAAAGAACTAGCCACATCACATGTGTGGTAGCTGAAAGATAGGAGGAAGAATTATGGGTCAAAAAGTAAGTCCGATTGGATTACGCGTTGGTGTTAACCGTGATTGGGATTCAAGATGGTATGCTAACGATCAAGACTTCGCTTCATTATTACATGAAGACATCAAAATTCGTGAATTCTTATTAAAGAAACTTAAAGCAGCTTCTGTCGCTAAAGTTGAAATTGAAAGATCGAAAAATCGTGTAACTATCTATGTACACACAGCAAGACCGGGTGTAGTAATCGGTAAAGATGGTGAGTCTGTTGATTTACTTAGAAAAGAAGTTACAAAAATGGCTGGGGATAAACAAGTGTTTATCAACATCGTTGAAATCAAATATCCAGATGTAGTTGCACAATTAGTTGCAAACAACATCGCAGAACAGTTAGAAAATCGTGCATCATTTAGAACAGTTCAAAAACGTGCTATTCAAAGAGCAATGAGAGCTGGTGCAAAAGGAATTAAAACAAGTGTTTCAGGACGTTTAGGAGGAGCTGATATGGCTCGTGCTGAAGGTTATTCTGAAGGGAATGTCCCTCTTCATACTTTAAGAGCTGATATTGACTATGCTACTGCAGAAGCCGATACTACTTATGGTAAATTAGGAGTTAAAGTTTGGATTTGTAAGGGAGAAATTCTTCCTTCAAAGAAGAAAGGGGATAAATAATCATGTTGATGCCTAAAAGAACAAAATACAGAAGACCACATAGAATCAAATATGAAGGTAAATCAAAAGGTGGAACTAAAGTTTCATTTGGTGAATTCGGTTTACAAGCAGCTGAAGGTGCTTGGATAACTTCTCGTCAAATCGAATCTGCTCGTATCGCTATGAACCGTCATATGAAACGTGGTGGTAAAGTATGGATTAGAATTTTCCCTCACTTAGCAAAAACGAAAAAACCATTAGAAGTACGTATGGGATCTGGTAAAGGTTCTCCTGAAGAGTGGGTAGCAGTAGTAAAAACTGGACGTGTAATGTTCGAGGTTGCTGGTGTTGCTGAAGAAGTAGCAAGAGAAGCCTTAAGACTTGCGTCTCATAAACTACCTGTTAAATGTAAAATCATTGGAAAGGGTGAATAGTTATGACAGTTCAAGAAATTAAACAATTAGAAAATGCTGAATTATTAGCTAAAGTAGAAGAATACAAAAAAGAATTATTTGGGTTACGTTTCCAACAAGCTACTGGACAATTAGAAAATACAGCACGTATTAAACAAGTTCGTAAATCTATCGCTAGAATTAAAACAATTATTAGAGAAAGAGAACTTAATAAATAAGGAGATACAAGATGGAAAGAAATAATCGTAAAGTTTATATTGGTACAGTTGTATCTACAAAGATGGATAAAACTATCACAGTGCTAGTAGAAACTCATATTAAACATAAATTATATGGAAAACGTGTTATGGCTTCAACAAAGTTTAAAGCTCATGACGAAGAAAACGTTGCTAGAGAAGGCGACACAGTAAAGATTATGGCTACAAGACCATTATCAGCTACTAAACGTTTCCGTTTAGTTGAAATTGTAAAAAAAGCAGAAATTATTTAATCAATAAGTTAAACTCTGAAAGGAGGTCACATAGAAATGATCCAAAATGAAAGTAGACTGAAAGTTGCTGACAATACTGGAGCAAAAGAAGTTTTAGTAATCAGAAACTTAGGTGGTTCAAATAGAAAAACTAGTAACATTGGTGATGTTATTGTTTGTACAGTTAAACAAGCAGCGCCTAATGGAAGTGTAAAAAAAGGTGAAGTAGTAAGAGCGGTTATCGTAAGAAGTAGATACGGTGTAGGACGTGAAAACGGTTCTCATATCAAATTCGACGATAATGCTTGCGTTATTATCAAAGATGACAAATCTCCAAAAGGGACACGTATCTTTGGACCGGTTGCCAGAGAGTTAAGAGATGCTGATTTCATGAAAATCGTATCGTTAGCTCCTGAAGTATTATAGGAGGAATAAAGATGAAAATCCGTGTAGGTGATACTGTAGAAGTAATCGCAGGTTTTGATAAAGGTAAACAAGGTGAAGTTTTACAAGTTCTTTCTAAAGATAGTAAAGTAATTGTTGAAGGAATCAATATGGTTACAAAACATATTAAACCTTCTCAAGCTGATCCTGAAGGTGGAAAAGTAACAAAAGAAGCTCCAATTCATGTTTCTAATGTTGCATTCTACGATTCTAAAGCAAAATCAACTGTAAAATTAGGATATAAAGTTACTGTTGATGCTAATGGAAAGAAAACAAAAGTGCGTGTTAACAAAAAAACACAAGCTGAAGTAGACAAAAAGAAAAAGAAATAATTGGAAGGAAGATGAATAATGAACCGATTAAAAGAACGTTATGAAAACGAAATCATCAAATCGATGATGGAAAAATTCAATTATTCTTCAAAAATGCAAGCACCAAAAGTTGAAAAAATTGTTTTAAACATTGGTGTAGGTGATGCTGTATCAAATTCTAAATTATTAGATGATGCAGTGGCTGAATTAGCTTTAATCACTGGTCAAAAACCAGTAACAACTAAAGCTAAAAAGTCAATCGCTGGATTTAAATTACGTGAAGGTATGCCAATTGGGTGTAAAGTAACTTTACGTGGTGAAAGAATGTATGAATTTTTAGATAAATTAGTAAGCATCTCATTACCTCGAGTTAGAGATTTTAGAGGTGTATCAGCTGACTCATTTGATGGAAGAGGAAACTACACTTTAGGTGTAAAAGAGCAATTAATCTTCCCTGAAATCAATTTTGATAAAGTAAATAAATTAAGAGGTATGGATATCGTATTTGTTACAACTGCTAAGACTGACGAAGAAGGTCGCGAGTTGTTAACTCAATTAGGTATGCCGTTTGCCAAAAACTAACAAGGAGGACTTAAAGTATGGCTAAAACATCAATGAAAGTGAAACAACAACGTCCTCAAAAGTTTAAAGTACGTGAATATACACGTTGCGAGCGTTGTGGTAGACCACACTCAGTAATTAGAAAATTCAAACTTTGCAGAATTTGCTTCCGTGAATTAGCTTATAAAGGTGAAATTCCAGGAGTAAAAAAAGCAAGTTGGTAAAATTAAAATTTATTCCGATATGGAAGGAGGATTAGCAAATGGTAATGACAGATCCAATTGCAGATATGTTAACTAGAATCCGTAATGCAAACAGACAACACCATGAAACAGTTTCTGTTCCAGCTTCAAAATTAAAAGCAGATATCGCTGAAATTTTAAAGAACGAAGGATTCATTAAAGGTTACAAAGTAGAAGGCGAAGGGCCAATCAAAAACATTAACATTTCTTTAAAATATAGAGGAAATGAAAGAGTAATAACAGATTTAAAAAGAATCTCTAAACCTGGATTACGCGTATACGCAAAAGTAGACGAAATCCCAAAAGTATTAAACGGTTTAGGAATCGTAGTATTATCAACTTCTCATGGAGTTATGACTGACAAACAAGCAAGAGCTGCACAAGTCGGTGGAGAAGTATTGGCGTACATTTGGTAGTAAAAATATAAATACAGGAGGTGTAACTGATGTCTCGTGTTGGTAATAAGATTATTAGTATCCCAGAAGGTGTCACAGTTGAAATCACAAATGATAACACTGTTACAGTTACAGGAACTAAGGGGACTTTAGTAAGACAATTTTCACCAGTAATTACAATCGAACAAAACGAAGGTGTAATCACTGTTAAAAGAAATAGTGAGCAAAAAACTCACAAACAATTACATGGTACTACAAGAGCAGTACTTGCAAACATGATCGAAGGTGTTCATACTGGATATTCTAAAACTTTAGAAATCGTAGGTATCGGGTACCGTGCGGCTATGCAAGGAAGCAAGTTAGTATTAAATATGGGTTATTCTCATCCAGTAGAAATCGCTGTTGAAGAAGGAATAACAATTGAAACTCCATCACAAACAAAAATTATTGTGTCTGGAATCAATAAGGAACGTGTTGGTCACGTTGCTGCAATCATTAGAGAAGTTAGAAAACCAGAACCTTATAAAGGTAAAGGAATTCGTTACTCTGG
This sequence comes from uncultured Erysipelotrichales bacterium, assembly GCA_964372125.1. Taxonomy (GTDB): domain Bacteria; phylum Bacillota_I; class Bacilli_A; order Erysipelotrichales; family Coprobacillaceae; genus Tannockella. Next base: position 9,509 of record CAYJPL010000032.1, read on the forward strand.
TGAAAGAATCATTAGAAAAGAAGGTAAAACTGCTGGTAAGAAGTAGTTAGCTAAGGAAAGGAGCTATTAATCATGGCAAAACAAAAATCACGTAATGATGTACGTTTAAAACGTCATGCTAGAGTTCGTAGAAAAATCAGCGGAACTCCTGAGTGTCCACGTTTAAACGTGTTCCGTTCTAATGCTCACATTCACGCTCAAGTAATTGATGACGTAAATGGTGAGACTTTAGCTAGCGCTTCAAGTGTTACTATGAAATTAGAAAACGGTTCAAATATCGAAGCAGCAATCGCTGTAGGTAAAAAAGTTGCTGAAGAAGCACAAGCTAAAAAAATTGAAAACGTAGTGTTTGACCGCGGTGGATACATTTATCACGGTCGTGTAAAAGCCCTAGCTGAAGCTGCTAGAGAAGCTGGATTAAAATTCTAGAAGGAGGTCAATATGGAACAACGTAAACCAAGAGAAACTGGACCAAGAAGAAATGGGCCTAGAAAAAATGGACCAAGAAGAAATGGACCTAGAAGAGAAGAAAAAGAATTTGAAGAACGTGTTGTTACTATTAACCGTGTAACGAAAGTAGTAAAAGGTGGACGTAAATTCCGCTTTGCTGCATTAGTAGTTATCGGAGATAAAAAAGGTAGAGTTGGTTTCGGTACTGGAAAAGCAAACGAAGTACCTGATGCTATTCGTAAAGCTTCTGAAAATGCAAAAAGAAACGTTATTACTGTACCTCAAGTTAACGGAACTATTCCTCATGAAATCACTGGAACTTTTGGATCAGGTAGAGTATTTGTAAGACCTGCATCTCAAGGGACTGGGATTATCGCAGGTGGACCTGTACGTGCGGTTGTTGAGTTAGCTGGATATAGTGATATCTTATCGAAATCATTAGGTTCTAGAACTCCAATCAACATGGTTAGAGCAACTATGCAAGGATTAGCATCTTTAAAAACTGCTAAACAAGTTGCTGAATTAAGAGATAAAAAAGTAGAAGAAATTTACGGATAGGAGACAATAATAATGGCAAATAATATGATAAGTATTACGCTTACAAGAAGCCCTATTGGTTGTCTACCAAAACAAAAGGCTACTTTAAAAGCGTTAGGTTTAACTAAATTAAACAAAACAGTAGAAAAACAAAACAACGAATATACACAAGGTATGATTAAAGTTGTTGGACACCTAGTAAAAGTAGAAGAGAAATAGGAGGTGTAACGATGAAACTACACGAATTACAATACACAGAAGGTGCACGTAAATCAAGAAAACGTGTTGGACGTGGTACAAGTTCTGGAATGGGTAAAACTTCTAGTAGAGGACAAAAAGGTCAAGGAGCTAGATCAGGTGGTGGAAAGAAACCTGGATTCGAAGGGGGACAAACACCATTATTCATGCGTTTACCAAAACGTGGATTTACAAACTTCAATAGAACTGAATATGCAATTGTTAATCTTGAGCAGTTAAATATTTTTGAAGCAGGTAGCGAAGTAACTCCTGCAACATTAAAAGAAGCTGGAATTATTAAAAAAGAATTAGATGGTATTAAAGTGTTAGGTAATGGAACTTTAGAAAAAGCAATTACTGTTAAAGCACACAAATTCTCTAAATCTGCAATTGTTGCAATCGAAGCTGCAGGTGGAAAAACTGAGGTGATCTAATATGTTTACATTTTTAAAAAATGTATTTCAGAAAGGTGAACTTAGAAGAAAAATAGTATTTACATTAGGGATCTTATTCGTGTTTCGTTTAGGAGCGGCGATAACTATTCCTGGTGTTAATACAGGTGCATTGAGTAATAGTGCATCAAATGGCATATTAGAAATTATGAATATGCTAGGAGGGGGAACATTGGAAAGATTTTCAATCTTTGCATTGGGTGTTTCTCCATACATCACTGCTTCTATTATCATTGAATTATTATCAATGGATGTTATTCCAGCATTAACGCAAATGCGTAAAGAAGGAAATAACGGTAAAAAGAAAAAAGATAGAATCACTCGTTTTGTAACGTTGGCATTAGCTGCATTACAAGGTGGTGTACTTACGTATGCATTTGATACTAGTTATGGAATCTTAGCTGATTCTTCACTTATGTCATATGCTTATGTAGTATTAATGATGATGGCAGGAAGTATGCTTGCTATCTGGTTTGGTGATCAAATCACTAATAAAGGAATTGGAAATGGTGTTTCGCTAATCATCTTTACGGGGATCGTTGCAACATTACCAAATAGTTTTTTACAAATGTTCTACAATCTTGTAGATACACAAGGTAGCACAATTGTAACTGATGTTCTATGGTATGCATTATTTATTTCAATCTATCTATCAATCGTAGTTTTTGTAGTATTTACTGAAGGTTCGATTAGAAAGATTCCAATTATTTATGCAAGAAGCTCAAATACTATGATGAAGACAAAAGATCAAACACATATGCCTATTAAAATTAATAGTGCTGGTGTTATCCCAGTAATCTTCGCATCATCTGTATTAGCAGCACCAAGAACACTTGTAAGCTTTATGACACCAACAGAAACAACAAATATGATTAATCAAATATTTGATTATCAAAAACCAATTGGATTTGCATTATATGTAATTATGATTATTGCATTTGCATTCTTCTATGCAAATTTACAAATTGATGCAAATAAAATTAGTACAGATCTTAAGAAAAATGGTGGTTCTATTCCTGGTGTAAGAACTGGTGAAGATACAGAAACCCATATTAAAAAGATTTTAAATCGCGTTACTGTAGTAGGGTCGTTATTCTTAGTTGTAATAGCTAGTATACCTATAATTACTCCGGTAATTTGGTCACAAACTGCGGATGCATCTCTTACATTAGGTGGAACAGGGTTAATTATCGTAACTGGTGTTGCTCTAGAAACTGTAAGACAAATGAAAACGCATATTACTAGAAAAGAATATCGTGGATATATTCGTAAATAATTTGGAAAGGATGTAATTATGAACATAATTTTAATGGGTCCTCCAGGTGCTGGAAAAGGAACACAGGCTGCTAATTTAGTAAAAGAGTATGGGTTAGCTCATATCTCAACTGGTGATATCTTTAGAAAAGCCCTTAAGGAGCAAACAAAGTATGGTGTTATCGCTAAGTACTTCATCGATTATGGACATTTAGTTCCAGATGATTACACGATAGCAATGGTAAGAGAATACTTACGTGAAAATGAATTTCCAAATGGAATTATCCTTGATGGATTCCCAAGAACTATAATTCAAGCTAGAGAGCTTGTAAGTATTGCAAAAGAATTTAAATTTAATATTGATGCTGTGTTAAACATTGATGTTGACTTTGAAAAACTAGCAAAAAGATTGTCAGGTAGAAGAACTTGTAAAGGATGTGGAGCAACATTTCATGTTGAATACAATCCTCCAAAAGTAGAAGGTATCTGTGATAAATGTGGCGATATAATTGAACAACGTGTAGATGAAAGCGAAGAAGCTGTCAAAGTACGTTTAGAAACTTATAATCGCCAAACAAAACCTTTGATTGATTATTATACAATGAAAGGTGAGATTACTGATGTAAACGGTGATCAATCTATGGAAGACGTCTTTAATGAAATCAAGAAGTGCCTGGAGGGTAAATAATGATTGTTACTAAAGATAATAGAGAAATAGAATTTATGAAAGAGGCGGGGCGTGTTGTTGCCTTAGTACATCAAAAATTACAAGAAGTAATTGTACCGGGAATAACAACGTTAGAAATCAATCAGATTTGTGAAAATGTGATTCGTGAAAATAATGCAACGCCATCCTTCTTGAATTTATATGGATTCCCGGCAAGTGTATGTACTTCGATTAATGATGTAATTGTACATGGTATACCAGACAATACAAAATTAAAAGAGGGCGATATAATTTCTGTTGATGTTGGTGCCTGTTATAAGGGCTACCATGGGGACAGTGCTTGGACATATGCGGTTGGTAAAATTAGCAATGAGGCAAAGCATTTAATGAATGTCTGTAAAGACTCATTATTTAAAGGCCTTGAGCAAGTGAAACCAGGTAATCGATTATCTGATATTTCTCATGCAATCCAAACACATTTAGAAAGTAATGGTTGTACTACACCGCTTGAATATACTGGACACGGTATAGGAAGTAGTGTGCACGAAGATCCAGCAGTACCTAACTATGGACAACCTGGAAAAGGACCAAGACTAAAAGCAGGAATGACTCTTGCAATTGAACCGATGGCCCACTTAGGTGGATGTCAAACGGAAGTTATGAATGATGATTGGACTGTAAAGACATTAGATCGTTCTTTAGCAGCGCATTATGAACATACTATCGTTATAACGGACGATGGATATGAAATACTTACGAAACTTTAATAAGGAGTGAACGTTATGGCAAAAAAAGATGACGTTATTGAGGTCACAGCTACTGTATTAGAAACGTTACCAAATGCAACGTTTAAAGTAGTATTAGAAAATGGAGTGGAAATCTTGGCTCACGTTTCTGGTAAAATCCGTATGCACTACATTCGCATTTTACCGGGGGATAAGGTAACCGTTGAAATATCTCCATACGATTTAACACGTGGGCGAATTACATTTAGACATAAATAAGTCGAGAATAATCTTCCAAAAAAAGGAGGCAGAAAAATGAAAGTAAGACCATCTGTAAAACCAATGTGTGATAAATGCAGAGTAATTAAACGTAAAGGGCGAGTAATGATTATTTGTGAAAACCCAAAACATAAACAAAGACAAGGTTAATTAGGAGGAACAAAATATGGCTCGTATAGCTGGTGTTGATATCCCACGCGACAAGCGTGTTGTAATTTCATTAACATATGTATACGGAATCGGAAAACCAAGAGCGCAAGAAATTCTTGCAAAAGTTGGTATTGATGAGAACGTAAGAGTTAAAGATTTAACTGAAGATGAAATCACAAAAATAAGAAAAGAAGTAGAAACTTTCAAAGTGGAAGGGGATTTACGTAGAGAGGTTGCATTAAACATCAAACGTTTAATGGAAATCGCAAGCTACAGAGGGATCCGTCACCGTAGAGGTCTTCCAGTACGTGGGCAAAAAACTAAAACAAATGCTCGTACACGTAAAGGTAAATCTAAACCAATCGCTGGTAAGAAAAAATAAGATAGGAGGTTGAAACTATGGCAAAAGTTAGACAAACACGTGGTAAAAAACGTGTAAAAAAGAATATAGCAAAAGGTATGGCACACATCCATTCGACTTTCAATAATACTATCGTTACTATTACTGATGAGCATGGAAACGTGTTAACTTGGTCAAGTGCTGGTGCTCTTGGATTTAAAGGTTCAAGAAAATCAACTCCATTTGCTGCGCAAATGGCTTCTGAAGCTGCTGCAAAAGCATCAATGGATCACGGAGTTAAAAGCGTAGAAGTAAATGTTAAAGGACCTGGACCAGGACGTGAAGCTGCTGTAAGAGCACTTCAAGCTGCTGGATTAGAAGTAACAGCAATTAACGATGTTACACCAATTCCACATAACGGGTGTCGTCCACCAAAACGTCCTCGTGGATAATAATTAAGTATATGAAGATTAATTCCAGTGAGGAGGGAAACAATGCATAAATTTGAAAAAGCAAATTTTAATATTGCTAGTTATGATGAAACAGAAAATTATGGAAAGTTTGTTATTGAACCACTAGAAAGAGGATTTGGAACTACTTTAGGTAATTCATTACGTAGAGTATTACTTTCTTCTTTACCTGGATCTGCTGTATATGCAATAAAAATTCAAGGAGCAATCCATGAATTCTCAGCTGTTGAAGGTGTGGTAGAAGATGTAACTGCAATCATCTTAAATCTTAAAAAATTAGTATTTGATGTTGATAGCGAAGACTCTACAACAATGATAATTGATGTTAAGGGTCCAGCAACAGTAACAGGTGCTGATATTCAGTGTCCATCAGATGTAACTATGATTTCAAATGATTTAGAAATTGCGCATGTTGCTGAAGGTGCTCACTTGTATATGGAATTATATGCTAGAAAAGATCGCGGGTATGTAAGTGCTGACCGTAACAAAAAAGAAATTAATACAATTGGTGTGATTCCTACGGATTCAATTTATTCACCAGTTGAAAAAGTATCTTATTTTGTTGAACCAACTAGAGTTGGGGAAAGTGCTAAGTATGATCAATTAACTCTGGAAGTAGAGACAAATGGATCATTAAAACCATATGAAGCAATCTCAGTAGCTGCTAAAATATTAGTTGAACATTTAAACATGTTTGTAGAATTAACAGATATGGCGATGAATATGGACGTTATGTCTGAAGTCGAAAATGATACAACAAATAAAGTTTTAGATATGACAATTGAAGAACTGGATTTATCAGTTCGTTCATATAACTGTTTAAAAAGAGCAGGTATACAAACTGTTCAAGATCTTGCTGCTAAATCTGAAGATGATATGAGCAAAGTAAGAAACTTAGGTAAGAAATCACTTAAGGAAATAAATGAGAAATTAGTTGAATTAGGATTAGGGTTTAAACCTATTGATTAATTCTAAAATTATGGAAGGAGCGCTAATCAATGGCTAAGAATAGAAAATTAGGGCGTACATCTGATATTAGAAAATCTATGTTACGTAGTCTTGCAACTGAAGTTATTATGTACGGAAAGTTACAAACTACTGAAACTAGAGCTAAAGAAGTTCGCTCTGTTGTAGAAGAGTTAATTACTTTAGGAAAGCGTGGAGATTTACACGCTAGAAGACAAGCAGCTGCAGTATTACACAAAGCAGTTGATGCAAATACAGGTAAAACTGCTGTTCAAGTTTTATTTGATGATGTAGCACCAAAGTATAAAGATGTTAATGGTGGATACACTCGTATCTTAAAGTTAGATAACCGTAAAGGTGACAACGCGCCAATGGCACTTATCACTTTAGTTTAAGAATACTATTAGATAGATGGTTAAACCACTCATCTAATCATACAAGAAGGTAGAGAATTTATCTCTACCTTTTTAATTAGTAAGAACTGATAATCATATGAAGTATATTTAGTTAGTAATATTTTTGTAATTGGCGAAAATTATTAACTAGATAAAATAGAATAAAACACTATAGTATAAAAGATAAGAATTTAACCAGAATACATATAATCTCATATATCATACAAAAACTTTAATCAAAAAAACCTTAGTCGTATAACTAAGGTTTTTTAGTAGTAATTATAAAACTGAGAAATCTTTTTGTAATAATAGTTTGATGTTTCTTGCAATTACACTATCTAGTTTTCTCGGTAGTTCTTGGTAATGAAATTGTTACTTTTGTTCCAAAACCACTATCAGAAGTGATTTCAAGTGTACCGTGATGTGACTCAATAATTTGATGACAAACATAAATTCCAATACCACCACGATTTCCATGCGGCCCGCCATCAATATAGCTTTTTTGTTTTAGTTTGTGCAAGACATCTGTTGTCATACCAAGGCCTGTATCTGAGATAGTAATTACTTGGTATCTACCAGAAATGTCAATAGATACTTTTATTTCACCATTGTTTGTATATCGCAAGGCATTTGATAGTACATTTATAAGTACTTGTCTTATTCTCCTAACATCACAATATATTTTTTCTTTATGTAGTGGGAAATCTAAAATAAGTTTATTATTTGCTTTTTCAACTTGAATACGGTGTTGTTCAGCAACAGACGTTATAAAATCGCAAAGATTAATTTCTATTTTATTTAAAGTGAGTCTGCCAGTTTCAAGCGCAGTTGCATCAAGTAAATCAAATACAGTTTCATTAAGATCTTTTACTGTCTTTGTAATAACCATTTGGTTTCTACCAATCCATTCTATCTCTTCTTCACACTGCTCAATTGCGGTCTTGTCTAACATATCTTCTAACAAATCCTTTGTTTCACTTGCACCACCATTGATAATTGCAAGAGGTGTCTTAATTTCATGAGCGACAATACCCATAAAATGTGATTTGATTTTAGAAAAACGGTCTAATTCTTCTGCTTCTATTCTAGCTTCATGTTCTTTTACTTCTGCTTCTTGTTTTTTTAATACATTATTTGAAAATAAAATTAATGTTTCACAAACTGCAAAATAGAGAATAGACATTTCAGTAATTGTATAAGAAATAAAAAATAAGTGAATACCTAACGAATAAAATGAATCATGTACTACAGCATAAAACAACACAAAGAATGGCACAGTTGATACTTTTTGTTCGGAGGTTAGCGGTATTTCGCGATTTTTAATTCTTAAATATCTAATAAGAGCGTATGATAAATATATTGCTAAAAGTATATATGATCCATAAATAATTAATGATCTATCTGTTATTGTAGAAACACTTGCAAAGAATACATATAGTGCAAGCAATCCTGATATGAAAATAATAGCATACGATTGTTTATTACTTAAAGTACCTTTAAATTGTTTAGTAACTAGCCAAACGATAGGAATCCCACTAAGCGGGATTGCTGAGTTTACAACCCTAAATCCAAGTTCCCAAGGAAAAAATGGAAATACGGTGTAAAAATAACCTGATTCTTCTAGTCCAAATCTAACGGACCAAATAAGGCAAAATATAGAAGTTATTGCACTTAAGGAACTTTTTTCAAAAGAAAATAGTATAACTATATGAAGAATAAATAACATAAATAACATACCGATGACAAGGGTTTGTACTTGTTCGCCTAAATCGAAATACCAGTCTAAAAGTGTTGGATCACCAATATATATTTGAAATAAATCTGCATCACTACTGTGTATAAAATCAGAACTATGTATTATTAATTCTGTCTCATTATCAAGAGGACTAAAAGTTGTAGTGATTTCTTCATTTTGATGATTATAAGACTTTTGCTCACTATTACCAATACCATTTGACCCCGAAAAAACATCATCGATATATAAAGCCTTAGTAGATAGACTTGTTACTTTCAAATGATAGCTATCATTATCATCAGGAAAAACAATTGTTCCCTTTGCAGTAATGACAGTTCCAAAATCATCAAAATTACCAATTTTTATTTTGTCACTATTAGCCTCAAACTCTTCCAAAGAGAGATTAAATCCATTTATATATTCCATGTCCCCTTCCAATTTGAAAATAGTATCAGAAAAATCACATTCACTTAAATCCCAAACTCCATCTATAGATTCGACTGTTGTCATGTTAGCAATGTTATCACGATGCATAGTTTCTACATACCAAAGTAAAATACAAAATATTGAAACAACGTGAAGTATTACAATAATAATACTCTTACTCTTTTTATTCTTCATAAATTCCCCTCATAAATTAAAGACATACTATTAAAATCTTATCACAAATGTATTAAACTTTCAACATAGCTTCTCGTCCGTATATATTATAGTATTGTAAAAATAAATTAATGTGCATATATTTATGTTTATTATAAATTATTTTGTTCTAATAGCTTATATGAACATCTCCAAACTATTGAAAAAAACAAAGAATTATGGTATATTATATTGAATAAAAAGTATCAAAGTATAAACTATAAGAAGATTGATATGACTTCTTAAAAAGCAATAGGAGAGTGTAAAATGCAAAAAAATGGTCATATATTAATTGTCGAAGATGAAGTGGAAATGTTGGGGTTTGCAAGTCGTAAGTTAAAACGTTCAGGTTATGAGGTATCTGGTGCTGAAACATTAAAAGATGCTAAAAATCTGTTTTATAAAAATAAATATGATTTAATTATTTTAGATGCTATGTTACCTGATGGAACAGGCTTTGATTTTTGCCAAGAAGTACGTAAAAGTAGCGATATACCTATCTTGTTTTTAACTGGAAAGACACAATTAACAGATAGAGTAGCCGGACTTGATGCTGGCTGTGATTATTATATGACAAAACCTTATGACTTCGAAGAACTTGTTGGTGTATCAGGAAGCCTAATTTCAAGAAAAAATCGAGCAGTAACTGAAGAATTAACAAGCAGTAATTCTAAAAGCATGAGACTTGGCCCATTAGAACTTGATCTTGTAATGGCGACTGCAACAGTAGATGGTGAAATACTTTATTTAACACGTAAAGAGTTTTCGTTATTAGTAATATTAGTTGAATATGTAAATCAACCAGTACGTTCTGAAATATTGTATGAAAAAGCATGGAATTTACCTATGAATAATAATGGTGGTGCTCTTTGGGCGCAGTTATCAAGACTTAGAAAGAAATTAGAAAAATATAGAGTATTTGAATTGGTGAATGATCGCATACACGGATATTGCTTAGAATATTTCGAATAACTAGATAGAGTATAATGAGTTCTATATACATTTAATACCTAATAGGCCCTTAACTGCTGTTAAGGGTTTTATTAAATGATAAAAAGCTTCAATCATAGATAAAAAAAGTATACGATAAATAATTAAAAATATGTTTAAAGAGATTACCTAGTAAATAGTATGGTGGAATATCGAAAGTAATAACTTTAATGCTTCTGAAATAAAAAACATCTCATTGTAGATGTTTTTATTAACCTTACATTTTTGTAAGAAACGCAAGCTAATAAAAAAAACATGATACACTTGTGATGTAGTAAAAAGGGGAGAGTAGTTCACAGAAGTAAGATATTGTCTTTTATGAATAAAACAATATTATTACCGTCCATTTTGATTAATAACAAATAAAGTGATATAATTTGCTTAGTATATAAAAATATATGCTAATAAGCAGTTATAATTGTGTGGGTATTTGTACAATTAGTTATAAGTGTGTGTGTGTGAAAAACTAGTCTAATTAATATAAAAAGAAGGGAAGAGTATTATGAAGAAGCGATTAATTAGTAGATGTTTGATCATTTTATTAGCAGTTGTGATGTCAGTATCAAGCGTAAACTATTCAGTATTGGCTACTGAGTATTCAAATGGAGAAGAAACAACAGATGAAACTGTTGTTCAAAATAATAATGAAGAGGGAGAAGTAAAGTATCGTAGTTATATGGGGCCAGTGTCAAAGTATAATGACGATGATGAAAATAGTGTATTATTTTACACTAACTTTATTGGGGAAAATGAAGCAGGAGAAAGTGTGACTCTTGCAGGAGAGGTTCCACAATATACAAATAGTGGTGTTGCATATCCACTTGTAGATGGTGACGGAAATCCATCACCGACATTAAACCCAACAGGTAGACAATTTAGTCATTGGGAAATTAATGGTGAAGAAGTTAATTTAAGTGATGTAACAGTTGACTACACTGAAGCAGAACTTGAAGCAGATCCGTTTAAAGTACAAGAAGTGACATTAACTGCTGTGTACAAGAAAGAAGCTACGATTTCAGAAAAAACAATAAAATATGTGTATGCAAATGGAACTGAGGCACATCCGTCAAAACAATATTTTATTAGTGATGACGATGAAATACATGTAGAATCTCCTATTATACAAGGGGCAAAACTTGATGATGATAATCAATTAGTTGTCACAATTTCAAATAAATCACCTGATGAGATTATAGTTAAATATCATGCTGTAGACGCAGTAGAGGTTGAATACAAAGTAGAATATTATTTCGAAGATGCGTCAGGTATATATGTAATAGATGATACGAAAACAGTATCATTAAATGGATATGCTGGAGACTATACTAACGGTAAATCTATTACAGTAGATGGCTATTCATTACAAGGGCCAATAGAACAAAAGGTAATAGTTGATGGTATAGATAATGTAGTTGAAATATACTATAAACGAAATGTGTACTTCATTACATTTATTACTGGAAATGGTACACAAGTAGATCCAATTTCATCACAATTTGGTGTAAACATAACTACCCCAGACAAACCAACACGATATGGATATGTATTTGATGGATATACAGGAAGTGATGGAAGCATAATTGATGCAGATTTAAGTAATTTTCCAACAATAATGCCACAAAAAAATGTAGTCTATACTGCAAACTGGGTTGGAGAAGAAGTAGAGTATACAGTAGTGTACTGGCTTGAAAAACCTAATGTATTACCAGGTAAAGATTTAAATAGTGACCAAACAGAGTTATATAATATAGATAATTATTCTTATGTAAAAACAGAAACAACTAGTGGTTATGCTGGAACTTATGCAAATACAGCTGATATGAACATAAGTCCATTATCACTTAAAGGGGCATTAAGCAGTAGTGATTACGCAAGTTATTCATGGAATGATGCTGATAAGAAAGAGATATTAGGAGACGGAACAACAGTTGTAAATGTTTATTATACGAGAACTGTATATTCTATTACTTTCTGGTTAGAAAGTGGCACAGTCAAAGTGAATTTCGATAATGGTACATCTGTGGATATTGATAAAGATGGATATACGATGTATGCAAAATATGAACAAGATATTAGCAATGTTTGGCCATCACAAAAAAATATGCAACAAACTAGTGACAATAAAATTATTGTTGGATGGACATATACTTCACTTGAAAATTCAAATGCAAGTGTTACACATCGTACTAAATTCACAAGTGATTTAATTCCTAAAACCGGCACATCTATATCAGTAGAGGGTAGTCTATCAAGGGTAAGTAGTTTAACCACTTATTCAGTATCTTACTATGCTCAAGCATTACCACATGAAATAGAAGATTCTAGCATAGCGAAAATCACACGCAATGGTATAACATATGTCGAGTTAAAAGAGTATACTCAAACATTCAAATACGCTGCAAATAGTTCAGTAACACCAAAAGAATTAGAGGGACTTACATATAAAGAGACAGTTAATCCATTTTGGACCCTATCTTATCAACTTTTCTATACAAGAACAAGTGGTAATATAGAATTTAATTTACAACTATCACCTGAAACACAAGGCAATATAACTCAGCCTGAAAGCGCAAAAAACGTTTTATTTCAAGAAGAACTTGCAGGATATGAACCAAAAGATATGCCAATTGGAACAGTCAATACAAAAACAGGCTATACTTTCGGTGGATGGTATTACGAAGCTGAATGTAAAAATCTTGTGAATTGGGAAACTGATACAATGCCTAATGCAGCATTAGGAAATACTACATTCTTCGCAAAATGGATACCGCCTCAATATGAAGTACATTTCTCTGCAGATGGTGGAACATTAACACATAATGTAACAGGTGCAAAATTAAATACAGTAATACTATCAATTGATGAAAATGCAATGATTGGGAATGCATTAGAGTATACACCAACACGCCAAGGATATGTATTCAATGGATGGATAATTGATGAAAATAAAGATGGAATAAAAGAGAACAATGAAAATACTTACTTTGCATTTGAGCAAGAAATTAAAGAGGATAAGTATGTAGTTGCTAGTTGGTTAGCTAACGGAGAATACTTTTATGAAGTCATCCACCAATATGATGATGGAAAAGATAGTTATTCATTCACTCAAAATTTCAGATCAAATAAAATAGGTGAGGAAGTAACAGCTAGTGCAGTAGGATCATCGGTGTTAATAGGTAACAAATGGCCAAGTGGTTATTATGTGCCAGATGAAGCGACTAAGTCTATTGAAATAACAGGTGAAAATGATAAAATTGTATTCACTTACACAAGAGCAGATACAATTCAATTTAAGTATTCAATTGAATGTGTAGATGAAAAAGGAACATTAATAAAAGGTACAGAAGATTTTACTACGAACGCTTTATTCTTTGCAACTAACGCACCATATATTGAAGGATATAAACTTACAAGTGATGTAACAGTTGCTAAATTCTTAAGCAGTAGTGAAGAAAACAAATTCACATTTACTTATACTGCTGTGAATACTGATGCAAAATCAACAGTAGTATTCTATGATCCAAGTGGTACTAAAATGGATAATTCTATAACATTGGATACGGTTTTAGGTCAAAAGATTACACACAATGAAATTATCAATAATGCTGATGTAAAAGCAATTATTGATGCTCAAGTTGACTGGGATGTAGCAACTTCAAAATACGATTATAAAATTGTTGCAAATAATACTAAATTCGAAGTTTACTTTGAGGCAAAATCTGTTGTAGTTGACTACTATGGATATAATGGCAACTTAATTTACGATGACGTAACTGAAAAAGTTGGGTCAGCGCCAAGTAAGACAACTCAAGAAGGTTTATCAAGTGGTACAACATTTAAGTATTGGGTAGATGCATCTGGATACATCGTTAACACAATTACAGCAGATACAACGAAATTGTATGCTGTAGTAGAACATAATGTAGTTTTCAAAAACGGAGATACTACTTTTGACAGCATAACAATTGAACATAATGAAGCTATGCCAGCTGTCGGAACCCCAACTAATGGCACAATGAAATTCAAAGGTTGGACATTAATTCCAGGATCTGAAGTAGTGGTGGATTTACCAACAACTGTTACAAGTGCGGCAACATATTATGCGGTATTTGAAGCACAACAATTAGAAATTGCTACTGTTAAAGTAAATGGAGAAAACTTAACACAAGTATATGATGGTAGTGCATTAGTATTCTCAGATGATATGCTAAAAACAACTGTTGAAGGTAAAGAATTAACGAATGTAACATATAAATATTACAGTGATTTAACTCTTAAAACAGAAGTAACAGATTTATCACAACTTAATGTTGGAGTAAAGACATTATATGTAGTTGCAATAAAAGATGGGTATACATCTAGTACACCATTAACTGTTACACTAGAAGTAACAAAAAGAGCATTAGAAGTAACAATTGATAATGCCTC
>CAYJPL010000033.1:0-23526 GCA_964372125.1 uncultured Erysipelotrichales bacterium
TTTATTATCCAAAGAGGTTTTCATGGAAATACGCTTCTTAACATAGTTGTTTTTAAATAAAATACTACAATAAAGATACCACTATTCAAGTAATTTAAAGAGTACTTTGATTTTATGCATAAATATATTATACTTTTATATCTTTAGTATTATAACATGAAATAATGCATCATTATTCCGCCTGCAACAGCCACATTTAATGATTCTATTTTCTGTATTGGTATATAACCTACTTCATCACACATCTCAATATGCTCCTTTTGCATACCATTACCTTCATTTCCAAGAACAATAGCCATTTTTGTACTGGCATCAATACAAGCAATATCTTTTCCATTTTCTAGTGCACTAGCAACAACTTTTGTTCCACTTGTTTGTAATGTTATAATTGCTTCTTCTATATTAACGTAGTGACAAGGAATATAAAAATGTGCCCCTTGCATAGATCGTAAGGCTTTATCATTATATATGTCTACCGACTGGTTTGAAAGTAATACTTGTTTATATCCAAATGCTAGAGCACTACGAATAAGTGTTCCTACATTTCCTGGATCTTGTAAATCATCTAGGATAAGCGTACGATTGACATCAGCTATTTCTACAACATCATCCATACAACAAACAGCCATGATTGGTTGAGGACTTTTTGTAAACGCTAGTTTTTCCATTACTGCATTACTTACATATAGCACATCAGTAAAATCATAGTGTTCTAGAGTTGTTATGATTTGTTTAACCTTATTTGCCTTTAGTGCTTCCTCTACAATATGAAACCCTTCAACTAGATATAAATTTGTTCTATGTTTCTTTTGCTTTAGCTTTATTAAATCTTTAATTTGATTATTTTGTAGTGATATTATCATATGGTCTCCTTTTTTAGTAAAGAAATTCTGTTTTTGTAATCTGGCATTCTTTTTTCTATTTCATAGTAAAATTTTTTCGAATGGTTTGCTTCAATATTATGGCACAACTCGTGCATAATTACATAATCAATTAACGAATAATCTAAGTGGCAAAGTGACAGTGCAAATGATAATTTATTTTGCTTATAATAGTTTGCACCCCACCTTGATTTTGTATCCTGAATTATAATTTTATCAATGGTAAAATCGAAATAAGATTGAAGATATAATTTAACTTTTATATTCACATAATCTAATAATAATTCCTTACAATACATTTTAACTGCCTTTTCAATATTTTGATGATATACATACAATATATCATCACTCACACTACATTGATATCTTTTTTTGTCAATTAAGTGAATATGATATTTCTCATTAAAGATTGTAACATATCCACCATTTTCATAGATTGCCTTAGGCTGGTAATTTTGGATTTGTTTAATTATTTTGTCTTGATTACTATAAATCATCTCTTCGATAATTGATTGACGAATAAAGGGATTTGCACTAATGTATATTTTTCCTTGGCGCACTTTTAAGTAACAATTTTTAATATTCTTTATTTGTAAGCAATATTCGTACTCTGTTCCATTTAATGTGATTTTTTTAATTTCCATACATTCCTCGTCTGTTTCATATCATTAAAGATTAATACACTTACATGCTAATAAAATAAGCCAATCATTATATTAATTGGCTTGTTTTTTACATAGTAATATAATTGTTAGGTAAATTGATAGTAGCAAACTATTTGTTTGTAAAATGACATCATATGGAATAATGCTACTAATTATTCCAATTGTTAATATTGATGCAATAAAGATATAATGTCCTACTTTTTTGTACTTACTTGCTACCCAATCATGAATAACAGTAAATAACTCAGCAGTTACATAATTTATAATAACAGTTAAACAAAAGAACATTGTTGTAAAGATGTTTTCAAAAAATAATCTTGAAAATACATACGATACATTACTGTCATAGTAGTTAATAAGTGCCATAATAAATGCAAATATACTTATGAGGATACTTGCAAGTATATGAATAATTACAATTTTATGATTCTTCATTATTTTGACCTCCTTGTATTGGAGATAAGTTAATCGCAAATACATATTCCTCTTTGTCATTTGATAATATGACAACCACACTTAATTCTTTATCAAAGAATGAAAAGTCTTCAATTCTATCTTCTACATAATATAAACTATTATCAATTTCTTGATACTCTTCTATTGGCATTGCAACTCTCTCAAATACTTCATAGTCATCTGTTGTTTTGTATCTATATTCCAATGCGATATCTGTATATTTAGATATGTCATCCGCAATTTCTAATTTTCCAAGCCTCATAAATGTTTCACTTATATAAGTATTTTCTAAGCGATATTCTTTTGTAGTTCCTGCCACACTTACACATTCGTGAATTAAACCTGATTCTTCTTTTATCACAGTTTCACCTTCGTTAATAGTAAAAACGCTTTTTGTCAGTTCAAAAGTTGAGGCATCGCTTTTCACACTATCGATCGTTTGTAATTCGAATTCATATGTACTACTATCTAATTTAAATGGATAATCTAGAGAAACTTCCTCATTGTCAATCAATAAATTAATAGATAAAATATATTCCTTATCCTTAGTTAATAGTTCTTCACTTGTAACTGTTAATCTTCCGCCACCTACAACATACTTTCCATCCTGAATATATACTTGCATATTTTCAATATCCATATTTTCATCTTCTGTATTTATTATATAGTTTGAAAGAAATGATTTATCATATGTATGAAATGAAAAAAGCGGAAAGAATACATATATTGTTGATAACAATAATCCTAAACCGATTAATAATACTATGATTTCTATTTTTTTATTTTTTGTCATTTTTATCACCTTATAACATTATACACACTTGTAAAATTTAATCAAGTATACAAAAAAGGAAGCTTTCGCCTCCTTATATAAATAATTACTTAACAGTGATTAATTCTAAATAACTAGTTGTTCCACCAACACCAGGTGTTCCAGCTGTAATTAAGATTTGTTGACCAGGTTCTACACCATTTTCTTTTGCAACGATTTGTGCATAATCTAATTGTGTACTACGGTTATCCATAGCTTTACATACAATACCTTTTACACCCCAGTTTAATGCAAGTGAACGTGTAATTGCTTCATATGGAGTAGCTGCGATTACCATAGACTCTGGACGATATCTAGATACTTTTCTAGCAGTTGATCCACTTTCAGTGAATACAACGATTGCCGCTACATGGAATTTAGATGCGATTTCAGCAACTGACATACAGATAGCTTCTGATGGATCGTTTGGCGCAGTTTTAACAGCACGTGCACGTAATGCATCATAATCTAAAGTTGATTCAGTTTTTAATGCGATTTTTGTCATTGTTAATACAGATTCTTCTGGATATTTACCTTGAGCAGATTCACCTGATAACATGATTGCATCAGTACCATCATAGATTGCGTTAGCAACGTCACTAACTTCAGCTCTAGTTGGTCTTGGATTTGTTTGCATACTCTCTAACATTTGAGTTGCAGTAATTACTACTTTACCAGCAGCTTTACATTTTTTGATTAATTGTTTTTGGATTAAAGGTACATCTTCTGCAGGTACTTCTACACCTAAGTCACCACGTGCAACCATGATTCCGTCAGCAACTTTTAAGATTTCATCCATGTTATCAACACCTTCATTGTTTTCAATTTTAGCGATGATTTGAATTTCTGGACGTCCGTTTTCAATTAATAATTTTTTTACATCTAAAACGTCTTGTGCACGTCTTACAAATGATGCAGCAACAAAGTTAACTGCTTGTTTACAACCAAATGTGATATCTTCGATATCTTTTGGTGATAAGTATTCGAATCCTAATTTGATTCCTGGAACGTTGATTCCACGTTTGTTTTTAACAGTACCGTCATTTGCACAAACACAAACAATATCGCTACCATCAACATGATCAACTAGTAATTCTACTTGACCATCATTTACTAAGATAAAACCACCAGGTTTAACATCTTTGTATAATTCTTTATAACTAATTGTAAAACGATCACTAGTTCCTTCAATATCTTCAACACAAATAACACTTGTTTGACCTTTTTTGAATTCAGTAACACCATTTACAAAATCACCAGTTCTGATTTCTGGTCCTTTAGTATCTAATAAGACTGCAATGTTTTTATTACACTCTTCACTTAATTTACGAGCAGTTACAATACGTCCACCATGCTCTTCATGATCACCATGAGAGAAGTTTAAACGCATAACGTTCATTCCAGCTAAAATTAGCTTTTTCATCATTTCTTCGTTTTCACTTGCTGGTCCAATTGTACAAACGATACGAGTTTTCTTTTTCTTTTCTGTTTCTAAAATAATACTCATTTACTTTTTCCTCACTTGTCTTATCTTACTTTATTTGCATCTTCATAAATACTAAAATCTGTAGTTCTACTATGTGATAATGTTTCTTGGATATCTAAACCAATGATTTTTCCATTTACTTCACTGACACAAAGTCCACCTTTACCTGCTTCTAGCAGTTCAACGGCATAAGTCCCCATTCTAGTCGCTAATACACGATCTCTAGCTGATGGACGTCCACCTCTTTGCATATGTCCTAAAACATTTGCACGAGTTTCAAATCCAGTTGCAGCTTCGATTTTCTTAGCTAATTCATGAACATCAGTAATGTGTTCAGTAATAACAACAATCGCATGAGACTTATCTGATGCTCTTGATGCTTTTAATACGTCAATAACTTTTCCTTCATCAAATCCTGACTCTGCTGTAATAATTAGTTCTGCACCTGCTGCTAATCCAGAGTGAATCGCTAAATCACCACAGTAGCGTCCCATTACCTCTAGAATAGTACAACGTTGATGAGAACTAGATGTATCACGTAGACGATCTAATGCATCAACAATTGTATTTAAAGCAGTATCAAATCCAATTGTAAAGTCAGTATCTGGAATATCATTATCAATTGTACCAGGTAATCCGATACAGTTGATTCCCATTTCCGTAAGTTTTAATGCTCCGTTATAACTACCATCACCACCGATGACAACTAATGCTTCCATACCCACTTTTTCCATTTGCTTAATAGCTTGTTTACGGATTTCAGGATCCTTAAACTCAGGAAAACGAGCGGACTTTAAAAATGTCCCACCTAAATTTACAATGTTACGTGTTGTAGTACGATCAAATTTAATAAAGTCACCATTGAATAACCCTTGGTATCCTAAACGTACACCATATACTTCAATCCCTTTATTTAAACATGTTCTGGCAACCGCACGAACAGCAGCGTTCATTCCTGGTGCATCTCCACCAGATGTTAATACGCCTATACATTTTACCATATTGACAATCTCCTATATTTCTCTTGAATATTTCCAAAACATTCTAACATAATTTTTTGTATCTTGCTATGAATTTTTAACAAAATACGTGATTTTTTTAACGTAGGTCGGGTCCCTTTAGTATAATTGTATTACTAACCGCTTTCATTCTATCAAGTAATCGATTTACCTGCATTGCATCACTTTGTTTCATTGTATAGTATTTCTTTAACTCATCAATTGAATATACACTTGTAAAGAATGTAGCTTTACCGTTTTGTGCACGGTATGCTAATACAGAGGATAATATTTCATCTCTTGACCACGTAGTAACACTCTCTCCACCAATATCATCTATTGCTAGAAAATCTATGTTTTTCATTAGATTTATACTTTCGTAAATCCCTTCTTGTCCAAAACTACTTTTTAGATCTATTAGGAAAGTTGGAAAATGAATATATCCACAACGATACCCTTTTGTTACAAGAGCACGAATTAACATACCTAAAATTGTAGATTTACCAACACCAGGATTTCCCTGAATAAAGAAGCCTTTTTTCGATGGATTTTCAATATAATCCCCAAATATCTTAAGTACTTCTTTTGCATTAGAGTTTTGATAAGCTAACATTGTTAAATCTTTACTCTTTGTCAGCAATATTCGATCATCAACATTCTTCAAAGGAATTGCCTGAATAATTAACTGGTCTTCTAAGATTCTCTCACCATAAACACACGCTTCAAGTGCAGTATGCATTAAACCATTTTTATGTTCAATTACTTTTTTCATTCCTTTTACTACTTTAGGACATTGTTCAATACCATTACAATTAATACAATCTTTATGATCATTGTAATAATTTAAAAAATCTATCCAAAACTCTTCTACAGCACTTTGCGTCAACTGCAACTTTTGTAATGCTTCAATGACTATTGGTTGTTTTACTAAAAACTGTACACTTTCTTGTTTGTAAGCATTATATTCTTCTTCCATATTGTTAAATTGTACTTTTTGCATTTGTTATCTCCTTAGTCAAATTTCGCAAGTATTGCTTCTAAATCTTCATCTTCCACATTTTTAGATTCTTTTATCGTTATTGTTTCACTTGCAACCCATTGTGGTTGTTCTACTGGTACACTAGCTTGCATTGATTCTCTTGCTTCATCAATAGCTTGTTTTACAGTAATAATTTTTTTACGTTTCCATTTTCCACCATGAAATTCCATGAAACTACGTTGCAAAGCACCATCACACTTAGCTAAAGTATATTCTAATAGTACATTTACCACGCCTGCCTCTAGCCCAAGTTGTATCAACATTGATTCAACTAATTGTAAATCTCTTTTAAGTGGCTCTTTTCCACCAAATTTATCTTTTAATAGTCGGTATGGTGAGATGTTTTCTAAATATGAAATATGTTCTTGTTCTTTTTGATCATTAGATTGACTTTTATGTATCGATGGGTGAATTGTATATACTTCTTTAATCTTTTCTGGCATTTTTAATGAATAATGATTTCGACAATCATTTATAAAATGTTGATGGTCTAATGCATTATTTATTATGTTATCTTTGACAAGTACTTGCATATCAAGTGCATTGATACGGTATAGTGTTCCAGTTTGTTGTATTAATGTTATATCTTTTTTAGTAAACAATGATTTGTTAATTTGTAAACTTTGAAGACCTTTATAAAATAATTCCATATCGTATTCATTTTCTATTGAATTAATACTTTCGCCAACAACTGTATCATTTGAAACAACAGATTGTTGATTAGAAAGTTGGTTTAGGTCAAATACTTCATTAAATGAACTAGTAATTTCTTTACAGTTTTCTTTGTTTATTGATTGTTGCAAAAACAATGATTTTGTCTTTTGATATTCTTCTTTTGGCAATCTTTTTAAAAGCATTACATTTAGAATTTGATGATCATAAAATCTCTTAGGAGATATCGGTAGTTGCAATTGATATATATATGTAATTTGACTCTCTTGTTTACGATACGTTTTTAATAAGCCGATTGCTTCAAGTTTAATTAATGATTGTTCAATCATTGAAAGTGTCATACCGGTACATTTTGTGAGTCTTGAATGTAGTGAAGGCATTGATAAAAAACTTTCTTGTTGTAAAAACAGATATAGACTTACCGCTTGAAATCCTATAACTGGTTGGTATAACAGCTGTAAACAACTAGTTCTGGCCTGGTCTAATGGATATGTTTTTTCAACAATATATATATCACTTGTTAATTTTTGCATCAATAATTTCTCCTAACATCAAATCTATTTGTTGATACAAGTCTTCTTGACTTGTAGTATTATGTAATACAAAATCGGCCCGCTTTTTCTTTTCTTCAATATTCATTTGATTAGCGATTATTGTTCTTGCAAATACTTCTTCAATATTATCACGTTGCACCAAACGTTGCAATTGTGTTTTTTCATCTACATAAACAACTACTATTATATCACATAGATATTCAAGTTTTGATTCATAAAGTAATGGAATATCATAAAATATGATATCATCGTGACATATTTTAGTACTCTTTTCAAGCTCTTCAATTACACGTGGATGAATGATTTGTTCTAAATTTTCTTTTGCTTGTTGATCATGAAATATAATTTGGCCTAGTCTTTTACGATCTATAACATTTTGATTTACTACTGGAAATATTTTTGCGATTTCATTTATGCAAGTTGTGTCCCTTGTTAAGAGTTCTCTTACAATTTTATCACTATCCAGAACTAAATAGCCTTTTTTTAAAATGTAGTTTGTTACGGTACTTTTCCCCGTTGCGATACTTCCTGTAATTCCTATTCTAATCATGCTTTTTATTAATATACTGTTTGCATCTTTGAATCATTTCTACCATTTTAATAGAATCATCAAAGCTAATGATTGAACTTTCAATTTTTCTGTTATTTAAGCATTCACAAACTTCATTTATTTCACTGTAAAAATCATCGTGTTCGTATTCTTTTACTATTTTTGTGGTTGCACCATCTTTTATAATTTCTATATTTGTTGGACGATGTAATGGAGAGATACGTATTTCTCCATGGACCCCTTGCAATGATGCATAGTTTTCTTTTTTGATATCAAAAGCAGTTTCTAATATTCCTATTGCTCCATTTTCATAGTGCATCAAAGCATTACAATACACATCAATGCCATTTTCAAATAAGTGAGTATCAATACAACTTATTTTATAATCACCTTTTAAAAATTCAGTTAAATATGCAGTATTATATACACCTAAATCATATAGTGCACCGCCTTGATTTGCTTGGTAATGATAAGCACCTTCTTTATATGGTGATACATTACAAAATGAGGTAGTTACTTTATTAATTGTACCAATTTCACCATTTTCAACTAGCTTTTTTACATGCTTAAACGCCGGTACACATTTCGACTTCATTGCCTCCATGAAAAATGTATTATTTTTTATTGCAGTATCTTTAATATGTTTCATTTGTTCAACATCCAATACTGCTGGCTTTTCTACCAATACTGCTTTTTTATTTTCTAAAGCTTTTATACACCACTCATAGTGATGAATATGAGGTACTGCAATATAAATCACATCAACTTCCTTATCATCAATAACTGCTTGAAAATCATCATATGCTTTTTTACTATTGTATGTATTTGCAAATAATGTAGCTTTTTCCATAGTACGGCACGCAACTGCTTCTAAAACAGAATCTTTTTGATGAACCATTGCTTGTACAAAACGGTTCGCAATATTTCCAGCACCAATTATTCCCCAATGTATCATTATCTTGTTCTCCTTTGACATTTCTTACAATAATATGTCCCTCGTTGATTTAACATCTCTTTTGTTATCTTTGTACCACATTTCTTACACTCTTTTTGCCCGTGTACAGCTAAGTGGACCTGGAATAATCCATGTATTCCGTTTGAATCAAATGAGTGAATTGTAGTACCACCTTGTAGTATTGCTTCGTGTAAAACTTGACTACTTATTTCAATTAATTCACTAACTCTTTTTTTTGATAAACGACTTGCTGGTGTAGTTGGATTTAGATTCATAAAGAAACATATTTCATTTGCATATATATTTCCAATACCAGCCAGTATTGTTTGATCTAACAATACTGTTTTGATTGCTTTATTACTTTTTGATAATCGCTTATATACAACATCTACATCAGCAAAAAATGGTTCTTTACCAAGTTTTGATAATGGCAACATTTCTTTATAGCCTTCAATATTTGATAACTGCATTCTGCCAAATTTACGTGTATCGTGATAACATAGTTTTGTCTGATCACTAAACTTAAAAACCACATGGTCATGTTTTGTTGGTAAATAATCGTTATCTACAATATTAAACTTACCTTCCATTCGGAGATGACAAATTACACTTACACTATCAAATAGAAATATTAAGTATTTACCAACTCTATCAATATCTTGTATTCTTTGACCTTTTAATGTACTTATAAAGTCTATTTCATCACCATCTATGATATTTGCATGATATATCTCAATATCTTCTATTTTTTTGCCTAGTATGAAGTTTTTTAATGTTCTTTTTACTGTTTCTACTTCTGGTAGTTCGGGCATTCTTTCACCTACTTTAATGCATACCAATTTTTTGCATAACTTCCATCAACTTGTAAAGCTACGCTCATTGTAAATGCTTCATTCATTCCTTTTTCTACAATTTCCATTACTTTATCTAATTCTGATTCAACGACATCGAATAGTAACTCATCGTGTACTTGTAAAATCATTTTTGATACTAATTTATTCTCTAGTAATAGTTCATGAACACGAATCATCGCTAATTTCATAATATCAGCAGCCGAGCCTTGAATTGGTGAATTCATAGCTAAACGTTTTCCAAATTCTTGTCTCATAAAGTTTTTCTCATTAATTTCTGGTATATATCTTTTACGCTGTAAAATAGTCGTTACATATCCATCTTTTCGACATTGTTCAATATTATTATCCATATACCCCTTTATCTCAGGATATTTTTCAAAATATGTTTGTATAAATGCCTTTGCATCTTTAACACTGATTCCTACTTGTTCAGACAATCCAAAATCTGACATACCGTAAATAATACCAAAGTTGATTGCTTTTGCTTTTCTTCTCATATCACTATCTACGCTTTCTAATGGTATATTAAACATTTGACTTGCGGTATAGCTATGAATATCTAAATCATTATTAAATGCTTCAATAAGTGATGTCGCACTTGCAAGATGCGCTAATACTCTTAGTTCAATTTGTGAGTAATCAAAGGTTACTAAATAATCATTTGATGGAATAAATGCTTTTCTTATAAGTTTTCCTTCAGGTGTTTTTACTGGTATGTTTTGTAAATTTGGTTCTATCGAAGATAGACGTCCTGTTTGCGTTAAAGCTTGATTATATATTGTGTGTATTTTTTTATCAAGTAATACTTGTTCTTGTAATCCAATTACATAGGTAGAATAAAGTTTTGTTAACATACGATATTCTTTTACTTCGTTGATAATAGGGTGAACCTCTTCTAACTTTTGTAAGATATCAATTGATGTTGAATATCCTGTTTTTGTTTTTTTAGCGAACGGTAATTGCAAGTCTTCAAACAAGACTTCACCTAATTGTTTTGGCGATGCAATATTAAACTCTTTATTTGCATGTTTATGTATTGATAATTCTAATTCTTTTATTTTTTTAGTATATACTTTTTGTAAATCTTTTAAGAAATCAATATCTAGCGCAACCCCAGTGAACTCCATATCTGCAAGAATATTTATCAATGGGAATTCTACATTTTGATACAAGTTATATTGTTCTTGTTCTTTTAATCTATTTATTGCTTCATCTTTTAAGCTATATATCGCTCTTGCTTGCAATAATAAATGATTTGCGATTGTACTTTCTTCTGGAATCTTTTTCTTTGCACCTTTACCATACACTTGTTCATCATATAATACATCATAATATTGATAATATTCGCAGACACTCTTTATTTCACTTTGTAAACTTGGTGATAATATGTACGACGCAATTTGTAAATCAAAACTGTATCCTTGAATATCTATCCCATTCCATCGACTTGCAAGTAATGCAGATTTACAATGAAAACCATATTTTTCTATGTTTTTATTTGTACAATACGATTTAAAGTTTTCATCTTCAATTGCATCTTCCAAAGATATATACAAAGATTGGCTATCATTATATATCGCAAAACCAAGTATTGGTGATTTATGATAGTTATGTTCATATACGCCTACAACAAATGCACTAGGTTTAGTAATTTCAGGTAATGACTTTACCATCTCGATTTGCATCGGCTTTTCTTGTTTAACTTCTTTTTTTAATGACATTCTTTTAAGTAATGATTGCATGTCGTATCGACGATAAAAGTCTGCTAATTTTTCATAGTCATATCCGTTATATTCAAAATCATCAAACTCACAAGCTAATTCTACATCAACCTTAATTGTTGCTAGCTTTTTTGATAAGATTCCAAGTTCAATATTTTCTCGAATCTTCTCTCCCATTTTACCTTTTATTTCACCACTGTTTTCTTTAAGATTTTCGATACTTCCATATTGATGTAATAATTTTAATGCTGTTTTTTCACCAACACCAGGGATTCCCGGAATATTATCAGCACTATCGCCCATTAGTCCAAGTAGATCTCTCATTTGATCTGGTACTAATTGGAATTGATCATAAAATGCATCTTTATTAATTACATCATATGATTTAGTTTTCGTATTTTTTTTGTATATGCATACTGAATCATTAATTAGTTGCATCATATCTTTATCATTTGTAATGATTGTTACTTTATAACCTTTACTAGTTGCTATGTTAGCAACTGTACCTAAAATGTCATCTCCCTCAAATCCTTCTAATTCATATTGGAATACACCTCTGGCATCCAAATATTCTTTTACAATTGGAAACTGTAAAAGAAGCTCATCTGGAGCTTTTTTTCGATGGCCTTTGTAATCTTCTAACATCTCACTTCTAAATGTTTTCCCTTTAGCATCGAATGCTACCATGATTTTACGTGGCTCATCTTTCATAATGCTTTCTAGCATATTGGCAAATCCATACACACCATTGGTTGGTATTCCATCTTTATTAATCATTAGATTACCCATACTTGCCGTTCCATAGTAAGCACTAAATAACCAATAACTTCCATCTATAATAATTATTTCTTCCATAACTTTTTCCTTTACACTATAACTCTGGCATCATCTACAATGACGCTTAATTTATCTTTTTTGCTTACACGTACTCGCAGCAAACATATATTTCCACGATGCATTGCTTTAGATATTTTTGAGAAACTTGATGAAAAAATAACACCTTCCACTTCACCAGTTTCATCATATCCTTCTATAAAACACATATCATTACCTTTTTTATCAACTATTTGTTTTACTCTTTGAAGGTAAACTAGAATATCGATTCTTTGGTTAATGTACTTATTTATATGTACTACAGGAACTATTGGTTGCTGTAATTTTTGTTTTACAACCTCTAAAGGATGCATTGTAAGATACACACCTAGTACAGCTCTTTCTTTTTCCAATTTATCCATTGTAATATCTTTAACTATTTTCAAAATTGGTGGTTCATCTATTCCCATCTCTAGTAATTCACAATATTCATAAAATACTGATATATTTGCTTTTAGTGTTGCACGACTTTGACCAAATTCATCAAAACACCCTGCATCAATTAAACTCTCAATCATTAAACTAGTAATATTTGTTGACTGCATTCGTTTAAGAAAGTCAGAAAAGCTTGTAAATAAACATTTTTCTCTCTCTTTTAAAATACTTTGATATCCTGCATATCCAACGTTTTTAATCGCTAATAATGAATAACGGATGTTTGTCTCTTCTACAATAAAATAATCATACGATTTATTGATAGATGGTGGTAAGATTGTAACTTCGTACTTCTTACACTCTTGAATACATTCTGCTTTTGTGTTTTGACTTCCTTGTTCATTAGTTAGTATTGCACTAAAGAATGCTAGTGGATAATTTGCTTTCAAGTAAGCAAGTTGATAAGCAATATATCCATATGCAACAGAATGTGATTTGTTAAATCCATAGTTTGCGAATTTTTCAATAAGGTTGTATATCTCTTCTACCTTTTGTTTTGGGTATCCATTGGCAATTCCACCATTAAGGAATTCTTGTTTCATTGATTCCATAATTGAATGCTCTTTTTTAGACATTGCTTTACGTAAAATATCTGCTTTTGCAAGTGAAAAACCACCTACAATACGTGCTACTTGCATAATTTGTTCTTGGTATATTAATATTCCGTATGTCGATTCAACGATACTTTTAATATCTTGAAGTGGATATTCAATTGTTTGTTTACCTTGTTTTCTAGCGATATATAAAGGGATATTTTCCATTGGCCCAGGACGAAACAATGCAATTGCAGCAATAACATCATCCAAGCTATCACACTGCATTCGCTTTAACAAAGCCTTCATTCCAGCTGACTCCAATTGAAAGACTCCAAATGTATCTCCATTTGCAATCATTTGGTAAGTTTTTTTGTCATCTAACGGAATGTTTTGAATAGAAAAATCTTTTTCCTTTTCTTTAATTAATTTACAAACTGTATTAATAATAGTTAGATTTTTTAATCCTAAAAAATCCATTTTTAAAAGACCTGTTTCCTCAATGTAATCTTTTGAATACTGTACTACCAAATGTTGATTATTCGATATTACTGGAACAACTTTATAAAGTGGGTCTTTTGATAATACGATTCCAGCTGCATGAGTAGAAATGTTTCTAGGTAACTTTTCTATTAATGGTAGTGAAGCAATAATCTTTTTAAATCCGGGTTCTTTATTGACCATTGATTGAAAATTATACGATGTTTGGTACATCTCACTGATCGATTTTCTTTCTTTTAAATTCGTTGGAATTAGTCTTGATAACAAATCTATTTTCACTTGTGAGACATCCATAACTTTCGATAAATCACGTATAGCAACTTTAGGACCATACGTAGAGAAAGTAATTATTTGTCCAACGTAGTCCTTACCGTATTTATTAATCACATAGTCGACAACTTCATCACGGCGATCATCTTGAAAGTCGATATCTATATCTGGCATACTAATTCGTTCTACATTTAAAAAACGCTCAAAAAGCAAGTCATATTCAATTGGATCGATATTTGTGATTCCTAAAACATAGCTGACTAGACTTCCAGCTGCAGAACCCCTACCCGGACCCACAATAATACCATTCTTTTTTGCATATCTTACATAATCAAATACAATTAAAAAATAATCTTCAAACCCCATTTCCATTATTATAGAAAGCTCTTCTTGTAATCTTTCAATATACTTATTGTCGACATTTCCATGTCGTCTTTTTTTCAACCCTAAAATACAAAGTTGTTTTAAATATTCACTTGATTTAATATTTTCTGGTGTTGGAAAAGTCGGTAGTGACATTTTTTGTTGCGTTAAAGATACATTGCATTGCCTTGCAATTGAATTAGTATTTTTAATTAACTCTTCGCTAAATAACTGTTCCATTTCAAAGCTATTCTTAAGATATTTTTGATCAGTCATTACTTCATAAAACAAATCGAGCTTTTGGTTGTTTTTGCTTGCCTGTAATAAGTCAAGTGTAAGTGCATCACTGCGGTTAATATATCTCACTTCGTTGCTACAGCACACTTTTACTCTATGTAATGTTGCAAGTGCAATCAACTTATCATTTATGATTTTTTGCATTGCTATATTATGGTCTTGGATACTTATATAGAATGATTCATTAAATAGTTCTTTGAATCGTTTTATATAAGTACTTGCTAAATCTTCCATTTCCTTTAATACTAGTCTTTCAATAATACCTTTGCTACTACTAGATAAAACAAAAATATTATCAGCATATTTCTTTAATTCTTCCAAAACTATACTTGAATTTTCACTAGTAGAAATTATACTACTAATTTCTACTAGTGAAAGATATCCTTGATTATTTTTTGCAAGTAGTAAAAGTGGATATATCTCATCATCTATTGAAACACTAGTTTCCATTCCAAATATCGGTTTAATACCTTGTTTTATACATGCTTTATTAAATTCTAATGCCCCATACATAGTATTCGTATCGGTAAGTGCCAGAGATTCCATTTCTGATTTCTTTGCAAAATCAACCAAATTGGAGATTAAAATTGTACTATTTTGAAAATTATAGCAACTGTATACCTGTAAATGTACAAACAAGTGCTTCACCCCTTTTCTATTTTTATATTATACCACGTTTTTATAGTGTCACTACTATTAAAGTTTTATTTTTAAATATTCATTTTACACTATAAAAAAAAGATAGTTCTAAGTGAACTATCTTTACCCTGTTTTACGCTTTAATTTTACAATAGTAGTAACATATGGAGTATATACAAATGTATCTAAAGCTACTATTTTTTCTAAGTCATAAAATTTTTCTAAATCTGCCAAATCTTTTGCAAGTGTAGAATGAGAATCACATGTAATTATAACATTTTCTACTTTTGATAAACGAATACTGTTCTTAATATCCTCACTTAATCCAAAGCGTTCTTGCTGAATTAAAAATGTATCATGTATTTTCTTTTTTGCTTGTAATATTACCTTATCATCAATATCACCTTTTGAGAAGGTTACATTTTCACGATGTAAGTATTTTGCATTTAATTTTGCATCTTCAATATGGTAAGATTTTTCATCGAACGATGTGAATTTCTTTGCCGGATTACTTTGTAACTCAATAAATCCGACACCACAATGCAGTGATAAAATATCATTACTATTTTCTAACATTTTATTGATCTCAATTATTTTTTTCTTATGCATTTCACTATTTTCACCAATATTTGATTTTACTGATACTAAATGACGATTATCGTCAATCATGTACTCTAATCTAGTATTACCATATAATTTAGTATATCCAACTTCATCAAATTCCTGATGTTTTGCAGTATTAACAGAAACAAATAAACTTTTAACATTTTCTATACTGGAAATACGTTCCACACAGTCTTTTGATAAATTATCTTTTCCAGTAATAATTACAATTTGAAGTTGTCCATTAATATTTTTTACTTGGATAAAGCGCAATCCAGTTTTGAACTTATCATTATATATTTTACATTTTTCTTCTTCAAATATCGTTTGAATCTCTTCTAAACAGGTATTAATAACAGCATCTTGTTTAAAACATTCAACTAATGGTGTTAAATATTTACTATCTCTTTGATACACACCAAAAGTTATTTTCCCACGTAAGTTTACAATAGGTATTTTTATATAGTCAATGAATCCTGTTTTGCTTTTTGCATTAATAACATCTTTGAATACAGTTTTCGATAAATCATAGTTTGTATATTTACGGATTGATTCACGAATTGCTTCTTTTTTATATTGGAGCTGCAAAGGATATTTTGCATGTAAAAGTGAACATCCTTGACAATGTCTATATAAATGACATTCTGGCACAATACGATCATCACTCTTTTGAGTTACTTCAATAATATCTCCTTGGTAGTAGTTACGAGTTTGGTTTGTTATTTCCACATCAACAATTTCTTGTGGCAAGGCACCTTTTACGAAACAAATTTTTCGTTCAATATACCCTATCCCTTCTCCGTTAATTCCTAATTTTTTGATTTCTACTGTTTCTTTTCTTTCAATTTTTCTTACTTCTGGTTTGTTTTTAAAGTCCGTTCTTTTTCTAAAGTCATCCTTACCTTTAAAGTCTGTTCTTTTTCTTGAGTCCCCTCTTCTACTTGAATCCATCCCCTTTCTCGAGTTTGGTTTTCCTCTTGACTCTGATTTGTCATACGTTTTTTTGTAATTTTCTTTTTTCATCCTACAATCTCCTTGATAATAAAAGACATCTTTTGATGTCTTTTTTATTCTTCTTTTTCTAAGTGTAATGACACTTTCAATTCTTCGATACGATTTTTGTGCATTTTCATAATAGTAAATAAAGTATCTCCTATTATGATTCGATCATTTACTTCAGGCACTCCACTAAATTGTCCAAGTATTAGACCACCAATTGATTCAAAATCTTCAGAATCAAAATCCGTATCTAATTCGTCATTTACATCATTTAAGCTAAGTGTACCATCAACCAAATATACATCATCATTTACTTTCAAAATTTGTCTTTCTTCAACTTCATCATATTCGTCGTCAATTTCGCCAACAATTTCTTCTACAATATCTTCAAATGTTACAATTCCAGCCATAACTCCATATTCATCCAATACTACAGCCATTGTTGCATGTTCTTTACGCATTGAGGCAAATACATCTGAAACTTGGTTAAACTCATATACTACAAATGGCTCACGCATATGGCTTCGAATATCAAATGTTTCAACATTAACATCAACAAATAATAGATCTTTTACATTTAAAACACCTACTACTTCATCAAATGACTCACTTTGTACAGGGTATCTTGAAAACTGACCACGGTGATATGTTTCGATTAATTCCGCATATGAACAATCGACTCCTATACCCTCAACATTAATCCTTGGTGTCATAATTTCTTTGATTTCTGTTTCTCCGAATTCAAACACGTTATGAATCATTTCTTTTTCTTGGTCTTCTAAGACACCTTCTTCATGTCCAACTGTAACAATTGTTTTTAATTCTTCTTCAGTCATTGTAGGCCCTTGGTCTAAGTTGCCACCAAAAATACGTATTATTGTTCCAGTAATTATATTTAAGATAATTACTGCTGGTGTAAATACAATAGTTACAAAACGAATAAATCCGGATAAATATAAAACAATACTTTCTGCATTTTTTGTTGCAAATGATTTTGGTGTGATTTCTCCAAAAATCAAAATAAATAACGTAACAAAACCTGTTGCATATGCAACCATCGTTGCAGAATCACCAAATAGTCCAATTACAAATGCTGTTGTTAGTGATGAAGCTCCAATGTTTACTAAGTTATTACCAACAAGAATCGAACTAAATAGTCGATCACCGTTTGCTAGCATTTTCTCTGCAACTTTTGCACGTTTATTACCTTCTTCTACTAATTTACGTAGACGAATTTTATTGACTGATAAATAGGCTGTTTCACTACATGAAAACACTCCTGAAAATACAATTAGTATTATAAATAATGTTATATTCCATATCTGGGTAGGGTCCACTTACTCTTAATCTCCTTTGTTATAATCTTGGCAATATCATAATATATTATGAGGTAATTGTCAAATTATCCTGTGTTCATTTACCTTTCTGTGACTATACATGATAAAAAAGAGTAAAGCATTTGCTTTACTCTAATGTAATTTCTAGTATCATATCACTACTTACTACTGTTCCTTCATCAATACTTTGACTTTCTACGATTGATGATTCTCCACTATATGTAACTTCTAGTGATATCATTGCACAATATGTTGTTACATCTTTTCTTGACCACCCACTAAAATCCGGTAATTCTACTTCTGTTCCATTAGTCATCAAAAACACTTTATTTTGTTCACTAACAGTGACATTAGCTTCTGGATATTGACCAGTTACACTGCTTCCATTACCAATTATAACAACATTTGCACCAACACTATCAAGCATTGATTTTGCATAACTTACACTTTGATTAACATATGATTGAGTATTATATGTAAACTCAGTGTCTTCGCTATTAGTAGATGCGCTTCTACTTGCAAGAGTATTTGTAACCATTGTCTGTACTAGCTCACCCATTTGTACGCTGTTACCTGATGCTGGACCTTGCATATATACATAAATAATTACTTCTTTACCTTCAAATGTAGTAACCCCTATAAATGATCGAATGAATACATCTGTACGATACCCTCCACTTTGTGAAGCAACCTGTGCAGTACCAGTTTTACCAATGAGTTCACCATTATCCATTGTAAATGAATTTGCAACATGCTCTTCTCCATTTACATTATTGTAAAGCAATTCATTTACTTTTGTTACTGTTTCAGTTGAATAAATTTGCTTAGAGTACTCAGTCGTACCTGTATATGTCACTTCACCAGTCTCTGGATTTTCTATTTTCTCTACAAAATATGGTGTTACCATTTTACCATCATTCACAAAGGCACTATAGCCACGTAACACATGAAGAGCAGTAGTTGTCATCCCTTGTCCGTAACCCGCTGTAATAAGCTCTAAATCACGATTTGTATTATAGAACCCTGCACTACCTCCTGGTATTGTTCCTATGTCCGTTTCAAAAGGTTCAAAGAATCCTAGTTCATTATAATCCTCAATTAAAGAATCACGATTTGTATAATTTAAAATCATACTTGCGATCCCTACATTACTAGACATTGCTAATCCTTGTTCGTAAGTAATCGTTCCAAATCCTACACCATTATTCCAATCTCGTATAGTAGCCTCGTCTACCTCGATTGTTCCCGACGGGAAAGTTGCATTGTCATTATAAACTCCATCTTCAATTGCATTTGCATATACAAAAGATTTCATAACTGACCCAGGTTCAAATAAATATTCTGTAAATAAATTAGTATAGTTTTCCACATCACGAACATTTGGATCGAACGATGGATAACTTGACATAGCAAGCATTTCGCCAGTACGTGCATCCATAATAGCAGCTGATGCGAATTCTCCATCTGCAGTTTCAACCATTTCCTGAATTTCCAGGTCCAAATCTCTTTGTAACGTACTGTCTATTGTAAGATGAATGTTTTGCCCATGTTGTACTTCTACATCCTCTAAAACACCATTAGGTAGAATATAGCCACTACTATCTGCTTGATATACAGTGTATCCATTTTTACCAGCTAATATATCATCATAATACAGTTCTACTCCCATTTTCCCAACTATTTCACTGATACCATTTTGTTCTTCATTTTGTGCATATCCAATTAAATAACTCGAGAAGTCGCCTAATGGATAGTTTCGAGATATTACTTCATCAAATTCAATTCCTGGAAGTTCTAATTCATCAATCTCGTTTTTTACCGTCGCAGATAAATTATTACCATACACACCAAACTGTATTTGATATAACCCATCATCCCTAGCGCTTACCATTTTTGTTAACATTTCCGCCTCATCCATCCCAATGATTGGAGCGAGAGCTTTAGCAGTTTCTTCAATATCTACTACGTATGCTGGTTCATCGCTAGCATTAATACGTGTTTCATCCATTACTGCTCGTAATACATATTTTTGGACATTACTTGCAACTACTTGATTATCACTAGTGTATATTTCTCCACGTTTTGCGTATTGTATAACTTCTTTAGTGTTTCGATTATCTGCATACTCTTGTATATCTTGCCCACTTATAAAGTGTTTCCCTGTTGCTCCTAGATATACTATATTTCCCACTAATAGGACTATAATGAAAGCAAAGATAGCACTCGCCACCTTTGCGCTTGTAAAACGTTTCATATTACTACTCTTGTCCTGCTTGATAATTTGTTACAACTGCATCACTTTTATAAGTGTATCCCTTTTTTGCAGTTACATCAGCAAGTCTTTCAAATGATACTAAATCTTGTTTTTGCATTGTTAAGCCATCAATTGTTGATTCAATAGTTTGAATTTCTTTTTCTAATGATTGACATTCTATACTATAAGAGTATTCTATCGATTTAGTAACAATTGTACCTACAACAAAAATTGCAAATGACAATATTAAAAATTTACTGGCAAATCTCTCAAATCCTGTCTTGTTTCTATTCATCTTCAAATACCCTCTCTATTATTCTTAGTTTCGCTGAATGTGCTCTATTATTCATTTCTAATTCTTCTTGACCAGCAATAATTGCTTTTTTATTTACTAATGCAAATCTAGGAAGCAGATGTTGTGGTATCACCGGGAGCATAGGTGGTACATCTTGTTGTTTAGCAACCTTATTAAATGCATACTTACAAATTTTATCCTCTAAACTATGGAATGTGATAACACTTATCCTTCCGCCTACATTTAAAATACTTAGCGAATCTTGTAGTGCTTTATCAAATACTTCCAATTCATTGTTAACTGCAATTCGTAATGCCTGAAAAGTACGCTTTGCAGGATGTCCGCCTTTTCGTCTAGCAGGTGCAGGAATTGCTTCTTTAATTATTTCTACTAATTCAAAAGTTGTAGCAATCGGTTTTAAATCTCTATGTTGTTCGATTTTTCTAGCAATTTGTTTTGCGAATTTCTCATCTGCAAATTGAAATAATATACGTACTATTTTTTCATATGCCCAACTATTAACAATTGTATACGCATCTAAATCATTACTTGTATCCATGCGCATGTCTAATCTTGCATCATGGTTATAACTAAATCCTCTTTCACCG
Source organism: uncultured Erysipelotrichales bacterium (assembly GCA_964372125.1). Lineage (GTDB taxonomy): Bacteria > Bacillota_I > Bacilli_A > Erysipelotrichales > Coprobacillaceae > Tannockella. The sequence goes on from CAYJPL010000033.1 coordinate 21,650, forward strand.
ATATCAAATTGTGGTGATGAAACGCCTAAATCGAATAGAATTCCATCTACTTTTTCAATACCTAGCTCAAGTAAACATTCTTTTAAATTTACAAAATTCGAATAAATGATTGTGTAATTATTACCAACCTCATCTAACCTTTTACGAGCTTCTTCTATTGCATATTGATCTTGATCAAAGCAATACAAGTGTCCTGTTGTAAGTCTTTTTAATATTTCCTTACTATGTCCTGCTCCTCCTAAGGTGCAGTCTACATATATTCCATCACTCTTTATATTTAAACCATCTACGGCTTCATTTAATAATACTGTTATGTGCTCAAACATGGTCATCTCCTATATTTCAAATCCATCTAATGATTCCGATATCTCATCGAAACTATCTTTACTTTCATCATAGTAATTATTCCATGCTTCACTATCCCAGATTTCAACGTGATCTCCAACTCCAACAATCACACATTCTTTTTCTAACGAACCATCTTGTCTTAAAACAAGTGGAATATTTACTCTCCCTAACTTGTCAAACTCGCATTCACTAGCTCGAGAAGTTACCATACGAACAAAAAGTCTTGCCTCTTTTTTATTTTTAGGAAGCGCCTGTAACTTTGTGTAGTAGTTATTCCAACCTTCTTGGGTGTATAATGCCAAACATCCTTCAAAACCACGAGTTATTACTACACTCGTGTCACATTGTTCTCTAATCTTTGACGGAATTATTAATCGCCCTTTAGTGTCTACATTATGACGAAATTCACCCATGAACATTATTCTCACCACCCTCTACCACTTTGTTACACTTTTTAACACTTTGTACCACCATTATAACGTATAACATACCCTTTGTATACTACTAAATAAAAAAATATGATTTTCACATAAAAAAAGCACATCTCCTGTTTCAGGAAATGTGCAAAATAAAAAAAGTCTTTTACAAGACTTTTTATTAGATAACTTTTTGACCTTTATATGTTCCACAATGTTTACATACTTTATGAGATAATTTGTAATCTCCACACTCTGGACATACAACTACAGCTGGTACTGTTAATTTATCATGTGTTCTTCTTTTTCTCTTTGCTGTCTTTGAAACTCGTCTAAATGGTACTGCCATGTCTAATTCCTCCTATTTATCTTTAAAATAATCTTTTAGCTTTGCTAATCTTGGATCAATATAATCCTCCTCCAACAATTCACTTTCCTTGTCGAAGATTTTCCAACCTTTTCCTTCAACTTGAATATTTGCTTCATCTTTTGCGACTCGCATCGGTACATCCAACATAATCAGTTCAAATATAACTGGTGTTAAATCCACCATGTTCTTCTTAACTTCTCGAACATCTTCAAGTGGATCCGGTTTTTCAAAAGAAAATACTTCATGAGCATGAATATTGAATGGATATTCGATCTCTTCTAAAGTTAAGGCACATGGTAGAACCATGATTCCTGTGATAATTACATCTACATAAAGCCTTTTTTCTTTTACGTTTAAATTCCCGGTTCCTTGGACTTCTACGTCTTTTAGATTATTAATATGACCATACTGTTCAAACATTTCACACGGAAATGTTAAACCTTCATCAATATCAAATTTTCCTTGTTGTTTTATTATCCATTGTAAGTTGTATTTCAAATTAATCACCTTCTATAACCGCAATGAAAATTATACATAAAAACATCAAATAAGTCAATTATATTTCATATTTCTTTTGTTTTTTTTACATATAATTTATGTATAGTCCTTTACGAATTTATAAACCTAATGTTCTAAATAGGTTTATATACAAGATACATTAAAACATCAAATATTGCAAGTGAATTTACATAAAAAAAAGATACCCGTTTGGGTATCCTTGGAAACTGGCAGCTTGCTATTGT
>CAYJPL010000034.1:0-21840 GCA_964372125.1 uncultured Erysipelotrichales bacterium
ATCATAAATATGTGTAATTTACAATTTAATATGGTATCATCACTTAATTTAACAATAAAATAAACACTACTAAATTAGTAGTGTTTATCGTGTGTAGGATACTATATAGGTGCACTAAAAAATCATACGACCTTGTAAATAAGCTATTAAAATACTCTTTTTCGAATAAGATGTATTTTATTTTTAATTCTAGACATTATTGTTTTTCTTGTATACATAAAAACACAATCATCAAAATTGTCTTCGGTTATATCGTTAAGGAATTGTTCTCTTTTTTCGGGTTTTAAGACTGATATAGTGGCTGTTTTATTGTACTGCAATGATTTACTAAGATCAGTTTCAACGCTTATGATTGAGTTATTGATTTGTGACAATAGCTCTTTGCCCTTTTTACTGTTAATCATAACGAGAGAAACACCTTTATCATCATTTAGTTCTTGTGTTACATTTTCAATACCCCAAAAATCAGCAAGTGTAATATCAGATTGACGATGTATGCCCTTAAATGAGCAATTGTAACAGGATGGTCGTAGACATAAATCATTTAGAAATGCTTTAATCATCGGGTCATTCTGATTGTTTTTTTTATACATAATCTGACTGTTATTTTTTATACACAAATTAAATTTTCTCCAACCCTCGTCTTTGTTTCTAAATGAAATTGCAGTAATTTCATCATTAATATATCTTTTTCGATGTGATAAATACTTATACCATAAATAAGGAGAAGGAACTCCGTGACAGATTATGTCTTGGGTATATAGGTTTTCATGATTATTTCCTAAAAAAGAATATAGTCCAGCTATTTGACATGGAGTACCTGTAAACAAGACTTTTCTTTTTTGTTCTAAGAATGTTTTAGCTTCTAAAAAAGTTGTTCCGATATCACTTTGAACATATTTAGATCCACGGAAAGCGTCTACCTCTTCAACTTCACTACTGCCAGAGTGAACCACTTTGAACTGATTATCAAATTTAGCCCCGAATACAACTCCATTTTGATTTATGATTTCATTTGCAAGGAGTGTGAAAATTCCTCCTGATGAACTTTTTAACCTTATCTCATCATTTATATTATATGCAGCATACGTGCTAGGTTCGTTATCCACATTTTCATGTTCTTTATTTAATATTGGACAAATTTTTATACAAAGTCCGCAATGAATACAGTCAATCTTGTTTACAATTGGATATTTAAACCCATCTTTATCACACTTCATTTCTATGCATTTATTTGGACATTTAACGGCACAAGCATGACATCCTGAACATTTATATGCTTCTTCTATTTTTATCATTCTTTTCTCCTATTTGTACATTGTATAGTACGCATCCTTTAATATAGCTTCTTAGACCCCTTCTTTTATATTAAGTATTGTGATGATTGTTTCTCTAATCGTATTATATCGAACAATTGCTATTACTATCATTGTTAATATTAGCATATATCTTACTATATAAAAATTATAGCTGAACAAAAGCACAAAACAAACAATTATAAATAAGAATGTAATATTTAGTATTTTTTTTGCACTATATATATTCTCTCCAATATGTATTTTTATGATTTTCTTCATGTATATATAGTGTAACAATGCATATACCAGATAACAAAACAGTGTTGTATACCCTGCAGCGAGATACCCAAACATATTTATAAATATATAGTTTAATAAAATGTTTAGTACTGCTGCTACTAGGGTCGATATTAGAATATAATTTTTTTTCTCATAATAAAATTCGAATGCAGCAAACAAAGAATATAAAAATATAAAATATACACTCATGGCTACAGGAGGAACTATCCATACTGCCTCAAAATATGAGGAGGGTGCAAAAATCACTAATAGTTCTGGCGCAATAGCAATAATAAATGTATTAACACCAGCTATCAATATTATAAGTGGATAACTTATCTTTTGTATAGCTTCAAACCTTTGCAGTTTAATACTTTTGTAAAGCAATGGCTCTACTACTTGTAGTAACGCAGTGTTGAAAACCATCATCATCATTGATAAGGAATATGCTAGGCTATATACCCCTACAGCAACATCATTAATAATATTTTCTATCATAATTTTGTCAGAATTATTAAGTATGGCAGTGGATAAGTAGTGTGGAATAAGTGGAATATTAAATGATAGAGCATACTTCCAATATTTTTTGTTAATCCATTGTTTTTCTGTTAGAAGTTCCTTTACAAACAGTGAACCATATACTAGTAGACTTACTAGGGCAACAACTATAATTCTAGCTAATACCTTATCCTCGCTTTGTACTATAAATATAACACTTAGTACTGGCTGTAATATTGCTATTATTAATGTTGTGAATAGCATTGATTTATACTTGTTCCCCATCCTTTGCTCGAATGACCAGAAGGAATAAATACCCGTTGACCAAATAATAATAGACATAGCAACCATTTCTACAGTATCAAACCCAATAATATTATTTATTATTTTATGAAAAAGCAGATACAAAAGCAATGCAACTACGTTTAAACAATTATATAATGATTTAAACGAAACCTTAAATGCTACTTTATCATCTGAAAATTTAGCAAAACCTTGCATATATACACCCCAAGGGAGTCGGAGTGTTATAAAAACAGTCAATATCTCCATCCATGAAGTAAAAATATTGTATCGCCCATAGTCTGATTCTGTAAGGATCCTTGTAAATATAGGAGTTGTTAAGATAGTTATCCCACGCTGTAAAAAAACACAAAAAACAAACCAACCAGAAGCTTTCAAAAATGCCGGTGTTTTTTTATAATTATCAAGTATTTTACTCATTTTGTATTTGATAGATTATTTTTTATAAAAACAATCTATCTATTTCCTTTCTATTTTTCATATATCATAAGCCAATACTCTTACGCAAAAAACTATCACCTTGCATTTTTGCTGTTTCCAGAATTCTATTTGCATGGTTAAAGTTGATATTTAAATGTCTTAATGATATGTCACCATCATATTTTCTTTCATGTAGATTAAATCTATCTATCAACGTATCAATTCGTGAATTCATTTTTTCAATATTGTCATCTCTATCAAAAATAACAAAAGGTGTATTAAATATTATACCAAACACACTAGAATGAAATGAATCTGTGCATATGAGCTCAGCATTCTTTTCTAAATACAAAAATTCTGCGGGACCTGATACATAAAATGGATCATTGATATCTAAAATATTTATAATCATCCAGCCTTTACTCTTCGCCAGTTTTTCAATCTTCTCCATTCTTTTCGAAGATAAATTTCCTAAAAAATAATTCAGAATATATTTTTGTGATTTTAGTTGCTCTGGTTTTTTCATCACTTTTTGCCATTCTTCCGCACTTAACAGCATTGTCGGATCCACGATTACAGGAATATTTTTTCTATTTGTCATCTGCTCAATTATTTGTTTTCCTGCTTCTTCCCTAATAGACAAATATTTAATATGAGATAATCCCTTACTATATAAAGCGACGTTTTCATTATTTATAGCTTGAACACCAAAACTTGGTGCATACCCAATTGTTCTGTTAGAATCAGCAAATAACAAAAAATCATCCCTTGTCATTTTTTTGAAATTATAATTCCATACTTGATCACTCCCAATAGAGTATAAATCATATCTGTTATAATAATCACGAAATTTTTTCCCTTTTACGAATGATATATTATTGTTAAAATCGATAAACTTCATTCTTCTTTTATTATTTATTTTATATTCTGTTATATTACCTCTAATTGCTAACAAAATAAATTTTATGCATTGCTTGGTTTTATATTTTAAATTATTCACTTGCCAAAACGTATCAACATCTAATCCTAATTGTTTGTATTTTTGTTGCAAGGCATAGTTTTGTAATCTGTTTCCATAATTGTTAATATCTGAAATAGTGTAAATTATTATTTTCATAATTAAACTCTCCTTCTAATGCAAACCCTATAAAAGAGCATGACTTTTATTTTATAATTGAGATGTATTACAACAATGATTATATCATGTATCCTTTGATATTACACATCATGATGTAAGAACATCATGTCACGGTACAATAAATTATATTTTTCATCGAACAATTGTACTTATTTTTAATAGAAAAAATCTAGATATACAGTTACTATGTATTCTAGACATTTTTTTCAATGTTTCAGGCATAATTTTATATGAAAATATTATCGTTTCTATTTCGAGTCTAAACATTATATTTGATAAGATTGATATTCATTGGAAAGGATTGCTTCCCACCACTCTTTATTTTCTAAGTACCAATCAATAGTCATTTTTAAACCTTCGTGAAATTTAGTTTTCGGTAGCCAATTTAATTCATTGTGTATTTTTGTAGGGTCAATTGCATAACGCATATCGTGCCCTTTACGGTCTGCTACAAATGTAATTAGCTCTTTAGGCTTGCCTAAATGTTCACATATCAACTCTACAATATCAATATTTGACATTTCATTATGCCCCCCAACATTATAGACATCACCAATCTTACCATTATGTATTATACAATCAATTGCACTACAATGATCATCTACAAATAACCAATCTCTTATATTAAGACCTTCCCCGTACACAGGTAACGGCTTATTGTGCAGTGCATTTACAATCATTAATGGTATGAGCTTTTCTGGGAAGTGATATGGTCCATAATTATTCGAACAGCGACTAATTGTTACTGGTAATCCAAATGTTCTATGGTATGCCAATACTAGAAGGTCTGCACTTGCTTTTGACGCACTATATGGCGAACTAGCATGTAAGGGTGTTAATTCTGTAAACAACAAATCTTGCCTATCCAATGGTAAATCACCATAGACTTCATCCGTTGATACTTGGTGATAGCGAATGTTACCATAATTACGGCAGGCATCCATTAACACCTGAGTTCCTAATATATTAGTCTGTAAAAATACTTCAGGATTTTCAATAGAACGATCCACATGGCTTTCAGCTGCAAAATTAACAACAATTGATGGTTTTTCTTCCTCAAATATTTTAAATATCCCTGCTCTATTACAAATATTCATTTTATGAAAGCTAAAGTTTGTATTCTCTTTTGCCTCATTTAGTGTTGCTATATTTCCTGCATACGTTAAAGAATCAATACAAATAATTTCATATTCTGGGTATTTATTAAGCATATAATATATAAAATTTGCACCAATAAATCCAGCTCCACCAGTTACTACTATTTTCATGATTTCCCCTCTTAACTTTCATTTATTTTTTTATCACTTATGGCAATACTCATTAAGTATTTACCATAATCTGTCATTTTTAATGTCTCTCCCAAACTGTATAATTCATCTACAGAAATAAACCCTCTTCTATATGCAATTTCTTCAATACAGGAAACATAGAACCCTTGTCGCGATTGTACAGCCTCTACAAATTCTGATGCCTTCAACATCCCTTCTGGCGAACCTGTATCAAGCCATGCAATTCCACGACCTAATAACGATACATTTAATTCATTCAACGCCAAATAAGCATTGTTAATGGCTGTGATTTCTATTTCTCCTCTTTGTGAGGGCTTTACGTTTTTAGCTATTTCAACCACTCTGTTATCATAAAAATATAGGCCCGGAACAGCAAAATCCGATTTCGGTTTTTTTGGCTTCTCCTCAATAGATACTACTTTATTTTTACTATCAAATTCCACGACTCCAAATTCTGTAGGGTTTTTAACTGGGTAGCCAAATATTGTGGCACCTTCATTTTGCATAGCATGTTGAAGTGTTTTGGTTAAATCTTGACCAAAAAAAACATTATCGCCTAATATAAGACATACGTCATCAGACCCAATAAATTCCTCCCCTAAAATAAATGCATCTGCTAAACCTCTAGGCGTTTCCTGTATTTTATACGTAATAGAAACTCCAATATTTTTTCCATTCCCTAGTAATTTCTCATAATTTGGCGTATCGTCCTTAGTTGAAATAATCAATATCTCTTTGATTCCAGCAAGTAATAAAACAGATAATGGGTAATAAATCATTGGTTTATCATAGATAGGCAATAATTGCTTGGATACAGCTTTAGTCATAGGATATAGGCGCGTTCCTCTTCCGCCAGCTAATATAATTCCTTTCATGGTTTATCTCCTTGTTTTAATATTGTATCACAAATGTAGTCTACCTCATAAATTGATAAATCAGCATAAAGAGGTAGTGTCAAAATCCTATTAGCTATATTATTAGCTACAGGTGTATCTTTAGAATTGAAACCATCCATTCCAGCATAGCATTCTAATTCATTTGTTAATGGATAAAAATATTTACGAGCCATTATTCCGCACTGCATTAATTTTTCATAAATTTCATCCCTTGAATATATATAATTTTCAAACACAACAGGAAAATAAGCATAGTTTGATGTAACATTTTCTTGCTTAGAACATAATGTGATTCCAGGTATGTTTGAAAGTCTTTTGATATATTGCTCAACTATAATTCGTCTTTTTTTGATTTCAGTATCAATATGTCGTAAATTACATATTCCCATCGCTGCTTGGAATTCATTCATCTTGGCATTTCCACCAATAACTTTAATATTTTCCGGCCCTTCGATGCCAAAATTTTTCATATTATTCAGGTGTTTCGTAAGTTCCTTTTCTTTGAAACACACTGCACCACCTTCAATTGTGTTAAATACCTTTGTTGCATGAAAGCTAAACATTGTCGCATCACCTAGTACAGAAATTGACTGATTGTTATATTCCACTCCAAACGCATGTGCCCCATCATAGATAACTTTCAAATTATATTTTTTGGCAATTTTATCAATAGCACTTACATTACAGATATTCCCATATACGTGCACGGGAAGGATTGCAACAGTATTATCTGTAATTAAACTCTCTAACTTGCTTACATCTAATGTATAATCTATCTCATTAATATCACAAAATATCGGCTTTAAACCTGAGCGAATGATAGCATGTGTGGTCGATACAAAAGTAAATGGCGTGGTGATTACTTCAGACCCTCGTGGAAATGACATAGCTTCTAATACATTTTCAAGTGCTAAGTGACCATTTGTATATAATACTACATTCTCTATATCTAAGTACTTTTTCAATTCATTTTCCAGCTGCCAGTGTTTCACTCCTGAATTTGTAAGCCATTTACTATCCCAAAGTTCTTTGATTTCTTGACAATATTCCTCGTATCCTGGCATGGATGATTGCGTTACATTTATTTTCATATCAAATATTCTCCTTCTTATATAGTCGAAAATGCTGGCCAGTAAGTCAACATAAAATAACTAACAATCGACATCAACACTATTACCAAAACAGTCATTTTCCACCCTTCTTTAAGCATATATTTTGGGGATAATCCATACCCTACCGGGATTGCTCTAATTGACGTGGGTAGCATATATGATAAGTTTACACCAATTGAAGAAATATATATATATGGTATTGGATTTAAATTCATTCCTTGAACAATTGATATTACAATTGGTATAGCAACTGCCGCTGTCGCAGTATTACTTGTAAAATCAGACATGATTAGCGTAAATGATATAAGTACAATTATTAATCCTATACCAGCTTGTAGTCCAAGTGTCGATACAGCTTTTCCAATATCACTTGCAGCACCAGTAGTATTTATCAGTGTTCCAGCAGCAAGTCCACCAGCAAAAATGTATATCATTTCCCAACCAATTTTAGTCTGCACTGTTTTCCATTTCAGCAGTGAATCCCCATCTACCTTTGAAATCAAAAATGTAAAAATAGCACAAATTATGAATGCATACGCTGGCTTCAGACCAGGTAGTAAATCTTGATATAGCTGTCTAGTAAATGCTAGTGTAGTCGCAGTTAGAAACATCATTAAAGACAGTTTCTCTTCAATCTTCATACGAGGCATTTTCGCGTACTGCGATTGAAAAAAGGATTTTGTCCCACCAATTGTTTCATCCTTTTTTACATTTCGTAACATAAATAATATATTACTAATTACAAGTATAACCATGATAGGGAAAAAACGTATTACCCATGAAGTGTATATATATTCCTGGCCGGTTATTTGTTGCAAATAATCAATAGTAACCAGGTTCATCGCACCACCTAGAGGAGAAGCTAGCCCTCCCACCCCAGCTGCATATGCAATATTCAATAATAATTTTGACCCTATTTTACTATTTGGGATATCTCCTTCACCTGCATAATTTAACATCGAGATTGCAATTGGTGTTATTGTTGCGCAGACCACAGAATTTGGTAAAATTGTGGAAAGAGCGGCAGATAAAAGAAACCAAAATATTAACTGTTTTCTTAAGTTACTACCTACAGTTCCCAAAAATTTTGCAGCAATTCTTTTATCTAAACCTGACTCTTCCCATGATACTGTTATTATCGAAGCACCTAGTAGTAATAATATTGTTTCTGAGGCATAATTAGAAATAATAACTCCCATATCTGCTATAACGAAAATAGCGTTTACAGCAATTGGCAAAAAAGCGGTAACAGCATAGTCTACTGCACCTGTAACCCACCAAAATGCCATCCAAAATACAGTTCCAACAGCAGCTCTAGCTTCGAATGTAGTGAATATTGATGCAGGTAATAAAGTACAACACGCGACAAAAATGATTGGCCCTAACAACACAAACTTTTTTTTATTTGTTTTCATCAATATTCCTCCTATACTTCATGTTATTTATATAATTTTCTGACAAAATTTGAATTTATAGGTGATATTATCATACTCTTTCCATGAGTGTTCTCTACTTTTATCTTTGATTGTACATATTCAATCATTTGAGCCATTTTTTCGCTATTTCGTTCAACTAAAATAGATATCTCACCTGCTCTGTGACGAATATCACCTGTCTTTTCAATTATCGCCCCTATAAAATGGCGTTGTTGAACATCTATAATGTTCGTATGGTTTGAAATTTCTTCTAGACCTTCGAATTTCGCTACTTCACCCGCATCAATATTCAACATATATTGGATAGCGCATTTCCCTTCTAAGTCATAACACTCAGCCAATCTTCCATTATTATCATCAACTTCACCACCGACCGCATATGATATTAGACTTTTCATTAAATCAACACCTGTTGCAGCTTTTACGATTCGCTCATACTCATTCCCTGGGAAGCGGATCCCTGGGTCATACATTCTTACGGTATTACCATCAACAAATCCTTGCATAAAAACTGGCCCATTCTTAATTCCTAAGTATTTTATCATATTTTTTACATTTTTATCGACATATTTCATATACATTTCAATAAATCTTGATGGTTGTATCGTACAAATTAGTTGTCTATTTAAGTTATCTTCTTTTTTTCCTGAAAACCTATCTCCAACACTTACGAGTGTCGGGACTCCATTTTTTACAATATATGAAATAGTAAGGTCTTGATTGTTTTCCATGTACCTTTCAATTATTACACTATTATCACTTGATTCTGATTTTGAAATTGGAAGTACTTTGATAAGTTCTGCTTTATTTTCGCATACAAAACATCCTCGAGACCCCCTACTATCTACTGGTTTAACTAATACAGGATAGACTATTTTATCTGAAATAATGTCTTCTTCACAATACTCTGGTATAATGTCGACTCCTGTATCAACACATAATTTTTTAAATGCTTTCTTATTTGTTAGTGCAAATACTTGTTTACTTGTTCCAAATGTTGGTAACCCACATCTTTCAGCTATTTCTTGTGCTGGCTTTTGAGCTGGATCAACACAAAAATCTATTACTCCGCTAACCTCATTTGCTTTACAGTACATCACTAACTCTTCTACATCACTAATATTATACTGTAACGCTTTATTAGCTATCTTCTTTGCAGGGGATTCGTCAAGATAGTCTGTAACAATTGTATAAATCCCCATTTTATTTGCTGTCTCTACAACTTTGGAATGCGGTCCAACTCCAGCCAATACCAGTAACTTCTTATTATTATACATAATCTCATTATCTCCTATATTTTTTCATAATACTTATAATATATGTGTAGGCACTTACTCTAAATAAAAATGAACCTAGTACATAAATGATAGTCCCTAATCCCACTTGTATAATAAGTTTTACAAGTGTTGAAAATTCTGTAAAAGTAACACACCATACGCATATTCCCATGAATAAACTTAACAAAACAGCAGGAAATATATCTTTTAGTTGATCTACATAACCATAATTTAGTAAACGCCTATTTGGAAATGCATTTACGACACTACTAATAATACTGTTACATATCATTCCAATCATCATTGCTTCTAAGCCAAGAGGAACCGTAATTAATAAGATGCTTATTCCGGTTATTTTTTTAATAATTTCCAATTTCAAAAATATATCACTATTTCCCATTGCTTTATATGCCTGCAAATTCACAGTATGAATGGGATACCATGCGTAACAAAAGCACCATCCTTGTAAAAACGGAACACATTCAAGCCATTTATCTGTTAAAACAACTTGTACAATCGGTTCTGCACAAATTGCTAGTCCCATCATTATTGGAAACATTAAATACGCACTGATGCTTATCGAACGCCTAACCATTGAAGCCAATTTCTCTCGGTCTTCATGCACTCGTGACATAACGGGATACATTACAGAACTAATTGATCCATCGATATTTATTACAATTAAACTAGGAAATTGTTTACCACGATTCCAATACGCTAAGTCTGCAGATGAATATTTTTTTCCAATAATTAGTGAATATATATTTTGATAAAGAACGTCAATTATTCCAGAGAATAATAATTTCCAACCAAACGAAAATAATATTTTCAATCTACTAAATGAAAACATCAGCTTTGGATGCCAACGGACTGTAAAAGTCATAATTATCGATGTCATAATTACACTTACAATTTGTTGCCAAACTAACGCCCATACGCCATATCCTGAGTACGCAAGAAATACACCAATAATTCCTGCAATAATTATTGAGCTAAATGAACTCCAAAATAATTTTTTGAATAAAAGATTCTTTGATAAAATTGTATTTTGCATACTATTGTATGTACCAATTATTATTGTAATTGATAACACTCTTAAAACATCTGATAAAATAGGCATATTGTAGTATATAGAAATCCATGGAGCTAAAATAAAATAAATAATTATATAAAGTATGAATGAAATAAATAAGCTACAAAAAAATACACTTGAATAATCTAAATCATCACTATTTTTTTTCTGTATTAACGCTTGTGAAAGCCCCCCTTGTATAAATACTTGGGCTAATTGTATGAAAATTGTAATTATTGCTATTGCTCCATAATCATCAGGGACTAGAATTCTTGCCAGTACTATTGACACTAAAAATTGTATTAATTGTGCCCCTACTCGCTCAAACAACTTCCATAGAAGTGAAGATGCTGTTGCTTCATGTAACGAATTACTCATGTGATTTCCCACCTATTTTTATAAGAAGTTTTAGTAATTTTGGAAATCTACTTCCTATGTAAATTTTTATTTTTGCTTTTGTTGGAAGTACGCTGAAAAATTGTTTATATGACTTGTTCAATACCATTTTATAGTTTGACTCCAGCATAAGTAACTCGAATTCTCTTTGCATGATACAAGCCTGTATTTCATCATGATATATTCTATGGAAGTGCTTATCAATATACTTATATGTATCTATTGATTGTTGTATATGATTGATGTATTTCTTCTTATCAGCAACCATCCTACTTGTCCATGATCCATTTGAAGCTATTCTATAGCTAGACATATTATCTTTCAATGCGTGGACTTCTCCTGATAAAATAGCTATAGTTTTTATAATATAGTCAAACGAGGGACAGTCTTCAAATATTTTAATATGTTCTTTTAACGTACTCATCTTAACAAGCATAGAATTTGTTGTGAAATAAGTATGATTCATTAAAATGTCTTTTATTGTATAAGCCCCTGTACTTACAGGTGTATATACTTCTCCTAAATAATCTCCCGTTTCAGATATACGATTGGACTTATGCGTAACAAGCGTGCAATTTCTATTTAATTCCATATAATCAACCTGCTTTTGCAATTTATAATTATCTGTCCAAAAGTCATCACCTTCGTTCATAGCAAAATACTCTCCTCTTGCTATCGGTAATACAAAATTGACTAGCCTTTCTACACCAAGTTGGTATTGATTTATAGTTTGTAATACCGGAACAATCAAATCAGGGTAATTTCTTTGATACTCAAGGATAATTGCTTGTGTTCCATCTGTTGATGCATCATCATGAACTATTATTTCATAATTAAATTTTGTATTTTGATTTACAACACTTTCTAATGCTTGTCTAATATATTTTTCATGATTATATGTCGCCATATACACACTAACCATTATTTGTTTTTCCATATAGTACTCCCTTCATTTTGAATATTCTAAAACCTTGGTGACTCTTTTTTACTACAATAGCAGCTATAGCACACACTTTTATCAGTTAAAATAATTGATTAACTATTTTTTCAAACTCAATGTTGAACATTTCATTATTACTTTTAATACCTGTATCTATTTTATGAATTTTCTTATCATAATTAGTAATAATATCTTCTAATTCATCAATTTCTTCTACAAGAAGAATGTTTTTTTGCCTATTTTCAACTATAATCGCAAATTCTAGTTGATGATCATTTACATGTTCATTATATTTTTTTTGCCTTGGGACAACTATAGGTATTTTTCCCATTTGGAGTGGCATTATAAAGCTAGCCGGCCCTCCATGTGTTATTGTAATCCTAGAATCTTGTATATATTTACTCATCTCAGTATAAGGTAAAAATTTTGCCCACTTACAATTTTTTGGTTCATATGTTGAATATCCAATTTGCATAAATACATCCTCTTTTATCACCTTATTTAATATAAGATTATCAACATATTCGACTAGCCTATTAAATTGTTGCTCATGTGTTCCAACAGTAATAAATATCATATTCCCTCCTTATTGGTTACTTCTATATCAAGCAAATCACTTAATCTGTTAAAAAATACTTCCTAAATTTATTGCTTTTGGATATATTTCTTTCATTTCTTCCCATTGGACAATAAATTTATCTGTAATAGGGTACACTAGTTTCCCAGTTAATGTCGGTGTGTTTACCCGATCAAAAACTTCTATATAAACCAGCTTTACCCCATATAACTTACCTATGTAAAAAAACGGAACAGCAACAGCAGCACCAGTAGAAATAATTACTTTAGGTCGTTCTTTTCTGATAACACTTATTGCTAAAAAAGTGTTTTTCACTAAATTAAAAATATTTCGATTTGTTGGATGAAAGCAATGGTATTTTTTTTCATTATTTAACATACTTTTAGCATCATCCTTATCAAAAGTTACCCAAAATCTATCTTTATCATGCCAAAATTTTTTAAGCATATATAAATGAGCAAGATGTCCTCCTGATGAGGATACTAAACATATTTTTTCTTTTTCCATAGATTATCCCCTATTTCCTTTTTATTGTAACAACTATTTACTATCGTAAATATTCATAAGCTCTTTTGTAGCATTTTCTATCGAATATCCCGAAAGGATTGCCCTGTTTAGACCTATTTCTGATAGTTCCTTCTTCCTATTTACTTGTTTTACTCTAATCATATCAATATGTCTTAACCAATAATCCACATCACAATGGATAGATTCCTTGTATATAAAATCACATATTATGCATTCATCTGTAATAACATCAGATATGATTGATGGTATTCCTCCAATTTGCCATTCAATAACTACATTTGGTAATCCTTCATAAAGTGAAGGCAAAAGCATTATATCTATAGCCTGTTGCACTTGATAAACATTATCCACACTTCCCAAAAATAGAACTTTTTCAATTATTCCTAACTCTTTAACCCGATTCTTTACAATATCAATATGTGGCACTCCGTCACCCATAAAAACAAGCACACTATTTTG
Source organism: uncultured Erysipelotrichales bacterium (assembly GCA_964372125.1). GTDB lineage: Bacteria > Bacillota_I > Bacilli_A > Erysipelotrichales > Coprobacillaceae > Tannockella. Next base: position 13,919 of record CAYJPL010000034.1, read on the forward strand.
TTCCTTTTTTAGGAACTCATTAAAAATTTCAACAACATAAATTTGATTTTTCACCTCGTTAAAATTACCTACATGACCAAATACTAACTGATTATTTAAAACGTATTTATTACGATATTTATTTCTCTGATTTTCATTATATTTAAATTTTTCAGTTTCTATACCATTTCGTAAAATTTTGAAATTCCCATTACCAAATACCCAGTCGCCTGCCAACTGACCGCATGCTAATCTATCACTACTAATTGTGTTCAATATTGGTCTCAAAATTTTATGTATAATCTTATGATTACACGATGTACTGTGTCCGTGCGCGATTCTCCTTTTACATCCTCCAAGAAATGCAGCGAATAGTTCAATTGTAATAATAGAACTTGAACCATGTACATGTACAATGTCATATCTCTCTGCACGAATCAACTTAACAAGAGCGATAAAATATAATAGCACTTTTCTTCGATTTACTATACTCTTGAGATCGATACCAAGTTTTGTCGTTATTGACGCAATATCGGTATGTTCATTTTTCACATCTAACAAATCTACTTTGTAGTTTTTATTATCCAAAAATTTACAAAATGACAATATACTGTTACCAATCCCATTTTTATTTAATCCCGATGTACTTATCATTAATATTCTCATTTCATCCTCCATGAATACCGTTTTATCACTATGAAACAATATAATTCTATATATTTAAACTAGTGATTATGCAGCATTATTTTGTTTTTTTAATTTAAGTAATAACATTAGAATTTTTAATGATTTCCACTTTAGAAGCAATAAAAAAATTCTTGGCTGTAACTGAACTTTATTAATTGGATATGTAGCGATTTGTTCCTGTAAAAATTTATTATTAACTATTTTAAAAATATTTCCGTTCTTTGTTTTAAAAGAAAAGCTCTTATTTCCAACTTCTTGATTTAAACATGTTAATGTATAAACAAAGAACTGTCTTTGACATCTCTGTATTACATCTTCACCATAATTTAACTCTCGAATTAATGGAATGACATAATCATATAGAATACATATTTTATCGAACCTATCTGCTTTATATGTATTTGTAATCGAACTTGGGTTTACTCTATATAAATACCCAGGGAAATCAATCATTTCTACACGCCTTACATACTGATAGTAACATATATCAAATACCATATCTTCTGCTATTAGTCGTCTTTCTGACGGGAAACATAAGTTGTTTTCCTTAATTATATCTAGGGAATATGCGACATTCCATACAGATGGACGAACAGCATCTCTTTTTGTTGGGGAACTACCTAATAACCTAGGGAAAAATGATTCTTTAACTTTATTCCCCGTATATGATTCAGGTTTTTGGTACGACTTGAATATCACAGTACCATTTTCATTTATTCTCGCATACCCTCCAAGTACTGTATCAGCGCCTGTTTCAATAATACAATTGTATAGTCTGTATATCGCATCTTTGTCTAGCATATCATCTGAGTCAACGAAAGTAACATATTTTCGTGTTGCAACTTTTAATCCAGTATTCCTGGCTTCACCTATACCCTCATTTTTTTTACTAATCACACTTATTCGAGGGTCAGTAGCTTTGTATTGGTTACATATTTCTAGGCTACCATCAGTAGATCCATCATTCACCAAGATAATTTCTATATCTTTATATGTCTGATTAATTATACTATCTATACATTGATTAATGTACTTTTCTACATTATAAACTGGTACTATTACACTAAACATAATATTCTTCCTTTCTAATCATTTTATTTTTTTATTTTCAAAATAAGCATACGATATAGTTCACTGGTGTACATAAATTTAAAAAAAATTTTTAATTTACAAATTATATACATTTTTTTATACTGCGAATAATGTACACTTTTCTTTATATCTATATTGGCTATTGCATTTGAAAAATAATAAACTATTAACTTTCTCATTTTATAATTCCTAAACTTTATCTGTTTTTCCATTTGATAGCAATAGTGCTTAAATTCAACTGCTGTCACATATTTATCGTATTCTTTTTGTGAATTTGAAATTGTATAAAATTTCTTAATATCTTGGAAACTTGCTACAATATCAAATATTTTCAAAGAAGCAGTTTGGCTCATTCCATTTTCAACTTGTCTCCAAGAATATATTAGATTATCAATAAAAACAATATTTTTACACTTTAGTAGGTATTTCATATAGAAGTTTAAATCCTGTCCTATTCTAACATTTCCGAAATATATTCCATTATCGATAATAATACAACGTTTATATAACTTATTTGAAGGGTTTGGTGATATATAGCTGTATAATAATGGATTATCAATCATTAGATTATACACAGAGTGCTTTTCTTTACGTATTAGCTTCTCATTTTCTTCAACCAAACAAAAGTCCCCTATGACTAAATCAATATTAATTTCATTATAAGTATGTACCATTTTTTCTATGGCATCACTAAAAATGTAATCATCAGAATCAAGAAAAAACAAGTATTCTCCCCTAGATAATTCAATACCTTTATTCCTTGCTACCGAGGCATTCATATTATACTGCTTTACTATAGTAAAGTTATCCCGTGTACGATATTGATTGATTATATTCCATGAATTATCAGTTGAGCCATCATCAATAATAATCACTTCAATATTTTCATACGTTTGCTGCAGTATTGAATCCAAACAGCGGACAATATATTTTTCATTATTGTAATTGGGGATAATTATACTAACTAACTTATTCATTTTTTTCTCCTCCCCTTTCAACCAACTCATCAATTGTTAAGTATTTTTTTTGCATAACACGGATTACATCTTTAATTGAAGAATGCTTAAAATAATACTCCATATTTTCATCAGTCTTTTCAACAAAAAGAGAAGTATATATCCCTAAGTCTTCAAGCCTAATTGGTGAATTGTACTTTTCTTGTAGACGTTTCACCGTTATAAGTGCACTGTTTTCAAAGTCATCCTTGATTTTTTTATAATGTTCATCCAGTGTATGAATTTTCACAGCAGGATTCCCAGCATAAACACTGTTAGAATCAACTTTTCCATTCACTACACTACCTGCCCCTATTATTACATTATCTCCTATGTTTGCACCCATTAATATTATACTGTTTATTCCAATAAATACGTTGTTCCCTATTTTAGTAATTCTTTGCTTAGCGGGTGCATCATGATACACTCTTGCAACCACACTGTAACTCCAATCGTGTGCAAGCAATACAACTCCCTCTGTTATACAACAATTATTCCCAATTACTAAAAATTCAGGTTTTTGTGTGTCAACTGTAGTTTGTTTTGGTTTTGTAAATATTGTGCCTTCCCCTATTTCTATTCCTTTTGACGTTAAATATTTAATAAACGCTTTTGAAGAATGTGTATTAGGGTATAAAATTTTATTTACTACTTTTTTTAATGTATTCATTTCATGATTATTAAAATTCTCACTTGAATTTACCTTTCTTTACATTTAACTACTCCATGTCTTGTTTTTTTCAACAAATTCATATATAAAATAAAACGGAATCATTAGAAATATAATTTGACAAATAAAATAATTTTCCACATTATCTGTGAAGTATAGAATAAATAAATATAAACTAGCCAAGAAATAAGAGTTTGTAACTTTAAACGAAAATTTACTTTTTAATCTGTGTGGTAAATATAATAAATAGTACGTTATCCAAAGCGAAAACATTATGAACCCATTTTCTGCATACATTTTTACTATATCACTATGTACTCCTGCAACATTTAAGTATGCATGCTCTTCAACAAGTATATGACTGACAACATTTCTACCTAATCCTAAAAAACTAATTGAAAAATCCGTCAATGACATAATGACATCGTAATAATATATTCTTCCCATTGTATCAATTCCAGTCAAGTTAGTAAGAAACTCCATTTTTTCAAAACTAGAAACAATAAACAGAAATAAAAAAGAAAAAAATATAATTGCCACTCCTGTAATTACTTCGAATCTATATTTATATTTATCTGGCAGACGTTTCATTATAAACCAATAGCCAACTATTACTAGTAGAGCAACGACAGCAATTCTTTTAAGACCAAACAAGAATGCCACGGCAAGACCAACTGATATAAAATAATCAATTTTTTTCATCTTTTGATTCTTCAAAAAATAGAAGATGAATACAAACCCAATAGCTAAAATTGTATCATGTAATTCAAAATAATATACAAATGTCCCCATCTCTCCACCAAATAATAAAAATGATAAGTTATCTACTATTACCATTGGTCCTTTTACTAATACTGTGGAAATGATTGTAATCACCCATGACAATAGTAAAGAAATCATCAAGTATTTAGGAGTATCTAATTTGAACAAGTAAAATGAAATAATAGTAAATAAAACTGGTACATAAATACTACTATTTGTCGTAATCAAGTTAAAGTCAACCACTCCGGCTATCATTAGTAATATTGTATATATATGGATTATAACTACTGGCAAAAAAAAGTAGATGAACAAGTATTTACTCGTCTTTGAGATTTCCTTTGTACCTTTGTATTTTCTTAATAATGAATATACTCCATACAATATCCATAATCCTGCAATTAGCAGGCTAAAATATCTAGAGACAATGTAGTCTCCTATTCGTGTTACAAACGCTAGTGTCATTGTTAGCACATAGAATTTGTTTATTTGAAACTTCCTCATCCTTTTTCTCCTATATTCAAAATATATATATTGTATATATTTTAGATTTTTAAGCATGTAGTTTATTATAAAACCTCTTTAAAACTAATACAAAAATAGCATATCTTTTAGTGTATATGAATATGCACTTAGAAAAACATATTTGCATAATCATGATTCTAATAGTTAATCTATTAAAATCATATCAGCTCAGTCGACTTATCTACCAATTTCAGTTATAAAAATACGGCTTATTCACAACTGTTAATCCCTTCTATAAATATCTCTCGTATATACTTTGCTAATAATGTCATCCAATTCATTTGTATTTCTATTTAAAAGAATAACATCAGACACACCTTTAAATTCTTCTAAAGACTTGATTACCTTACTATCGTAAAAATACTCTTCTTTCAGTGTTGGTTCATAAATAACTACCTCAATCCCCATTTCAACAAGTCTTTTCATTACTCCCTGAATTGATGACGCTCTAAAGTTATCAGACCCTGTCTTCATCGTTAGACGATAAATTCCTACTACCTTGGGATTTCGCTCGTGTATCATTTTTGCAATGTGATCTTTTCGTGTTCGGTTTGCGTCTACTATTGCTTCAATTAAATTTTGCGGAACCTGGTCATAGTTAGCCAATAATTGCTTAGTATCCTTTGGTAAACAATACCCCCCATATCCAAATGATGGGTTGTTGTAGTGGTCTCCAATTCGGGGATCCAATGATACCCCATCAATAATTTGTTTTGTATCTAAACCCCTAATCTCTGCATAAGTATCCAATTCGTTAAAAAAAGATACACGCAATGCTAGATATGTATTAGCAAATAGTTTTATTGCCTCTGCTTCCGTATTTTCTGTATATAAAACTGATATATCTTCCTTCATTGCACCTTCCACAAGTAAGTCTGCAAATAGCTTTGCACGAGCACTTTTTTCGCCAATAATAATTCTTGATGGGTATAGATTATCAAACAAAGCATTTCCCTCTCTTAAAAACTCTGGTGAAAAAAAGATATTGTCAATATGATACTTTTGTTTCATTTCACTTACAAATCCAACAGGAACTGTTGATTTAACAACCATTGTTGTATCTAAATTCATTTCTTTTACAGTTCGAATTATTTTCTCCACACTACTCGTATCAAAGTAATTTTTAGTAGGATCATAATTTGTCGGGGTACTTATGATGATGTATTTTGCATTTTCAAACGCAATTTTTTCATCTACTGTTGCAAATAAGTTTAATTGCTTTTCACGAAAATATCGCTCTATTTCCTCATCTTGAATTGGTGTGATACGCTTGTTTATCATGTCTACTTTTTCTTGGACAATATCCAATGCGATAACTTCGTTATTTTGTGATAATAAGGTTGCTAATGAAAGGCCTACATATCCAGTTCCAGCTACTGCTATCTTCATATACTTTCCTCTTTTTCTACTTATTTATAGTGCTCCTTTTCCATATAGCACACTTTTAATCGTTTTATATATAATGATAAAGTCCAATGAAATTGACCAATTTTTATAATAGAAATCATCCAGCTTACAGCGGTCTTCAAATCCGACATCACTTCTTCCATTTGCTTGCCACATTCCTGTAATCCCAGGTTTACATGAGATAATTGATTTATAATACACATCCATATCATCTTTTTCTCTAAATAAGTATGGCCTAGGACCAACCAGAGACATTTCACCTTTGATAACATTTATGAACTGAGGAAATTCATCAAGTGAAGTACTTCTAAGCTTGTTTCCTATTTTTGTTATTCTTGGATCATTTCTTAATTTTTTGTTTTGCAAATATTCTCTTTTTATATCAGGATCTTTTTCCATTAATTCCTCTAGTACGGTTTCTGCATTAGGAATCATAGTTCTAAATTTATAAATTTTAATCATTTTTCCATTTTTACCAATTCTTTCTTGCTTAAAGATAATTGGACTTTTATCACCCTCCTTCACATATTTGTATTTTATACACAATGCTATCGGGCCCACTAAAAGACATCCTACAATACCTGCAGAGACATCAACAATTCGTTTGAAAGCACGATCCAATATATTCATGACATCCCTCGATGTAGATACAAGTACTAATCCATCAAAGTCTTGTATTATCGATGAGAATGTAATAAGTCCAATCCCCTCTACTAAATGTTTAATGTGCTGAACTTTACCATTAAGGTCTTTCATAACATAGGCAACATCATCTCGGTTCGCTTCAGGTAAAATTACTACAATTTGATTTATTTTATTTTCTCTAATTACCTCATCTAGCTGACTATACTGATATACCGGAATCGTTCCGTGTCTACCTAGGTTTATATCAATTAACTCTTTTAAATCACATTTTTTTTCTATAGTAAACATCGCTACTACATCTGTTAGCGCAAATCGATTATTCTTCGTTATATCCACATATCGTTTTGCGTCATTTCCAATCCCAATAACAAGTGTTTTTCTTGCAAAAATATTTCTGTACTTGATTCGCAAAAATCTGCTTGTTGATATCGATGATACAAACATAATAATTGAAATTAATAAATATGTCATGAGGGTTAACCATAGCGTTTCTTCTACAACAATAAGCGTTATTGTAATGATAAATAATAATAATGCTTTTGCCACATTACGCATCTCATCCCATATCAAACTAGAGCGCACTTTAAAATGCTTATATGTAGCCATAAACAGTAAGTACAAACAAAGCGTTCTTATATGTAATTCTGGCGGAATATCGAACAATACTCCCATAAACAAATAAATAGCTGACTCTACCACCATTAAAATAGTAGGCAATAATAAGTTATTCAAATTTTATCCCTCTTTATTTTCTTTAATACTAACTTTCTGGTTCAAAGGTAATATATAATCAGAATTTATTATATTTCTGACCTTCGGACTTCACTTTGAAACAGTTGATTATAGACTCTTGTTATTTACTACCTTTGAAAACTAGTCTATGTGTTCTTTGATTTTTTTAAGTCATTACTTAAGTACTAAATCAATCATCAGTATACCATATTTTCAAGCATTCATCAATGCGGTGAGTCTAATTATCATTATAATTCCACTCTCATTATTATAACTTCTATATATTGTAAAAAGCCCATACATTTTCAGTATGGACCTTTTTATGCTTTTCTATTCTCCCATTACTTCATTAATCATAGAAATCGCATTATCAACAGATTCTTGATTTGGATACATTACATATACTTCATGTGCACTATATGATGGAACCC
>CAYJPL010000035.1:0-20822 GCA_964372125.1 uncultured Erysipelotrichales bacterium
AAATTGTAATTCTAATGATATTTCCGACAGTCAATAAAACATGATAATTACAACACATATTGATGATATGGAAAAACAACTAGTTAATACACATATTTCCACATATGAATAATAAACAATAAGTTAGACATTGTACTAACTCACTAAGACGTGTTATAAAAAGAATTAGTGAATTTATTAAAATATTATTGTGATGTATTATGATGAATTACAATTCATCATATATCCTGTAAAAATCTAAAAAAAGATCGAAATTAATCGATCTTTTTAAGTACTAAAAATTGTAAATACAACAAGGGATAAAGGTTTTGTTAAAGATATAAATTTTACTTATCATTACAATATTTATGGAAAATTCTTTTTGCATAAATGGCAGTAAGCAAAGACAATGTAACTGCCCCTAATATAATAAAACTCTCATAACCAATTAGATATTCAAAAGCAATTCCATAAAAAGCTTGCCCTAATGGAGATGCAACCATACCCACTGTCATTACAAATGCCATAACTTTCCCAATCATATTTTCAGTTGTCTTGCTTTGAATGTAGGTAATAATCATTACAGACGCTAATGAAGATGAACACATCGCTCCAAAGACAGTTATTAAAATCAGACTATATGATACTATTGGGCTACTGTTAAATACCATTGCGACTGACATAGGAATAAGGCTTAAAGACACCAACACAATATATTTATATAGATTATTTATATGGAGTTTCTCTCCAAATATCCCTGCTAATATACCACCAAATAGCCCCCCTAAGGCAAGAACTGCTTGAGAATACCCATACATTTCTTCACTAAGGAATAGTCTATCGGTAATGAGCACAGGAAGTGAAATGATGATTAAAGCAGATATTAGTGTATTTAATATACAAATAACTAACATTAATTTACGAAGATTGGGTTTGTCTTTGAATATGAATTTTATAGAAACTTTAAAGTCTTCTTTTACCATAGCTAGCATTCGTGACGATGATTTTTCCTTATTGTATGGAATTGTAATAAATATTTCCAAAATTGCAGAGATGAAAAAGCAAATAACAGAAACTATAATAATTGGTGTAATTCCAAAGCTTCCAAGCAGTATCCCTCCAATAACTGGTGCTACTAAGTTCGCTAAAGCTCCAATGCTACTTACAATGCCATTACCTTTTGCAAGTATTTTGTTATCTAGAAGTATCGGAACACTTGCCTGTACTGTTGGTTGATATATACCACCTATGCTATATAAAATCATCAGTGTGGCAATGAGCAAAGGTATTAACGAAATGGTATCCATAGTCAGGTAGAAGAACAACATTAAAAAGCCTGTTAAAAAATCAAGTAACACCATAATATTTCGTTTGTTTGCCCTATCAGCAACAATCCCACCAATAGGCATAAGTAAAACTAAAGGTAGAAACGATACCGCGCTTACTACTCCAAAAAGGGCTGATGATCCTGTTATGTTCAGTAAATAAAGCGGTAGAGCAAATCGAAGTATACCATTTCCAAATAGTGAAATAATTTGTCCGATCACCACTAAAGTGAAGTCCTTTTGCCATAATTTTGTTTGTTTCATAGTTATAACCATCCTTTTCTATATTTAAATAATCTAAACGTTGCAGTCTCACTGCATGTTTTGTTTGTGTAATACTTGTAGTCTCTGTTCAATACTAAGTGTTCTATTTTCATAATATTCCCTTCTTTCGATATATACCTACGGTTGGTATGTATTTGTTTAAAAATAATCTGCTCATGTTTAGAGCAGTTATTTTTATAGCTTTTTGAATTTTTCAATAAACTCATCGTCAAATAATACAAAATTGTATTGTGAAGTAAGGTCATTAATCATCTGACATTTATTAGCTAATTTCCTTTTATCTGATCCAAATATAACAGGATTAAGCCAAGTGTTTAGCAGTAATGATATAAGTTCTGCAAGTTCGTAGGGTTTGTCACAAGTAATTGAGCCATCATTTACCCCTTGTTCGATGATTGGGAATAAGTAGTGTGGAACAACCTCATCCATGGTAGTTTTTAACTGTGAAGCTAAAAATTTTGGATTGTCTAAAAGATTTGGCACTATATCAATCAAAGTAGCAGAGGCTTCACTAAATACATTGAGCACTAAGACTTGCTTTAACTTTTCTGCACCTGTAAGTGTAGAATTGTTTTTCATATCAACAAAAAACTGTCCATTTGCGTTACCAAGTTTTGTAGCAACTGCATCAAATATATCTTCTTTTGACTTGAAATGATGATAAATAGCACCCTTAGTAAGACCATGAAGTTCATTTAAGATATCTTGTAAACTAGTGTTATCATATCCTTTTTCAAGAAACAGGCGAGTGGACACTTCGATAATTCGTTCAATAGTTTGTTCTGGATATTTATTTCGAGCCATACTTTCACCTCCATACCGTTGGTATGTAAATATAGTATCATACTGTTGGTATGTTTATCAACAAATTTTATAATTTTATCCAAAAGCTAATATAAACTTCATGAAATAATCAACAATTTTCTAACTTTCTGCGTAAAAAATAGAGGTATGCCGTAGCACACCCCTTGTAAAATGTTTTAACATTTTTTCAGGATAAAATCAAACCATCAAAACTAAAAGGAACAGGAATAATTAACCCTATTTCTACTTCTAAAATTAATGATAACTTGTATACCATAAGAGAAGAGGATATTTGACGCATTAGAAATATTCGATATCAACAATGATGCTATACTATCTGTTTTTATAACCCATGCAGATATCGATCATGTGGGTGGGCTTTTGTCAGAAAAAAGATTCGCTCCAAATGCAGATGTTTATTTACATATTGAAGAAGAAAATATGATTTTAGGTAAAGAAAAGAGATTTTCTTTTGCTGGAATAAAACTTAAAAATCCTGTTTGTTTTCAAGGAAAATATAATTTATTTAAAGATAGAGATATCATTATGATTGATGATATTAAGGTTGAATGTTTCCATATACCTGGACATACCAAAGGGCATAGTGCCTTTTTAGTAGATAATACGTATCTGTTTACTGGTGACAGTATAGCTACTAATGAGTTTGGTGGTTATTGCTTCTTTGATTTTTATAATATGGACACAAATCAAAATATTAGTTCTTTAAAAAAATTAAAAGAAGAGCTAAACAATTATTCTAATATTAAAGTGTGCACATCACATAATGGTATGCACGATAAAGATTATTCATTTTCACATATTGATGAAATAGTAGTTGGAACAAAAAAGAAGCCATTTGATAAAACAGCTCCTCACGATTCTTTTGATTTATAGATGAACTGTTCCATCATGTAAAATACTTAACCTGTACTTTGTTTAGTACAGGTTTTTAATGTCTAGCTAATTTAAATTATATTATTTTTTTATCATACAGTCTTGCAGCATTTAATACAACTAATACCGAACCGGCATTATGTACGAGCGCACCAGTTGCAGGGGTTAGTAACCCCATAACAGATAGGATAATTGCACCAAAGTTAATCAACATCGACATTGTTATGTTGAATTTGATTGAGAAAATGGTGGCATTTGATAACTTTTTGATATAGGAAATTTTAGTTATATCGTCACCCATAATAGCAATATCAGCAGCATCAATAGCTATGTCACTACCCATTGTACCCATAGCAATTCCAACATTTGAAGTTTTAAGTGCAGGTGCATCATTTACACCATCACCAACCATACACACATTTCCTCCACTTTGCATTAGTTCCTTTATTGCTTTAACTTTTCCTTCTGGAAGAAGTGAAGATTTAACGTCGGTTATAGCAACTTTATTTGCTATAAAATTAGCACTTTTTTCATTGTCACCTGTAAGTAGTACTGTTTTGTTTATGCCAGCTAATCTAAGGTTCGAAATAGCTGTCATTGAACTGTCTTTTATTTCATCAGAAAGTCCAATAACTCCAATAACTTTTTCATTGTTTGCTACGATAATTACTGCTTTTCCTTGCTTTCTTAATGATGAAATTGTATTAGCTACTTGGCTTTCAATAGATAGTTTTGCAGTATCTTCTATAAGTTTTTCGTTACCGCAAAAGATTTGTATTCCATCAACTGTTGCAACAACACCTTTTCCAATATTCATATTAAAGTGTTTTAAGTCTAACATGTTTATATTGTTTGCTTTAGCATAAGATATAACAGCTTTTCCGATTGGATGTTCCGAACGACTTTCAACACTACTTAAAAGAGATAGTAGTTTGCTTTCATCATAATCAAATGTTGTTATATCACTTATAACAAGTTTACCATGTGTTATAGTGCCGGTCTTATCAAAGCAAACAGTATTAACTGTCCCCATGCGTTCTAATGCTTCACCTGATTTAATAAGCACACCATTTTTTGTTGCTTGACCGATTGCTGCCATAATAGAAGTAGGGGTAGCTAGTGCTAAAGCACAAGGACAAAATACAACTAAAATAGTAACAGCTCGAATTAATGCATCATCGGGTCTATCTAATGCGAAGTTGAAAATCAGGTATGTAATTATTGCGATTATACAGGCGAGTGGAACAAGATAGCCCGCCCATTTATCCACAATTTTTTGTGTTGGTGCTTTTTGATGATCAGCATCTTCAACTAATTTAATCATTTTTTGCAATGATGAATTCGCAAAAGATTTTGTTACTTTCATATCTACCGATCCAAAACGATTTATCGTTCCTGCAAATACTTCATCATCAACAGATTTATCAACAGGTAAACTTTCGCCAGTCATTATACTTTGATCAATAGTTGTGCTACCTTCTATGATAATTCCATCAGCTGGAAAACTTTCACCTGGTAAAACTCTTAGTATATCATTTTGTTTAATGTCCTTAGCTTCTACCATGGTTTCTCTATTTTTGTTGATTACTCGACCTTTTGCGGGAACAAGATTTAAAAGCATTTCGATACCTTTTTTTGCTTTTTCAACCGTTCTATCTTCTAAAAGTTCTCCAGTTGCCATAATAAAAGCAACTTCACCTGCTGCAAAAATATCACCAATATAAACAGCAGCCATCATGGCAATAGTGATTAAAAGAGGTGATGTAATTCTTTTGTTTAAGGTATTTACTATTGCAAGATATGCAAGGGGAATACCAGAAATTATAAGTGAAACCCATGCAGGGTTTACCGGGAATTCAAAAGATATGTTCATTAGTGGTAGTATATACTCTGTTATAAAACCAACAAATAAAAATATACCTGAAATACATAGCATTGGTATTGAATTAAGTTTCATTATTCGTTGTTTCATTGTCCATCCCCCTAAATTGTTTTAGAAAATTGGTTAAGTGCTGAGATCAGTTTTTCTATTGTCTCATCCTCTTTACCACTATTTATGCCATCGAGCACACAGTGGTGCATATGTCCCTCGAGAATAAGCTGCCCTGTTTTGTGAAGCGCTGATTTGATAGCACCGATTTGAATTAGGATATCCTCACAAGGTTTATCTTCATTAACCATTTTGTTAATGCCACGTACTTGCCCTTCAATTCTTTTTAGGCGTTTATTTATTGCCTCTACATCCATACATTGTTTCATACAAAATCCTCCTTTGCCACATACCCTATGGGGGTATGCTTTCGTTATATACAATAACTGAATATTTGTCATGATTAATTAGAATAAAAGTAGATGATACTATTCATTTTAAAGATACAAAACAAAAAGACCGATAATAAATCGGTCTTAAATGTTCATAACAAGGCTTTGCCTGATTAGCTATATATAAAATCATTTTAATTATTATTTAAAAAACTTACTTGCTAGTGCATCAATAGCTTTATCAATTAACGGCTGTTCTTGAAGTTCTGGCACCACGTATGTATTCGTACTGTTGGTATCAATAGACATTAACCTTTTTGCATTAGCAAGCAGATATTCTTGTTCAAGTGATTCAACAATTATATAATACACTGCTTTTTTAATCTTAAATTGTAATAAGTAGGCATAAGTATCAACATCTGGGTCGAATTTATCAATAAGTTGCACACCAGTATCAATGAAAACACCATTGTCTGTTTTCATTCTTGAATAGATGTATATATCATAACCATCATCATAAGAACTAAACATTCTAATACTAAATGTTTTACCTAAGATTACTTTTATATACGAGGCATTTCCTTCTTCTATACTAGCTACAATTTTTTTAAGCATACCTTTGTTAAATAACCCGACTTTACCCTCTTTTAATATTTCTGCATAAGATGGAGACATTTTGGTATAGTGTAACTCTGCGATAGTAGAAAACGTCATCTCAATATTTTCTTTTATATCTTTCATAAAAACCTCCGATTTGATAAATGTCATAAGACGCATAATTATTCTTCTCTGAAATAAGTATATCACATGTAATTAAATATTAAAAATATCATAATATCAACAATTTTAGATATATATATAATCAATCTTAGATAGTAATAGATATTATGCTTTGTATAACGGCACGTTAAAACATATTATATACTGTTACTTTTCTTAATATATAAGAACCTTAAAAAGATAGGAATGATATTAAAATATCATTCCCACCATTAATATATATTATGCTTTTATTTTCTTATAAGTTTTTCTGGCTACTAGCATTGATGCACATCCAAGCAGTAAGAAGAACATTGTGTTACTTGTATCCCCAGTTGAAGGTGTTGAAGGTGTTGTTTCTGGAGATGGAGTGCTTGTTGAAGCTACAGCAACAGTGAATGGTGTAGTATAAACCATTTCATCTGTAACAATTTCTAAAGTATGTTCACCTTGTGCTAAAGTAGCTAATAATTCAGGCGCTAATTCAACAACAATACTTCCGTCACTTAATCGATACATTGGTTCCATTATTTTAGTACCATTAATATACACACATACAAAGTCTTCAAGAGTTGCATCATCAATTATAAACGGTATATAATCGTCTATACTAGTAATTTCTTGATTTGCACCTTTAATATCACTGCTGATATCTTTTGGAGTAAGTGCATCAAATGCATCTTGTAAATCAGATGCCATTGTATCTACTTCGTTTTGTTGATTAATGTTTTTATCGTACTCAATTGCAACAATGATTTGCATTACCTGTTTTGCAGAGTAATATTTATCTAAATCCATTGCAGCAATTTTATCTAATATATCGGTGATTGCAGAGTAGTCTGCAGGAAGAAGATCTAAAGCAGCAATCGCATCGGTAATAGCTTTAGCCATTGCATCTACTTCATCTTGTTTTGTAATATCATAGTCGTTTGTTACAGCATCTAAAGCAGCTTGCAAATCACTTACACTTTCATCAGTGTATAGAGATAAATCACTTGGTATGTTTTCTTTAGCAGTGTTTATGACACTATAATCTGCAGGAAGAAGATCTAAAGAATCTAGCGCATCGGTAATAGCTTTAGCCATTGCATCTACTTCATCTTGTTTTGTAATATCATAGTCGTCAATAACGGCATCAAGCGCCTCTTGTAATTTGGATAAACTTTCACTTGTGAAGTTTGATAATTCATTAGGTATATTCTCTATAGCAGTATCTACTGAACTGTAATCTGCTCCTTTTAGTGTGATGCCATCTACGCTTTGTGTTAACGTTTCTAGTGCACTATCTATTTGATCTTGAGTTGCCATAGCATCGGCTTCTACAACTGTTGCGGCTTCAAGTGCTGTTGTAATTGCCTCAACTTGTTCGTTAGTTAAATCATATGTATCTAAATCTAACATTTCTACTTCTTTAATTTTCTCTGAAAGTGCAGTTTTATCGATAATACTAAACTTTGCAGTAAGCGTAAAGCTACTTGTTACAGGTGTTGAAAAATCATATTCAACATCACCAACAAACCAACCTTTAAACTCTTTACCGGCAATACTTGGAGCACTTTGAGAAGGTAATGTTTTTCCATCAATGATAGAATGTGTTGAAGTTGTTCCATCAATATCAATGGTAACGGTATGTGTAGCACCTGTTAGGTATGTCATATCTAATAGATCTACTCGTTGTCCGTCATTATAAGATACACGTAGCGCTAAGATATTTTCATAACTTTCTAAATCAAAAACATTAATTGACTGACTTAGTGTTCCTACAGTAGTCCATGTATCTGTTTCTAATACTTCAAATTTTGCATTTGATATATTCGAAGATGATTGCATAATCGTTGCTTGTAAAACCACATTTGGATCTGTAATAGTTAATGTTACATTTCCAGCGATTCCATCGCTACCAGCTACATATGTAGTACTTAAATCTCTATCGGCAGCATTTGCTAATAAGTTGGAATTGCTCTGTGGAGATGTGGTACTTAGGGCTAAGTTTTCTTTGGTGATTGTGTTTCCATCATTAACAACAACTTCATTAACCTTAAACTCTTTTGTATTATCTAATTGAATTTTAATATAACGAGCAGATTGTGTAGTATTAATATCAATGAAGAAGTATGGTGCTTCACGTCCATTAAAGCCATCATCACTTTGTGAATTACCAGTAACGTTAAAATCACGTACAGAAGTATAGTCTACACCATCACTACTTAACATCACGCTACCACTACCTAATACATAGTCTGTAGTTGCAGCATTAATGTCTTCACCTACTTTTACCTTGATATTATTGATATCTGTTGATTTTCCTAGATCAATAACAACATGATCTGTATAATAATGAGCAACAGTGCTATCCTTTCCATCGAAAATAGCATCACCACTATTATCGTAAGCAACTCCGTCAACATAGTAAGTTATAGAACCAAAGTTTGTTCCTTTGACACCATGTAATGAAATGCCATCACCAGTAAATGTATAAGTCATACTTCCAGTTGAATCTTGGAAATATAGTTCATCATTATTTAACCATCCAGTTTTTGATGACCATACACTCCAATTTGAGGAACCATAGCTTTCTAGTACTAAATTTTCCGTTGAGGTTGTTAAATTCACATCTGTATTCTCTCCATCAGAGCTAACAACAAACTTGTCTAGTGAAACTTTATCGCTAGACATTTCCCCATGTGTGTAAATTGTAATCGTATGTTCTTTATTTTCTAGTCCAGTTACATTAAACAAGGCACTTGTTGTACTTTCGTTAGCAGACGCATATAAATCCACCTCACCACTAGCATTAGTATAGAATACTGAACTAGGAACAGATACCTCTTTGGTCAATGTTAATGTATTTGTACTTGTAATTGCATTTGCAGTAGTATTTATATAACGTACATAGCGAGCTGTATAGTATTCATCAAAATCCACTATATCTATCCATACTTTTCCATTTTCAGAAACTTGAATAGTTGTTTCATCAGCTAAATCACTTGCAACTTTAAAACGTACTAATGTACTTAAGTCTATCCCGACGTATTGATTATTTTCTAAACCGTAATCCGTTGTCGAAAGAGTAATTACACTCTCTTCATTTGAAATACTAGCATTTTCATTAGAGCCAGTGTTTTGAATAACTTTTGGTCCGTCGTTTACAGTTACACTAAATTCTCTAGCATTAAACCAGTAATCTGGCTTTGAAGTAGTTCCTCTTAATGTTGTTCTTAAACGAACATATCTTGCATTAACGTTTGTTTCTATATAAATATCTGTTGGAGTGTTACCAGCTGAATAATCTTCAATAACTGTATAATTGATACCATCCGTAGATACCTCTACCACTGAATGATGGAATCGGTCATGATCTGTGTCATTATTACCTTGAAGAATATGAATCGTCTCTAATTGTTGTACTGATCCTAAATCCACACCAAAGTAATCATCTATTTGCTGTGTACCACCAGTTAAGTTCACTGTCGTTGAATCATCTCCATCGACTAGTGCTTCGAACTTACTTGAGCTAGCATCAGAAAACCCTGAGAAATTATATATTGCAGTCGCCTCAGCATCTGCTCCACCAGACAATCCTAACATTTCATTCATTAGTACACCAACTTCATCATTTAAGTATATAGCTAATGGACGTAAGTATTTAGTTGATGGTTTAACTTCTAAGTCAATATAGCCACCTGGTTTATATCCCTCTTTAGTAACTGAGTTAGAGTCATCAATTAATCCAGCAACCTCTCCATATTTAGAGAATGCAAGATCATAATCTTTTGAATAGTATGCTATTAAAGAATCTAATCCAGCAATATTAGCCTCTAGTGTTGCGCAAAATGATTCATGATATGGTGCATACTCACTTACCAGTAATGTATTATTTGAAGTCATTACAGTATTAGAAGCATCTAGAACAATTTCCAATTCCCTCTTTAATGCTTGTGCTTCCTCAGTAGCATCTTCACCAGATTCAAATTTTGTTTTTAGTGCATCAATATAAGGAGTTAAGTATTCTGATTCTTCCCAAGTTAGACCTAGCTGGTGATATACTCCATCTTTTGGATAGGACATATGCTTTGCAACAATACCTAATGCCTCACCAATTTCTGAGTCTACATATTTAAACGATGCTGCCCAAGAAGCATCAACATCAAACGCTTCAATATTCCAAGCATAATCTGCTATTTGAAATAATCCAACCTTTGATAATTCCTCTTCAACCATTGGGTTAGCTACTAAACCATTTAAAGTTTGGTTATTTGCTTTTAGTACCTCAGCTTTTCCTAAAAAAAGCGTAGAATCTGTATAATCATTAACAGGCCAGTTTAACCAGAAATATGGATAACGACCACTTGCATCGTAGAATTTAGTGTTTACATCATCATCAACATTTCCTACAATTTGACTACCAGTGTACATGATTTCAACTTCCTCTGCAACAGCCGGTACATCTTGTTGGACTCCGCCAATTTCAATTGTAGTTCCATGATCAAACTCTGAAAAATATGATTCACTAGGTGTTCCCGAATACGCTTGTGGACAGAAAATTAAAGGATACACGTCTCCTTTTGAATCAACCCATTCTGTTAAAGCATTTGTTGTTTTAACTTGTAATGCTGTTTCAGAAACTGCATCATCAGCTAATAGGGCAAATTGACGAACTCCTAAATCATATAAGATATCGAATTTATCAGTAATAGCTTTAATTTCATCATCAAAATTCTCTTTATCTAATCCGTCGGTCATAAACGGATGGATTGCATATACAAAACGCACTTTAGTTCTTGTACCAGCTTCAATCATTTCTTCCATCTTTTCTAAATCTTCAACTGGATAAGGTTCTCTCCATTTACTATTATGATACGGGTCGTCTTTGGGGGCGAAAATAAATGTATTCATTTTATATAACTGACCAAATTCCATGTATGAAATCACCGCTTCATTACTCCAAGGAATACCATAGTATCCTTCAATTACTCCACGATATTCAACATCTGCAAAATCTTCTACTACATTATTTAAAATCATACCATCACTACTTTGATCAACCATCATACGTAATGTTGCAATTGCTGCAAATATAGCATCATTGTCATTTCCAGCAATAAATATTCCATCTGCATTAATTTCTAGCACATAAGCATCTGGATTTGTAAATAACTTCCCAGTAGTTGGTGTATAATAATCAGTAATTGTTGTATCATCAACAATCTGCACCTCTACTTTTAGGCTATTACTTGATGTCTCACTAAGCGAAACACCTGGTAATCTTGTAAGTGTTTCCTCTAAAAACACCTTACTTTGATCATCAACTTCAGTGTCATATTCAACTAATAGTTCTTGGTTGAATGTGGTTTTCCCATCTGTATATGAAATACTTTGAGGAATTGGATAAATCTCATATTCACTAACTTCTGTTGCTGCATCGGCAAAGCTTACGGACTGAAACAAGCTTGTGAATAACATAAATAATGCTAACGAACATTTAAATATTTTTTTCTTCATACTCTTGTTGTATGATTTACATCATACTCTCCTTCCCTATCTGTATGCGAGTGATGAGAAATAGTACAAATATCTTGATTGTAAAAAAAGACAAGATCACTCTAGTCTTTCATATATCTTCAACACTGATTTTCTATGGTCCCCCTAGTTGTAATCCGTGTCATTCACATCTACTAAATGTTGAAAATATACGACTAACAGCTATTGGTATTATCCATCTCATTGTATAAACGTTACTGTGCCCCAAATAATAAGTAACCGCTTACAATGATATTTTATCAAATATATAAATAAATGTATATACTTATTTATTTGAAATTCATTTTTGTAAGTACATTCGGGCTTACTTGATAATGACCATTTATTATATTATTACATGCTAAAATCCAAGTTGAAAAACATCAACTTGGAATATTATTATAAGTTCTCTCCATTTGTAGAAATAACTTCTTTATACCAGTAAAAACTTTTCTTCTTTAAGCGACTTAGAGTACCCTTACCATCATTGTCTTTATCGACATAGATAAAACCGTATCGCTTCTTCATTTCTCCAGTACTAGCACTAATTAAATCAATACATCCCCATGGAGTGAATGCACGTAAGTCAACACCGTCTTTCACAGCTTCCTTCATCGCTTGAATATGTTTTCGCAAGTAATCAATGCGATAGTCATCATTGATAGATCCATCTGCTTCTATAGTATCTACAGCTCCTAGACCATTTTCAACAACCATTAAAGGTTTTTTATATCGGTCGTATAAGTCAACAAGTCCATAACGTAGACCTAGTGGGTCAATTTGCCATCCCCATTCACTTGCTTCTAGATATGGGTTAGCAACACCGCCAAGTAAATTTCCTTCTCCATTTTTTAGAGTTTTTGTAGTAGCACAACTTGACATATAATAAGAGAAAGTAATAAAGTCAACAGTTCCCTCTTTAATTATATCCATATCTCCATCTTCAATAGTGATATTTACATCGTGCTCTTTCCAAATTCTACTAGCATATGTAGGGTATTCACCTTTTGCTTGAACATCAGTACAATAGTAATTAAATAATTGATTTTTTTGTTGTGCTTTAATTGCATCATTAGGATCACATGTAAGTGGATATGTTGTTGCATAAATTACCATGTTCCCTACTTGATAGTTTTTATCAATTTCATGTGCCATCTTTACTGCTTTTGCACTAGCAACAAACTGATGATGTAAGCCTTGAAAACGAAGTTGCGGAATATCTACTTGATTCATAAAATCAGTAGTACCCTCATTTATAATGCCTAATGAAAGAAGGTTTCCAAAAGCACCTGTCCCACCATTAATTTCATTGAAAGTTAACCAGTATTTCACTTTTCCAGAGTAGCGTGTAAATATTGCTTTACAGTAGTTTTCAAAGAATCCAATTAACTTACGGTTAGCCCAACCACCGTATTCTTTTGATAGGTGATATGGCATTTCATAGTGAGATATTGTTATTAATGGTTCAATGTTATGTTTTAAACATTCACTAATTACATTTTCATAGAAAGTTAGCCCAGACTCATTAGGTTTTGTTTCATCTCCATTTGGAAATATTCTTGTCCATGCAATTGAAAAACGATAAACATTAAATCCCATCTCTGCAAATAAGGCAATATCTTCTTTATAACGATGATACATATCGATTGCTTCATGTGAAGGGTAAAATGCACCTTCTTCATTACCATCAGTTATACGTTTAGGTTGTGTGTGTGTTCCACTTGTACATATATCTGAGAGCGATAAACCCTTACCATCAATGTTATATGCACCTTCACATTGATTAGCTGCAGTGGCTCCACCCCATAAAAAATCTTTTCTAAAGCTCATAATTTTTCCTCTTTTCTTTTTGATTGATTATTGATATTAAAACTCATATAAATAAAATGTTTTATCTATAATTATATTTTAGTGCATATAAATAATTTAGTAGAACATAATCACTATTGAGGTACCAAAACACGGTACCTTAGCATGAAAAAGTAACCGCTTACACGCGAGGCTGTTTGATATAATAATAACATCTAAGGAGGAGATAGAATAATGAAGAAGATTTTATCAATCGTAGTAGTGATGGCCTTTACACTAATAATGTTGCCCACTACTAAAGTAAACGCAGTAGAAGCATCATATGATTTTGATTTGCATGCAAATGTTTATGATTATGGAGAAGCTATCGATCAAGTAAAGATCAAAGTGCCGGGGGTAGATGCGACAACAATTACTGAAGATACCTTCAAAATATCTGCAACAGGAACAAACACATATACATTACCGCATGATGCACCATCGTATGGAGTATATACAGACGTAGAACGTACTATTACAAGTGTAACTGTGGAAAGTGATGGAACAATCGTATTAGACTTAGAAACAGTATTTGGTGGTGCTGGACAAGGTACACTAAATTACGTTGGAGGCGATGTTTCTCGTAATCTATCATTAGATATTACATATACTATTACTCAAAACAGTGACTATCAATTACAAGATGGAAGTACGGTGGCTACAACGACATTATATAATCAGGGAACGATCATCAGTCCAGAAGTAGATAAATTTAGTGCTGCATCATATAGCTCAACAAGTAGCTCGTTAAACTATCAAGTATATGTTCCAGAAAATGCTTATGATGGGCAAGAGCATCCATTAATAATATGGTTACATGGTAATGGTGAAGGTGGCTATACAACAATACAAAATAATACATCACAATTACAGGCAAATCGCGGAGCAGTTGCTTTTGCAAGTGATGAAGCTCAAGCAATTTTTGGTGGAGCTTATGTAATAGCACCTCAAGCACCAGATACATGGTACAATAACTATACAAATGATTATATTGGTACCTTGACACAATTAATCACTGAATATGCAAAAAACAATAATGTAGATACTGATAGAATATATATCTATGGGGCTTCAGCAGGTGGTTATATGACTACACGAATGGCTATTGAAAATCCAGACATGTTTGCAGCAGTTGTGCCAACTTGTGCGGCAATTGATTTAGCTGCAATTCGTGGTGGTGTAGAAACTACTGCGGACGAAATTAAGACATTAGAGGATAACAATGTATGGGTGATTCATTCAGCAGATGATGGGACTGTAGATATTAATCTTAGTTCAGCATTTATTAGTCAAAACCTTACAAATGCGATATTTACTCAATACGACACGGTTAGTGTAGATGGGGTTACATATAATGGTCATTGGTCGTGGATATATACGGCACGAAATATGCCGGTAAATGATCAAGGTGATGACATTTGGACATGGACTGCAAAGCAAGCTTTAGTGTCTACTCCTGAAGCAGAAACACCAGATGTACCAGAGACTCCAGAAACGGAAATACCTGAAGAAAATGTTGATGAAATAGATATTGTAAATACTGGTGACCCGGTAAGTATGTTAATGTACTCAATGT
Organism: uncultured Erysipelotrichales bacterium; assembly: GCA_964372125.1. GTDB lineage: Bacteria > Bacillota_I > Bacilli_A > Erysipelotrichales > Coprobacillaceae > Tannockella. The sequence continues at coordinate 15,253 of CAYJPL010000035.1, forward strand.
TAGCATGTGGATCTGTAGCAACAGGTAGAGTACTTATAAAAAGAAAAAAATAGACTTTTAAAACTATATGGAAGCATATAGTTTTTCTATTATGAAAATATGGATTTTTGATTTACGGATATGATATGCTAACTATATATAATAAGTTAAGGAGACAACATAATGAATGCATTTCGTATAGAATATATAATTCAATCATCAAATAATTTTGAGTACTGTGGTATGGATACTTATATATCAAGGAAATTAATGATACATTTTCAAAATATACCGAATTACACATTGGATAAACTATTGAATATTTTGCATGTTTCAAAACCTCTATTTACAGAGTACTATAAGAAAATAGGGTATATAAGTTATAGTGATTTGAAAGAAGAGTTTGCATTTACAAAAATCGCTAGGATGAAGCAAATAATAGAGCGTCAAAGAATGTTTGATATCGAAAAGGTAGGAGGCATATTAAATGGTCTCACAAAACAAAGAATAAATATGGATAAACTACATATTGTAGCAGATTTGGTACATCGTTCTAATCGCGTAATATTCTATGGATCACCGACTATGCTTACAAAAATTCATGACTTCCAGGTAGATATGACTATATTTGGAAAAGTGATATTAACAAGTTCGATACGAAAAAAACAAATTATTATTCCAAATGATGATGATTTAATTGTGTTATGTAGTGCAAGAGGAAGAATCTTGTACGAGAATAATGAGGATTTTGTTAATAATATTCTTTGTGGTAAAAATAATAAGGTTCTATTTAGTCAAAAAAAATTAAATGATGTGCGTGTAGATGTGAACATCTATTCTGATACGGATGATGATTATCATGAAATGCACTATCTATTTGTGTATTATATAGACGTAATATCAAAACTTTATTATGAAAAGCACGTTAGAGGTTACAAATGATTATTGAAAAAATTATTATGCTACAAAACTGTAGAGAAAATAGAAATGATCACTGTATTAGCATAGCTATCTTAAAATTAAATACACAAATAAAAAATTACACAATGAAGCAATTCCTAGAATACGCATCAATATCAAAAACAACAATGGTTAGATATATGAAAAAACTGGAAATATCTGAATATACAAAGTTTAAAGAAATTTTGTATACAGAGTTTAGTAATAGAAAAATTTTTTTCAATGCAACTAAATATAAGGGGGTTTGTGATTTTTCAAGCATGACAAAGGGATATGATAAAATAATCATATTAGGGGGAGAAGAACGATTCTCACTTTGTGCATATCAAAGTGAATTCGCAAAAAAAGGAATATTATTAGATATACCTATTAATAGAATTGCTGACTTGCATTATATAAACGATAGCATTTTAGAAAAAACACTATTTATCATCATTAGTTTTAACAATAGATTAGATGAGTATTTAGATAGAAGTGCATTTTACTACATGGAGGCAAAGTATCTGTTTTTACCAAGCGATAGCGATATAATGTATATAGGAAAGAAGTCAAACCATTTAAATGATGATATTATTTTAGATATTGAAATTAAAGGAAAGAGCACAGCACAAAAAATAGGTGAGCTATGTAGTTTGTTTGAATCATTACTAAAGAGTATATAAAATTAGAATGTAAATGAATAAAAAATAGTACATTGGTCTGTTGATTATATGACTAAGCAATAAAAAAACATTTATTGTAAACGGTTTCTTTTTTTATTGTAACATTCGTTTTATCATGTTACAATGGCGTTACGGACGGTTTGCATTTCCAGATAAATTAAACATTTTGAAGGAGATCATTATTATGACAAATTACAATGCAGTATTAGCTAGAAACACAAAAAATGCACCAAAGGAAACATGTTCTTGTCAAACAGTTGCTTTTTCGCATTATAATAACCTTTCAGCTCAAATCGGAGTTAATCCAGAAACAGGTACATTAGTATCTACAGATTTAAAAGAACAAACAGTACAATGCTTTGAAAATATTAAAGGAATTGTTGAAGGAATTAATCACGTTATGAACGATATCGTTAAAGTGACAATTTTCTTAACAAACAATGATGATATAAATGTTGTTAATGCAGTTTATAAAAAATATTTTCCAACGTATGTTCCTGCTAGAACAGTTATGACTGTATCGAATTTACCACAAGGGGCACTAGTTCAAGTAGAAGCACTAGTAAGCCACGGAGAAGGAACAATTCCAAATGCCCCACAAGCGGGTGACATTATTAAATTAGTTAATAATACTATCAATGCACCAGTATGTTGCTTGTCATCACAAACAGTATCATTCTCACATTATAATAACCTTTCAGCACAAATTGGTATTGATCCAAAAACAGGAAGACTAGTTGAAGGTGGAGTTAAAGCTCAAACAATTCAATCATTAAAGAATATTAAAGCTATTCTAGAAAGCATAGATGTACCATTAGATGATGTTGTACGTGCAACAATCTATGTTAAAGATTTAAAAGATATGGAAACAATTGATGCAGTATATAAAACATTCCTGCCAGATAGTGCTATCGCAAGAACTGTTGGATATATGCCTGCAAGAACTGTTGTAGTAGTTAAAGACTTACCAATGTATGCATCAGTACAAATTGAAGTTGTTGTATCTCATGGAGATGGAACACCACCTCAATATGTAGAGGATCGTCATGGTATCGTTATTTATGCAAATAATACAACAAAAGCACCAGTAGATGAATTATCTACACAGACAGTAGCTTTTTCACACTACAACCACTTATCAATGCAATCACCAATTAATGTGGAAACAAACACAATGGCTGAGGGTGTAGAAGCACAAACAAAACAATGTTTAGAAAATATTAAAACAATTGTTGAAAGTGTAAAACACACAGTTGAAGATATTGTAAAAGTTAATGTATTTGTAAAAGATATTAAAGATATCGAAAATATTGATAAAGCATATAAAGAATTCTTTGGTGAAGCTCTTCCTGCAAGAAGAGTTGTAGAAGTTTGTAGCCTAGTAGAAGGTGCATTAGTACAAATGGATGCTGTAGTTTCAAATCCGGCTGGAACACCACCACAAAAATAATTAAACAAAGTAAAACCGCACCATCTATATGGTACGGTTTTTATTATAATCTTAACTTAGAAATATCACCTAATAATGAAGCGGCATCCTTATCACAAAGTACTGTGAAGTTTGGGTGCATTTTTAATATTGTTGCAGGTACATCTTGGTTAATTGGTTCCTCGATGAATCGTTTAAATATTTCTGCTTTTTCAATTCCGTTTACAATCATAACTAAATGCTTAACGCGCATTAAGCTTTTAGCCCCCATTGTAAGTGTTGCTGGTTGTCTAGGTCGATCTGCGTAAGCCGGATTTACTTTTTGTTTTTCAGGAAAAGGGATTGAGTATGTATAGCTATCAAATGGTGTACATCTAGGACAGTTACCACAAAAATGTCCATCCTTACCAAGTCCTAAAACCATCACATCTAAATCACCAGCATCTCTTATCATAGTATCAAAATCATTGTAGTTTTGATTATCCATAATGTGAATACGTTCATTTGGAATCTTAGCTTCTTTAAAAAACAAATCTTGCATCTCATTCCAATTAGGACCAAATTCCTCATCAATATATGGATTTTCATCAAATAAGTAATACTGAATATCTTTAAATTTATCCTGTTGTTTAATATGTGGTATCATCATTTGATACATAAGTTTTGGAGATACTCCAGCAGTAAGAGATACGTTAACTCTTTTGTCTTGCATCATCGTACCAAGTAGTATAAACATAGCACTTTCACTCATCTTGTAATCATTTTCTTCAATTATCAATTTCATATAATTTCTCCTTGTTATACTATAAGTATACGCTTATGAAATTACATGGTCAAGATGTAGGATATATGGTATAGTAAAAGTGAAAAAAGATATAAATGTAGTTATGAGGTGTAAGTATGGAACTAGATGCAGTATTATCATTTTTAAATCAGTATGGTTTTTTATTTGTATTTATAGTAATCCTATTAGAGTACCTAAATTTACCTGGATTTCCAGCAGGGGTAATATACCCAGCTGTTGGGGTGTGGGTTTCAATATCAGGGAATTCAGTAACATTAGCGATCATAATAAGTGTAGTTGCTGGATTAGTAGGAAGTACTTCGTTATTCTTTATTGGAAAGAAACAAGGATATCGAGCAGTTGAAAAAATAGAATCTAAATATCCAGCAACAAAGAAGCCAATTGCATGGATTAATAATTTATTAATAAAGCACGGAACGGTTGTGATTATACTTGCAACACTACTGCCAGTTATACGTACTATCATTCCTTTTGTTGCAGGATCACTAAAAATGAATGCAAAACTGTTCATATTATTTTCTATGATAGGAATCACAATTTGGAATGCAGCATTAATATTAATAGGAATTTTTATCCCTGAATTAGTAAATATATAATTAAGACTTAAAGACAATGTAATAGTTGTCTTTTTAATTTTTTAAATTTTTTTTAATTTCTTGCAATAAAATGCAATGTTCGTGCATTAGTATAGTGAATAGGACAGGAAACCAAGAAATCCTACCAATAATAAACGTGCACATTTATTATCGGACTATGATAAAAAAGAACGAAGAGGACAAGAAAATGAAAACAAATAAATCAATAAAAACAAAAATCATTGCAGCACTAGTTGTTGTATGTGTAGTTGCAGTAGCATTTGTAGGCCTGCAAACAGGAAGTGCCAATGCAGAGTATTTAATGACAGTAGCATTAGATGTAAATCCAAGTATCACAATGGATATTGATACAGAAGGAAAAATTCTTAGTGTAGATGCAAATAACGATGATGCAGGTGTTGTATTAGAAGGATTAGATTTAGTAAACATGGATGCAAAAGATGCGTCTACTCAAATCATTGACTCAATGAAAGAACATGGATACATTGAAGATGCAAAAGATTCAATCTTATTTACGGTAGAAGGACAAACAACATTAAATGAAACACAACAAGCTATCGCAAATGAAATCAATGCAGCATTAACAGAAGCATCAAATAGTGCCGTATTATATCAAGTAATTGATGCAGATGAAAAAGTAGAAGAACTTGCAGAGCTACACAATATAAGTGAAGGTAAAGTAGAGTTGATTAATGAAATTATAGCAACAGATCCAACATTAACATTTGAAGGATTAAAAGGACTATCAATTCAAGAGTTATCATTATTAATTGTAAATGGAAACCGAGATATTAGTGATACAGTACAACAAAGTGGAACAATTAACACAGAAGAGTACATCGGAGAAAAAGCAGCAATGGAAGCAGCTATAAAACTTGCTGGTGTAGAAGAATCAACAATTGTAACAAAAGAAGTAGATTTTGATTTAGAAGATGGAAAAATGGTATATGAAATTGAAATCGAAACAGCGTATGGAGAATATGAAATTGATATCGATGCAAAAACAGGAGAATTAATTTACTCTGACTATGATGTAGAAGATGACAATGATGATCAAGATGATGATAACGATGACAATGATGATAACGATGATAATGATGACTTATATGATGATGAAGATGATAATGATGATGATCAAA
>CAYJPL010000036.1:0-18919 GCA_964372125.1 uncultured Erysipelotrichales bacterium
TAAAATTCAACTCCTAGTAATGCAGTCATTATTATATTTCTACTATAAAAGAATACATGTATATAAAAAGAGTACCAAAAATGCACAAAACTTTAAAAAATTTTACACATTATGAGCACTCTTGTAATATATTATACAGTATTACGATTTCGTTGATTCTCTTTCAATAAGAATGTGACGTACCGTAATTTCTTTTGAGTCAATTTCTTCACCCTTTAACAATTTAGTTAGTAGGCGAACTGCCAATGCCCCCATATCATATACAGGTACATTAAGCGAAGACAGAGTTGGGTTACACATTACCGCATAACTTGTATTTAGCATTCCAATTACTTCCATTGTATTTGGGATATCTATTCCATTATTTCTTGCTGCATTTATTACAGCAACTGCATCTTTATCATATCCACAAAAAACTAAATCATGAGTGTTATTTTCAAAATATTTTAGAAGCATTTGGTAATCTTCAACATATTCACCAGTTGTATCAATAATATGCTCTTCATTAAATGACATACCATTTTTTTGATATGCTTTTTTAATACCAGTAATTACATCATCATTTTTTATTAAGTTTTGTTTTGGAGAGATATAAGCAATATTTGTTTTATTATTTTGAATATATGAATCAATGATTTCGTAAGCTGCATTTTCTACATCAACGTATACTGAACCCATTGTTTCATCAGATATTTTTTTACCAATTACGACGATTGGCAAATTATATCTTTCGATCCCTTCAATCATTTCTTGTGTGTTTTCGTTGTTGAATAAAATAACTCCATCAACCCTAGATTTTACAATTCTTTCTGTAACATCTCTAATTGTGTCATCGTCACCAATATCATCTGTTGTATACATATTAATATTGTAATCTAGATGACGTCCAGTATCTCCAATACCACTAATCATTTCTTTTACATTTGCAAATAGTGATTGAGGAAAGACGATTGCAATCGTAGTTGATTTACTTGTTGCAAGTCCCCTTGCAACTTCATTTGGTTGAAAGTCTAAGCGCTTAATAACATCTAATACTTTATCACGCGTTTTTGCTCTGACTACAGTTGAGCCATTAATAACTCTTGATACGGTAGCAAGTGATACTTCAGCTTCTCTTGCGACATCGTATATTGTGACTTTTTTCATTTTAGTCTTTTAAGTCTTCTAAAACCACATCAATTTCATTTTCAATGGCTTCAACATCATCTACAACAACTGCATCAACTTCTTCGTTATTTTTAACTTTTGCTTTAACAACTTCAACTTTTTCACTAATATCACCACTTATTTTTTTAAGTGCTGTTTTTACTTTATCATATTCTTTACTATCTTGAACTGCATCTGCAAGTTCTTCAACTTTATCTTTTAAATCTCCTAATTTTTTTGATGTAGCATCTTTAAATTCATGAATATCGAATTCATCAATTGCTTTTTTCATATCATCAATTTTCTTAGAAAATAACTCTTGGTAATCTTCTTTTGTCATAGAACTAGCTTTATCGTATAAGTCAGTTCCTTTTTCCTTTATGTCTCCACGCAATTCACTACCTTTTTTTGGTGCAAATAAAACTCCGATTACTACACCAACTCCAAGTCCAGCTACAAATTTGTTAATTTTCATACGTTCACCTTATCCTTTTCTATTTTTTTATAAAGCTTTTTATAATACTAAATACATTAAACTTTGGACGATTTGGATTAAATAATCCTGAAATCGTTTCAAATGGTGCATTAATAAGATCTAACTTATATGTAATATCATCAGCGATTTTATCAACTTTGGTAACTGTTGTTTGCATCATTTGAGCAGTCTCTCCAATTTGTTTAACGCTTGTTGCCGTTTTTAGAAATAAAATTCCTAAAGTAACAAGTGTAAATGCACTACTTAGTATTAAAATACAAAAACATATTTCAATGGCACTCATTAAAACACCTCTACTTTCTTAAAAATTATAGCATAAATACCTACTATTTTATAGTGATATCCTTTATATTTATTACTTTTTGTTCTAATTTATATATATCTTTACTAGACATAAACAAAAATACAACATTTTCGTGTCTTGCTAAAACTTTAGCCCCTGCATCATCTTCATCAATAACTTTTGCTCTTGGAAGGTACTTTGCGATATCATAAATATCGATATCTACACCTTCTTCTTTTATAGCGTTTTCTGGAAAATGACAAAAATATGGGAAGTCAACTAAACTTAATGCATTTGCAAACTCTGACGCAAATGCCTTCCCTCTTGAAAATCGATCAGGTTTAAATACACCAACTATTTGCTTTGTTGGATACTTAACTCTTGTTGCCTCAATTACAAGTTTTAGTGCTGTTGGGTGGTGTGCATAGTCATCTACATACACATTATTTCCAATAACTTTTTCTGTATATCTTCTTTTTACACCTGGGAATGTTTGTAATCTTTCTTGAATATAGCTTGCATCCATATTTTCAAGATATCCAAGTGTTATAATAGCTAACGAATTATATAACATGTGTTTACCATAAAATGGTAATGAAAAGTGTCCAAATAATTCACCATGAATTAAAACATCAAATGATAATCCATGTACTGATTCAATAACATTTTTAGCGATAACGTCATTATGTTCTTTTAAACCAAAACGCATTACACGTTTTGTGTAATTCATTTTATTTAAATATTTGTCATCACCCCATACTACAACTGTGTCTTTTACTTGGCTTGCAAATTTTTCAAATGAATTAATATACATTTCTAAACTTGTAAAATAATCAACATGATCTAATTCAATGTTATTGATAATTGCATACTTTGGAAAGTATGCTAGAAAATGATCTTTGTACTCACAAGATTCTGCAATAAAATATTTACTACCTTCAATTGCATGTCCAGTACCATCACCAATTAAAACCGATGTTTTATCGAATTCTTTAAATAAATGATATGCCATCCCTGTAGTCGTTGTTTTACCATGTGTACCAGCAACACTTATTGATACATAATTTTCCATAAGGTTACCTAAAAATTCAAAATATCGATACGTTTTTACAGTTGGATTATTATATGCTGCTACAACTTCTGGATGACTATCATTAAATGAATTACCTATTATAACAATCATATTATCCTTTATATTGTTAGCATCAAATGAGTAAATAGGTATATTACGATTTTCTAATTCATCTTGTGTAAAAATATATTTTTCAATATCACTACCTGCCACATGGTTTCCAAGTTCAAACAAAATTGTTGCAAGTGGTGCCATTCCAGAACCTTTAATTCCAATAAAATAATACATATATTTCACCTCGCTTCTCTATTCTACAATAAATAAATCTTTAGGATAATTATTTAAGACTTTACATCCTACATCAGTAACAACCACTAAATCCTCAATTCTAACTCCCATCTTTCCTGGTAAATATATACCTGGCTCAATAGAAAATATCATTCCTGGTTGTACTTCCATTTCAAAGCTACTAGAAACATCACCATATTCATGAACATCTTTACCAATAAAATGTCCTAAGCGATGAGTAAAGTATTTGCCATATCCTTTTTCTTCTATAATATCTCTTGCAACTTTATCGATATCACACAAACGCATACCTGGCTTGATTGCTGCTATCGCAGCTTCATTGGCACTTTTTACTATGCGGTATACTTCGCGATCTTCATCACTTACTTCTTTGTAAAATACAGTACGTGTCATATCTGAGCAGTAACCGCCATAATAACAACCTATATCAATGATAATACTATCCCCAGGTTTTACTTTAGTCTGAGTATTTTCATGATGTGGATTTGAACAATTTTTTCCATATGCGATGATTGGTGTAAAACTATAGCCTTCTCCACCTAAAGACTTATAAATATCTAATAGTTCTCTAGCAATTGCTTGTTCACTATAGCCTTTAGTAGTAAGCGCGATTGCTTGATGGATTGCTTTATCGTTAATACGACTTGCTTCATACATAACTGTGAGTTCATCATTATCTTTAACCATTCTAACTACGTCAACACAGCTTGATCCTACTACAAATTTTGCTTCTGGCATTGCTGCTTGCAAAGGTAGTAAAAATTTTGCTGGAAAATATTTATCAATACCTAATTTATTTGTATCACCTAACATATTATGTAAGATTTCAATACTGTCTTCATCATCGCTATACCATGTTACGTCAATTTGATCATTATTATCTTCATAAATAAATAATCTATTTAATAACAATGAGATTTGTCCAGTACTTTTAATAATCAAAGCATATAGACGTTCTCCTGGATGATTTACATATTCAATTAAGTAATCTATTGAAGAAGAGTCATTGATTAGTAATGAATCAATGCTCTCTTCTTTCATTTTTTGGATTACACTATTAATTCTCTTGTTCATTTGGTTTTACCATGATTCCAAGTTCATCTAATTGTGCAGTGTCAACTTTTCCAGGTGCTTTTGACATTGGACATGTTGAATTTGCATTTTTAGGGAATGCGATAATATCTCGTAATGACTCACTATGAGTTAATAACATTGCTAATCTATCTAACCCTAGTGCAAAACCTCCATGTGGTGGTGTTCCATATTGGAAGGCATCCACAAAGAATCCAAATTGTTCTTTGATTTGTTCTTGTGTAAACCCTAATACTTCAAAAACAGTTTCTTGTAATGGTTGTTCATAAATACGTTGTGATCCACCACCTAATTCAAAACCGTTTAAAACAATGTCATATGCATCAGCTAATACATTAATTGGGTCAGATTTTAACATGTCAATATGTTCATCTTTAGGTCTTGTAAATGGATGATGTTTTGCATAATAGCGTTTTGTTTCTTCATCGTATTCAAACATTGGAAAATCAACTACCCATAGTAAGTTATATGTATCTGCGTCATATAGTTCTAATTCTTTCCCTAAATGATTACGAAGTGCAGCTAAACTATCACATACCACATCGTAGCTTGCATCGCCTACAAACACTAATAAATCATTATCACTTGCTTCCATAGCTTGTAATAGTGCAGCAATTTGCGTTTCATCAAAGAATTTTGCAATTGGTCCAGTTGCTATACCATTTTCAACTTTTAACCAAGCTAATCCTTTTGCTTTATATGTTTTAGCAATATCTGTTAACTTATCTATTGCTTTTCTTGAATAGTTACTTGCTTGTCCTTTTATATTAATTCCTTTAACATGTCCACCTGCTTGAAGTGCATTTGTAAATACTGCAAAATCAACACCTTTAACAGTTTCGTTTAAGTTTACTAACTCCAATCCAAAACGAGTATCAGGTTTATCAATACCATATTTTTCCATTGCTTCGTGCCATGTAAGTCTAGGAAGTGGCAGTGGAACATCTATACCTTTTACTTCTTTTAATACTTTTGCAACCATCTCTTCACCAATACTTAAAATTTCTTCTGTTGACATAAATGACATTTCAACATCAATTTGAGTAAATTCCGGTTGTCTATCAGCACGTAAATCTTCATCTCTAAAACATTTTGCTATTTGATAATATTTTTCGAATCCTGCAACCATCAATAATTGTTTAAATAATTGTGGTGATTGTGGAAGTGCATAAAATGATCCTTTATGTACTCTTGAAGGAACTAAAAAGTCTCTTGCTCCTTCTGGTGTTGACTTATTGAAAATTGGTGTTTCTACATCAATAAATTCTCTATTATCTAAATAATTACGAACACTTTTTGTTATATTGTGACGTGTTATTAATTTTTGTTGCATTACTGGACGACGTAAATCTAAATAACGATATTGCATGCGCAATTCTTCTAATGCATCTGTTTGATCTGCAATAATCATTGGTGTTAGATTCGCACGGTTAATGATTGTAATTGAGGTCGCTTGAATTTCTATATCACCAGTATCCATTTGATCATTTTTAGATGTTCTCTCAACCACATTACCTACAACATGTAATACATATTCATTTTTAATTTCTTTTGCTAGTTCTTCCATTGATTCATCTACAATAATTTGTGTAATTCCATGGCGGTCACGTAGGTCAATAAATACAAGCGAACCTAGGTTTCTTTTTTTAGCTACCCAACCTTTTAATTCTACTACTTGTCCAACATTTTCAATTCTAAGTTGTCCATTGTTATGTGTTCTATTCATGATGATGTCCTCCTGTTTCATGTTCTTCTATATAAGCAAGGATATTTTCTAAAGGTACTACATCTTGTGTTTTAGAGTGTGTACACTTAATATTTACCACTTCTTTTTCTACTTCTTCTTGTCCTAAAATCATTGCAAAATGTGCATGATTTCTATCAACTGATTTAAACATTGCTTTTAATGAACGATCTTGATAATCCATTTCACAGCGATATCCATTTGCTCTTAGCATTGTAACTATTTGAATTCCTAGGTCTTTTGCATCTTGTCCCATTGGTAGTACATATACATCAATACCATCTTCTTCACTTTTAGCATCCATAGCTAGCAATAATCTTTCCATTCCAAATGCAAAACCTACACCTGGATGATCTGGACCACCTATTTCATTTACTAAACCATTATAACGTCCTCCGCCACCAACAGTAGCGCCATTTCCTAGACGTGGATCATCACAAATGATTTCAAATACTGTATGACAATAGTAATCTAATCCTCTTACTAATGTTTCATCAACAACATATTCTACATCTAATGCATCTAAAAGTGATGTTACAGTTTCAAAATGTTGCTTTGCATCTTCACTTAAATAATCATGCATATTTGGTGCACTTAGTATTGCAGGATTATTTTTATCAACTTTACAATCTAAAATACGCATTGGATTTTTTAAATAGCGATCTTTGCAATCTTTACACATTCCATCAATATGATTTTCAAAATGTAAAAGAAGTGCTTGTTTATAACTTTCGCGTGACTCGTCATCTCCTAAAGTATTAATATGCAATTTAACATTACCTAAACCTAGTGATTGTACTAATGTTACTGCCATAGTCATACACTCAACATCAACATACGGTGATGGTGAACCTATCATCTCTACACCAAATTGGTTAAATTGTCTTTGACGACCATTTTGTGGTCTTTCATAACGAAACATCGGTCCCATATAATATAGCTTTGTTAATCCATCAGGATTAACATACAATTTATTTTCTACATAGCTTCGCACTACTGAAGCAGTCCCTTCAGGACGAAGAGTAATAGAACGACCTTTACGATCATCAAAGGTATACATTTCTTTACTTACTACATCTGTAGTATCTCCTACTGCCCTGTTAAATAAATCAGTACTTTCAAAAATTGGCGTACGAATTTCATGAACATTATAATTTGCACAGATTGTACGAATTAATTGTTCTAATTTTTGCCAGTTTGTTGATGTATTTGGTAATATATCAACAGTTCCTCTAATTGCTTTATACATGTTTTTTCCTCCTAAAATATAAAAACGCCCTATAATAAGGACGTTGATTACGCGGTACCACCTTACTTCATGTATTTCTACATGCACTCGACATCTTAACGCGACGACACGTTTACTTCTACTTGATTTCAAAGTAACTCCTTCCAAGTGTCCAATAGTATTCATCTCAGTATTTTCACCAACCACACTGTCTCTACAAAATATCCTACTATATAATCTTGTTCTACGGATTTATAAAATTATACCTAATTTTTATATAAAATGCAACCGTTACAAAACAAAATCAATAGCAATTTACCTCATATAGTCTTACTTCCAAGTTTTCCATACTTCTTGGCAATAACCAACAGTTGCAAGCTTACCATTGCGTACAATTGGTGTTTTTAATACTTGTTGATTTTCTAACACTTTATATTCTTTATCAGTTTTTGGCATATAACTAATTAACAAATACATTTGTTTATCATTACAATTTTCATTAATCATTGCATCTATTCCACCAACAGCTTGTTTCACACTAGTAAATTCACCTTTACTCATCTCTTTTTCTTGTAAATTTATAAATTGAAACTTAATTCCTCGTTCCTTAAAAAAACGTTGTGCCTTTTTTGTATCATTACATTTTTTTGTACCAAATATTTGTATATTCATATCTTAACCTCTTTATTCTACCATAAGTATAATATAAAAAGATTCTAGCTTCAACACTAGAATCCTTTCAATGTTTTATAGTTATTCACCACGTAACTCATTTAATTTAGAACTTCCTTCTTTAGTGTATGTGATTGATACATCATCATCATACATAATAAAGTCATCACCATCCACTTTGTAATTTACTGTCTCTCCACTTGCACTTACTGTTTTTGCTTTTGTGTCTAATGTGATTTCTTGAGTAACACCTGAGGCCCCCATCACTGCAGTATCATCACCAGTAAACTCAATGTAAATATCATCAGTTATTCCTTGTGCTATTAATGCATCGTAATCAAGTTCAACACCATAGTTTTCCATAGATGTAACGTAATACTTCCCTTCTAACGTTGCATCTGAACTACATGCTACTAACGTAAATACTAATGCAAATGCAGCAAATATTTTACATAATTTTTTCATATATTCTCTCCTTTATTAACTACATTTTACCATTTTATGTGTTTTTTGCAAATATTACATATGAATACATGTTATAAGAGACTTTATTTACACCACTCTAAAGCATAATAAAAAGCAATAATGGGCATCAAAACACATAATTTCTTAATCTCATTTACCTAATTTTCCTGTAACTTAATTAACTTTGCACTACCTTCTTTAGTATATGTAATTGTAGTATTGTCATCATCATACATAACGAAATCATCACCATCGACTTTATAGCTTACAACCTCTGTATCATAATGTACTGTTTTGGCATCAACATCATACGTAACTTCTTTAGTAGTTCCACCGGCAAACATTTTTATAGTATTTTCACTTGTAAATTCCAAATAAATTTCATCTGTAATTCCCTGTGATTCTAAAGAATGATAGTCATATTCTATGCCATCACTTTCCATACTTGTAACATAATATTTCCCTTCTAACTGACTATTTGAACTGCAAGCCACCAGTGTAATCACTAGTAGTAATAATGAAAATATTTTGCATGTATTTTTCATATACTTTCTCCCCTTATTTTGATGTCTTATCACCTTGTATTTACTTTGTAAATATTACTCTATGTAAGATAACTTATAACTAATAAATTATTTTATACTACTATATATGAAGCTGGTTTTTCTAAGTCGATTGGATAACTGTTTAAATATATTGTTGTAAAGTCATCACCATATGCCCATGTAGATATACTTCTGATTTTATATTTTGAATCATCTACTAACAAATGATTTTGATCCGAACAATTCATTACTGCTTTTTTTATTGCACCAATAGAGAAGTTTGATGAATATAATTCTTTACTATAAATATCAAATCCACTTGTACTAAAGAAGGCATGATCAAAATTAAATCTGTCTATCATATCAACGGTGATACTCCCAAGTGCCATGTCATATCGATTTTTATATAACCCACCTAATATATACACCTCTCCATCATAATCAGTTGGAAGATTACGAATTAGATATATACTAGATGTAACAATTGTTACATTTTTACCTTGTATATATTTTACAATATGTTGTGTTGTCGTACCAGCATCAATATAAATACACTGTCCTGGCATTATTTTTTTTGACGCTTCTAAGCAAAGTTTCTCCTTACAATTATAATGTATATTTGTCTTATCGTTAACAGTTGGTTCATCACTTGGTAAAAGCATAGTGGTACCTTTTTTTGAAGCACCACCACGCTCTCTTTGTATTTTCCCTTCTTTTTCTAACTGGATTAAATCACGCATTATCGATGATCTAGAAGCACTTAAGTACTCCATCAACTCAACTACAGTTACAAAGCCGCGCTGTTCAATTCGTTGTAAAATACGATAACTTCTTTCTTTAGATAACATGATTCTCTCCTTTTTTAATCGTATAATGTACGACTTAATAATTCGTCTTGAATGTCCTTATTTAAATTTACAAATACTGCGCTATATCCTGCTACGCGCACAATTAAATCCGGATATTTTTCAGGATGCTTTTGTGCATCTTCTAAGATTCCATGGTCAACTACTGTAACCATTAATTGACAACCACCTTTTTTAAAGTATGTTTTGAATAATGCTTCAATTTTAGCTTTTTCATTTTTCATAATACGCGGAGTGAATTTAATGTTTTGCACACTTCCACCATGATATTTTGCATCAAACTTGCATAATGAATTCAACGTTGCTGTTGGACCGCTTATTGCTGCGCCACCTTGAGGGTTATTTGCAGGATTTAGATACACACCACTTTTTCTACCATCATAAGTAGCAGCAGTTTGTTTTCCCCAATCTGTATTTGTTTGATTATTACTAATTACAATTAGGAAATAGTCCATCCCATGTTCTATTCCACGTTGTCTCATTCCTGTACCTACATGTTCATATAAATCATTTGCAAGTTCATCACACTCTTTATGGTCATTTCCGTATTTTGGTGCATTCCATAAATCTTCTTGGATTTTTTCATATCCTTCAAAATTCACTAGTATAGCATCATTTAGTTGTTTTAAGGTATACTTTTTTTGATCATAAACTAATGTCTTAATAGCATATAGTGAATCACTTGAGTTAATATTTGCATATGTTTCGTTTGTTCCACCTAATATTTCTACACCACCGTCTAATAATGCTTTTCCACGTCCAATACAATCATCCATTAAGATACTGTTGTATAAAAATGATACATGCTCGTTCATTACTGTGTAGCTATGCATTTGTGCTTTTACACTTAAATCATAGTAATAATCAAGTACTTCTTTATATTTAGAATACAAATCATCAAATATTTTATATTCTTCAAGTGGCGGTATTTCAATATTACCAACTCGTTTTTGACCATCCATTGGATCGATTCCTTGATTCATAACCATGTGTAACATTTTTGCAAGATTTAATAACACATTGGGTGTACCAATGCTTTTTCCTTGAATTACAAATTCTCCACATCCAAAAGGCACATATTGTTCAGCTATTTTTTCTTCTACACGCATACCATACATAACTGCCGGAACATTAACATCATCGTTATAAAGGGTTGGGTATGTTGCCCCACTTGCTATACAATCATACGCCATGTCCATAATATCTTTTGGAGTATCCTTATTGAATCGAAGAGTAAACTGTGGTTCAACGTATCTTGTATCCTTACATACTTGGAGACATATTTTTGTAAACATATCGCATGCTTCAACATTATCTCTTCCATAACCTCCAACAATAATACGTCCATTTACTGTAGTACGACGATTTTCAATCATCAACCATAAAGATTTAACAATTCGGTAAGCCCCATCTTTGTCTAATGTCCCATTATCAATATCATTTTTTAAGTATGGACCAAGAACAACATCCATTCTACCGTAATTGATTACCCCTGCAACCATTGCGTATATCCAAAATAGTTGCATTGCTTGATGGAATGTTTCTGGTTTATTATATTTAATATGTTCTAATGATTCATACATCATTTCTAATTCTTTTGTACGATTTCCTGTTGCTTCATTTAAGCTATCTCTAACTAGTTGTTTTTGATACTCAACTACATCTTGTAGCAATAAAATACTTTCTATAGAGGCTTTTGTGAAAGCATTTTGTGGTTTTGACTTAATTAATTCAATTAAACCTTGCAACCCTAAATCTAACAATTTCTTGTAATCTAACATCATACCACTAAGACGAGCAGTTGCCATCATCGGGTATTTACAATCAATAAATCGACCAATTTCATCATTTAATACATCTTGGCAATATAGCGCTTTAACATCATGATCTTGCCAGTATTCATAAAGATTGTCTATGCGGTAATGATTTGAACTATCTAACTCATCTTTCATAGCGCGTAGCTTATGAAACACACAATAGTGACCAACACCGCCTACACTAGTTACACTCCCAAATCCAATTGGTAGAAAGTCAAGTCTCCCTGCAAGTAAATCATTTTCTTCAATACTTCTAAACATTGTTGGATAGAGTACTTTTAAACATTCAACCTCACGTGTTGCTTTATCATTATTACGATTTAGTTTATGAATACGAGTATACTCTTCCATAATCTCAACTTGTTGTTCAATACTTTTTTGACATGGTATCTTAATGCTTACCTCTGCATTTTGTGGTCCATCGATATTTATTCTTGCCATAATATCCACTCCTTTTTCCATTTTAGTATACACTTGAAAAAATGAACAGTCAATCTTTTTTGTTCAAATTTAGTCATATTTAATCAAATAATATAAAAAGTGTGTCTTCACACACTTGAAAGTAGTTATTTTCAATATTCTTTATTCATCACTATATAATCAGAATTCTTAAATCCCCATTTGTGATACGTATTTATTGCGATATCATTATTTTTTGTTGCTTCTATACGAAAACGCACTATTTTATCTTCATAAATATTTTCTAGATAGTTAAAGAATTTAGTCGCAATACCTTGTCCACGATACATTTTTGTAATGTATACGTCTTCTATCCATATACAAATGCCACCAAATTCAGTTGAATAACTTAACGCAATCATTCCATATCCAATGATCACATTATCCTTTTCAAATACAAAACCTTCTACAAAAGGTAACTGACTAATACAATCATCTATATTCCTTTGTAATACTTCTGTTGATGCTTTTTCTAACACTGCTGGCGAATGATAGAACTCTAACATCATATCTAACAAAATTTTTTTATCCTCAATTTGTATATTTCTAAAATTCATAATTATACCTCCATTATACTGATTGTGCTATTTTACTACAGTATACTAGTTAATATACGCTCAGGTCAATTCGAGGTAGTAGATTTAATAACAAATAGAAAACACGACTTATCATCATAATTGAATCATAAAGTCGTGTTATCTTTATTTAATAACTTTCTTATTTATTGATTTGGTATTTTCTTCTATAAATGTACAGACCACTTAATGAAGTAGCAATAAACAATGCTGCCCATCCGGTAATTGTCGTTGAATCATTTGTGTCAACACTTGCATTACCATCAACACTTGTATATTTTGCATATAAAGTTATGTCATTTGCAGGCATTGTAGTATTTTCAAAATCGAATAATTTTGTAAGTTCCGCATCTTGATACCAACCATCAAATTTGAAACCATCTTTAACTGGATCAATTCCTACAGGAATAAATTCACCAAACTCAACCGAAATACTATCAATAGTTGTTCCGCCATTTGTTTCATAATGCACCATATATGCATTTGCAACCCATATAGCTTTTAGGGTATGTGTATTCTCATCATAAACAAAACCGTTAAAAGTATAATTTTCTTTTGTAGGATTTGATAATACCGTATCTGTTTCTAATGTATATGATCCAATAATCGTTCCATCTACTTCAACTTGAGTATTATCGATGTCTGTAAGTGTTGATCCGCTTCCACCGTCTAAATCGATATTTATATTTGCACCACTAGGAAATGGTAATATAACATTATCTTTTTTCATACCATTTTCATCTTGTCCAGTATATGTTAAATCAATTAACTCTAATTGATACTCAAATGTGTAAGTATACTCTTTACCACCATCAGTTAATGAATCATATGAAGTACGTGGCTCACCATCAAGCCATGAACCTCCAGTAGCTCCAAACACTGGTGTCATCGATGTTGGTAACTCCACATTGATTGTATTTGTTCTTCTAGCAGTCCACATTTCTCCAGCTGGAAAATACGTTAACACTTCAGTTATTACCGTGTTTTCATCATTTCCCCATGTCCCAAAATTAATTTTATAATTTACAACTGTTTGATAAATATTTGGTATATTATCATTATCTTCAAGACCATCTTGTTCTCCTGCCGGATCTTCACCACCATCATTTAACCATTGTGCAACAAATGTATTTGTTTCTGGTATAAATATATATCCATTAAATACGTATCCTGTACGAGTTGGATCTTCCAATACTTTATCTTCTACTAATTTATATGATACATCCTCATCACCATTTTCGTTTTTAACAGTAATTACATCATCCACCTTGAAAATCTCAACACCAGGTGTGTGTCCATAACCTGTATACTTAGAGTAATCAACTGCAACAATTTGTGTTTCAGGTACTGTTTGTTTAGTGAATTCGATATTTGTAAGCTCAACATCTGTAGCACCAAAACTCATACTAAATTCATACTTACCAACTCTACCTGGAATTAAAGTTGCTGTTCCTATAGAATTTTTGTATTGAATTGAATCCTCTTTATATAAGTATCCATTTTGTAATTCAATTGTTACTGGCACCTTGTCTAAATAGCTACCTCTTCTTGCACCAATTGTTACAATTGCGGCAAGCTCACCATCAACTTTTGCATAATACGTAATCGAGTCTGCTGCATATACAGTTTCTTGATATGCAGCAGCCTTTAGTGCATCAGAAATTTTCACTTCAAAATCAGTATTTGATTCTGGTTTTTCTTGAACATATGCACTAATCACTTTGTTTCCAGGAAAAAAAATATTACTAGCTTGAAAGCCGTTAAGTAAGCTGTCAGCAATCTTATAATCCGCTAACTTAAAGTCAGTAGTATCAGTTATTGTTGGGTAAAAATAATATGGAAAGTTCATATTTATTGCAACATCAGTATTAAAGCTATCTATTATAGCGTTATCCTCATCTCTTGCAGCCTTTGTATAAGTCCAGTTTACTGGCACATCTACAGTAGTATAATCGCCAACATCAACTCTTACAATTGCAGTTACATGCGTTGGTAGGTATACATCTGCATTTTCTCCTACTGTAAAATACTGTTGTAAAACATCATCTGTTAAGTAGAAATCAACAATCTCTCCTTTTTCACCTACAGCCTTTACTTCAGTTTGCCATCCACTATGAGCAAATACTACTTGCACCACCATGAATAATGCGATACATAATGCTAAAATCTTTTTTGCTTTTTTTATCATTTTATCTATTCCCTTTCTATAGAAAACAATCAATGTTTTTTTCATAATTCCACTATATTATATCATGTATTTTTTTTAAAATGCAATCACACTTGGCAAGAAAAATAATTTTTTTAAAGCGAAAAACCTAGTTAAACACTAGGTTTTTCGCTATTTCACATTGGAACTCCATACTAATACACACCTAAATACACCTTAATTTTTATGGGATTAACAACATGTGATATCCTTAATGATTTTGAACTTTGAAAGCGTTTTATTACGATAAAATGAATGAAAAATACAACTTAACAATTATAAATTCACACTTATATTATGTTATTATTTCCTTCAAAAAATTGGTTTTGTATTTTTTGGTTTTTACATATATTTTTATTATATATATGTAAATAAAAACTAATTTGGTCATATAAAAAAAAGCTAAGTTTTAGCTTAGCTTTACATTATTAGTTAATTCCACCAAATTTTTTATCTTTTAATAGATTATAATTTGAAGTTATTCTTTCTTTTAAGTATTCATCAGTGATACCTGTTACCTGGCATAATGCTTCATCAATACCAAGTGAAGTAATTTTTTCTTGTAACTCTACTGCTTGACCATCTGTATCATTTTCATAATTTAATGCTGCACCAGCACCAATCATTAGGTATTCTACTGGTAATCCGTAGTTATAAGCAGTAAGCATTGGATTCACTAAACGATCTGATGCACTTAGTTTACGTAATGGTTCACGACCAACACGACCTACATCATCTTGTAAATAATGGTTTTTAAATCTATTGATAATTTTATCAATATATTTTAAATGTGTTTCTTGATCTAAACCATGTTTTTCAACAAGTCCGTTTCCACTTTCGATCATCGCCATTTTAACAATATTATAGATTGTTTTATCATTAATACTTTCATCAACTGTTGCATATCCCTTTAAGTTTCCTAAATACGAAGTGATTGCATGTCCTGTATTTAAAGTAAATAATTTTCTTTCAATATATGCAAGTAGGTCTCCTGCTAAGTTCATACCATTAATTTTTGGGATTTCACCTTTGAATGCTTGTTCTTCAACATTCCACTCATAGTAACGTTCAACAACTACATCAATAATGTTTTCGCTTTTTACTGGTGGGACAATTCTATCCACTGAACAATCCGGGAATCCAATATAAGTATCAGCATACTGTTGTAATTCTGTTGAAAGTTCATTATACACTAAGTCTTTTAGTACACTACTTCCACGTACTGCATTTTCACACGCAATTACATTTAAGTATTCTTTGCTTCCATTTTCATGACGCATTGCAATACCTTTTGCGATTGTTGGTGCAACGAATTTTAAAACTGTTAAACCAACTGCAGTTGTTAAAATTTCACATTCTGCAATTACATCAACCAATTTTTCATTATTCGAATGAATTGCACTAATATCAGTAATTACTTCCTCACTACACTCTACATCCATTACATGAATTGTATATTTTTTATCTTCATTAATTTTATCTAATACTTCTTGATTTACATCTGCAAATACTACATGGTATCCAGATTGTGCAAGTAGTGCTCCGATAAATCCTCTACCGATATTTCCAGCACCTAATTGAATAGCTTTTTTACTCATCATTTTTCCTCCGATTATATTATAATTAATCTGCTTTCGTTAAAATTTCATGTACAGTATCTACATCAGTACTATTAATTAATTGGTTTACTACATCCATATCACTTAATTTTAATGCAATATTAGATAAGATAGTCATGTGATCATCACCTTGAGCAGCAATTCCAATAACAACTCTTACCATATTCCCTTGCCAGTCAATTCCTTCAGGAAAGATCATAACTCCAAGTCCTGTTTGTTTAACGAATGGTTTTACATCGTATTCACCATGTGGGATTGCGATTTCATTTCCAATATAAGTTGATACATTTGTATCTCTTTTAATCATTCCTTCAATATATGGTTCTTCAATATAACCATTTTTCATTAATAATTCACCCATTGCTTTGATTGCTTCTACATTTGACTCTGCTTTACATCCTAAGATAATACCTTCTTTAGTTAAAATATTTTGTGTATTCATTTTTATAATCTCCTTTGTTATTTTGTTTATTGTCTCTTTGTCTAAAAAATTGTCCACTCGATAAATCGCTTCATACTTTTCTTCATTAGTAATACGATCTGCAAGTGAGTTGTGTGTAATTAATATATCAACACTTTGTGGGACAGTATCAATTGCACAATTTATTACCGAATACATATCTGGCAATATTTTTTTTATAATACTTGCTGCCATGGCACTTGACCCCATTCCGGCATCACAAGCTATACAAACTGTTTTATTCATTATTTCCCCCTATCCATTTAATACATTTACAAGTTCATGACGTAAATATTTTTCTAATACGCTATTTGTATTCTCGAAATTTTGTAACTCATCAATGATTTCTACACTTTCAATAAATAATGTAGTAATATAAGACATCATTTTACGTTGTTCTAATGTTGCATTTCTTGGAATAAATGCACATAATACAATTTTAATGTCATGTAAACTTTCATCGCTAAATTCACCCTCATTACATGTTGCTACATGTAAAACGCATTCATCAATTATATCTAATGTGCTGTGGAACATCGCAAAATTAAAATCATGATATACATTAGAATTTAATTTTTCTCTTTTTTGAAGACTTTCCTTTATATACGTTGAATCGTTCATACTATTTGCGAAAAGACTTAAAATCTGATTACTACTAATATCATGTTTTACTCTATGAACTTTCACACTATCTAATAATAGTTGCATAGTATAGGCATATTTAATTACTTTAATTTCTGTTTGTACATATTTTGGTATTGCTTGATTGTTTTTACGAACTTCTTCAATCTTTGTAAGTATATTTACTACATCACTTTGTATTAATAGTGGATCAATAATTAATGAATTTTCTTTTTTTATATCAAATGTTGCAACATACAATGGACACTTTACAGTTTCTAACTGCGATAGTGACAGCTGTACTAATTCAACGCCTGAATCTACAATTTTCTTTATTCTTGCCACAAGAAGGCTAGATACCCCTATTCCACTTGCACAAATGATCCCAACTTGGATCTTTTCTTTTTCAATTTTTATTGATTTACTTCTTTCAATACTAGCGGCAACATGTAATACTAAATAACCTATTTCATCTTCATTTAGTAATTGACCATTAATACTACTAAATACATGCGCTGCTTGTTTTACATCTTCAAATACATCTTTATAATTTTCTTTGATTTGTGACAATAAGGGATTGAATATTGGCATACGATTTTCATGACGGATCATTGCTGGTTTTAAGTGAGCTGATAGATTTTGGTACAACTCTAAGTCTAATACAACATTAGGTCTTACCACCTTTAGTTCATTAAAGAATGCAATTAATAAATCATGATTATCGTCACTATTAATATCATTTGCATCATTAACCTTTGCACTTTGTAAATGAATTGCAATAAACACACATTCAATCTTTGGAAACGTTATATTAAAGCTTTTTTCCAAACATGAAGTGATTAACTTTGCACGATCATAGAAATGATCTTCTACCCTAAAATCTAGGTTACTAATGTCTTGGTCAATTGTTTGGTTTTGTAGGACTCTTGTAATCGCAATAGAAAGATGAATCAATAATCCAAAGTAAGAACTTTGAGCAATATCATCTAATTGCAACTCTTTTTTATATTCTACGAAAACCTCAAGTATCCCTTTTAAAACTTCATAGTCAAGTAACTGTACAAAATTCGCACCTTCTTGACTTTTAATTTGAGTAATCACTTCATCAACACTATAACGATCATTTCTATTAATCGAATTACTTCGATTCATAGTTCTTTGAATCATTACTGACATGGCACTACGTTTATTAATTTCTTCTCCTTTAATAAAGACGCCAATACCTGGTCTTTTTTCTACAGTTA
>CAYJPL010000037.1:0-18385 GCA_964372125.1 uncultured Erysipelotrichales bacterium
GCAGAATCATGTTTTGTTATTTACTTATTATATAAACGTTTAATCATATCTACAGTTACATCAATACCGATATCACTATCAATAGTCACATGGTAGTTGTCAGCAACTCCCCATTTTCTATCAGTATAATAGTTATAATATTTCTTACGATTTTTATCTTTTTTCTTCACGTATTTTCTTAAATCATCATGTTCTTCATCATACTCTGCTTTAACTCTTTGCATTCTTGACTCTATTGTAGCATGAATAAAGATGCTATATACATTATTATATTCTTGTAAAATATAATCTGCACATCCTGAAACAATAATACATGGTCCTTTACTAGCAAGGTGTCGAATCACTTTTGATTGAGCACTATAAACTTGATCGTTTAATGGCAATTCAAAATGCGTTGTTGATAAAGTATACATAAAGCTTGAGCTCTTTTTTTCAACAACATCATAAATAGCTTTAGTATCTAATCCTAATTCTTTTGCAGCCATATCAATGATCTCATTATCGTAAAAATGAATATTCAATTCTTCTGCTAATCGTTTTCCAATAATTCGTCCGCCCGAACCATAATCCCTTGATATTGTAATGACTTTATGTTTCATAAATACTACCCCCTTATATATTAATAATACAATGAATTACTCACTATTACAAAGTCTTTATATATTTATTTCCAACCCTACTGGACAATGATCACTTCCAAAAACATCTCCTAATATTGTACTGTTTTGTATTTTTTCATTCAACCTTGATGATGTTATAAAATAGTCTATTCTCCATCCAGCATTATTTTTTCTAGCATTAAATCTATAAGACCACCATGAATACTCAATTTTTTCAGGATATAAGTATCTATATGTATCTATAAACCCAGAGCTAAGTAGCTTATCCATACACGCTCTTTCTTCGTCACTAAATCCAGCATTTTTACGATTTGATTTTGGATTTTTTAAATCGATTTCTTGATGAGCAACGTTTAAATCACCACATAAAATAACTGGTTTGATTTTATCTAACTGTTTTAAATATTCTAAAAAATCTTCTTCCCATTCTTGTCGATAATCTAGCCTTTTTAACTCATTTTGACTGTTTGGTGTGTAACATCCAACAAAATAAAACTCTTCATATTCTGCAGTAACTAATCTACCTTCTTGGTCATGCTTTTCTATTCCCATACCAAAGCGCACTGAAATTGGTTCAACTTTAGTAAATAGCATTACACCACTATACCCTTTTTTTATTGCACTATTATGATATTGTAAATATCCAGGTGTATTTATCTCTTCTTGTCCTACTTGCATTTTTGTTTCTTGTATACATAATATATCTGGATTACTTTCTTGCAAGAAATCGTAAAACCCTTTTGTTATACAAGCACGTATTCCATTAACATTCCATGATAATAATTTCATATAATTCCTCCTTACTTATAGTATACCATACTATTCCTTGGATAATAATTATATGCTATACTAAAATAGAGGTGATTTATATGAAAGCAAAAAAAACAATCATTACATCGAGTATTCTCGCACTTGGCACAGGAGTAGGATACCTTGCAATTTGTAGTAAACTATTCAAAGACACCATGGTACGCGGAGTTGTATCAACGCCAGAAGATAGTACAGATTATTCTTTATTAAATCAAAAAAATGATGAGGCAAAGATTTGGTTTTTAAAGCAAGAATATGAAAAATTCGAAATTATCACAAAAGATAATTTGCTAATTCGCGGAAGAACACTCGTACATCCTAATCAAGACAAATGGATTGTTCTTGCACATGGTTATAAATGTGATTATACATCTATTTTATACCAAGCAAAAAAGTTTTATGAGGATGGATTCAACATCCTAGTTTATGACCAACGTGGTCATGGAAAAAGTGAAGGCCAATATATTAGCATGGGATATTTAGAACAACATGATATTATTAAACTTTGTGAGTTTATTATTTCAAAAAATAAAAGTGCTAAAATTGCACTTTATGGTGTTAGCATGGGTGCTAGTACAGTTATGTTTGCAACTGGAAATAAGTTACCTATAAATGTTGTTTGTGCTATAGAAGACTGCGGCTATACTTCAGTCTATGATATATTTTTAGATCAAGGTGAAAAAAAATATAACATTGATATTTCACCAATTTTAGCCGGAATTGGATTGTTTGTTAGACGCAATTTGAAATTTTCTATAAAACAAGCAAGCTGTTTAAAACAACTTGCTAAATCTACAACACCTACTTTGTTCATTCATGGAAATGATGATGATTATGTGCCTTATGAAATGGTTTATCATAATTATGAGGCTTGTAATGCCAAAAAGGATATATGGGTTGTTGATAACCAGCAACACGCAACAGCTTGTTTGGATAGTAATTATTTTATAAAAGTTACCAATTTTATTAATCAATACATGTAAGGCTAAGTGCCTTACATTTTTTATTTAATTACTATGGTAGTTATATATGTAGGTAGAACAATACCTCTTCCATGGCTTTTGTCTTCATACGATAATAGGTAGACTTACTATAATATTCATACCACCAATTTGGACTATTAGTGGAAATAAAGTCATTGGTGATGATTCGACGACTATCTTCATTTAGTGTATCAATTATACATTCAAATGTGAATATAATCTTTTCAAGTTCATCTTTATTATCTATTTGTTCATTTAAGCGATCGATTACACCACGTTGGTAATGACTATTTGACTCCTTGATAACACCATATTTTATTTGTGGATAATATGAACTTTGTTGTAAACAATGTAATTTTATTTTTGCTCTTTTATATTGACTAAATACTTTTTTTAAAACTTCTTGTTTCTCTCGAAATGTAAGTGCCTTTATTTTGCTCATGATATAGCCTCCTATATCTATATACTTCACATAGCATTCAATTGCTTTAAATAAAAAAATAGTAAGTATTACTTACTATTTATAGTACAAAGTTTTCAATTATTTCATCAACGATATATTCATCTAGTCCACAACTTAATAAATACCCTTTTGCACTTCCATATGTTTCTTCGAGGTATTCAATGAATTCATCAATATATTCCATCTTTGCATATAAGAATGGTTTTTTATCTTCTTCCATTACAGTCGATAAATTATTTATCATCTCTTGATTATACTCGTCAGACATACAGTAATCTTTCACGATATCTTCATTATGGCATCCTGCCAAATGTAGAAGTAGTGCACTTATAATACCAGTACGATCTTTTCCTGCAGAACAGTGAAAAAGAATTGTGTGATAACTATTTTTATGAAAAAGTGTAAATATTTCTTTAAACTGTTGCTTATTTGCCTCTATAACAAAGATATAATATCCAGCAACACTGCTATAGTTTTTAATGTCATCAGGCAATAATGAAAGTGTCACATCTTGTAGTAGCTTTACAGGATAATAACTTACTTGACTGTCATTTTCGAATGGATTTGGTTGATGTTCGATTTCGTAATCACTTCGTAAATCTATAATACATTCAACATTCAAAGATTTAATTGACTCAATATCACATTCTGATGCATTTGCAAGTGATGAAGAACGAATATATCTATTAATTCTTGTAAAGTTACAATCCTTTGTCTCAAAACCACCTAAATCTCTAGCGTTATTTATTTTTTCTAATTGAATATGACGTTCATCGAAACTTCTTTGCATCATAATTATATCCTCCTTATAAAAAAGCAAAGAAAATCTTTGCTTTTAATATGCTTTTGCAAAATACACAACATGATGTGCTTTTTTTCCACAAATTGGACATGTATCTCCAAATGCTTCTTCATCTTCTTTGATACAACGACTTGTTGCACCGGTATCATCTTTAATTTTAATTTCACATTCTTGATCACCACACCACATTAACTTAATGTATCCAGCTTTTGTTTCGAGTATGTCTTTAAATTCGTCATAGCTATTTGCTTGGCGAATATTTTCATTTTTAAATGTTAGAGCATTTTGATACATTTCATCATGAATAGTATCTAGCAATCCAAGTACCGTTGTTGTAAGTGTATCATCTAAGTTGTATTTTTCTTTTGTACTATCATTACGTTTTGCAAGTACACATTGTTTTGCTTCAATATCTTTTGGACCAATCTCTAGACGCAATGGAATTCCACGCATTTCTGCTTCGGCAAATTTCCATCCTGGTGATTTATCACTTGCGTCCACTTTTACACGAATTCCTGCATCTTTAAGTTGTTTCTCTAATTCATAAGCAGCATCTAAAACACCATCTTTTTGCTGTTGGATAGGGATAATTGCTACTTGAGTTGGTGCAACTCTTGGAGGTAGCACTAAACCATTATTATCGCCATGCACCATTATAATTGCCCCTAATAAACGAGTTGAAACACCCCATGATGTTTGATGAACATACTCTTGTTTATTTTCTTTAGATAAAAATTTTATATCGAAAGCTTTTGCAAATCCTTGACCAAAGTAATGACTTGTTCCTGACTGTAAAGCTTTTCCATCGTGCATTAATGCCTCTATTGTATATGTACTTTCTGCACCAGCAAATTTTTCTTTTTCTGTTTTTTTACCAGTAACCACAGGGATTGCTAGTAATTCACGTGCAGTTTTTTCATATATTCCAAGCATTTGTAATGTTTCGTCAATTGCTTCTTTAGCAGTTGCATGAATAGTATGCCCTTCTTGCCATAAAAACTCAGATCCACGCAAAAATGGACGTGTTGTTTTTTCCCAACGCATAACAGAACACCATTGATTATATAATTTTGGTAAATCTCTATACGAGTTAACTATTTTTGCATAGTGTTCACAAAATAATGTTTCCGATGTTGGACGAATTACTAAGTTTTCTTCCAGTGTATCTAATCCACCTTTTGTAACTACTGCACATTCAGGAGCAAAACCTTCTACGTGATCTGCCTCTTTTTGTAGTAATGATTCGGGGATTAGCATTGGCATATAGACATTTTCATGTCCTGTTTCTTTAAATAATTTATCCATATAACTTTGGATTTGTTCCCACATTGCATAACCATATGGACGATAAATAATACATCCCTTAACACTACTATAATCCATTAATTCTGCTTTTCTACAAACATCAGTATACCACTGTGCAAAATCAACTTCCATAGCTGTAATTGCTTCATTTTTCATATTCTTTGCCATTGTATTCTCCTACTCTTTTCTACTTACTAGTTTATAACATGTATATTTTACTATAACTAGATACTTGTTGCAAGCTTACATTGTTTCTATTGTAATGCTACTTTTTCGGTGACTTCTTTGGATTATTATTTTGTTATCAATTCGCTGCTTCAATTCGCTAACATGTGATATTAAACCAATTAATTTTTCTTTTCCTTGACTATCCATTAAGCATTCAATTGCTTGATCTAATGAATCATTATCTAATGTTCCAAATCCTTCATCGATAAATATAGTTTGAAGAGATATTCCACCTGCATAGCTTTGTATCATATTTGAAAGACCTAGTGCCAAAGCAAGCGATGCTTTGAAAGACTCTCCTCCAGAAAGCGTCTTTACATCACGGTAAATTCCACTTTCTATATCGTACACATCCAAATCTAGTCCTTGTTTTGCGTTTCCTTTAGCACGAGTTGTACGACGATATAATTGATATCTACCCTGTGTCATCTTTGCCAGTAAAACATTTGCATACAATAATATATTTTCAAAATATGCTGCTAATACATATCTTTCAAATGATAATTTATACTCATTTTTACCCGTTATCATATCTAATAAATCATTATACATAATATATTTCTTTTCTACTTCTATTAAGTCTTCTTCGATTTTTTCAATTTTTAATAGTACTTCTTGCATAGCAATTATCTTTCCTTGAATTTGAGTTCGTTGTTCTATTAAAACTTCTAGCTGCTCATTGAGTTTTCCTAATTTCAATTGCTCTTTTTCAACATCTTGATAAACTACACCTTTAATTTGTTTTTCTAATATTCTAATACGTTCAACATTCGTTTTTATATCTACCTGATATTGTTGTAAACTTATTTCTAATTTTGGCAATGCATCAATAGTATCAACTACCACATTGTATAATTCATCATTAATTTGTAACTCTAACATTTTTTTATCTAATGCTTCTTGTTTCTCTTTTAAAATTATTTCTTGTAGTTTTGCTTGTTCATTGCTACCTTCTAGACGAATCTTAGCTTCATCACACAATTTCATATTTTTATGATAATTATTAGTAATATTTTCCACGTCTTGTAGTAGCTGTTTATGCTTGTTATTTGTGTCTTGATATTGAGCTTTAATATTTGTTATCGATACATCCTTAATGTCTTCGTATGCATGCATGTTACCTGTAGTTTGTTGCAAAAGAGCATATAGATCATTCTTCTTAATACTTTCTTTAACCTGCTTTTCCGTAAGTATCTTAATATCGCTTTGAGTATTTATCATTGTAGATTTTAATTTTTTTAAATAATTTATTTCTCCAACCATAGTCTCATACTCATTTTTTAAACGTATTTCTTTTTTTGTTACTTCACTTAGTGTTTTTATAAAGACCTGTTTTGATAATTCTTGATCTAATCCAAGCATTATAGCATCTCTTTTTAGTGTATCTTCTAACACTTCTACTTCTGTTTTCTTTGCAATTAACTCACCGTGTGCATTTTGCATATTTGTAGTTGCAATCTGTAATTTTTTTTGTGCCTTTTCAACCATTGCTTTATCTATCACACTAGTATTCGTAGCTAATCGAGGATGCGCTGTTGAGCCGCAAACAGGACATGCTTCGTTTTCTTTTAGCTCGCTTGCTAGAATCCCTGCTTGCATATGTAAATACTGTTTTTCTGTATCAATATATTGTGCATTTGCACGCTCGTATATTTTTTCTACTTGCATATAGCGTTCACGACAAATAAAGCTTAGTTCTTCTTGTTTATGGAAATTATCAAACTGATCACTAAGTTCGTGGATCTTTAATTTATACTGATTGATATCTTTATATTCATTTTCTGATTCTTTTTCTTTTTGCATTAATTCAACTAATGTTTCTACCCTAGATGCATCCTTATTATAACGTTCTTGCATTCTTTTGATATTTTCTAATGTTTCTAATTCATTATTAAAAGCAACCTGATAATTTTGACTTACTTTTTCATAGTCTTGTTTTATTTGATGGAACTCAGCATATCTAGAGATTATGCTTTCTAAATGCACTTTAACTTTCTCATACTCTTGTACTTGTAC
Organism: uncultured Erysipelotrichales bacterium; assembly: GCA_964372125.1. GTDB lineage: Bacteria > Bacillota_I > Bacilli_A > Erysipelotrichales > Coprobacillaceae > Tannockella. Next base: position 7,228 of record CAYJPL010000037.1, read on the forward strand.
TTTTATTTCTGAGATTTTCCCAAATTTCAATAGTGACTCATTATAAGTTTCTTTATCTTTATCTAATTGTATTTTTTCTAATTGAATTTTCTTTGAAATACTTTCTTTTAATTCTAATGTTTCTTTTATTTGTTGTTTTAATGGCTGTAAGTCCTTAACTTTTTTAATACTAGTTATCTGTTTTTCCATTTCTACAAAATAGTCATGTTTACTATCAAGAAGGGTTTGTTGTTCTAACAAATCACTATATTGATTTAAAGTACTATTGTTATTTTGAATATTAGAGACAATAAGTTGTTGTTTTTCTTTTTCAAACATACAATTTTCAAACTTCTTTTGAAACTCGTTTGCATCTTGTTGCATTATACCTAATACTTCTTTTGAAATTATTTCTTGTGCATTATCACCTAATAGGGTGTTCTTACTATTTTGCAAAGCATCAAAGTTATCTTTATATTGCTTTTGCTTACTTCGTACTTCATCTTCCATCATCTCATATTTATACGTTGCAAACAATTTACGTAATACTTTGCTACGATCATCACTTGATGCATGAATTAGCTTTGTAAATTCACCTTGTGCAATCATCGCAATTTGTTTGAATTGCATTGCATCAATATTTAACAATGACTCTATACTTGTTGTAACCTCTTTTACACCCTCTACTATTTTACCATCTGGCATAGTTAGCAATGCAGTTGGTTGTTTATCACTCTTTCTTGTCGCAATACGATATTTTGGAGTTCTTTTTACAATGTAAGTCTTATTAGAAATCGTGAACATCAGTTCCACATATGTTACAATATCATCTAATGCATGATCACACCTAAGTTGATCACTTTGCCTTAAACTACCGCTAGTTTGACCATATAGTGCATATATAATTGCATCAAATATCATTGTTTTACCAGCACCTGTTGGACCAGTAATTAGAAACATTCCTTTATTGTTAAAGACATCAAAGTCCACTTCAATTAATCCAGCATAAGGACCAAATGCCTGCATTGTTATTTTATTTGGTTTCATGAGTATTTACCTCTTCAATAATTTTTTGCATCGCTATGTAGGATTCTTCTTTTAAAGAGTGTCCTTTTATCTTGCTGTAAAATTCCTCAAACAACTCGATTGTAGATTTTTTTTCAAAACCTTCTTCTGCTTTAGTTTGACTCATAACCTCTTTATGTTTTAGGTTTGGATATGTAATCTGTAATACATTTGGATATATTGTTTTTAGAATATCTATAGCATGTGGTATCACATGTATATCTTCTAATTCAAAAGCAATAAAATCCTCTTTAGAATCTACAAAATCATCTTCTAAAATATCTTTATACATTCCAGAATACTTACATACATCACGTAGAGGTGTAATTTCTACTGTTTTAAAATCGACATGCTTATCCTCAATCGTTACCTCAACCATACCCTTTTTTTGATTAACTTCATCAAAAGAATATTTTAGTAAACTACCACTATAACGAATTGTATCTTTAGACACCTTTTGACTTGCATGGATGTGTCCTAATGCCACATAATCAAAATCACTTACCAAACTAACATCTATTATCTCGCTGCCACCAACGCTTAATACAGATTCACTATCACTACGAATTATTTCTTTATTACCTGCGATAAACTGATGTGCAATTAATACATTTGTTTTAGTATAATCAATGTCCTGTTGTTTTAAATAATACGCAAATGCATCTTGATACGTATGTACATCAACATCATATACTTCCTTAATATACGATGGTTTGAAAAATGGTACTGGATAGAAATTAATGCCATCAATTTCTATAGGATTTAGTTTTTTAGGAGCCACACTCACAATATATAGCCCTTGACATGCAAGTAAATCGCTCACAAAACCCAGTCGTTCACTACTGTCATGATTTCCGCTAATCATAATTATTTTTTTATTGCACTCAAAAATAGCTTTTGATAAAAAGCTATCTAACACTTCTACGGCTTCTTTACTTGGAATACTTCTATCATAAATATCTCCTGCCATAATAATTACATCGATACTTTGTTTATTACTATATTCTAATACCTGATTTAATGCATCAATTTGTATATCTAATAAACTTTGTTGATGCAATAACTTCCCGATATGAATATCTCCAATATGTAAAAATTTCATATGCCCTCCCTATAAATTCCATATATAAATATCTTTGATTACTTCTTCTTTTGTGAAATTTCTTTTTTGTTCTTTTGGAATTATTTTTGTTTCAATATGATTAGCCACTTTTTCAATTATTCTTTTTGAATAAATATTATTTGGATCACATGTGAGTATTAACTCTTTAAATCCCTTTTCACACGCTATTTTTCCCACTAATAATAAAGCTTGATACCCATAACGTTTCCCTCGAAATTCAACATCAATATGATATCCAACATGTCCATCATAGTATCTTTCATGTATATTTCCAGTGCGTAATGTTATTTTCCCAACCACTTTATTATCGACTTGTATTTCATAAATATAGTATGGTAACCATCCTTTAGGTAACCATTCACTTACATATTCTATTTCTATTAATTTCATATTTATCACCAAGCAAATTATAGCACTTCTCAAAAAATAAAAATACGAATGTACCATATTTTGTATTATTTTTGAATATGTATTAGTTTGTTATAAACTAATTTTACAAAAAAACACCCTCCTTACTGGATTATCCAGCAAAGAAGGCACACTTTTTATTGTAATGAAATTGTACACATTACTAGAGTTATGAACAGCTTTTATAAAAACTACATTTCTTCTCTTTTACTAGCAATAGTTATTCCCATTGTCGCAAGTATCATTATACTTATTAATAGATTTATATTTGTTTTATCACTAGTTGCTGGTGATGTTTCAATATTATTATCTATTTTTTCGTATTTAGCATATAAGGTAATATTATGATTAGGCATTTTCATGTTTTCAAAATCAAATTCACTTGTTATTTCAACATCTAAATACCACCCAACAAAAGTATATCCCTCTTTTGTTGGAATCGTAGGTGTTATTACTTTATCATCGAATTTCACATTTTGATTTTCGACTTCACTTCCGCCATTTTCTTCAAATTCTACAATATAAATATCTGTTTTCTTCCATGTAGCAACTAATGTGTTTGTATCTGGATTATATTTATATCCTGTAAATTCATGACCTTCTTTTAATGGTTCTTCTAATTGCGTATCTGTTGTGATTATCAGCTCTTTTGGTAATTCTCCATTATCATTATCAACAGTCACTTTCCCATTGTTTTCAATTTCAAATGAATTGATAGGTAATTTTGAATCATCTGGTGAAACTGCTGGATAACTAACGTTTAACATTGGTGAAAATGTGTATGTATATGTATATACTTGGTCTGTATATTTAATACTAGTTGGAACATCATTAAACCATCTTCCGGTATTTTGATCGAATCCTACATTTGCATGTGCTGATGTAGGTGTATTTTTAATCATACCGATTGCATCTTTATCATTAGATGGTACTCCATCTAATTCGAAAGTAATCCATTCCTCAATTTCAGTTTCGACAAATCCATCTTGCCAAGAACCATTTATTACCTTATAAATAACTTTTGTTTGATAGATATCTAAAATACCATCATTATTTTCATCTGGTCCCCAGACAGCATATAATGTCTCCTCTGCGTTATTTTCAGATAATAAATTTGTAATTGATTCATTATCATTGAATTCTGGAGTAATTGCGTTTGGATCTGTAGACCACCCTAAAAAGATATTTCCCGGATTTTCAAATCCGTTCGTATTTAAATTCTCCGTCACATCATAGACAAATTCTTGTTTTTCCGTACTACCACTTGCATTAATATCATTTTTATCAAAATTAACAATATACTCATTAGGTGTAATAATAAATGTATAAGTATCTTCTAATTGATCAATTGTTACATCATTTGTAGGTGGTATTATATCCCATTCACCACTGTACCCTACATTAACTAATCCCTCTGGTATACTTTCTAGATTTCCAGTACCAGTCTTTGAGGGCGTATCTCCATCCATAAAATCTACAGTATCTTCTTTTGGTGTATTTGAACCATCATTCCAAGTTCCACCTACAACTTCAAAAGTAACATTTTTTTGAAACTCATCTGCGACTCCATCATTGTTTGCATCTAATGCCCACTGAGCGACTACAGTAGTATTTTCTAAATATTCTCTTTCTTCTACTTGTTGTGTTGTAAGAATCTCATCTCCTATTTTCCAACCCATGAAAATCGATCCTACATTACTTGGTATTTCAACTTCTGCAGGTAATAAATCTTTATCATTTGGTATTTGTGTTACAGTCTCTTTATCGTCTAAAAATAGACCACCATTTGCATCAAATGTAACAGTTGGGGCAATCACATTTACGGTTACTTCTGAGCTTTGTGCAAATGCAGCGTCAGACGTATCAACATATCTTACAACAAATTTTGTTGTTCCAAGCAAATCAGTTGGTGCACTATAAGTTGCCCCATTTGCTCCAGGTATAACAGTTAGGTTTCCTAATTCATCAACGGTATACCATTCATATGTTAAGTTTTCTACATCAATACCTGAAGAATCTCCCGTTGCACTAAGAACTACTTCTTCATTTCTTGACACCGTAGTCGTAGTAGATACCTCTGGAACTGTTATTGATAAACTTACATCTAAGTGTTTTTCTCCAGGTACTGCATAGAAGCAGTTAGCAGTTTCAACTTTAAAGTCTTTTGGTTTTATTCCACCTGCAAATGAAGTAGCACTCGTACTATCTTTTACATATTCTCCTTTATCATCTAATAGATAAATTGAAACATCTGCATCATTGATTGCTTTAAATGCCATTGTTCCTTGTACTGAAGCAAAACTACTATTTATTGTAGTTTTTCCACAAAAAACATCTAACGCTCCAAATATTCCTACTCCATTTTTACTATTAGCATCAATATTTAAATTTCCACCATATATTGAAACTGAACCTGATATTGTAGTTGTAGCAACACCAGTTGGTGATAAAATTGCATTAAATTCATCTTTATAGACTATTAATGTACCAAATACCGCGTTCCCATTCATAGCTTGTACAGTCGCAGTAACAGTTCCCCCACGTAATTCTACACCTTTATTGAATACATGACTTCCAAAAGTTGTACCTGCGGTTGCATTTAGACTTCCTGTTCCTTTAACAATTACAGGATTTGTAGTATTAAACACACCACCTTGAGAATTAGTAATTACATTTGTCCCGATTAACTCTATCGTTGTATCTGATGTCAAAATAACTACAGCACTTGGTTGAGCAGCATTTATCGTTGCTGAATTAAACGTCAATACATCGTTAACATCATCATACGTTATTGCGCCTACTGCCGATGGGCTGATTTTAACGCCATCGACAATTGGATAGTTCTCCTCACTAACAACTGCCAAAAACTCATTTTCATTTTGCACTGGAATGATTACTGTTGTGATAAATATTGATAATACCATTAACAGTTTATAATTCAATATGCGTTTTTTTGTAATTTTTTTCATTTTTACACTCCCTTTTTTTTTAACAAAATCATTATACTCTATCCCACATCTAATTACTACTATTTAAGTATGATTTATTTTTGATATCTTCCAACAGTTCGTAATATATAAAACAACGAAAAAACTCCTCCTCAAAATTGTAGAAAAAATTTATTTCTATAATCTTGATAAGAAGTCAAATAGTGTTATGTTTGATGATTTTATAATACTTTATGATATGTACGAGATATTACATCATCTTGTTGAGATTTTGTTAGACGTGAAAAAAACACTGCATAACCTGATACTCGTAGTGTAAGCTGAGGGTATTTCTCGGGAAACTTACTTGCCTCTATAAGTGTTTCTCGATTAAAAATATTTATATTTAAATGTTGTCCACCGTTATGGAAATATCCATCTATTATCGATATTAGATTGCGTTCTTGTTCTGTCATAAAATTCCCTCCTATGAAAAATATTATATATGTAGTATCATCTAAAGAAAAATAAAATGAATGATAGCTTTAATAATTTTAAAAAGTGATATAGATTATCCTCTATACCACTTCGCTCTCACTATTTATTACGTTAATTATTCTTTTCGTTATCTGGTTTATGCTACCATCACTTATTAAGTGATAATGAGCTGCACTTATATATAGTGAATTTCTTTTATTATATATCTCATATAAGGCTTCTGGTCCATCTTTTAGAAGTGGCCTGTTTGTTATATCTATATCTTTATATATTAATTCAATTGGTCTATCTATATAAATAATAATGCCATTTTTCTTTAATAGCTCAATATTTATAGATTTCAAAACAACGCCTCCGCCAGTTGAAATAACCAAATCACTACGTGATGAAATTTCCTCAATACAACGCGTTTCTAAATCTCTAAAATAATTTTCGCCATTTTCAAACAATTCTGGTATTGTTTGTTTATATTTTTCTTCTATATATTTATCTACATCAACTACCGTGCGATGAAGTTTTTTTCCCAGCACCTTAGAAACAGTTGTTTTTCCACAACCCATCATACCAATCAAGATTATATTTTTCATCGAATACTGTAATTTCCTAGAACTTCAAATGTTAAACAATGTGCCTTAAGTTTTTCAAGAGCTTGCATGATATTTTTCTGCTCTAAATTTCCTTCAAAATCAATATAGAAGTAATATTGCCAATCCGTATCTACGATTGGGCGTGATTCAATTCTTGTAAGGTTAATATGATGTTCCTTTATCGTTTTTAAAATACTGTATAGCGCTCCTGGTTTATGTCCAAGTGTAACTATCAGACTGATGCGATTTGAGTTTTCATCATACTGTAAGGATTTTGAGACAATAATGAATCTTGTTTCATTACTTTGTTGGTTATGAACATCAGCAGCTACCACATCTAATCCATATATACTTGCAGCTTGTGTTGAAGCAATTGCACCAATTGTATGGTCACTTGATTCACTTACAAACTTTGCAGCCATTGCAGTATTATAATAATCGTGACTCACAATACTATGTGCTTTTAAAAAATGGCTACACTGTAGTATACCTTGTGGATGAGAATACACCTCTTTTATATCTTCAAGTTTTGTACCTGTTTTTGCAAGTAAGTGATGTGCGATAGGTATACTTATTTCTCCAATAATAGAACAATGATATTCGCGCACTAAATCATAATTATCATTGATTGCCCCAGTTGAAGAATTTTCTAATGGTACAATACCATAATCAATTTCATCATTTAGAAGTGATTGGTAAACCTCTTCAAATGATGGGAAATTTTTTGTATTAACATCTCCAAAATATTTATTTAATGCAAGATTTGAAAAAGAACCGGGTACACCTTGAAATCCAACTAAAATATCTTCTTTTTTTCCTGATATACTAGGATATCTATTTTTAGTATCTAGAAAACTACTTTGATACGATTTTGAAGTATCCATAACATCTTGGAAGAAAGTTTTTGCATAACCTTTTAAATCATCATTCACTATACGGTCAACATTTTTTTGTAATACTTCTTGCTCTCTTTCAGGTTGGAAAATAGGAAGATTATTAGCTTTTTTATACAAAACCACATCACGAGCAATAGCCATTCTTCTTTCAAAAAGAATAGCTATTTGACTATCTATATCATCTATTTCAATTCTACATGTTTTTAAATCTTTCATAAATACCTCACTATATCTAACATCGCAAGTGCTGCCATTGCTTCTACAACAACTACCGCACGCGGAACAATACATGGGTCATGTCGACCTTCTACGTTCATTTCTACATTTTCGTGTGTTTTAACATTAACTGATTGTTGCGTTGTAGAAATTGATGGTGTTGGCTTTATTGTTACTTGAAAAACAATTGGTGCTCCATTAGAGATTCCACCTAAAATACCGCCATTATTATTTGTAGTAGTGACCACTTGTCCATCATTATATTGATACTGATCATTTGCTTGACTTCCATATAGTGTATCAATGTTTGGATTCCCAAAGTGTACACCTTTTATTGCTGGTATTGAAAATAGTAAACTAGATAAAGTACTTTCAATTGAGTCAAAGAATGGTTCTCCCAAACCTGCCTTTAGCCCTAGAATTGCACATTCTATCTTACCACCGACAGAATCATGGTTTTTACTTGCTGCTTCAATCGTTGTTTTCATCTTTTCATAAACTGTATCATTCAACACTGGGTATTGTTGTTGTTGTAATTTTAAGAATATATCTTTTTTTATTGGATGAATAAATGCATCATCTTGTACATCCTTAATTGAATACATATGGGCTCCAATATTTATTTCATGTTGTTGTAATATTTGCTTTGCAACTGCCCCTGCAAATACAATCGGTGCAGTTAAACGACCAGAAAAGTGCCCACCCCCGCGTACATCGTTAAATCCGTTATATTTTATATATGCAGGATAATCACTATGTCCTGGTCTCATATTGTCTTTTAAAAAAGAATAATCCTTAGATAATTGATTTGTATTTTCTATCATTGCCATTAACGGTGCTCCAGTTGTTTTTCCCTCGAACATTCCAGACATGATTTTTACTTCATCTTTTTCCTTTCTTGGTGTAGACAAACTGTTTTGACCCGGAGCACGGCGTTTCATATCTACCGAAATTGCTTCCATATCGATTTCTATTCCGGCTGGCAAGTTACCTAAAACCACACCTATTGCACTTCCATGACTTTCTCCAAAGATAGTAATTTCAATATTATTTTTCCATGTTGCTGACATCAATAATTCCCCCTAATTGTTGAAAATGTTGCCAAAAGCTTGGATACGATTTTGATACACAATCTGGGTTATCAATTGTGACTTTATCAACTGCAACGGTTGATGCAATCGCAAGCATCATTGCGATGCGATGATCATCGTGACTTGACACGTGCCCACCCTCTAAAATGCTAGGACCGTCTATCTCCATTCCTTCTTTTGTTTCTTCTATTACTGCAGTAAGTTTTCCTAATTCGCTAACAGTTGCCATAATTCTATCACATTCTTTAATACGTAAACGAATTCCCTCAATAATAGAACTGTGTCCGCTAGCTTGTGTACAAGCTAAACTAACTACAGGGATAACATCCGGGCATTGGCTCGCGCTAATTGTTGTTGCTTGTAAGTCATTAGATTCTACTTTTATTCCACCTTCTACTTCCTTAATTACACAATTCATGCGTGTAAGTATATCAACAACTTCTTTATCCCCTTGCTTAGAATTCATTTCTAATCCTTTAAGTACTACATCATTTCCCAGTGCACCCGCAACAAGGTAAAATGCTGCTTGCGAAAAATCAGCTTCAACATAATAATCACGTGCTAAATATTTTTGGTTCCCATAAATAGTAAATTTTTTGTAATTATCATTGATTACTTTTATTCCATAAGTTTCTAACATTTGTAATGTTAGATCAATGTATCCTTTTGATTCTAATGGAGATGTAATTTCAATTATAGAATCTCCCTCAACTAACGGCAGTGAAAACAATAACCCTGTAATAAACTGTGAAGATATATTTCCTGGTATTTTGTAAGTATCTGCGCTAATTTTACCATCGATATGCAAATCAAGAATATCTTTTGTATAGGTATACTCAATTCCTTGACGGTCAAAAATCTCATAAAATGTATCAAGTGGTCGCTTCCCTAAATTGCCCTGTCCTACCAAATGCACTTTATTTTCCTTAACAATAGAAATAGGGATCATAAAACGTACTGTTGAACCAGATTCTTTACAATCAATGTAGCTTTCTTTTTTGCTAAAAGTATGACTTCCATCTATCAACAAATAATCCTCATATCGATCTATTTTTGTTCCTAACGATTCCATAGCTTTAATTGTAGCATCGATGTCATCAGAATATTCAATATGATCAATTCGACTCTTACCACTAGCAAGTGATGCACAAATGATTGCACGATGAGCCATACTTTTTGATGGTGGTATATTTACTACTCCTTTTAGTTTTGTTGGTGTTATTGTTACTGTTTTCATAGATCCCCCTACACTTTATCTACTTGTAATATGAAGTCAGGGCTATTTTTAAATAAATAGCTATCCCCGATTTCATGTAATAGTACGTATGATAAAGTCTTATTAATATTCTTTTTATCTAGCGAAATAGCCTCTACTAATTTTTTTGTCTCTACATTACTAGAAAGTGGTAAATTATATTTCTCTAATATTTCTTTAATTTGATTTGATGTTCCTTTTTTAGTAAGCTCATTTATTTCTGCAATCATGGTAAGTTGATACATACCAATACCTACTGCTGCTCCGTGGCTATATGTTTCATAATTAAAATATTGTTCAATAGCATGTGCCAATGTGTGTCCAAAGTTTAGTAAAATTCGATCACCAAAATCAAATTGATCTTTTTCCACTACAATACGTTTAATATCAACACAACGATATATTATTTCATCAATATCATTATATAAATCGTTGAAATCCTTATATGAAAGTAATTGATTAAATAATTTTTTGTCCTTTATGCAACCATATTTGATAACCTCAGCCATACCATCACTAATAAAGTGTGGTGTTAGTGTTTTTAATGTAAGTGGGTCAATTATGACCATTTTAGGATGGTGAAACGCCCCAATTAAGTTTTTTCCAGCACGTGCATCTACACCCACTTTTCCACCTACAGACGAGTCAACCTGCGCAAGGAGTGAAGTAGGAACTTGTACAAAATTTACTCCGCGTAAATATGTTGCACTAACAAATCCAACAAGGTCTCCAATTACGCCTCCACCTAATGCAATAACAAGATCTGTTCTTGTGACCTTATGTTTCATTAATGCATCATATAATGCTGGTAAATTTGAAAAATCTTTTGCCTGTTCACCATGTTTTACTACAAAAGATGCCACATCATATTTCTTGTTTAATAAAGAAACCATGTCTTTACCATACAACGGAAATACATTATCGTCACTTATTATCATAATTTTTTGTCCATTAAAGAACTCTGCGATATGCGTGTCGATATTTTTTAATATTCCCTTTTCAATATAAATAGGATATTTTTTTTCTTGTAAATCTACCACCATTTCCATATTTCTTCCTACACTTTCTTTCCTACTATTTTTGCGATTTCTTTTAATTCACTTACTAATTTTG
>CAYJPL010000038.1:0-18359 GCA_964372125.1 uncultured Erysipelotrichales bacterium
ACATCAAGTTCAATTACTTCGGTAATATATACATTTTCATCATCTCTACTAAAATACTCATCATACTTAATTGGTAAAGCTTCTTTACTACGCACGTAATATCTAGACTTAGTTATTGGATAAATTGTACTATGACAATTATAGTCATGATTCCATTTCTCTGCTTGATGAGTTTTGATAATATCAGCTACAACTGCAGAAGCAGTAACATATCTTCCTGCACCTTTACCATAATAAATAACATTTTCTAAATAATCACTTGTGATTTCCACAACATTATATGCATCCATTACATTTGCAACTAAATCATCCATGTTCACAAGAGTGGCACATATATCGATACCTATACCATCTTTTACTTTTTTTGCTTGCGCTATTAGTTTAAAACGATAACCTAATTCTCTAGCAAAATCCATATCTGCTTTTGTAATATCACGTATACCTGTAGGCTTAATCTTACTAAAGTCAATAAATGTTTTAAATCCATTCATTGCTAGAATCGCAATTTTACTAGCAGCATCAATTCCATCAAGGTCTAATGCAGGGTTTGCTTCTACATATCCTAACCCTTCAGCGATAGCAAGTGCATCGTTGAAATCTAGGTTTTCTTTTTCCATTAAAGTTAAAATAAAATTTGTTGTACCATTTAAGATACCGATAATTTCTTTTGTGTTGTTTGCGACTAAACTCTCTTTTTGGCTTGCCATTACTGGAATTCCACCACCTACTGAAGCCTCGTAAAATAAATGTACATCATGCTCTCTTGCAAGATCAAATAGTTCTTCACCATAATATGATAATAACGCCTTATTTGCAGTTACAACATGTTTTTTGTTTTTTATTGCTGCTTCGATAATTGTACGAGCAACAGTAGTGCCCCCAATTAACTCAACAATAACATCTATACTAGAATCATTAATTACTTCATTATAATCTTTAGTATATTTAACACCATCAGGTAATTCAATTTCATCAAGACCACAACCATATGTAATTTCAATAGATTGTCCGATTTCTTTTTCTAAACGTTTTTTTTCATTTGTTAGAATTTCAATAACACCATAGCCTACAGTTCCTAGACCTATAACACCAATTTTCATAAACTACCCCCAATTTATTGCATTCATAAGATGTAAAATAAAAACATCTTATCGATTTATGAAATATTACCATTATTGTATACAATAGTCAATAATGCGATGTTAGAATTTGTAATAAAAGATAAAAATTGTAAAAAATATAGGAAAAATAAAAAAATGGATATAAAATCCATTAATTAATAGGTAGTTTTTTATATAAAATAATACCTATAATACTTCCTATAATTTCACCTAGTAAATAACCAAACCACACTGCATGCACACCTAGAGAGGGCGCGAAAATATATGCAAATGGAAGAGTTATAAGAAGTTGACGAAGCAATGTAACATATAATGAGTAGTCCCCACGTCCAAATGACTCAAATATTCCAGTAGAAATATACCCTACAGTGGATAGTAAAATTGCTACAGAAAGGATTCTTAGAGCGTCTTGCCCAATGCTTAACATCTGATTGCTAGCATTAAATAATGATAGAATCTCACTAGGGAACAAGAAAAAGAATAATGATCCAGTAAACAAAATAAGACTAACGCTTATAAATCCAAGACGGATAACGTGGTGCACACGTTCAAGTTTTTTGGCACCAAAATTATATCCTATTAGTGGACGCATTCCTTGAATGACTCCACTAGCTGGCATATATATAAATGATTGTATTTTGTAATATACTCCATAAAAGGCAACTGCACTAGTAGAAAAGCTTGCAAGTAAGCTATTTAACATAGATACAACCACTGAAGGAATCGCAAGTACCAAACCACTTGGAATTGCAATTGCATATAATTGCCTTACAGTAGACATTGATAGTTTAAAAGATATTTTTGGTGCTAGAACAGTTGATTTCTTCTTAAAAATATAAAATGCAAGTATACCAGCCACAAGTTGTCCAATGATGGTTGCCATAGCAGCACCCATAACACCAAATTCTAAATATCCATTTATCCCAAATATTAAGATTGGATCAAGTATGATATTTGTAAGAGCACCAGCTAATAATAAATACATTGGTGTCATCATATCGCCAGTAGCTTGAAACAGTTTTTCAATTGATATATGAAAAATCTGTCCAAATGCAAATGTAGTAACAATACCTCCATAAGTAATAGCGTAATCAAGAATTGTTGGATCATTAGTAAAGTATGAAAAATAGATAGGTGTAATAAATATTCCAACAAGTATAAATATAGCTGAATGAATAAGTGATAATGTTAAACCATGACTTACATATTTGTTTGCAAGTTTATAATCTTTTTGTCCTAAAGCACGTGAAATTAAAGCATTCAAAGCAATTCCAATTCCGACTGCAAAAGCAAGGGTTAAACTCTGTAACGGGAATGCAAGTGATAATGCAGCAAGAGCCTCTTCTCCTAAGCGGGCTACGAATATACTGTCGATTACATTGTATAAAGATTGTATTAACATAGAGACCATTGGCGGGATTGCCATAGTCCATAATAGTTTTTTTATAGGTTTTGTTCCCATTTGATTTTCTGGCATATATTTTCTCCTTCAAATAAAATGAGGCCATACCCTTTGTTTGATTCAGAAACAAAGAAAAGTATAGCCTCGTAAGCAAATTAAGAATACACAAAAAACTATAAATAGTCAATATAATTTTGAAATTATGTTACAATATATCATGTAAATACACTTATTGACAGATGACAATAAATTGTATACAATGTTAAAAAATTACATCAGGGGGATTCTATATGGAAAAAAAATATGTAAGTACACGTAACAATCAAAAACCGTTACAATTTTACGATGCAATCGTACAAGGTATTGGCGATGATGGGGGACTATTAGTGCCGAATTTTGAATTTCAAAAACTAGATTTATGCGAACTAAGTTCATATGATTATGTTACATTAGCTACAAAAGTATTAAGTACATTCGTAGATGAAAGTGGATACCAAAAAATAAATGAAGCGTGTAGTCAAGCATATGGAAAAGATTTATTTATCGATGGGGTAGTACCAGTGGTTGCAGTTGATAATCATTTTATTGCAGAGCTTTTTCATGGAAAAACTGCTGCTTTTAAAGATATGGCATTATCTCTTTTACCACATTTAATGACACTTTCGTTAGAAGAATTAAAGGTTGATAAAGAAGTGATGATTCTTGCTGCTACTTCTGGTGATACCGGAAAAGCGGCATTAGAAGGATTCTGTGATGTAAAAGGAACATCAATTAAAGTATTTTACCCACTTGATGGCGTATCAAAAATTCAACAACAACAAATGGTTAGTCAAGTTGGTAATAACGTTGAGGTAATTGGTATACATGGTAACTTTGATGATGCTCAAAATGCAGTAAAAGTTGCTTTTACAAGTGAAATGTTACAAGAAGCATGCAAAAATAATAATGTTTTTCTATCATCTGCAAATTCAATTAATATCGGTAGACTACTTCCACAAATTGTATACTACTTCCATAGTTATTTACAATTAGTAAAGACACAAGAAATAAAAATGAACGATGAAATTAATTTTTGTATTCCTAGTGGGAATTTCGGTAATGCATTAGCTGGATATTTTGCAAAAAGAATGGGATTGCCAGTAAAGAAATTCATTTGTGCATCAAATAAAAATAATATTCTAACTGACTTTTTTACAACAGGAAAATACGATACAAATCGTGAATTCTATAAAACAAATGCACCAGCGATGGATATACTTGTTTCAAGTAATCTTGAAAGACTTGTATGGTTTATGGAAGATGGAAATGGAGCAGTGGTTGAAGAATATATGAATACTTTAAAAGAAACAGGAGTCTATAGTGTAAGTGACGAAACTTTCAAGAAAATCCAAAATCAATTTGTAGCTGGTATGTTGACTGAACAAGAAGTATTACAAACAATCAAAGATTGCTATGAAAAAACGGGATATGTTTTAGATACCCATACAGCCATTGGATATGGTGTATTAGAAAGATACCAAGAACGCACTGGTGATAAAACAAAAACAGTATTATTATCAACAGCTTCACCATATAAATTCCCGGAATCAGTTTATCAAGCTATTAGTAATACAGAATTAGATGTGTATCGTGCAATAGAACGATTAGAATCAGAAACAAAAGTTCCTGTACCAACACCACTTGTTGGAATTAAAGAACGAAAAGTTCTACATACATTAGCGGTTGATAAAACAGAAATCATTTCATTTATAAAAGATCGTATTGAAAACAAATAAGGAGCATACAAATGAAAGTTAGAGTAAAAGTACCTGCCACAAGTGCTAATTTAGGACCAGGTTTTGATGTTGCTGGATTGGCAGTCACAATGTATAACACCTTTACTTTTGAATTGTTAGAAGATGGTTTAGAAATAACAGGTTGCCCACCACAATTTTGTAACGAAGAAAATCTAACGTATCAATCTTTTGTAAGAGGTGCAAAAAATTGTGGACTAGATTTTAAAGGGTTAAAAATAGAGTGTGGTGGTGATGTTCCATACACAAGAGGACTTGGAAGTAGTTCCACGTGCATAGTCGCGGGAATTGTGGGCGCTTATGCGTTTAAACAAGATGCAAATAATCGTCAAGCAATACTTGAACTTGCAACAAAAATAGAAGGACATCCAGACAATGTTGCTCCAGCAATATTTGGTGGACTTACTGTATCAGTAATGCACCAAGAAGCAGTTGTGACACTAAATGTGCCTGTAAAAAAAGAATATCGTTTTGTTGCATTTATTCCACCATTTACCTTATCAACAGAGCAGTCGAGATCAGTTTTACCTAAAACAGTGACTCGTCAAGAAGCAATCGCAAATGTTTCATACTTATCAATGTTAGTTGCCTCTTTAATAAATGGATTTGACGAAGGGTTAAAAATTGGGTTTAATGATACGCTACATCAACCATATCGTGGTAAACTAATCGCTGGATATGATGAGATAGTAAAAATTCTTAAAGCAGATTCAAAAGTACTAGGATGTTATTTATCAGGTGCCGGACCAACAATTATGGCACTAATAGCTAGTGATGATGAAATGGGTGTTGTGCGTATGAAAGAAAATCTTGGAAATCTTATTGCTGATTGGACTGTACAAAAACTAGAAATGGATATGCGTGGTTATACATACGACTACGAATAGATTAAATAATAATTTTTACAAGGAGATGGGTGTATGAAAAAAGTGTTAGTAGTAGTTGATTACCAAAATGATTTTGTCGATGGAAGTCTAGCCACTGTAGGTGGAAAAGAAGTGTATAATGGAGTTTTGTCTTTAGTAAAAGAGTTTCTAGATGCAAAGAATACTATTATTGCAACACTAGATACCCATGATGATTCATACTTAAGCACACAAGAAGGAAAAAAACTACCAATCAAACATTGTATTAAAGGCACTGTCGGACATGAACTATATGGTGATCTAAAAAAACTTCAAAATGATATGATATGTCTTGAAAAAACTACATTTGGTTCATTAGACCTTGCAAGTATTTTAAAAGGCATGAAAGCAACAGATATTTATTTTTGTGGTTTGGTAACTGACATCTGTATTATCAGTAACGTGGTTATCGCAAAAACAGCATGTCCAGATGCAAAAGTAACAGTTTACCAAAATCTAACAGAAGGACTAAATATACAAAAAAAGCAATCTGCATTTGATGTCATGGAATCGTTACAAGTGAATGTAGAAAGCTATAAATATGAATATTAAACATATAATATCTAGAAAGTAACCATTGCATATCTGCTGGTTACTTTTTAAAATTGTACAATAAATAACATGATTTTAGTGGTCAATTTAAAGGTTAAAAAAAATAATAAAAGTGTCCTAAAAACTATTGACTATGCAAGTGCACCATGTTATTATGTTAGGGCAGTAAATTAATGGGCCTGTAGCTCAGCTGGTTAGAGCACACGCCTGATAAGCGTGAGGTCGATGGTTCGAGTCCATTCAGGCCCACCATTAATTTATTGATACATTTATTTATGGGCCTGTAGCTCAGCTGGTTAGAGCACACGCCTGATAAGCGTGAGGTCGATGGTTCGAGTCCATTCAGGCCCACCATAAATAAAATAAATTTGGGGCCATAGCTCAGCTGGGAGAGCACCTGCCTTGCACGCAGGGGGTCAGCGGTTCGATCCCGCTTGGCTCCACCATAATTTAGAAATAACACCGGAAGGTGTTTTTTATTATATAATCGAGTTAGGGGGAATTATATGAAAAAATTTATAGGGGATAAAGCATTTTATAAAGAAACAATTAGTATCGCACTGCCAATAATGGTACAACAGTTTATTACATCATTTGTCAATTTGATTGATAATATTATGATTGGTAGTATTGGTGGAATTGCACTAACAGCGGTAACGGTTTCTAATAGATTTTATTTGATATTTAATTCAACACTATTTGGTGCATGTGGAGCTGCTGGTATTTATATAGCCCAGTACTTTGGTGCAAAGGAAAAAAAGAGATGCCAGGAGGTATTTAACTTATCACTGCTCGTTGTTTTATTACTAGGTGGTATATTTACGCTCGTGCTTTTTATCATGCCAGAAAGTATTGTGAGGCTTTTTTCTAATACTCCTGAAATCGTAGAAGAAAGTATGAATTATATTCAGTACGCTAGGTATACGTATTTTCCTTATGGGATATCATTTGCATGTATCCTAGCATTACGTTCGGTTGGAATTAATACAGTTCAATTGAAGGTTGGGAGTTTAGCAGTTTTAATAAATACAGTTTTAAATTACTGCTTGATTTTTGGTAATTTTGGTTTTCCAGAAATGGGAATTCAAGGTGCTGCAATTGCAACTGTAGTTGCAAGGGTTGTTGAAGCAATAGTCTACTTAGTAATTATATATAGAAAACGTCATTTCTTCTCGCTGGATCTAAAAGGAATTATTAAACCTAATATTGATTTAGTTGTATCAATGGCAAGAAAAGGGTTACCACTTACAATAAATGAAATATTATTTTCACTTGGACTGGCGATGGTATTTAAGTCATATATGCGAAGTGATGAATATTTAGTTGCCGCAATTGCGGTTGTTGATACGGTCACTAATATTATGTTTATCATTTTTGCAGGACTTTCATCAGCAGTATCCATTATGGTTGGTAAAAGGCTTGGGGCAGGAATGCTAGATGATGCAAAAG
Organism: uncultured Erysipelotrichales bacterium; assembly: GCA_964372125.1. GTDB lineage: Bacteria > Bacillota_I > Bacilli_A > Erysipelotrichales > Coprobacillaceae > Tannockella. The sequence goes on from CAYJPL010000038.1 coordinate 7,223, forward strand.
ACAATGCAAGTAAATTAATATTTTTTGGCTTGTGTGTAGCCATAGTATTTGGTACAATATGTGCAATAGCTGCGGCATATATTCCGATGTTTTACAATGTGGATGCAGAAATACGTCAAACAATTACAATATTATTACGTGTAAAATCTTTTATGATTATATTCTACGTTGTTAATGTTTGTGTGTTCTTTGTGCTCCGTGCAGGTGGAGATACTGTTTCAACATTACTATTGGATGCTGGTTTTTTATGGCTAGGAGCTGTTTTGGTATCTACAGTTTTATCGATATATACGACATTACCATTAGTAATGCTGTATATAATTGTAGAAAGTTTGGATATTATAAAATTATTTGTGGCAGTGCATTTCTTTAAAAAAGGAAAATGGATTAAAAATATTACAGTAGGATAGGGGAAATTATGGCAAAAAGTAGAAAAGGGAATTATGTGGTTAACTCATTAAATGGTATGGCATATGGATTTTTTAGTAGTTTAATAATTGGTACTATTTTAAAACAAATAGGTGTATATGCAAATATCGATGAACTTGTTGTATGGGGGACAGTAGCAACGTATTTAATGGGGCCAGCAATTGGTGCTGGGATTGGTTATGTAATTGAGGCAAAGGGTTTAAATTTAATTACTGCAATTATTGCTGGTGCAATCGGTGCGGGAACATTCAATGGTGGAACAGTAAGCGCGGGAAATCCAATTGCCGCATATCTAGCGGTAATTATCGCAATCGAAGTAACTCGTTTAGTACAAGATAAAACACCAGTAGATATATTGCTAGTACCATTTGTATCAATTATTGTAGCAGGAGTGTTTACTATGTTTGCAACACCTTATATAGTTATGGTTATTGATTGGATATCTGATTTAATCAATCAAGGAATGCAGTTGCAACCATTATTTATGTCAATGATAGTAGCATTGCTTATGGGTATGGCATTAACCGCGCCAATATCATCTGCTGCAATTGGAGTAATGTTAAATCTAAATGGTTTAGTAGCGGGAGCAGCATTAGTTGGATGTTGTTGTCAAATGTTAGGGTTTGCAATTATGTCAATGAAAGATAATCAAATAGGTGATGTCGTGGCAGTAGGAATTGGAACAAGTATGTTACAGTTTAAGAATATTGTGAGAAAACCAGTAATTTGGTTACCGCCAATAATTGCAAGTGTAATTTTAGCTCCAATTGCAACTGTGATTTTTTCATTGCAATGTAACGCAGTAGGTTCGGGTATGGGAACGGCTGGATTAGTAGGAGTTATTCAAGCAATAGAAGTTATGGGTGCTGATGGAATACTACCAGTTATACTATTTACTATACTATTACCACTATTTGTTACATATGGAATTTATGTTTCATTTTGTAAATTAAAGTACATTAAACCAGGTGATTTAAAAATTGAAAGACTATAAAAAACAGAAAGATAGTTGCATTTTGCTAACTGTCTTTTTTTTATTTTTTAAAAAGAAAAAATCACTGTAATAATAAAATTATATAATATGTAAAAAAATTACTATATGGCTAGTAGGTAATAAAAAAAGGGTGTATAATAGCCGTTTTTCACTAAAAAAGAGAATGTTTTTTTTTATATACATCTTGTTTGACATAGGGATTTCCAAGTGATAGCATCAAGGTATAGAGAGGAAAAGTGTAGTGTTTTTTTGTATGATAATAATTAATATTTTACTAGCTTATTAAAGAGTGGTTTTGGTCAGTTGCTCTTTTATAAATATAATATAAGGAGGGTTAATTTATGAGAATTAACGTCAAAAGTGAAGTTGCACCATTAAAAAAAGTGTTGCTTCATAGACCAGGTAAGGAATTATTGAATTTAACGCCTGATACATTAGAAAGGCTGTTATTTGATGATATTCCATATCTACCAAATGCGATTCGTGAACATGACGAATTTGCAAGTATTATGAAAGAAAATGGTATAGAAGTAGTGTACCTAGAGGATTTAATGGCTCAAACATTGGATGCTCACCCAGAGGTTCGGAACCAATTCATAGAACAGTTTATTATTGAAGCTGGAATCCGTACTGAAAAATATACAAATCATTTAAAAGATTTTTTTGGAAAATACACAGATAATAAAGAATTGGTTTTAAAAACAATGGAAGGTGTAACTGTAGATGAAATTGATTATGATGAAGCTGGAAAAGAAAAATCATTAATTGATATTATACGTGCACCAGGGACATTTTTAACTGATCCGATGCCAAACTTATATTTCACACGTGATAATTTCGCAAGTGTTGGTACTGGGATATCATTAAATAAAATGTATTCTGTAACTAGAAATAGAGAAACAATATACGCAGAGTATATTTTCGCACATCACCCTGATTATAATGGAAAAGTACCAAAGTACTATGATCGATATACAGAGTTTAGTATTGAGGGTGGAGATATTTTAAACCTTACTGAAAACGTTGTAGCAGTTGGTATTTCACAACGTACTACAGCAGAAGCGATTGATGATTTCGCTAGAAATTTATTTGAACATCCTGAATCAAAAGTAACAACTGTAGTTGCAATCAACATACCTGATACACGTGCATTTATGCACTTAGATACAGTGTTTACACAAATTGACTTAGACAAATTCACATATCATCCTGGAATTATGGAAACACTACAAGTGTTCGAAATAACAAAAGCTAAAAACTATTGTAAAGGTCAAGAATTACATGTAGAAGAAGTTAAAGGATCACTTGAGACTGTGTTAGAAAAATATTTAGGTAGAGAAATAACATTAATCCCATGTGCTGGTGGAGATGTAATCGGAAGCCAAAGAGAGCAATGGAATGATGGGTCAAATACACTATGTATTGCCCCAGGAGTTGTTGTTGTCTACGACAGAAATAATGAAACTAATGAGTTATTACGTAAACATGGAATAAAAGTACTAGAAATTAGCAGTGGAGAATTATCAAGAGGACGTGGAGGACCACGTTGTATGTCAATGCCATTAATTAGGGAGGAACTATAATATGAATTTATCTGGAAGACATTTTTTGAAAGTATTAGATTTTACAACTGAAGAACTTAATTATTTATTAGACTTATCTGCTGAGTTAAAACATAAAAAAGCAAACGGTATAGAACATCGTTACTTAACAGGTAAAAATATAGCTTTAATATTTGAAAAAGATTCAACAAGAACACGTTGTGCATTTGAAGTTGCAGGATATGACTTAGGTATGGGGGTTACATACTTAGGGCCTACAGGATCACAAATGGGTAAAAAAGAAAGTATTGCTGATACTGCAGCTGTTTTATCTAGAATGTATGATGGTATTGAATATCGTGGATACGGTCAAACTATTGTTGAAGAACTAGCAAAAAATGCAACTGTACCAGTTTGGAATGGTTTAACAGATGAATTTCATCCTACACAAATGTTAGCCGATATGCTTACAGTAAAAGAAAACTTTGATGAATTAAAAGGATTAAAATTAACATTCTTAGGGGATGCTCGTAATAATATGGGTAATTCTTATATGGCAATGTGTGCTAAGTTAGGGATTAATTTTACAACATGTGCACCTAAAGAGTTATGGCCTAACGAAGAATTAGTAACAGAATGTAAAGTGATTGCAGATGAAAATGGATGTACAATCACATGTACTGAAGATGTTATGGAAGGAACAAAAGATGCAGATGTAATTTGTACAGATGTATGGGTTTCAATGGGTGAACCACACGAAGTTTGGCAAAGCCGTATTGCACAGTTAAAAGATTATCAAGTAACTGCAACATTAATGGCTAATGCAAAACCAACAGCAATTTTCTTGCATTGCTTACCTGCATTCCATGATACAAATACTACTATTGGTAAAGAAATTTCTGAGAAATTTAATATTCAATCAATGGAAGTAACTGATGAAGTATTCAGTAGCGCACAATCAAAAGTTTTTGATGAAGCAGAAAATCGTCTACATACAATCAAAGCTGTAGTTTATGCAACTTTGAAAAGTGAATAAATAATATTTAACTATTTATCTTTGATAAATAAGGGAAATGGAGCATAAAATGAAAAAGAACAAACGTATGTTATCGTCATTTTCAATTATCTTTATTATCATTGGGATTTTAGGGATAGCAACGCATTTTCTACCTGCTGCTCAGTATATGACAGTAGATGGTGTGGAGACAATTGTGGAAGGAACAGGAGTTGTAGCAGCCAGTTTATCTACTATACTTATGTCACCAATCTTAGGATTTGCCAATGCAATTGATGTATCAATATTCATTTTGGTACTTGGTGGATTCTTGGCAATTGTTAACAGTACAGGTGCATTTGAAAATGGAATTAAAGTACTTATTAAGAAATTAAAAGGAAACGAAATTTATTTAATACCTATCTTAATGTTTATCTTCTCTATTGGGGGAACAACATATGGGATGTTAGAAGAAAGTGTAGTTTTCTATGCTATTCTTGCAGTAACAATGGTTGCAGCCGGAATGGATACATTAGTTGCATCTAGTATCGTACTATTAGGTGCTGGTTCAGGGGTACTTGGATCGACAGTAAATCCATTTGCAGTTGGTGCTGCAATTTCATCTCTACCAGAAGGAATTACGGTAAATCAAGGTTCTATTATTGCTATTGGGTTAGTATTATGGATTACAACACTAGCGATATCAATCTTCTTTGTAATGCGATATGCAAAACAAGTACTAAAAGACAAAGGATCAACATTCTTGTCATTACAAGAACAAGAAGATATGAATTCTTCGTTTAATAAAGAAGCGTCTATTGGAGATGCAAAACTTTCAAGCAAACAGTCATTAACACTAGTGTTATTTACAATTGCATTTATTGTCATGATTGTTGGATTCATTCCATGGGGTGAATTTGGAATTACAATATTTGATAAATATACTGCATGGTTAACAGGTTCTCCATTTGGAGCTTGGTGGTTCTATGATGCTGCATTATGGTTTTTAATCTGTGGTATTATTATCGCAGTTGTAAATCGTATTCCTGAAAATGAAATTGTAAGTATATTCATTCAAGGAGCAGCAGACATGGTATCGGTAATCCTAATTATTGCGATTGCTAGAGGTGCAAGTGTGTTAATGGTTGAAACACATCTAAGTGACTACATTATCATTAATGCTGCAGAATCATTAAAAGGTGTATCTGCAATAGTATTTACACCATTAAATTATTTACTACATGTTGGGGTATCTGTTTTAGTACCTTCATCTTCAGGATTGGCATCATTATCAACACCAATCATGGGGCCACTTGCTAGTGGTATTGGATATAGTGTAGAAGCTACAGTAATGACATTTGTTGCTGCAAATGGGTTAGTAAACCTTATTGCACCTACATGTGGAGCAATCATGGGTGGTTTAGCACTTGCAAAAGTACAATATACTACATGGGCAAAATGGGCATTAAAAGTTGTGGTTACAATTGCAATTGCAAATATTATTATCTTAACGATTGCAACATTAATACTTTAATATAAAGAAAGAAAAAGGAAATAGTTATGCGATTAGTTATTGCCTTAGGTGGTAATGCTTTGGGAAATAATCCTAAAGAACAACAAGCATTATTAAAAGATGCTATTGAAAAAATAATCCCTTTAATAAAAGAGGGGCATGAAATAATACTTGCACATGGTAATGGACCACAAGTTGGTATGATAAACCTTGCATTTACATATAGTAATGATAAGGGAATACCATTGATGCCTTTACCAGAATGTACTGCGATGTCTCAAGGATATATTGGTTTTCATATCGAAGCAATATTACGTGAAACATTGAAGAAACATGGAATGGAAAAAAAAGTTGCTTCACTAATTACACAAGTTGAAGTAGATGAAAATGATGCGTCATTTTCTAATCCAACAAAACCAGTTGGGCCATTCTATACAAAAGAAGAAGCATTAACATTACAAGATGAAACTGGAGACACGTATGTTGAAGATGCAGGACGTGGATATCGAAGAGTGGTGGCAAGTCCTAAACCTGTTGCGATACTAGAGATAGAAACAATTAAAGACTTGCTTGAAACAGGGCATATTGTTATAGCTGGAGGCGGTGGAGGAATCCCAGTATTTAGCCATGATATGTGTAAAGTAGCAAGCGGTGTTATTGATAAAGATTTAGCTTCTGAATTAATAGCTGAAAATGTTAATGCAGATAGATATTTTATCCTAACAAATGTAAAACAAGTTGAACTGAATTATAATCAACCAAATGCAAAGAAATTACATGATATTGATATTGAAGAAGCAACTACATATATCAATGAAGGACACTTTGCTCCAGGAAGTATGCTACCAAAAGTAGAAGCAGCAATTAAGTTTGCAAAAAACACTGGAAATAAAGCAGTTATTACTTCTTTGGAAAATATTGAAAATGCTGTAAAAGGAATTGATGCAACATTGATTCATAGATAGAAATGAAAAAGGAATGGCAAATTTTGTCATTCCTTTACGTATTAAATTTGCCCTAATGCAATTTGTGCAATTAATGATACTATAACTACGAGTGTGGAAATAATAAAACCATGAAGCATAGGTTTAAAACCAGCAGAATAAGTTTCCTTGAAATTTGTTTTTAAACCAATGGCACCAAGAGCCATTACCATTAAGAACTTACTAATCGTATTTACTACCTCACCAAATTCAGCAGAAATAAGACCCATGCTACGAATACCAACCATAACTAAAAATAGTAATATAAAATATGGAAATATTGACTTGATGCTTACTTTATGTCTTGTTGCACTATTGTTTTCTTTTGCTTTTAATCTAGCGTGAATATAAGAAAATACTAGCACAGTAGGAATTATTGATAGTGTTCTGGTAAGTTTTACGATTGTTGCATACGCCCCAGCAGCATCACTAAATGCATATCCAGCAGCAACTACGCTTGAAGTATCATTTACAGCAGTTCCTGTCCATAAACCAAACCCAATATCGCTCATCCCAATTGCTTGGCCCATTATTGGAAATAAGATAACCATCACTACATCAAAAATAAATGTAGCTGAAATTGCATAAGCAATATCACGATCTTTTGCTTCGATTGTTGGTGCAATAGCTGCGATTGCTGAACCACCACATATCCCAGTACCAGCAGAAATAAGACCAGACAGTTTCCAATTCATTTTAAATAGCTTACCGACAACATATCCGCCACCAAAAGCTGCAAATAACGTAAATACCATAACAAATAATGAATATCCTCCTACAGCTATTACTTGGCTAAAACTTAATGTTAAACCAAGTAATATTATCGCAAGACGTAGTACTTTTTTAGATACAAATTGAACACCATCCTTTAATTTCTTTTTAGAAGCAAGAAATGGATTTAGTAACATTCCAAGTAGTAGTGCAAAAACACTGGCACTAATTAAATGCATAGGTATATAGTTTGCGATAATCGTTGCGATAATTGCAATGATTATTGTAACAATAATACCTGGTACAAATGTAATTATTTTTTTCATAATAACCCTCTTTTCTACAACATTATACATGAATTCAATAATAAAATCTAATTATCATTTATTATTGAATGGTTACATTTACTAATGGTTGATAAATATACATAAAATAAAATTTTGTGTATAATGAAATAAAGGAGGGGAGAAATATGACATCTTTTGTTGAATATGTGAAATTAAGAAAAGACATAACATTTAAAGAACGTCCTTTTAATGAACTTGATGCCTTAGTATGTTCCATGATTTCTTATATTCACTGGGAAGATATTGAGTTTCAAGAAAATATGACACTTGCTAGTGCGTGCAGATTATTTATAAAAAACTTAACTGTTGAAACAAGGAAAAATTATACCCATTCGATGCGCTTAGTTGATTTAATAGAAGTATTACAAGATACGAAAAGATATCAAAAAGTTACGTTATCGAACTATGAAAAATATTATTGTAATGATGAAATAATTCAGTTTGGAGTAATTACGCTTAATGTAGAAAACATATGTAAATTTATATCATTTCGTGGTACTGATGTTTCCATATTAGGATGGCAAGAAGATCTCACTATGTTATATAAGTCAGATTTAAAGTGTCACCATCTTGCAAGAGACTATGTAAGTAAAATTATAGATGGTAATTTTTTACATGTACCATTCTATAAAAAAATAAAGAAGAAAAAGATATATATAGGCGGGCACTCCAAAGGTGGCAATTTTGCGATGGCGGGAGCTATTATGGCTGCCAATAAACAATCTTATATTGATCATGTTTATAATTTTGATGGACCTGGTTTTTTGTCAGAATACTATCAAAAATATGATACTAGCAAAATATCACCAAAAATCACCTCATATTTACCAGAAGCATCAATCATAGGGAGAATGTTAGAACATGTAGGAAATCAGCGTATAGTACGAGCTATGCTACGTGGAATGGTTCAACATGATGCGAGTACATGGTGCTGTGATATTGATATGTTTGAGGATGCTCCGTTTTTTACAGTACAAAGTGATAACATGGTTGATACCATAGCAACTAATATAATGTCACTTGATCAAAATACACGTGAGGAATATTTCAAAGCCATCATTAATATACTTAATAAGATGCAAGTAGAAACAATAAATGAGTTAAATGGTTTTTCAATGAAAAAAGCTTTTGTGGCGATGCAAGAATTATCAAATTTGAATTCAAGCCAAAGAAAGTTTATAATAGATTTAGTATTCTTTTTATGGAAAGAGACTAAAGTTGTACGTCAAATAAAAAAGTAGGGGGAACTAATATGATAGAAATATTGAATTTGACAAAGAAGTACAAAGATAAAAAAGCAGTGAGCAATGTAAGCTTGAATGTAATGCCAGGAAAAATACATGGTTTTATTGGGCATAATGGAGCAGGTAAAACAACAACATTAAAGGCCATTGTAGGAATTCATGACTTCGATGAGGGAGAAATTAATGTATTTGGAAAATCAGTAAAAAAACAACCGTTAGAAGTTAAACAAATGCTTTCTTATATACCAGATAATCCCGATGTGTATCCATTTATAAAAGCGATCGATTATATTCATTTTGTATGTGATGCATATGGTGTAGATGCAAGTGTTCGTAAACAAAAAATAGAAGAATATGCAGAGTTGTTTGAGATATCATCATCATTAAATCAAGTGGTTTCTTCTTTTTCACATGGAATGAAGCAAAAACTTGTGATTATTGCAGCATTAATACATAATCCAAAAGTTCTAATTTTAGATGAACCTTTTGTAGGTTTAGATCCAAAAGCTAGTCATAGTCTAAAAATACTTATGCGAGAATTAACAGATAATGGAGGTTGTATTTTATTTTCAACACACGTATTAGAAGTGGCACAAAAACTATGCGATGAAATTACAATCATAAAAAATGGTGAGATAGTTGTTAGTGGTAGTACGCAAGATGTAGTCCAAGATAAAAGTTTAGAAGAATTGTTTCTTTCCTTAAATTAAGGAGTACTACTATGATAAAAAATCTACTTAAAATAGACCTTAAATCATTGGTTTTTTCAATGGTGAATAAGTCTAATAAAAAAATGTCACCAATTAAATCCTATGGTTTTCTTTTGTTGCTTGTAGCCTATATTATGGTTATTTCAGGTATTTATGCAAATAACATGTTAGATAGTTTTATTGCACTGAATATACCTAATTTATTCTTATTAGTGCTGTTTTTGTTGCTTTGTGTAGTTACGTTGTTTTTTACGATTATGAAGAGCAGTAGTTCGTTATTTATAAGTAAAGATTACGAATTCTTAGTATCTTTACCAATATCAATACGAAAAATTATAGCATCGAAAATATTGTTTATTTATATTTCGAATATACTTATTACAAGTATGTTTGTTATACCAGCATTTGTAGTATTTATTGCAAGAGCAAATCCAAGCTTTAGTACGATTATTTATGTATTACTTGTATTTCCGTTTATTAGTCTAATACCGATTGTGATTTCAAGTATAATAGGGGTGATTATTACGTATATCGCGTCATTCTTCGCAAATCCTAAATTAGCAATTTCGGTTATCGGGCTTCTTGCATTACTAGGGATAATGATACTTCCGTACACACTTTTTCAATCAGTTACATTTAATCTACAAACAATAACGGATGTGGAAAATATGATTTCAATGATATATCCACCAGTGCAATTAGCATACCGTGGCGTAACAGGAAATATATTAATGCTGCTTATATTTATTATTTTATCAGTCCTTGCCTTTGTAGTGTTTGTATTTATTGTTGAAAAATATTATGTATCAATTCGAACTAAACTTACAGACGGTAGAAAAAAGAGTAATAAAAAAGTTAATGTAGAAATAAAAAATACAATTTATAAAACATTGTTAATTAAGGAATGGAAAAAAATACTATCAATTCCTGTATTCACAATTAATGTATTGCTTTCACCAGTATTAGCTATTGGAGCATCTGTTTTACTAATTATTTATAAAGATAGCGATATTGTAAGTATATTTATTAGTATGGGTCCACTATTACCAGTTGCGATTGCATATTTTAGTACAATATCACCTACATCAACATGTTCATTATCGCTTGAAGGGGAAAGTTTTTCACAAATTAAAACATTACCAATACCGGCTAAGACATTCTTGCTTTCAATTGTTTATGCTTCAATTATTGTAACTGCATTACCACCAGTGATTTTAGGTATAGTTGCCGCAGTTATCTTAGATGTAGCATTACCAGTGAAAATATTTATACTTATTTTTCCGGCATGTATGTCAATTCTATCATCAATTTTAGGCTTACTATTGAATGTTCGATTTGTAAACTTACATTATCAAAATCCAACGGCGATTATAAAACAATCAGCGCCAGTGATGATTAATGTGTTTGGATCTATTATCATTAATATGACACTAGGATTCTTATTTATTTTCGTGCCAGAGTTATTATCAAACTACATATATATCTATGGAGGATTAGTAATAATTATGGTTACAAGTATAATTATTATGTATAATTATATCGTAAAAAATGCTAATAAAATATTATTAAACATTAATTAATATTAAAAGTACATTCGCTATTGAATGTACTTTTATCGGCTCTGTGTCAAGAGTGGGGGACAAATAACTATTAATTAGTTATTTGTCTCTT
>CAYJPL010000039.1:0-3853 GCA_964372125.1 uncultured Erysipelotrichales bacterium
GATTCTTGATTTGGATACATTACATATACTTCATGTGCACTATATGATGGAACCCACTCATATCCACCACTTCCTGTTACTGCATTACTTGTAATTGTCCAACTTCCACCTTCATCTAATTGCATTTTGATTAGCGATTGTATTTCTGATGTGGACATATTTGTCTCCACAGAACCATCAATTGAACTTAGGAAGCTAGAGTAGCTTGTAAGAATTGCAGGTGATGTTAGCTTATCAACAATTCCACTAATAACTAATTGTTGATTAATTACACGTTGATTATCTCCATCTGTATAAGAATATCTCTCTCTTGAGAATGCTAGTGCTAAGTCACCATCCATGTGAGTTGAACCGACACTCAACACCGTATTATTATGATGTAACAGTGTTGCTGGTTGATCTACTTGTACTGTGATTCCACCTAGTGCATCTACAATATCAACTACAGATGTAAAATTAACTTTTGCATAGTAGTTGATATCAATACCAAATAATCCTTCTAATGCACCTACAGATTCATCAACTCCATAGATACCTGCATGCGTTAATTTATCTTTTGCATTTAAACTTGGTAAATCTACATAATAATCTCTAGGAATACTTGTAAGTAATATTTCTTTAGTATTAGGGTTGATTGTCATAATCATATTTACATCAGAACGTGATACTGTTGATACACTACCATAAGTATCAATTCCTGTAATTAATACATTAAATGATTCGTTTGTAACATCTACTTCTTTTGAGATATCTTCTACTTTTTCTTCAATACCATAAGTCCAAATAACTTTTGTTTCTGTACCAAAGTTTTCATAAGTATTTTCCATTAATCCACGATACGCTTCACTTGCTATAATCGCATCTACTTCACCATCATATAGTAAATCTGCAAGCTTACCAAAGTCATCTGTTTCTACTGTTGTTAATGGACTAATTTCTTTTTCCATTTCTGTTATTGTTGTTTCTACATTCGCGTAGTCAGTTTTTGTATTTACACCAAACGTTTTACCATCTAAATCTGATAACTCTTCTGCAGGATTATCTGCTAACACAATTACTGCATATGTATGCGTTTGTGTGTCACCACCTGTGATGCTTGATAATAGGTTTGTACCCTGTATTGCCATTAAACTACCATAAGTTAATGTAATACTTAATAGTAAACTTATAATCTTTGCGAAAGCTTTACCTTTCGAACGTTTTTTCGTATCTCTTGTAAGAACAAAAAATAATATCCATATTATAAATAGTATAGCAACTACAACCGCAAGGTATTTTGTAGGTAACATATTTAACCTAAAAATCATTGCTACTAATAGTAGTGTTGCTATTGCTTGAATTGACATAATAAACTTAGAACTTGTTATTTTATTTAATAGTAATTTCATTACACTTTCCTCACTTTTCAATGCCTATATAATATCATATTTTTTTATGCAAAACAAATCGTCACTTAATTATACTCCATATAGCCAAACTATGTGAATAATATTTACATTTGCACATAAAAAATGCAAGATAAAGCGGCCAACCATAGCTTACAGGTATACTTTACATATTAGTAAATTACATTATTTAGTGTTTTTGTTCTTTTTTAACACTTTCAAATTTATAATTTCTTTTATATAGTTTCACCTTATATATTATTTAATTAACTAATTGTAACAAGTAAAGGAAAAGAGATAATGCTATACGATTTTCATAATCGTTTGACATTATCTCTTTTATTTAAAAGTCATTGGCCTTCCCCTAAATTTTCATTTAAGAATTTTATGGGTTTATTTTTGGATTAATGCATCTGTTTTAACATAGATAATGTTACCAATAACTATTACCATTGCAAATACTATACTAATTATTACTGCTTGATCGCTTTTGAAAACAATAGAAAGAATTGCTTGAGTAAGTACTAATGCAACTGTTACAACAAAGTTTATTGCTTGTTCAATATGTCCTGTAGTACGTTTTCTATAGCTAAGTATAAGAATAAATATTGTATAAACTAAGATAACACTGTACATCATTAATACATATGTGAAATCCCCTTGATCTCCAAACTGTTCGTTTCCTTGATTTACATTTGTTGTATTTTCAAAATCATCTCCTGAATCGTTACTTCCATTAGAATCAACATCATCATCTTCTGTATTTTCTTCAACTGTGAATTCATCAGAAGGTTGCGTTGACTCTTCACTATCACCATTATCAGGTGTTATAACTGGAACTTCTACAGCAATAACATTGATAATTCTAGATACAACAGTGATATTTCCATCATTATCTTCCACACTATATTCAACTGTATGTTGCCCTGAAGATAATTCACTTGTATCAATATTTGGATAAGAGATTCTTGATGTTATATCATTGTCTTCTTTGTCAAATGCATTTACACCATTATTTAAATCATATGTTTCACCTTCATTGATTGTAATTTCATCTAATCCAGTTATTTCTGGTGCATAGTTACTAATTGTAATATAACGAACTTGTGTTGTTATATTACCTTGTGCATCACTTAACTCATAAGTGATTTTTGAGATGCTTTCTGTACCTACAGTAGGCACAATAATTTCTTTTGTAACTACTATGTCTTCGATAGTTAACTCATCATGATCATCAGATACTGTGATTCCTTCAAGGTAATCAAAGAATAAGATATCCTTAATAGTAAGTGTTACATCACTTATACCCTCCATTACTGGAGCCATGTTTTCTAATATTTCAATTTCTCTACCTACAGTTGTTATATTACCATCACTATCTGTTACCACATATTCTACAATATGTGTACCTACTGATAATGTTGCTGTATCAATTGTTGGATATTCAATACTTGATGTAAGCTCTTTGTCTTCTACATCATTTGCAGTTATATCAGTTTCTAGATTGTAAGTTGTTCCTGCTGGTATAATAATTTTATCTAAACCACTAATTGTTGGTTTATAGTTTGTTACTTTTACATTTCTTATGATAACAGTCACATTACCTTCATTGTCAGTTAATGTATACGTGATTTTCGTTGTAATTTCATTGTCTGCTTTTGGTACTTGGATTGTTCCTGTTAATTCAACATTGTCAATACTAACTTCACTATGATCATCTGATACTGTTACACCATCAAATAAATCGAATTCCATAGCTTCTGCTAATGTTAACACGATATCATCTGCTCCAGTGATTACTGGTGCGTTATTTTCTAACACTTCGACTTCTCTAGTAAGTGTTGTAATATTGTTATCACTGTCTGTTATTGTATATACAAGATAATGTGTTCCTACTGATAATGTTGATGACCCTTCTACTGGATATTCAATACTTGATGTAATTGTTCCATCTTCATCATCACTTGCAGTTACACCTGTTTCTAAGTCATAAGTTGTTCCTGCTGGAATTGTAACTTTCGTTAATCCACTAATTGTTGGTTTATAATTTGTTACTCTTATATTTCTTACAACAACTGTTTCATTTCCTTCATCATCTGTTAGTGTATATGTGATTGGAGATGTGATTTCTTCACCTGCTACAGGGATTTGAATAGCTCCTGTAACCACAATATCATCAACATTCAAATCACTATGGTCATCATCTACTGTAATTCCTGCTAATAAGTCAAATGATTCTACGTTTGGTAACATTACTCGTACATCAGTTGCTCCAGTGATTACTGGTGCATTATTTTCTAACACTTCAATTTCTCTAGTAAGTGTTGTAGTATTGTTATCACTATCTGTTACTTCGTAATTTACATAATGTGTATCAACTGATAGTACACTTGTATCTGTTGTAGGATATACGATACTTGATGTAATTGTTCCATCTTCATCATCACTTGCAGTTACACCTGTTTCTA
>CAYJPL010000039.1:3953-16914 GCA_964372125.1 uncultured Erysipelotrichales bacterium
TAACACTTCAATTTCTCTAGTAAGTGTTGTAGTATTGTTATCACTATCTGTTACTCTGTATGTAACATGATGTGTACCTACTGATAATGTTGATGTATCATCAGTTGGAAATTCTATACTTGTTGTAAGATCATCATCTTCAACGTCACTTGCAGTTACTCCTGTTTCTAAGTCATAAGTTGCTCCTGCTGGAATTGTTACTTTCGCTAACCCACTAATTGTTGGTAATTCATCTGATTCTACAGTAATTACTACTGATACTGATATATCTCCAACATAGAATGTTAATGGATATGATAAACCTGATCTTGATACTGATTTAATTGCATTAAGTTGAGTTTGGTTTACTGTAATTGTAACAGGATTAATTGTTGTTTCTGTAATATCAAATCCTACTACTTTTGTAAGTGCGATTGCTTGTTCATTTGTTAATGCTACTGCTTGATCATATTCTATTGTTGCATGCAATGCTGCAATAGCGTTATTTGTATCAATTGCTTTATTTGCATCTGCGTCATAAATAATAACTGGTGTAGTATCACTACCTGTTGTTCCATAGATATCTTCTAATGAAAGTGACAATGTAGTTGTTGTTGCAGCTACTCCACTTACTGATTGACTAGTTAGAGATACTTTACCATTTGTTTGTGATACAGAATTAATATTTAATTTTGTATCATCTCCAACACTCCATTGGTATCCATTACCTGCACTTTTGATTAAATCAAAATGTGCTGGTGTAATACTATTAGTAGTTAAGTCAATAGTATTTTCTTTGTTTAATGTGATTTCATGATTCGCAGATTCGAACATTTCAAGTACATTTAAATTAACTTTTACATAGTCTGTTTCAGCGTATTCTATACTTCCTGCATAGATACTTCTTGATACTAATTTTGTAGGATCAATATTTTCGATTGTTCCATTAATATCAACATCACTATCGATTAAATCATTCATACCCGTATTTGCTGGAATAAATTTATGGTTTTCTTTAGCTTCAAATACTACTTTGTAGCTACCATATGATAAGTTCCAGTCTTCACCAAATAAGTACTGACCATAGCTATCTGTTAAAACATGATTGCTTCCATCTGGATGAGTTACTACTTGATATCCTCCACTTGTGTTTTCTATATATAAAGATACTTTTTGTCCTTCTAATGCTTCATTTCCTAAAACATCAAACACACCATTTGCATTTTTATCTTCAAATGCGATACCTGATATTTGTGCAATAACTAATTCTGTTGCTACTCTTGTTGCTTTGATTGATCCTGCTGCAACTGAACTTGATACATAATAATATGGGTTATATATATTTTGTGTACCAATACGTGCTTCTGTTTCTTCTGTTCCTGATACCTCATTTACTTTTAACGGAACTTTAATTGTAGCAGTTTCACCAGCTTCTAATACACCACCTGCATCAACACTAACTTCAATACGAACCATGTTTACATCTTCAAGTTTTAAGCTTTCATCAATTGCTCCATAAATGCTTTCATCATCATAGTTTGCTTCTGTTGCACTACTTGTATATGTAATACTGTATTTTGCACTTGGTAATTCGATTTCGTTTGTTAGTTGCATATTCCATAAAAATGTTTCATCTTGGAATGCAAGTCCAAAGTTATCACCAGCTTTTGGGATAGGTACATACATTACGAAATTATCTGCAGCTACTGATGATTGGTTTGCAAGGTTGATTGTATAATCAGCATTTGTTCCTGGAGTAAAGTTTACTACCGTATTTGGATTTGTTGGATTATATGGTTCAACTGGATCATCTTGTCCTTGTACTGAAAGGAACGTTTCTACTACTACATTTGTGTTTTTTTGTATTTCTATAGACTTATTACTTGTATTCCATATCGATGGAATTTTATCATTCTTATCTGCTTCATCTGGATTGCTTTCATCATATGTATTGTTTAAATCAACACCATTTTCCATAAAGAATGTACTATATCCTGTACCACCACCAATAACACCGTCTCCACCAACACCAATTATGTCATCTACTCCATATGATGTCGTTTTTGTGATTGAGATATCTGTACTCATTGACATTGAAATATCAAACGATGTAGTTTCGATTGGATAGTTCGTTGCATTTGCAAGTAAGAAGTCTTGTAATTGGAATACATACACCGTTTCTTCTACACCTTCATCTGTTACATATTCATGTGTTGCGATTAAGTTTGCATTAATTTCTTTATCTGACGTAGCATCAGTGAATTTAATTGAGCTTGTATCAATTGTATATCCATATGATTCACGAATATATACATGTGGATCTTGCAATGCCATAAGTGTTCCATAAGGGTAATCAAATATTTTAACATTCGTTATTTCTAAATCAAATGATTCACCAGCTGTTATAAAAGATACATCGCTTCCATCATTTTTAAATGCCGCACTCATACTTGCGATTGTTGTTCTTGTAGATGGATAGCTTGCATAACTTCTTGTTGTTAATTCATCTGTTTCTCCAGTAGTACTAACAGTTACATCAACATACGTATCTTCATTACTATCAATAACTTGTCCATATGCTAGACGATAATATGTATTTCCACCTGAATTTGATGAAATATATCCACTTTTGAATGACCCTACGTCAGCTGTTGCTGATTTAATGTATTCATCTTCTTCTAATCCTATTGTATTTGCATCAATAACAATTCTATTTGATGCGTACTTTACATCTTCCTTGTTTACATTAAGCGTTCTTCCTAATGTTGTTTCTACAACAATGTTTTCTACATCTGTAAGACTTGGAGCAGGTATACGCACCATTTTTGCATTGAAGTTAGGACTAATATCAAGTGTAATAGTTTTTGGTTCACTATCAATTGTTGATGTGTTTCTGTCGAAAACTCTTCCGATATATGTATAATCTGACTCACTTTCGATATATGTAGTATATCCATCAAATAAATATACTTCTGATGCATCAGCTAAATATTTAACTGTTACTGTATCAATGGCAATAATTGTATCGTTAGATGTGTATTGTCTTGCTGGAATATCTTCAAATACTGTTCCATCATATGTAGTAAAAGTTGATTTTGATACACCTGCAACTGAATATTCTCCAGGTGTTAGATCTTCAGGAACAGTGTAGTTTACACTAACGTATGATGTTGATTGTTGAGTGTTTTTTACAACAACTGTACCCGTTGTATCATCATATGTAATCGTAAGGTTACTTGGTATTCCGGTATTATTATCGATTTGTTCTTTCGTGTATGTAGAACCATATACTACTGATTTAAATTCCATTCCTACTGGATAGTACACTGTATATTCTGCTGTTGTTGGAATAAACGTCCCATTTGATGAAGTTACGTCAAATGTTGATGAGAATCTTCTTGTACTCCCTTCACCTACGTAGTCTCCTTCACTAATGTATACTTCACTAGAATATGGTGTTTGCCATGCAAATTCTCGGAATGATTTTGATACGTCTGTTTTATCTATACCATGAGAAGTTACTACATCTCCAACTGCTCTAATACTTGTACTATCATCTGTTGAATTTTCTCCACATGTTACTGTTGCAGTTATTGCATTAGCGATATCATGTTCTCCATAATATCTTGTTGAATCCACTGCTACAGTGAATGTATAAGTAACATAGTCAGTTGTTGGACTGATTGTGTATACAACATCTCCAAATGTTGCTGGTCTATAAGATCTACTTTCTTTTGCAGGTACAACTACATTTTGTGTAGCTGAGTTTAATAATCCTGATGGTAGATAACTAACAATACTTGTATCTACGTTAGACGGTTTTGTATATGTTGATGGCACTTCAACTGAGCGATATTCTAATCCTTCAGCTAAATTTACTGTTAATGTTTTTTCCTCTGTATTATTTTCTGGAAATTCTGCATATACAGTAACTGTTTTTGTTACATCATTTTCCCATTCAGTAGGATTTGTATCTTCTACTGTAATTATTGTTTGTAACTCTCTTGGTTCACTTGATATAACAGTTGGTTCCTCTGGTGTTTCTTCTTTTATTTTTGTGAATGAAAACGTCTCTGTTTTTTGTAATTCAACAGATTCTACTACACCATCACTGTTTGTTTGTAGTTGAGTATAATTTATTATAAAGTTCACTTCTTGATTAACATTGCTTGTATATTCTACACTACTTCCAGTAACTTCACTACCATCTGGCAGTGTAATCGTATCAATTGTAATCCCTTCTGTTGGTAATACATTCATTGTTACCGTTTCAGTATTTGTTTCTTCATTTAATGTAGACTCAAATGTTGTATCGATAGTTTCTACTATTTCTTCAGTCGCAAATACACTATCTCCTAAAACACTGTTGAAAATCATTAAAAATGAAACCATTATTATTAAGAAGCTTTTACTTATTTTTTTCATTATTTTTCTCCATTCACACTATTTTTCACAAAACACTGGGTGTTTTCTTTTTACTTGACAATATATAGACGTGTCTAGACATGAAAAAGTTCATTTTTTTACAATTTATTCCAATAAAAAAGTACAGTTCGTTTTGAACTGTACTTTTAAGCTTAAATTGTATTATATTTACACTTATTGTGGTACTTCTGTAGTTGGATCTACTCCTTTTTCCACTAACTGTCCATGTACTACATAACGACGGATATCTTCATCATCGCCAGTTACACAAGTAGACAACATAATCAATGGTTCTTCATTGATTTGTGGAGCATTAGATATTACATTGCCGCTATTTAACATTGATAGGTAATCACTTCTATTTGTGATTGTTGTTGTATATAACGGACTTGTTCCATCTATTAGATGCGATACTGCAACTTGATAGACGCTTACTGTCCCATCAGGTAAATATATATGAATATATGGATGGTCTATTTCATATCCATCATCTTCTAAAAATGAAACTAAATCTCCAAACATTGAATCATTTTTCATGTTATGACCATATAATATTGTATTATCATCACTAAAGTCACCACTGTTATTTGCTTCTATAAATATACTTCCACCAATAGAGTAGTTTTTATTTAGATCATGATAAATATATGTATCATTTGTTTCACCATGTAAAACCGGATAGTTGATGTTTGTATCAGGGATATGTATCCATGCTACAATATCTTCATTTATTGCTTTTAATTCTTCCCAATCAATTAATAAATAAGCTTTTTCTTCTTTTTCTGGAACTGTTACTGCAATATTAATAACTTCATCAATCGTGTCATCTATTTGTTTATAATCAAGATATATTTTTACTAACTGGTATCCCGAAAACAGAAAAACACATACGAGGATAGCTAAGATAATTTTTCTAATTATTTCTTTCATTATACATTGAATTTAAACAACATAATATCGCCATCTTTACCGACATATTGTTTACCTTCTTGACGTACACGCCCAGATTCTTTTAATGCGCTTTCGCTCCCTAGTTCAATAATATCATCATAGCTATATGTTTCTGCTTTAATGAATCCCCTTTGGAAATCACTATGAATAACCCCTGCCATTTCTGGAGCTGTCATTCCTTGTTTAAATGTCCATGCTCTTACTTCTTGAACCCCTACAGTAAAGTATGTGCATAAACCTAGTAATGAGTAAGCATTTTTAATTAGTTTATCTAATCCACTTTCTTCAATACCTAAATCTTGTAAGAACATTGCTTTTTCTTCTTTTTCTAACCCTACAAGTTCACTTTCAATCTTTGCACAAATAGGTACAACATCACTACCTTCACTTGCTGCAAACTCTACAACTTGGTTGTAGTAAGGATTACTTGTTGGATCTTCTAAATCTTCTTCACCTAAGTTTGCAACATAGATTAATGGTTTCATTGTAAGTAATGTATATTGTTTTACAAATACCATTTCTTCTTTTGTAAACTCAATTGTTCTTGCTGGTTTATTAGCTTCTAGAGTTTCTTTTAATTGTTGTAATATTGATACTTCTGCTTTTGCATCTTTATCTCCTGCACTAGCTTTTTTACCGATTCTTCCGATTCTTTTTTCTACTGAATCTAAGTCTGCAAAGATAAGTTCTAAATTTATTGTTTCGATATCGCGAATTGGATCAACTCCTCCATCAACGTGTGTTACATCGTTATCACGGAAACATCTAACTACTTCACAAATTGCATCCGTTTCACGGATGTTACCTAAAAATTTATTTCCTAACCCTTCACCTTTTGAAGCCCCTTTTACAAGACCAGCAATATCTGTGAATTCAAATGTTGTTGCTACTGTTTTTTTAGGATTTACTAATTCTGTTAATTTATCTAAACGATAGTCAGGTACTTCTACCACTCCAACGTTTGGATCAATTGTTGCAAACGGGTAGTTTGCAGCTTCTACTTGCGCGTTTGTTATCGCGTTAAATAATGTTGATTTTCCAACGTTTGGTAAACCGACTATTCCTGCTGTTAATGCCATATATATTCACTCCTTTTTTTCTACTATATTCTATATAAATTATTGTTAAAATGCAATAAAAGTATTGTTAATATCTAACTATTTGATATGATATATTCATTCAGGAGGAGTTTTATGGAAAAGTTTTATGTTTTTATAGCTAAAAAGGTTTCATCTTCAAATAGAAAAAATATTATATTAAGATTAAGTAGTTTCATTAATAAAATACCACTTATTTTTTACCCCCTTTTTTTGTTATATTTATTTTTCATAAGACATCCTTACTTTATAGAAGCTTTGTGGAAACCAATCATTGCATTTAGTGTTTGTACAGTTATTAGAATCTTCTATAATCGACCACGTCCTCATCAAAAATATAATATCACCCCACTCTATTTCCATAAAGATGGTTGTTCTTTTCCTAGTCGACACACAACTAGTGCGATGATAATAGCTTTTGTGATGTACGTAGTATCACCCCTACTAGGAACTTTTATGATTCTTATTGCATTATTAATAGCGATTTCAAGGGTAATTATAGGTGTTCATTTTATTAGTGACGTTATTGCTGGTACTCTACTTGCATACTTGATATATATTCTTTAAAGAATATATTTTATCATATCCCACATCGTTTATAGGAATAGTGGTTTTTTTCTCTTTTTACTTGTTTGTATTCTCATTTCTAAGTACAATAGTATTGTAGGTATTTATACATACCGTATGTACAATTATATTTTGTATTTTTGTTATTAATCATGAATGAGAGGGAGCTACAATGACTAAAAAATTCAAAAAGTATTTGAGTGTATTATTAGCATTAACAATGATTTTTTCCTTATTAGGAACTGTTGACGTTTTTGCAGATACGACACAATCATCAAACGGAGATTTACCTGAAACGAGAACTAATCGCAGTGGTGATGTTGAACGGTTATTCTTTGTCAATTTTTATAATGACGATGATGCAGTTTTGCATGAAGATGTTGCATTCTATACAGGAGATGGTGTTCACTATCCAAGTGAAACCCCACCCACTTCTAGCAAAGATGATACACTTATCTTTAATTACTGGGGACTAGAAGATGGTACGGAAGTTGATTTACTAGCACTGGATCCTACAGAAAATGGGCTAGTAGCAGGTGCTGTTGTTGATTTATATGCTTATTATACAACTGGTAACCAAAGTACTGAAGAAGTTATTGAGTATATAATTAGATATGTCGACTATAATAACTCTGAGGACATTGCTGAGCCATATAAATTAAGTATACAAAAAGGTGATACTTTAGAAATTACAAATAAAAATATTACTGGTTTTGTACTGCAAGATCCAACAGTTACAACAACTGTTGTAGGTGAAGACCCAACAAAGCTAGAATATATAGTAAATTATGTAGAAAACACGGTTCTTTCAAGTTACACAGTAGAACATCAATTCCCTGCTATCGGTGGAACTGATGTCATTAGTGAAACAATAACAGTAGAGAATGTCCCTGTTGGAAGTATAGTTCATGCTATCGCACTTGATAAAGAAGGATTTATTTCTACTGGTGGAGGGAACTTATCAAGTATTGTCAGCCCTTCAGGTGATACAGCCTTAACTGTGGAGTATTTAAGAAAGAAAAATTATATCCTAATTGATAGTAACGGTGGTAGCCAACAGCCAGCTACAAATGGAGAATATGATGAAGATATTGATTTATCATATATATGGGATGTTGAGCGAAGTGGTTATGAACTACAGCATTATATTGATGCAGCAACTGGTCAAAAATATGCACAATACGCTGGAACAAATCCAGAATTTAAGGCTTTGCCAACAAAAATGCCAGCTGATTCAATGACATTAAAAGCAGTTTGGAACACTGATGATACAGAGGTAATTGTAAATTACTATGTAGAAAAAGAAGGTATTGTTGGTGAAGTAACAAAAGCAGAAAATGCAACACGTATTCCCACTAGACCACCTATTGATAATCCTGCTATTTTTCCAGGAAGCCTAACACAAGCACAAATTGATTCAGCTGATACATGGACGCAATATAGTACAACAACGGTATCTGCAAAAACAGGTGATGTAATCGACAGTGAGTTTTTAGAACCATTAAAAGCCCAAATTCCTGGTGAAGTTGACGGAGTATCGTATCGTGAGCTCGCAAAGGTAAAAATTGTTGATGCAACCGGTGGAGAGTCTACAGACATAACTGGTAACGGGACTACAACAATCAATCTATATTACAGCAGTAAAGTATATATGGCGCAATTTGTAGTCGAAAAAGGTGATGATGTCAATGGTGTATTTACCTACGAATCCTTAAAAGTAGGCGATAAAACTTATCAAGCTCCGTTTGGAGAGGCCCCAGCCGCTGTTGACCAACTACAATATGTTGATTTCAATGGTAACTTGCTTCCGTACGCACCAGCTACCGAAAAACTAGCTAATCCACACTTGGATACAAGATATTATCATTTCTTCTATAAATATGGTGAAGATATTTCTGATAAATGGCCATATCCTGATGGAACAAACTTCACCCTAGAAGGTGGTGGCGAAGGAAGCGAGTACTATGGTTGGCGTACTGCTGGTGAAACCGTTGCAACAGCTGGAAAAGACCCACTACAAACAATTGTTTATACCAATGACTTAAATGTTGCTGGTCCAGAACTAATGGCTAGCTCTGGAAAAAACTTTATACAATTTTATGCTGTAGGTACAAGTAAGCAATCATTAGTAAACATATATTTAGAACAATTAGAAGGAGAAGTTATTCCTGATGGTGTTAAAACAATAGAATATGAAGGTGTTACTTATGTTAACTATGTAGAAACAGATAATTTATCTCCTGGTATCAACTATTTACCAAATGTTGTTTCAGGATATACAAACGTGTCTTCATATAATGAAAAAGATATAAAAGGTAATATTGTTCCTGTTGGTGGAACAATCGGTACTGATGGTATTATCGATTATCTAGCTACTTATGAGGATTTAGATGGTGACGGGGTTGATGATGATTTACGTTATAACTTTATATACAAACGCGATAGTTATGATATAACATTTGATACGGGTTATGCCTCAACTTCCCAAACGGTTCCTGATATTCTATATCAAACAAAGTTATTACCATACTTCCAGGCTGAAGTAAGCATTGGTGGTACAGCTGATACCGGTTGGTTACCAACTGCTGAAATTCCTGCAGGTGAGCTTGAACGCGAATTCCTTGGGTGGTCTTTAACTGCACAAAATGGGGCAACTGAATTACCTGAAGAATTAAAATTTGATTTAACTGACTTAGATACAATGCCAGCTAGAAACGTTATTGTACACGCTTGGTGGCAAACAGAATCGTATGATATTACTTTTAAATTAGATGAAGATGATACTGGAACAACCTTAACTTTCCCTGTTGGTACACCACTAGCAATTCCTCTTCAATATCACTTTGCATACAAAGAAGGTCATATATTTGAAGGTTGGATACTTGATGATGATCCAACTATTATCGCAGTTCCTGTTGGAGAACCAATTCAAAAAGATGCAACATACACTTTACAGTGGCGTGAAGTAAATGATTTACAAGTACAAATCATCCATAAATATACGGATGATCTTGGTGTTGAATATACATATACAGAAAGTCTTGAAAACCAATTACTTGGTTCATATGTAGGTGCAACCTCTCATAGTACTAGAAAACTTAGAGAAAATGGTTTTCCTACAAACTTATTCTATACTCCTGAAACTAACTATATATATCATCAAAATAAAATAATTGATAATGTTATTGTATTTGAGTATACAGCTAATGAAAAAGCATTATATAACGTAAAACATGTAGATGAATTTGGTCAACCTATTGGCACAGGAATAGATGTTGCTGTTGGTGAAACAGACTTTGAAACAATAACAATAATTGCCGCTGAGATTGACGGTTATGAACCAATTCAAAACGCAATTCAAAAAAATCTTTTAGATGATTCTACAAATACATTCTTATTTGTATATAAAAAAATTATCCCTGAACCAGTTCAAATAGATATTAACTTCTATACTCCAAATGGTTCATCATTCACACTTGATGATACAATAACAAGCAGTGACTATGCTTTAGGAGAAGTAGTAGATAACATTTTATTAGACTCTAGTGTAAAAGATTTACTAGATAATTATTTATTATTTGATGGACTTGTTCCAAGTAGCTCGACAATTACAAGTAAAGTAATTGCTTCTAACACTGAGTTTAACATTTATTTACAAAAAGAAAGTTCTGATATTGCACCATTAGCAGTTAGTGCTCAATCAATTACAAAAGAGTACAATGCTAACGAATTTACAATTCCAACTGATGATATCAAAGTAAGTATTTATGGTAATGAAATGACCATTGAAGCTGCTGGATATTTTGGTGTTGATATAAAAGTTGTTGATGTACCTCCTCATTTATTAGATGGTACAGAAGAAAACTTGCTAGATACTACATTACCAAAAGATGTTGATGTAACCGAGTTATGGGTTATTGCAACACAAACTCAAGGTGATGGATTTGTACAATCAGCGTCTGCTGGATTTACACATACTGTTACTCCATATCCAGTAACAATTGTTGTGGATAACTTCACTCGTACTTTAGAAGAATTAGATCCTGCAATATTTGGATATGAGATAACACACAACAACTTCTTTGCTGGAGATGATATCACAATTTCTGTAGATAAGACACAAGCTACACCGGATGTTGGACAATACCCTGGTATACTTGTAGCTGATGTACAAGGAAGCGATGTCGGTAACTATGCATTAACCATTGTTAATGGAAATGTAGAAATCACACCACTTAGAGAATATACCGTTATCTATGATAATAACGGTGGTAGTGGCGAAATGGCAGATCAGCTATTTGACTTTGATATTGCTGGTAACTTAACTACCAATACATTTACTAACAATGATAAACCATTCCTAGGATGGGCATTAAGTCCAACTGGACCTGTTATATATACAGACAATCAATCAGTAATTAACCTAGTTGCAACGCCTGGTGGCAGCATTACATTATTTGCGATTTGGGAAACTGACAACCATACAGTAATATACCCTGGTGTTAACCCAAATCCAGAAGGTGAATTACCTGAAGAATCTTTCGAAGTTGAAGATGGTGATAAAGTTATCGTTGATAATAACGATGGTACTCCACCAAAAGAATTAATTATTGATAAGGATACAACGATAGAAGAACCTACACGTGATGGTTATATCTTTGAAGGTTATACATTTGATCCTTCAACAAATACCTTAACTGCAACGTGGTCTAAAGCAACGCCTGATACTGGTGATAGTACACAAGTAGCTCTGTGGATTACTGCAATTGGATGTGCTCTTCCACTAATATACTTTCTATCAAGAAAAAAGAAATCTAAAAACAAAAACTAGTCGTTTATAATCTATTATCTATATACAAAGACACCGTTGGTAGAATTCCAACGGTGTTTTTATATGTCAATATTTTCCTGTAAATTATCTATTCTTATACAATTCACCTCATATTTAGCCCTAAATAAAAACATACCCTATTTAGACATTAGTCAAATAAGGTATGTTTTATTTTGCTATGAGATAAAGATATGCTTTATTTAATATGTATATTATTTTCTAAGCATTTTCTTCTTTTTTTGATTTTTTTAATACAATAATTGCACTAACTGCTGATAACAGTAATAACGCAGACCACATCATAGTTGTAGTATTATCACCTGTTTGAGGTTCAGTTATAACTGGATTTGCAGTATATTTTGCATAAAGAGTGAAATCATTTGCTGGCATTGTCATTGTTTCAAAATCAAATTTTTGTGTGAATTCTGGATCTAAATACCATCCTTCAAACGTAAATCCTGGCTTTGTAGGAATTGATGGTTGAATTATATCTTCTCCATAGAATGAAGTTTGATCTTCAACATCTGTTCCACCATTTTCTTCATACGTTACAGTATACTCATTAATTGACCAAGTTGCTGTAAACGTTCTTGTTTCAGGGTTATATTCATATCCTAAGAATGTATGTCCTTCTTTTGAAGGTGCTGTTAATGTAGTGTCTTCTAAAAGAGTAGATGTATAGATATCTTCACCATTATCATTGTTAATAGTAATTTGTCCTTCATTTTCAATTTCGAAAGTTTCTGTAGTAATTATACCACCTTCTACTTCTGGAACCGATGGATATGTTACTTTTAACATTGGTGCAAATGTGTATGTAAATACGAATACTTCTCTTGTAGGTGAAGGGATTTCTGTTATTGGTGTTTCATCCCATTCTCCTGTATTTTGGTCATATCCTGTATCCGCAAACATCTTTTCTGGTGTATTAGATACAACACCTTTTGCATCAGGTTCAATCGATAATTCTCCATCTTTATAGAATGTAATCCATTCTACAACATCATCTTTCATCGCTCTTCCTGACCATGTTCCATTTACAATTTTATAAACTACTTTTGTTTGGTACATATCACGGATTCCATCGTTATTTTCATCTGTTTCCCATACT
>CAYJPL010000040.1:0-16670 GCA_964372125.1 uncultured Erysipelotrichales bacterium
AGCAGAGCTTACAGCAGAGCTTACAGCAAGGAAGAAACAGTATGAGTATTATAGTGATAGTTTGCTTACGTTTGGTGATGAGGTTGAGATTAAGCCTTTAGGGGAAATTTGTGGTATTAAAACAGGTGATAAGCCCCAAATAATATATACTGAAAAGCAGTTGTTCGAATACATTAATGCTGGAACGACAAATTCAGGCTATACGGACATTTCCAATTGCGACGGCGACACTGTTACTACACCATCGAGAGGTCAAGGCGGAATTGGTTTTGTAGGCTACCAAAAAAACAACTTTTATCTTGGTCCACTTTGCTATAAAATTCAATCCAACGACAAGAATAAAGTTTTAACTAAATACATTTTTTATTACCTGCAAAGTAATAACGATACGATTTTAAATATAAAAAACGAAGGTGGCGTACCGTCAGTAAATAGGGTTGATTTAATTAAATTGACTATCCCCCTCCCACCTCTCGCCGAGCAACAACGTATCGTAGACATTCTCGATCGTTTCGACACCCTTTGCAACGACATAGGGGGCGGTCTGCCAGCAGAAATAAAAGCAAGACAACAACAATATGAGTATTACAGGGATAAATTACTAACTTTCAAAAAAATGGAGGATTAGGTACATGAAAGAGGTTCAAAGTGAAATTGTAATAAACTCTTTATCTTCTTTTTTTAAAGTAATAGAAGAAAATCATTTAGATGACTATATTTTTCGTGGAGAAAAGGAAAAGTATGCAAGAAGAGATGCTTCGGCTTTTAGATTAGGAGAAGGTAAGAGGCATAATACTTTTCGTATTCATGAAGAATTTAAAAATAAAATAATAGCAAATTTGACACCACAAGAGGTAGAGCATTTTTCAGCCTTTTGTCAACACCATGGAATACCAACTGATTTAATTGACTTTACAACATCCCCATTAGTTGCCTTATATTTTGCTTGTCAAAAAGCAGA
Source organism: uncultured Erysipelotrichales bacterium (assembly GCA_964372125.1). Taxonomy (GTDB): domain Bacteria; phylum Bacillota_I; class Bacilli_A; order Erysipelotrichales; family Coprobacillaceae; genus Tannockella. Next base: position 962 of record CAYJPL010000040.1, read on the forward strand.
TGAAAGTGACACAGGTTCAGGTTATATCTATTCGATTAAAAAACAAAGATTAGTTGATGTTACTGACATAATAAAAGATAATAACGCAATAGAATCACTATTGCTAAATAACTTTGATTTTGACACAAATGAGAAGTTCAGAGCTAAAATTGGACAGTATTTCAAAGAAAATACGGAAATATATATTGATAACCTATTAGAACTGATTAATAATTACAAAACTTGGGATTATAACTTTTATTTTAACGATAGTGGAATAATTAAAAATTATAGTTTAAAACCTTTACAAGAATATCTTAATGAATTTGATAATCCATATAGAATATATGATTTTATTTCAGATTTATACAAATGTACGACAGGTGAGGAATATCAAGAAAATAGAAGAAGTGAAACTTGGTATAATGCGTCGCTGTTGTATACTCTTTTATTAAGAAGATATTTTGTTAGTGTTGTGCTTTCTCGTGCAATTAACAAAGAAGATATGAGTATACAAGAATTCGATTGTAATATAATTTTCACTTATTCTCCACCAAAAATATTCAAAAGAATTGAAGCACAGCAAGGTTTATTTGTAAATCAAATTAATGTATCTAAATCAGTGAAAAACGAATACATAACAAGGCAAAAAATAAATTTTGATGTAATTATAAAAGTTCAAAATAAGCAAGAAATACTAAAGCAACTAGATCTAATAGGTATAAATCAAGCAACAATTTATAATGACTATGATAGCATTGCAAAATATGTTACAGAAAAATTCAAGTAAGTTTAGGGAGGGGAATAACTTGTGAATGATTTTTTAGATGAAACAATAGTTCAAAATTTACGAGAGACCGTTAATAGTACAACTCTTTTTAGTCACGATGAACGTTACAATAAAACAGATTATAATTTAATTTGTGCAGTAATGGATCGAGCAGACACATGTGTTAGGTATTTAAATGAACATGCTGACACACCTAAAGTAGAAGAGGATTTTATTGTTTTTTTGATGTTTACAAGTATGCTTTTAGACGCAATAAAAGAGTCATTCAAACAGTTAAATGTAGACTACCCTTATCATGAAGGCAGAGGTACAGATATTTCATTTGATAGTAATCCAGATTATTATGATTTTTTTAGAGATATTTGTATTGCATCCAAACTGAATATAACAGAAGAAAATTGTCCAAGTGATGATAAATTTTATGAGTATATTCGGTCACTATCATTTGCCCACCCTGTTGAGACTAGTCGCGCTAAATTTCTCCAAAAGAACGAAATTCAATATTCCCCATGGGTAATAGCAAATAATCCATTTTTAGATTTCAATAGGTCACTAGACTACGTTGGAATACGAATTTATTCAAGTAAAAGAGAAGAAATACTCGATTTCACATTTTCATTTAGTATATTAAAAAGATATATCAAATCAAGATATCTTTTACTCGAGCAAATAACTAAAAAAATTTCATCTATAATTACAGAGCAAGAAAATATATGGAGAGCACGTAAAGTTAATCGAGAACTATCAAGTATTGAAATATTAAAAGATATAAAAAGTATTTTAATAGAACGACATGAAGATTACTTTCAGATAAAAAAAATGGTGGAATCATTGGGGTGTAAGTATACATTAGAGGCCAATTCAATTTCAATAAAAAAATTTAGAGATGCTATTGAGGGTATGATACCTAAAATATGCGACACAGTCGATAGTATGGATTATGAGGAAATGCATAAAGTCATTGACTATATCTTTTGTTCGCCTAAAACAGTTCATAATCAATGCGGTTATCAGGTTAGTAAAATCCTTACATATTTAAATTTCGAGCATAATGGAATGAATAATATTCAATTTGGGTTAAAACAAGCAAATGCTTTTGCACAAGAGTTTGCTAAGAAGTGGGTAAAGATTGATACAAATACAATGTCTTTTGAAGAAATAAAGTTATTAGTACATACAGCATGTTATCTAGAAAAAATAGATCAGGAGGGAGAACATGACTAATTATAAAACAATAGCAGAATCAAATAATTATATAGTATTAGATAAATATGAAAAGATAGAACAAGTAGGGGCTTCATATCAATCTGAAGCAGATTTAGAAAAAGAATTAATAAATGATTTAATAAATCAGGGATACGAATATGTATCAAGTATTACTTCATCAGATGAATTATATAAAAATTTAAGAAAACAAATACAAATATTAAATGATGTACAATTCAATGATGATGAGTGGAAAAGATTTTGTATGGAATATGTTGATAAGGCTAGTGATAATCATGTTGAAAAAATGAGAAAGATACATGATGATTATATTTATGACTTTGAATTTGATGATGGGCATATTCAAAATATATATTTAGTAGATAAAAAGAATATTTCTAGAAATAGAGTACAGGTAATTTCTCAATTTGAACAAACTGGAACAAGTGCGAATCGTTATGATGTTACAATACTTGTAAATGGGTTACCACTAGTGCATATTGAATTAAAGAAAAGGGGGTGTGCAATTAGAGAAGCTTTTAATCAAATACATAGATATAGTAAGGAAAGTTTTAATTCAAATACTTCTTTATATAAATATATTCAAGTTTTTGTTATTTCTAATGGTACAGATAGTCGTTATTTTGCTAATACGACAAAAAGAAATAAAAACAGTTTTGATTTTAGTATGAACTGGGCTAAATCTGATAATACGCTAATTAGAGATTTAAAAGATTTTACAGCAACGTTCTTTCAAAAAAAGACATTGTTAAGTGTCTTATTACATTATTCAGTATTTGACGTAAGTGATACATTACTTATTATGAGACCATACCAAATTGCAGCTACAGAGAGAATTTTATGGAAGATTCAAAGTTCATATCAAGCTAAAAAATGGCGTAGCAATGAAGGTGGTGGCTTTATTTGGCATACAACTGGTTCGGGTAAAACCCTAACTAGCTTTAAAGCAGCACGTCTAGCTACGGAATTGGATTTTATTGATAAAGTGTTTTTTGTAGTTGATAGAAAAGACTTAGATTATCAAACAATGAAAGAATATCAAAGATTTTCACCTGATAGTGTAAATGGTTCTGAAAATACAGCAGGACTAAAGAGAAATATTGATAAAGATGATAATAAGATTATTGTTACAACAATTCAAAAGTTGAATAATTTAATTAAACGTGAAGGACAATTAGATGTTTATGACAAACAAGTCGTATTTATCTTTGATGAAGCACATCGTTCACAATTTGGTGAAGCACAAAAAAACATTCGTAAAAAGTTTAAAAAATATTATCAATTTGGATTTACGGGAACGCCTATTTCTACTAAAAATGCATTAGGAGCAGAAACTACACAGTCGATATTTGGTAGGGAATTACATTCATATGTAATTACGGATGCTATTCGTGATGAAAAAGTATTGAAGTTTAAAGTTGATTATAATGATGTACGACCTAACTTTAAATCAATAGAAATGGAAATTGATGAAAAGAAACTAACTGCTGCAGAAACAAAAGAAGCATTTTTACACCCAGAGAGAATTAAAGAAATATCACAATATATATTGAATAACTATAAAATAAAAACACATAGAAATAACCCTGGTGTAAAAGGATTTAATGCTATGTTTGCGGTAAGTAGTGTTGATGCTGCTAAATTGTATTACGAAGCACTAAACAAGATGCAAGAAGATAATGATAAGAAACTTAAGATTGCGACTATATTTTCTTTTGCAGCAAATGAAGAACAAAATGCTATTGGTGAAATTGTTGATGAAACATTTGAGCCAACAGCAATGGATAGTAGTGCTAAAGAATTTTTAACATTTGCAATAAAAAACTATAACGAAATGTTTAAAACAAACTTTGGTGTAGATAGTAAAGAATTCCAAAACTACTATCGTGATCTCGCTAATAGAGTAAGAAAACAAGAAGTAGATTTATTGATTGTTGTAGGTATGTTTTTAACAGGATTTGATGCTCCAACATTGAATACATTGTTTGTAGATAAAAATCTACGATACCATGGATTAATGCAAGCATTTTCTAGAACAAACCGAATATATGATTCAACAAAGACTTTTGGAAACATTGTAACTTTTAGAAATCTAGAACAAGCAACGATTGATGCAATTACCTTATTTGGTGATAAAAACACTAGAAATGTAGTTCTTGAAAAAAGTTATAAAGAATATATGGAAGGTTTCAAAGATATCGTAACTGGTGAGGCAAAAAGAGGATATATAGATGTTGTAAATGAATTAAATAACCGCTTTCCTGATATTGATGATATTCATACTAATAAGGATAAAAAAGAATTTGTACGATTGTTTGGTGAATACTTACGAGCGGAAAATATTCTTCAAAACTTTGATGAGTTTGTTAGTTTAAAGGCAGTTCAAAATCTTGATGTAAATAATATACAAGAGGTTGAAGAATTTAAAAATAAGTTCTATGTAACTGATGAACAAATTGAAGAAATGACTACTATTCAAATGCCAACAGAAAGAATGATACAAAACTATCGTTCAACGTATAATGATATTCGTGAATGGTTACGTAAAGAAAAAACAAGTAAAGATAAAGAAGAATCATTAATTGATTGGGATGATGTTGTATTTGAAATTGACATACTAAAAACACAAGAAATCAATCTAGACTACATTTTAGAATTAATATTCGAAAAAAATAAAACACTACAAAATAAAGAAACATTAATCGATGAAGTACGTAGAATCATAAGATCAAGTACTGGTAATAGAGCAAAAGAAAGTTTAATCATTGATTTCATCAATGAAACAAACTTAAATGATATTCAAGATAAAGCAAGTATAATTGATGCATTCTTTGTTTATGCACAACATAAGCAAAAGCAAGAAGCAATTAAGTTAATTATGGATGAAAACTTAAACACTGTTGAAGCCAAAAGATATATCATGTCTTCATTAAAACGAGAATATGCTAGTGAAAACGGTACAGAGCTTAATGGTATATTACCTAAAATGAGTCCATTAAATCCAAATTATCTTACAAAGAAACAAACAGTATTCCAAAAGGTAGCTGCATTTGTAGAGAAATTCAAGGGAATTGGTGGGGAATTTTAGATACTGTAACCATTTTTAAATGAGTAGGCATGTAATCTATTGGAAAATAACAAAGTAATATGTCTGAAATGGTCGAATGGGCAAGTACACACTAAAAAATTACAGCTAATCAAAAGGGAGATTATACATGATTGATAATATATTAAATAATTTGAATCAGGAACAAAAACAATCTGTTGAGACAACAGAAGGGTATATTCGTTTAGTTGCTGGTGCTGGAACTGGAAAAACAAAAGCACTGATACATCGATATGCGTATTTGGTTGATGTATTAGGTGTATCGACAGCAAATGTCTTGTGTGTAACTTTTACGAATAAAGCAGCAAATGAGATGAAACAACGAGTTAGAGCAATGCTTGGTGATATTGATTTAGGATATATTTGTACATTCCATGGTTTCTGTGTACAAGTCTTACGAGAAGATATACATGCAATCCATTATCCTAAAAATTTTATGATAATGGATTCAGAAGATACAGAAGTTATCTTGAAAAATATATACGAGATAGGGAATATTTCTACACGAAGTTATACCTTTGCATCTGCAAAAAATGATATAGCACAAGCAAAAGGATTAGGGAAGCACATACCTTATTTATTGGATTTTGATATTAAAGAATTATTGAAAGAGTTTATGGACGAGAAAGATATTACTAGAAAAGTATTTTTGGGGTATTTATATGAGCAAAAAAAATGCTTTGGATTGGATTTTAATGATTTAATCACATTGACATTTCATATTTTACAGTCTAATCTTGAGAAAAAAGAAAAATGGCAAAAGCGTATGATGTATATTATGGTTGATGAATTTCAAGATGTTAGTAGACGACAATATGCCTTAGTGGATATGCTGAGTGAATATCATAAAAATTTATTTATTGTTGGTGACCCGGATCAAACAATATACACGTGGAGAGGTGCAAAAATTGAATACTTTTTAGATTTTGATAAAAAACATACAGATACTCAAACAATCTTTTTAAATCAAAATTATCGTTCTAGCACTAGGATATTGGAGGTATCAAACTCTCTCATCAAAAAAAATGAAAAAAGAATTGAAAAAGAATTATTTGCAGTAAAAAAAGATGGTGGAAAAACAGCTTACTTTCATGCTAAATCAAATAAGTTGGAAGCAGAGTGGATCACAAAAAATATTAAATCTTTAATTGAAAAAGGGATTGATTATTCTCAAATTTCAATACTATATCGTTCACATTTTGTATCAAGGAGTATAGAGGAAGAGCTGATTAAGGAAAAAATACCATATGTGTTATACAGTGGGGTTGAGTTTTATAAACGAAAAGAAATAAAAGATGTTTTGTCATATTTAAGGATGGTTATTTACGCAGATGATTTATCATTTTTACGTGTCATTAATGAACCAAAAAGAAATATTGGTAAGAAAAGAATAGCTTTTTTGCAAGAATATGCCAATAACAACAACTGTACATTGTACAATGCATTAAAATTTAATATGGATGAGCCAATGATAGTTGATAGTAATGCAGATGAATTTGTCAAAATAATTGATAAGTATTCCAAAACGTATAATCAAATGAATATTTCGGATGTCTTAATAGCATTATTGGATGAAAGTGGATACGAAGCAATGCTACGTCAATCTGGTGAACAAGATAGACTAGATAATTTATCAGAATTGAAGCAATCAATTTTTGAATTTGAAAAAACTTCAGGTGAAGAGAATATATTAGAAGAATATATACAAAGCATTGCTTTATTTTCAAATATTGATGTAGTAGAAAATAAATCCAAAGTTAAATTGATGACAATCCATACAGCTAAAGGATTGGAATTTCCACATGTATTTGTTTGTGGTTTAAATGAAGGAATTTTCCCTAGTAGTCATACTAAGACAATTGAAATGTTAGAAGAGGAGAGACGTTTAGCGTATGTTGCTTATACAAGAGCTGAAAATGCTTTGTATCTAAGCGATTCAGAAGGATTTAATTATGATCGTACTTTTCGTTTTCCATCAAGATTCATTTTAAATGTTGACAGAGAGTATATAGAGTATGTCGTAGAATTAGATGAAGTTATTATAAGCGAGGCTAAAGCTTATATCAAAAGACATGAAAATAAATTAACCTTCCCGGGAAGTAACTTAGATATTGGAGATTTGGTAGAACATAAAGCTTTTGGAAAAGGCACAATAGTAAATATGGATATTGAAGCAGGAGCATACACTATTAAGTTTGATAAATTAGACACAGAAAGGAATATGGGATTAAAGTCACCATTAGTAAAAATCGATATATAATTAGCCTTTTATACACATACATATACCATGAGCTTTTCCACTGTGGTTTGAGTGCAAACATATATGAGTAGTACCTTTAAATCAGAAACTGAAATGTATACGGTTTGTGATAGGTAGATACGATTAAGAAGAAAGGACACAGCATTTAATGTTTATTCTACACTATATCAGAAGTAGTATTTTTTAGATCATTAGGAGTTAAATAGAAAAATCACAAGGGAGAGGGATATGGTTGAAAAGAAGATTTATTATTTTGATAAAGAAATTATGATTAATATAGAAAAAGACAATAGTATGTTTGCATATTTCGAAAAAAATAGTATTATAAATTGTGCATACCTTAATCTTGACAAGTCATTAGAGTTATTTGGAATAGATAGTAACATGCTTCATACTAATATTTCTTATTATTTCTTTATCTGTAAAAAAATAAGCGATCATGATGTGATAACAGGTGACGGGTTCATCAAATTGAAGTTACGTCTACTTTTAGATTGTAGATGTTTGAAAAATGATGTGCTTAAAGCTGTTATAGAAGAATTCAAAAAATTAGGCTTACAGGATTATGAATTTATTTTTGAATTTAAAGATGTTTTAAATAAAAATAAAGATTTCAAATACAGTTTGCTGCTGGATAGTAAAATAATAAATGATAATGATTGTTTAAAACAATATTTTATGTTTCAAGAAATCATATATGACTTATTAAAGATTAACATGGATAACCAGATTCACATATTAAAGAAATACGTGGCGAGCATGAATATTAGCAATGAAACTAATGAATTTTCCCATCACATTGATAGATTATATAAATTGGCAAAATTGGTTGAAAATTATATCTTTTGGTGGAGTATTCATTCAAATAAAAATCAACAATCGGACAGGATTTTGAGCATCAAAAACATTAATGATAAAGAAATTGATAGTTTATCAGTTGAGTTAAAAGAGAAAATAACCAAGCTGATGATAAATACATGAAAATATTTAAAGGAAAAAATAAATTGAAAATTAGATATATATTGTTCAAGATACTCAATATCAATTCTGGGACTACAAGACTAGTTAGGCATAATCAACTACTGCATATTGAGCATATTTATCCCAAAAGCAAAAAACCTAATTCTCATTTATGGAATTTAATTAATATGACATTACTAGAAAAGGGGATAAATGAATACATTGAAGACAATATGAAAAAGAAATATAAATTTTATATAAATTCGGAAATAGTAGATAATCACAATATTTCTTTAAAAAATAATTGTAAAAACAAGACTTATGAACTAAGAGGAAAAACTTTAGTAAATCTAGTTATAGATACCTGGTATAAAAATATTTAAAATGAATAGAAGGCATGTATCTTGTTGATATTTGTCTTTATATATTAATATGGATATAGCTTGTACTATTGCAAAGCTATCATATGATATTGATGGGTATTATAATTAACTACTGTATGCATTAATGAGAGAATACTACACTTATTATACTTGCTTGTAAATAAATTTGTTGTATGAGAGAGGTTTTTTTTCATATGTGTATATACAACTTAGGCAGCTAACTTTCTACAGTATCAAGTTCAATACTTTTTTATTGTAGGGTATAAGAATCTTAAAAACATAGATCATAAAGCAAGCATATATGATTCTATAGAAAATAGAAATGGAGAACGTGTATGAATAGTGGAGATATTTTAAATATTGCAGCAAAGTTACTGTATTGTGAAGATTATGATGACGTAGAACAAGATTGTGAAATTGATGAATATGAACGTATGATGGGTACATATAAGATTTTGGAATCGGAAGTAAAAAGTATAAATGAAAAATTATCAAAAGACAATGAAAACCCTACCATGTATATGCAAAGGGCAGAGTATAATTGGGAAATTTTAAACTTATTTGAATATGATAATTTTGGAGTTACGAGAGAGAAGATATTGTCTGATATTTCTATAGCAATACGACTTGATCCACAAAATGTATCGTACATAATTAAATCAGGAGAATATGCATTTCCAGATCTCTACGAGCTAGAAGATAAAAAAATATCAAAAGAGCTAATTCCTAAATCACTTAATTCATATTTGTATGCTTTGAAAATTGAGCCATCAAATATTAGTGCTATTATAGGAATAGGTAAATGTTATTATGAGCTAGAGGCGTATGATGATTATCTAAAATTACTCAAATCAATAAAGCAAGATGATATAAAGAATGGAGAAGTCTTTTATTGGCAAGGTTTATGTACTATAAGATTAGGAAATTATGAAACCGGTATTAAACTTTTGATGAAAGCTATTATTCTCTGGAAAGAGGAAGAATTATTTAAACAAGGTATGCATTTTGATTTAACAAATGCAATATTTGAATTGGGATATGCGTATATGGAGTCTGGGAATTTTGATGAAGCCTTAGTATATTTAGAATCACATGTGCTCGGGGAATTTAGAATGTACGAAGAAAAAGTGTATTTTTTCATCGGAATATGTTATCAAAAAACAGAGAAATACTGGGATGCAATTAATTCATATAATACGTCGATATATAGAAACTATAAATATAGAGAATCAATAAAAAAAATAAGTGAATGCATAGAGTTGATTGATAAAAATGGAAAATATGGAGAATTTTCTAAAGATATTGATTTAATGATTATTGAATATGCTCATAAAGTTTTCCCTTGTATGGATTGGAGTGAAGAATCAGATGTGTTTAAGTTGTTTGAAGAACTTAGATTTTTACAGCAGTATACAAAAAAAATATTAGAAACAAATGTACATAAATTTGAAAATAAATGTGTTTATCACTATACAACAATAGAGAGTATACCAAAGATATTTGTACCTGTAAAAATAAATAGTAATATATCAACTGATAAAGGTACTAGTGCAAAATTTAGAATTTCAAACTCGATTCATATGAATGATCCAGGAGAAGGTAAAGTGTTTGCTAAGTTACTTGAAGAATATAACGAGTGTGGTGAAATACAACGGTTAAATTGTATAATGAATAAATTATTTAATGCATCGAATCACATGAAAGATAATTCTACCTTTATTATGAGTTTTTCCGCTGTTGATCATTATGACATATTACCTATGTGGGTACATTATAGTGACAATGCAACAGGGTGTGCAATACGACTAGATAAGGAGTTTTTTGCACCTTCATGGCTCAAAAAGAAATCTTATTATGATGATTCTGAATTTCTAGAATCTCTACTTGATGAAAATGCACATACTTTATATAATGTATCGTATATTGACTTAGAAAGCTTTAAATGTGATACAGAACATAAAGAAATATCTAATGTAAGAAAGTACTTTTCAGAAATTAGTAAGCGACTAATTAATATACATAAAATCATCAATCATGAACATACCGATGAATTAACTTATAAACAAGAAGTGTACAATGTTATAAAAATGATTTTAAATCAAGTAAGATATCTGTATAAAGAAAAATCATATGCATATGAAAACGAAGTGCGAATAATTAGATATCAAAAGGATGATATTAAAGTATATGAAAACAATGATATAAATACCAATGTACCAAAATTATATGTGGATTTAGAACAAGAGCTCGATTACTCTAAAATGGGAGTTATACTCGGACCTAAAGTTCAAAGAAAATCTGAAGTAGCTGCGTATTTATATCATGTAGGTGTTGACGAAGTGATAGATTCCAAAATAAAGTATCAATAAAGAATATCTGTATACACTTGTTTTAGTATAAATAATATATACATAAAACATATATTTTATAGACTTAAATAAATCTAATTCAGAAAAAAAGTAGCGTCAAATAAACAGACTCTAGTTTATCGTATATTTAATTTAGGTAGAAATTAAAATATGCAATTCGTAAATCACAAATTGTAGAGAAGTATTTGTTGATGTTATCAGATCAATATCGATAAATCATATTTTAGTACAAAAAAAAGTAATGTAAGTATGCAAACAAATATATTTAGCTCACTATTGTTTGTTTAGAATAACTAGGCAATAGTTAGAATTTCATAATTATTTAGCAATTTGCAAAATTTGATAAATATTTAAAAATAAAAAGTAATTGTAAATTTCAGTATGTATAGAGTAATAAGGGTTATATTATAAAATATATATAAATAAAGCAACAGTGATAGTAATCCTTGTAATAACTATTAAGATGTAAAGTATTGTCCGTGAAAATATGAATTACAGTAATCCTTTTGTGATATAAGTCTATAATCACGAAAGGGTTTTTGCTTTATATAAATATAAACAGATACATGAAAATATTGTACTACAGTAGAAACAAGTTAACATGTATTTTAATTTGAATGAACTAATAGCATGTTTATAATTGAATTGTATTTCTAGTGTATATACTGTATCAAGTAGTCAAATAGTTTATATTCATGATGAACATATTACTGTTGAAAACCATACCAGTATGCGTATACAAAGAGTATTACTAGATAGATGTGATAATTAGTATCTTTGTAAGTTTATTGTGCAATATATCCCACAAAATGACAATATATCCCTAATTTATTTTATATCGACAAATTATGATATATTTACTAAGTGTTTATTTGAATCCTGAGGTAAGAATAATACAATGTGTATCATACAAATGCAATATCCATGTAAATGCGTATTAATCTATATAAATGGGATTCATTTTTCATGCGAGTTGCATTATTACACTGTATATATTGATGCAAGAGTTATTATCAATACATTGTTAGTAGATAAAGTATAGAATTAACGAGATTGTAAAGTAGGCATAGACAAACTTCGTTAATGCTAATGGTAACTTAAAATTGGTATCACTTGTTTATATGCTGATGTAAAAATAATTATACTAGGGGTAAAACGGATGATTAAATTAGTGTAAAAATGAAAAATTATTACCAGGCATTTAAGATAAATAACATGGTTAGTACAAGGGAGTGAATTGTGTTGCATTTTTTTTAATGAAAGGGAGAGTTGTTAATGAAAAAATTAAGTAAGAAAAAACGAGTTGTTGTGATTATTTGTATTATCCTAGGATTAAGTATAATTGGATCGATTTTAGGAGATGAAAAAATGGATATTCCTGATTTAACTAAAGGGGATAGTTCTAGTTATGAAAATGGAGATGTAGTATCAAAGTATGCTTATTCTGATACTGTAGAAGAAGGGGCAGTAATTGAACAAATTCCACCAGCACAGCAAGATGTTGCACGTGAGGAGATTGATATTACATTAGTTTATTCTAAAGGCAAGGCACCGATTATTCCAGATTTTGCTGAAATGAGCCAGGATGAAATTGATGATTGGAAAGATGAATATGACGTAAGTATACTTACTACAAAAAAATATAGTGAACTTAAAAACGACACTCTTATTTCTCAATCTCTGCAGGCAGGGACAAGTGCGCCAATCAAAGAGCCCGTGTTAGAAAAAGAAGCAATGTTTTCTATTTCGCTAGTTTATTCAAAGGGGGAAGCACCAAAAATTCCGGATTTTACAGATATGAAAAAATCAGATGTGGAATCATGGGGTGAAGAACACAACATAACGATTAATTTTGAAAGTGCATATTCACGTGATGTAAAAAACGGGGATATAATAAGTCAAGATGTCGAAGCTTCTACAAGTATCGAAGAGGTAAGTAGTATAGCAGTTGTGTATTCTATTGGTAGAGAAGAGACAATTGGGGAAACCAACGCTGTTAGTAAAGCGCAAGATTATCTAGACTATACCTCATTTTCACGAAGTGGATTAATAGATCAATTAGAATATGAAGGATTTACAACAGATGAATCTACATATGCAGTAGATAAATTGAATGTTGATTGGAATGAGCAGGCAGCAGGTAAAGCAAAAGATTACCTTGACTATACTTCATTTTCTAGAAGTGGATTAATTGATCAGTTAGAATATGAGGGCTTTACATATGATCAAGCAGTGTATGGTGTAACTCAAAACGGATATTAATGTAATAGTATTCCTTACTATACAAAGATAGAATATTTTGAATTTGGTATACACTATAAACGCAATAGTTTACAGTACAGTGAACTTAGTAGTTTTATAACACGAGTAGGAGATAAATAACGATTAATTAGTTATTTGTCTCTTTTTATATTAATTTAGATGCAAGGTAAGCGTACCCTGATAAGTCACTAGATTAATGTTTATGGTGATCTAAAAACGAACATGATTGGCATAAAAGCGTTAGTGAGTTTGAAACAGCATCACTTACGTTTGGTGATTTTTTGTAAACAATATGGTATTGGTCAAAGTACGTTTTACCAAAAGAAAAAGAAACTAGGTACATTCATGATTGTAAATACTCAATATGTAATGAACATTTATATTGCAATAAACTACGTTGATCTGTAAAAAGGTATTGATGGTTTAATGCAAGTTGTACATCAAGATTTTGGGCTCGATGTTCCAGATCATTCTTTATTCTTATTCATTAATAAAAATAGAATAAGAATAAATCTATTGTAATATGATAACAATAGATTTTGGTTGTTTTTAAAGCATAGTATCTTTGCCACGGTAATTTAAAATACCAATGGTAATTGTAAGACATGATACAAGTTCATTATGTCTTTTTTTTAACAAGAAACCGACAAAAGAAAATTAGAGATAAAATTCTTACGAAATACTTTGTACATGGTAAAATCAATATGAATTTTTTGTTATTATTGAAAAATAACAGTATTCTAGTTGTTTGGTTAATATTTTTTATTTTTAAGTTATTATTTAAAACACGGAATTTAAATAAATAAAATATAAAATATATTCCCAAATGGGAATTAAAATTGAACTTTAGTGTTATTTATGTTAAAATGAATATACTATATAGGAGGTGCTTTTATGGTAATACGAAAGAATTATCTAAAAAAATTAATATCATGGAAAGATGAAAATGTAATAAAAGTTGTAACAGGTATTAGAAGATGTGGAAAATCCACTTTATTTATGCAATATCAGAGCTTTTTAAAAGAACAAGGAGTTTCTAACGAACAAATCATCTCCATTAACTTTGAAGAATTAGAATATGAAGAATTACTTGATTATCACAAACTATATATGTATATCAAGGACCGGTTAGTAACAGATAAAACCACTTATATTTTTCTTGATGAAATACAAAAAGTGCCTGCGTTTGAAAAAGTAGTTGATAGTTTATATGTAAAGGAAAATACAGATATCTATATTACTGGTTCTAATGCATATATGCTATCTAGTGACTTAGCAACACTTTTAACAGGACGATATATTGAAATTTCAATGTTACCACTGTCTTTTAGTGAATATCTTGAGATTTCTAATTTAGAACCAGACAAAGCTTTTTTTGAATACATGAAATATGGTGGCTTACCGTATATTTCGACAATGAATAAAACGATGGAAAAGGTAAGTACATACCTTGAGGGTATTTATAATACGGTTATTGTAAAAGATATTGAAGATCGTGGTATAAGAAAAGAGAAAGATTCATCTAAGCGAAAAATAAACGATATAGTGCTTCTTAAATCAATCGCAAAATTTTTATCTAGTGTTGTAGGAAGTCCTATTTCTGTAAAAAGTGTTACTGATTATCTAATATCAAGTGGTCGAAAAGTTTCACCAAATACTGTATGTGATTATATTGAAGCACTAACAGAATCTTTTATATTTTATCCAGTAGAACGTTTTGATATTGTAGGAAAACAACTGTTAAAGGTTAATAAAAAACTATATATAGTAGATATGGGACTTCGTAATTTTATATTACCAAAACGTAATTATGATTTAGGTTTTAGCATTGAAAATATTGTTTTTCTTGAATTAAGACGAAGAGGATATCGCATTAATGTTGGTAGAGTTGGTGAAAACGAAGTTGATTTCGTTGTTCAAAAAGAAGATATAGTCACATATTTTCAAGTTACAGCCGATATGACAAATGAAGAAACATTCAAAAGAGAAATGACTTCACTCATCAATATAAAAGATAACTACGAAAAAATTGTCTTAACTCTTGATCGTTTCACTATTGGAAACTATGATGGTATAAAAGTAATAAACGTAATTGATTGGTTGCTTGAAAAGTAGATTACTAAGCAAAAAATATACTATTAATCGGGTAACCAAAATCTTTCCAGGTATTTAGAAAGATTATAACCTATAAAATTGAACAGAATTTTAACTATTCCCTTATTTAGTAAAACAATATATGCTCAAGAAGATCATGTTAGTGAACAGATAGAACAGTATGATAATACTTTTGAATAACACATTCGTAACATGTGTGATTAATGTCAATCTAAAATGAAAATGTCCCAAAAAAATATTAGGTATAGGTGAGAAAAT
>CAYJPL010000041.1:0-15773 GCA_964372125.1 uncultured Erysipelotrichales bacterium
TTATCAATTATATCTGACCTTATAGAAGTTGTCTAATTAATTGTAACCTATCCATATTTTAAATCCATCTTCATATACACCTGTTGTATACGTTTCAATATTGGAAGAAATAAAATATTCATTACTTTTTAAAGGAGTAGTAATTTCTACAGTTTTGTAACTCCATATGTCATTTTCTACTTCCTTATTCATATCAGTGAATAAAAAAAATGTCACTACAATAGTTAATATTGAAATCATAATTATAATTATTTTTTTCATAGCTCCCCTCTCTCCCTGCTTTTTAATTTGCTGCTACACTTCTCTAATAATTTGCTTAAAAGCTATTAAATAATATAGTATAGACTACACCTCCTCGTTTAATAACATTATATAATATATTGTGTTATATATAGAAAACACTTTATGTACTGTAAGAAAATGCTATGAATGGTATAAAAAAACAATATGCAATTATATTACATATTGTTTCATATTGAGAGTTATTTATAATACCTAAGCAGTTATCTAAATATATCTTGTAGTAATATATTTATATTTAATGTGTTATCTTCTACAGTATAATCAATATTACCTTGATACTTCTTTATAATGTTATCAATACTAATTAAACCAATACCATGATTATCTTTATCTAGTTTCGTCGTTATATTATTTTTCAAGTTCTTTACTTCAAAATTATCAGTAACTGTATTTGATATTTGTATTATCATATTCGATTTGAATTTATCGACTGATATTTTGATGTCTCTTTTATCTAAGTTAGAAACTGCTTCAACTGCATTATTTAATAAATTATGAAATAAAGAACATAGTTCAATACTTACCATTTGTATATGATCACTTACATTGTATTCTAGACAAAAGCTAATGTTATGTTCTTCAATAGTTGGAAGTAATTGATTAATCGTTGATGCTATAAATATGTTTGTACAGTCACTTATTGTATCTGCTGCAGTTAATGTATTAATGTCAGATACAATACATCGCAGTTCATCATATTTTTCTTGAATAATTAATGTATCAATTGTTTGTAAGTATGCATTAATATCATGCTTTAGAATTCTTAACTTTTGAAAATCTATTGCTACATTTTCAATATGTTTTGTTTGTGCATCAATTAGTACTTTATCTATTTTTACTTGTTTTTTGAATCTTCTATTTTCTCGATTTTTACTTATATATATAAGTGATAACATAATATTACTTATGATGATAATATATGCAACCCCTATTGTTCTAGAATCAACAAAAAATTGATCTTTTCTTTCTTGAAGAACAAGTATGAATAAAACAACTCCCATACATAAATTCATCAAATAATAAATGTATGTATACGGCTTTTTATCATTATCATATTTATATGTATACTGGTGCTTAAAATACGATATCACATAAACAATAATGAGTTCTATTGACTTACGTATCAATAAGTCTAGAAAATTTTCCACACTAAAGTAATCTTGGTAATATATGTGAAAATTCCAATTATAAAGCGCCTGGATACATGATTCAAATAATAGAATAATAATGATTAGCATGATTTTTTTAATAGCTGACGCATCCAAAAGAACGTATAATATTGTAATTTGGTACATCATATTAAAGATGAGTAAATATAGATCATCAGCATTAATTAGTAGTGTTGAAACTAAGATATACAGTATTGTAAAAATGATTGTCTTAAAGTTGATATATTTATGTACTTTAACATTAAATATATTTCTTAAAGCAATCACACTTACTATTAGACATAATAACGTTGTAAATATACTAATCAAGAAACCTAACATACTTTACTCCTAATAAATTGATGATATGTTTTCATAACTTTTTCATAGTTTCCTCGTGCAATTGGAACTATTACATTATTATCTAGTAAAATATCTTTATTTTGTATACTTTTTACATTGTGTAAATTAATAACATATGATCGATGTGTCTGTATAAAATAGTTTGGTAACAGTTCCAATACATTCTTTAAATACTTACAAACCATAATCTCTTTTGTAGATGTATATATTGTACTATATGATCCATCTGCTTTAATGTACTCAATATCATATGAATTGATTTTTTGATCTGCAATCTTAATGTATTGATAATTACTATCTTCCACAATTATTCTATCAAGAATATTTGTGATACCATCCAGCTTATCTTTTTTTATGAATCGTATTACATTTTTACCATATGCTTCATCCATATATTGTAAGTAATTAGATACAAATATTATTCTTAAATCTATATACTTTGACAATCTATCTTTTATTTCTATTCCATTCATACTATCCATTTCAACATCTAAAAATAAAATATCGATGTCTTTTATCTTTTCAAATAATTCACTATGATTTTCAAACAGTAAAATAGTATTACTTAATTCTTTTTCATTAAGATGACTTACAACAATATCCCTAATTTTATCCCTATATATATTTTCATCATCTAAAATACCAATTACATATTTCATAACCTACTCCCCTCACTACTTTTATTTATCACATTTAAACACATTATATCAAACTACTGTATATAATAAAACGATTATTCATTATTGCATATTTGAAAATATTAATAATCTGGGATAATTTGTATGTATTTAGGGATATGTTGCACAAGTATACTAGATAAGTAATTTTATAAATGATAATTACACATATCTGATTTTCGCACTTAGGATAATTTGTAACATTATTTTCTCTATGATATACTTATTAAAGTGTATATATTAGATTTAGAGGAGACATAAAATGAGCGTAATAGAAATTAAGGATTTTGTTAAATCATATGGTAAATTTACTGCAGTTAAAGGAATCGACTTATCTGTACCTAAAGGACAAATTGTTGGTTTTGTAGGTAAAAACGGCGCTGGAAAGAGTACGACACTTAGAACAATGCTTAATATGTTAAACCCCACACAAGGTAAGATAACAATCCTAGGATTAGATAGTAAAAAAGATAGTAAAGAAATAAAAAATAAAGTGAGTTATGTACCAAGTGAATCCGCATTTTATGATAATATTACCTGTGAAAAACTACTAAGGTTTGCCTTAGGTTTTACTAATACTTCTGTTGAACAAATGCAAGAACTAAGTAATTATTTTGAGCTTAATTTATCAAAGAAAATTAATGAGCTTAGTTTTGGAAACAAAAAGAAATTATCCTTAATTCAAGGTTTTATAAAAAATGCTGAACTTTTGATATTTGATGAGCCAACAAATGGATTAGATCCACTCATGCAAAACAAGTTTTTTGAACTTCTATTAAAAGAAAAAAAAGCAGGGAAAACAATCTTTTTATCAAGTCATAATTTATCAGAAATAGAAAAATACTGTGATAAAGTTGCAATAATTATTGATGGTGAAATTGCAGATTATTTTGATATGAAAGATGTTAAAATTAAACACAAACAAATAGTTTCTTATACTACAAAAGATGGAATCGTTGATAGTTATGAACTAGAAGATGATATAAATACACTCATACAAAAGCTTGTAAAAATAGATTTAGAGAGTCTTGAAATTAAAACGAAAACTGTAGAAGATGAATTTATTTCATATTACAAGACTGGTAAGTAAGGAGGAGTATGAATATTATGAAAAACATTGATTATAAAAATATTAATAAACTTTGTTTATTTAATCTACTGACTACAAGAAAAACAATTATTGGATGGAGCATTGCGATATTTTCTATCATGACACTCTACATGATACTATTTCCGTCTATACAAGATCTAGCGCAAGCTAAATTCGATGCCATGCCACAAGAACTAATGCAATTTGTCGGAATGGAAAATATGTCTGATATGTCAAACTACATTACATACTTTGGTATGATTTATAACATAATTTTAGTCGCAGTTTCTATTTTTTCAGCTACTTTTTGTGCAGGGCTAATTACAAAAGAAGAGAAGACTAAATCAATAGAGTTCTTAAATTCACTTGCGGTAAGTAGAATGGAAATATATTTATCTAAATACTTAACTGCATTGATAGCTGTTAAACTAGTACTGTCTGGGGCAATCATTTCAGCAATTGCTTGTGGATTTATTGGTGGTGGAGAAACATTCATATTAATCAATATTATTACTGCCGCAAAAATCACGAGTTTTTCAGCATTATTATTTGGAGGAATTGGCTTTATGTTTGCAGGTATAAATGCAAAGCTTGGTTCTGGCTCAATCGTTTCATCAGTCGTACTAGCTAGCTATATGCTTGGCTACTTAGGTGAACTATTGGCCAATAAGGCAGAGTGGCTAACGTACTTTTCACCTTTTGTTATGTTAAACGTGGGAGAAGTTATTGAACTTTCAGATAAGACATTATTTATCTTTATCACTTATATTGTTGTTTACATAGTTGCATTAGTTATTGGTGCCATTGCTTATAATAAAAGAGATTTACAAATATAAATTATTAATTACCTATGAAAACAAAGCTACCACAATTAGTGGTAGCTTATTTGTTTTGTTATCTTTTTTATTCCTCAACAAATGTATATGTGTCTTTGTCTTTATAGATACGATATGGAAATGGTGAATCTTCAATTGTTTGGTAGTCATGTCCTGCAATAGCATGATAACTAGCACCCACTACACATTTTGTAGTACCAGTATTTACAATTCTATGAGCAACGTCTCCTTTGATATAATGAATTGATCCTGGAAATATTTTTTCTGCTTTAAAGTTATCTTCTAAATCTAGAAATAGCAATAAACCTTCACCTTCTAATCCAAAATACATTTCATCACATTGTTTATCTTGATGAAAGTGCCCTCTTGTCATATTGTATTCTTTGTTAACAGTTAGTGCTTCTAATACAGTAATAGCCCACATTAAATGCCCTGATTCTTGACTCGAATCACCATATGCATGAACTGTATACATAAGTTGATTATCATCTAATCCTTCCACTGATTTATATACTGCTTTCATGTCACTTAAATACTTTGTATAGGTTGTTGCCTCTTTTCCTTCTAAGGATGCTGTTATGTTATTATATACTACTTTTGGTTCTACACTTTGCATATTTTTCCCTCTTTCTTTTTGAATTTTCGTTACTATATTTAATGCAATGCCTCTTATTTATATTGTATTATTTTATTTAATTATTTCAATGTTTTTTATAATTACTAATATCCTAATTATAGAATAGAAGTCATTCAATAAATTGAATAACTTCCTATTATTGTTTAAGATTATTGTCTTTGACTAGCATCAAGAATTAGTTCATAGTGATAAATCATATATTTTCCATCTTCTAACATTGTCCATGACATTGAAATGCATTCTTCATTAATATCATAATTAATTACATTAAACTGTTTATTAACATTATTTACATATTGTCAACATCATAAAAAAACAAGTATTTATACTGCTAAATACTTGTTTCTAGATATAATTACGTATTACTGTGTTGCCTTGATATAGTCTTTTTGAAACTTGATAATACCTTCATTTGTAAGAGGGTGGTTCATCATATCCTCAAATAAACTATATGGTATCGTTGCAATATGAGCACCAGCTTTGGCACATTTTACTACATGAATAGCATTACGGACACTTGCACATATGATTTTTGATTGAATATTTCCCTTTGTAAATATTTCTGTTATATCATAAATTAGTTCCATACCATCTTGATTGATATCATCTAATCTTCCTATAAAAGGTGATACATATGTTGCTCCTGCATTTGCTGCAAGCAATGCTTGAGTAGCATTGAATATTAGTGTCATATTTGTTTTAATACCCTCACTAGTAAGTACCTTACATGCTTGTAGCCCCTCTATTGTTGTAGGTAGTTTTACAACTATATTTTGATGAATACTTGCGAGTTGTCTACCTTCAACAATCATATCTTTTGCATCTGTGATTGTAGGATTTACTTCAGCACTAATAGCACCATCAACAATACTTGATATTTCTTTTATAACCTCTACAATATCTCTACCTTCTTTTGCGATGATTGAAGGATTTGTTGTTACCCCTTCTATAACCCCCATATCATTTGCTTTTTTTATTTGTTCAATGTTTGCTGTATCAATAAAGAATTTCATTTACTCTTCCCCCTTTACTTTTTTTCTCTTAAATTATATATGTTATTGATAATATATAAAGAAGCCAACATAATGAATAATAACTACACTGATGCATTAGCAATTTATTTACAGTTACTAATATAATTAGTATATCACAGATTTATTATTTAGTATAATTACTGCTTAGCTTTACATACACTGCTCATAATTTATTTTTAATCATATAAAGAATAAACCTCTACTAGTAGACTTCATTCTACTAATAGAGGTTTTCATTTATAAAACATATTTATTTTTTAAATACTTAAAATATATTATAACTTCTCTTTTTACGCATTAACAACATACCTACAACCGATACTAAAGATAATAGCACTATTCCACCTACAACCGTATTATCACCAGTTCCAGGCCCTACCGATTCATCAACGCTATCATCAATTACTGCTTCTAGTACAGTAATTGTACGAAGTGTTGTTACTGTGTTATTATCACTATCTACTATCGTGTACTCTAGAACATGTTTTCCTACTTCTAATTCTTCAATTATTGTATCTGGATAAACAATTGTACTTGTTATATCACCGTCTTCATAGTCTGTTGCCGTTACACCAGCTTTGATATCAACACTACCACCCTCTACAACTTCAAGGTCAGTTAATCCTGAAATTTCTGGTACATAATTTGTAACGGTAATTATAATTGTTTCTACTGTTGTATTTCCTTCATCATCAGACATAGTATAAGTAATTGTAGATTCTGTTTTTTCTCCTTGTTTTGGTTTTATAATCGTACCATCTATCATCACATCATCGATAGTAAGGATCGAATGATCATCAATTACTTCTGTTATATCCATTTTAAAATCATATCCATCCACGTCACTTAGTAGTACTGTTTTATCTACCAGCCCAGTAATTATGGGTGCATCATTTTTTTCTACTGTGAATGTTCCACTAACACTCCCATAATCTATATTAGAAATATCTATAGTGTATGTTCCAGGAGCAAGTTTATTTATATATTCACCTGACAATGTCACAATAGTACTTCCAGAAGAGTATGTAGTATACTCTGTTGGAACCACTTCTCCGTCAACACTAGTAGTAGTTCCACCTTCAAAATAAGGCATTGTCACTTTGAAAGTCAACTTTGCACCTTGAGGTATTACTTGTTTATCACCAGACATGATTTGTGGGAAACTGACTAAGTACGGATACCCATCATTAAAGTCAGGATCAATCGCAAATGGTTGAATTGCATCCTCACTTCCATTTAATTTGTTTTTGAATTCTTCTGTTTTCATTTGTTCAAGACTAGCACCTGATATACCTTCAATAAACTCACTTCCATTACTTCCAAAATGTTTGGGAATTATTGAACTATTTCCATAGCTATTTGAAACAGTACTGCTTAAGAGACAACCCACTAATCCTCCTGTACTGTATCCTCCTTTTACAATTCCTGTAGCGTAGCTATTTTCTATCGCAATAATATTTGCAAACCCAGCTAGTCCACCTAACTGATCGCTCCCTATAACATTTACGTTAGTATAGCAGTTTTTAATTCTAGCACTAACAGCACCTCCAACTAGTCCACCGATATCCCCTGATCCATTAATGTTTCCAGTGACAAAACAATTTTCTATCGTAGAATCATATATAAATCCTACTAATCCTCCTGCATATGCCTCTATATTAAGGTTACAGTCAATAATACCTATTCCATTTATTTCACCATTGTTAATGCTACCAAATAGCCCTGTCGAATCGTTAGTTGTATCAGTAATTGTAAGATTTAATATTGTATGATTTTCACCATTGAAAGTTCCTTTAAACGGTTGATCTAGCGCTCCTATTGGGGTCCACTCAAACCCTGCAAGATCTAAGTTATTAACTAATTCTATAGTATCTCCTTGAAAATCATCTGTTCCATCATTCACGATTTTTGCTAGACCTGCAAGTTCAGCTGCACTGCTAATTTCAAAGTTTGTATCTGTAGTGTTATGCCAATCTGTATCTACCGTAGTTCCATCCCATACAGCTGTGTTAGACGTTGCTGATATAGTAGAAGGTAGCATTGCTATTAGTAAGGATATTACTAATACGATACGAAATAATTTCCTCATTTTTTTCATATTTTTCTCCTTTTTTTATTATATTTATTATACAACATATATTAATAAAATAGCAATTGTATTCCCCATACTCGTAGCCATCATTCGATACTCTAAATTATTGTAAAAACTTCTATGTGCTTTACGTTTTTGTTGGCTCACTTAAAACACAATTTTTTTGAAGTGAACCCACTTTTTTAACAATAATTTAACCCACAAAGGAATGATTTCTATACTGTATAGGAGTCATTCCTGTTAACTTTATAATAATCTATATATTCCACTAAGCAAGTTGGCAATCATTGTTCCTACTTTATCACTATAATTAGAATAGAGTTTATTTACTTATGTGCAATGCACTGCTTAAAATAAAAGAATATATGATTAAATCTATTAAACATCAAATCATTAGAGATATGGATACTTCCATTTATTATAGAGTTAACTTTCCGTATATCAGCAAAATAATACTTTAAAAATGCAAAAATTTGTGTAGATAACTTTCATATAATACAGAATATTTATACGTATACGAATTGATATTATGCATTCTTATCATAAAAGTAGTATTGAATATTACATACTCAAAAACTTTCATTGGTTGCTAATGAAGGATAGTGCTAATGTTCCTGATAATCAAGCAAAGTATAATAGAAAACGTAAACGATATATCAACTATACATAGTTATTAGAAAAAATGTTGAAGATTGATTTACAATTAAAAGATACATATATTCTAAAAGATGATTATCTATTATTTAATAGTACAGTTACAGCAAGTGACACAAAAGAAGAACTCACCCACATTGTACAAATCTACATAAATAGTCACATCGCAAGCTATCGCCATTTTGCACAAAGCACTATAATTACTTGATATGATGAAATCATAAATTCATTTACTAAATTCAGTGGAACAAGAATATCGAATGGCCTTATTGAATCAGTAAACTCTAGAGTGAAAACAATATTAAAAGTGTCCAATGGTTTCATAGACTTTTCAAGAATGAGAAATAAAATCATGTATTCATTAAACAAATTATAAAATAAAGGTAAAAAAAGGGGCAATATAATAAACACCGAAAAAAAATAAATCCCTTTTAGTTTGTCAAAAAACGTCACTTTTCAGTGACGTTTTTGAATAGGAAAACCCTACAATAATTAGAGCGACTAACTCTATTTTTTTGGAAATTATGAAGTTTAACACTACACAATCTGCTATGGCATATAGAGTGATTTATAATCTATTCTTGATTTGTATGTTTCTTGAATACGACAAATAATCCAATAATAAGCATTGTAAACATATAAATTTGGAATACGATATAGCTACTACTATCCCCTGTCTTAGGAGAATCAATTGTTTCATCTTCAGGAATAACTGCTGGTAACTCTTCTACTTCAAGCATAATCCATGTTGCAGTAATTGTATGTTTTCCTTCTAAATCAGTAGTTTGTACATATCCTGTGAATATATAATTTTCTTTTACTGGATCTGGAATAATTGTATCCACCGTGATAGTTACTTCTCCATCAAAATCTGGATTTGTACCTCCAGTATTGTTAACCGTTATAATTGTTTCAATTGGAAGCTTTGTAATACTGCTTGGTGTTGTTTTGTCTGTACCATCTGTGTATTTATTAAATGTTACATCAACCGTTTCATCCACAGCTTTCCACGTTGCAATAATTGTATGCTTTCCTTCTAAGTCAGTAGTCTGTACATATCCTGTGAATATATAGTTTTCTTTTACTGGATCTGGAACAATTGTATCTAATGTGATAATTACATCCCCATCAAAATCTGGGTTTGTACCTCCTGTATTCTCAACTGTTATAATTGTTCCTGGTGTTAAGTCTCCAATAATGGATTCTAAAGTATCATCAGTATCATCTAGTGCCTTATTATAAGTAACCGAAACAATCACTTTATCACTTAATACTGGATATAAAGTAGTATCTCCTATAACCTTTGTATCCGTATCTGTATTGGTACCATCATCAAAATTCCATAGTATACTATCTTCTCCTGGATTACTGTCAGTCGTCCAACCTAGAAGTACTTTGTCATCAGGAATATTATATAGTACCGTTTCACGGATTGTTGAATTATGTTCTACATCATTGTATTCTTCAATAGTGTCAACAGAATCTACATCATGTTTGAAAATTACAGTATAGGTTTTCTCTGTTAAAACTGCAATATATGTTTTGTCAACCCTTGGAGTAACCTCGTTAAAATCATCTGTGAAATTAGTGATATGAACTTTATCTGGGTCATCTTTATCATACCATGCTGTGATCTCATACCCCTCTGGAACATCAAATAAAGTATTATCTGGAGCAGTAAGTTCATCACTTATAGGTACATCAACAACTTCTTTATCATAAATGTTGTCTGTATTGACTGGATCATAAACTTCAAATGTTGCAATGTTTCCTTCGAATTCATAATATGCTTTGAATGTTATATCTTCAACAATGATATACTCATCAATATCACGAGTTTCGTAGAAGATATCAATGCCTACATCATAAATATCATTATTGTTTTCATCGATAAACCATCCTTTTAAATCATACCCAGGCTTTACATCATCTATATCTACTCGTCTATCTAGTTCATCATTCGATAATGGCAATATATTTACAGTAGCCTGTTTTCCACCATCTACAATTTCATATTTAATACCTTTGTCTGTTTCACCAGCTGTTATTACACTTTTACCTAACATATCAAATGTGATAGTAACTGGTGTTTCATCTGCTAAGAAGAGTGGATAGATATCTGTTAAGTGAAATAATGACCTACTGACACTATATCTTGCAAGCTTTCCTTCATCATCTTCGTATACCCATCCATCTACAGAATATCCGTCTGGGGCAATTATGACTGGTGGAGTTCCCTCAATCACACTTGCTATTAAAGTAGTCTTTTCTGATAAGTAAACTCTTATTTTGTTATCTGTTTCACCACTATCCCAAGTACCTCTAATATCATAGGTACTTGTATCATGGAAATGTACATACGGAGTAGTATAGACATTATATTTTCCAATGGCAGTAATCGTCTCTCCAAAGTAATTTGTACCTGTAGAAGTTGCCATATAATTTGTACTTGTTAGTACATCACCTCTTACAGTTACAATAACATGATTATCATCTACCACTACAACGTCACCAACTTGACTAATATATCCTTCATTTACTGGGATATACTCTTCCCCTTTTGTAAAACTTCCTGTACCTTTTAATTCAACTGTTGCTTCAGCTGTTTGTTTTTCTTTTACTGAAACATCATTAACAGAGATTGTTGGTTGTCGATAAATACCTATATCCACTAAACCATTATCAAGTTCGTATTGAGTCAAGTTTTGTGTATTTTCACCATCTACATTTGGTACAACTGAAAATGTTTCTGCATTTGCCAAAATTTTAATACCTTCAGTTCTTGGATGGTTATTGTTTGAATTTAAATCACCGCCTGTTGGAAGTGTTGTAATTGCATACTTATTAGATAGTTCACTTAAATTAAATGTTAATTCATAGTTATCAATTTTTGGTGGAATAGCAACTGTATACTTCCCATTACCTGCACTACCTTGAACTTCATAGTTTGGTAAATATGTATCGCCATCTTTATCAACAAACCATGTATCATTTCTAACTACAAATTCAGGATTACTTCCTATGTTAATTAATTCTGCGAAATCATTTACTCTTTCCCTTGGGGGACTGAATCTAAATATTTCTGTTGCGTAGTTCTCGTAAAATGCTTCGAGTGTGTCAGGATCAAAATTCGCAAATAAATAACTACCCTGTTCAAAAATCCCATCAGGTATATTATATTTGTCTTCAACGAATACTATCCCAGCCATTTCATACCATTTAAAAGTAAATCTAGTATCAACACTATATTGTGGTGCAGTGTTTATTGTTACATCCGTTTGCACCGTAGTAACTGTTCCATCTATTGCAGTATCATTATCGTAAATATCAACTGTATCAGCGACCAGCGGGAATTGTAATGTATCTAATTGATAGTCAGGATTAGTTGACGAAATTTCAATAGTTTTAACTCTAGATGCATCAGTCGTTGATTCACCAGCTGCATCTTTGTAAGTAATTGACCAGCCTACAGGTGCAGTTATAAATTCTTCGAGCTTAAGTTTAATTAATTCGTCTTCACCATCTGGAATTGTAACTGTAACTGATATACTATCCCCTGCTATTTTTGTAAGAGCGAGATTTAGCATCAAGTCATCGTGTTCGTATGCAACATATTCTACATCACTACTTCCTAGAGAAACATCTTCTTCTGCTTCCACGCCTGGTCGTACTAGAACACCCGATGCTGATGCCCTATTGACTGAAACTAACGGCTTAAGTTCTATAACAACCATACGACTATCTGGAATAACATTAGGTTCAATTCCATATCCAAATGTTTCATCACTTGAAGTCGTAAGACCGTTTACATCTTCTAATACTGTTAATCTGTCATTAACAGCAATACTAATATAATCATTTTCTTCTATAGGTGTAATTATTGTTGGTCCGACATCAAGAAGAGTTTCTTTAAATAATTCATGAGCGTCTGATCCAACTGTACTACTATTTGGTTTTGCAATGAATGCATCTTCTGGAAAATCAAACCATAGTTCAAGACTGTCACTACTTACATCAATTATATCTGTATCATAGAGATTTATTTTATAAAGTTCATATCTTAGCCATACATCATTATCACCTATTGTAATCGGTGTGATATGTGG
The DNA here is from genome assembly GCA_964372125.1 of uncultured Erysipelotrichales bacterium. Taxonomy (GTDB): domain Bacteria; phylum Bacillota_I; class Bacilli_A; order Erysipelotrichales; family Coprobacillaceae; genus Tannockella. Next base: position 12,941 of record CAYJPL010000041.1, read on the forward strand.
TGATTTACCAACATATTGGAAATATTCATCGTTTAAATCAAAGTAAATTGAAGTACCATCTCTAAGGTATGAAACATCTCTCAACTTAATATTACTAATAGTAAGTCCAAATTCATCTACGTCTTTTGGTAAGCTAATTGAGGAATTTTCTGATGTTGTTCCAGTTGGTGTAACGATACTACTAGTGTTCACCTTTTGAGTAGAGTCATACTTATAAAAGTACGGATACATACTAGTTCTTGGATTATCGTGTTCTGGATAAAAGCTTTCAGATGTTACAGAAACATTTAACTCACTCCTATATGTACTGTCTTCCGTAATTGTTCCCCATTTATTCTCATCAATACGTTCTGAAGAAAAATGTAAATTAAATATATTATCACTCATTGTTGATGCATTTAGTAACACTTCTGGTACAACGATTTTCAGGGTTGCAAAATGTTCTCCATCAGGCAACGAAAATGTACCGGTAGTTGGCTTGTTAACCGTTACACTTCCTGGGTTTTGGTTGACTATGTCATGCTTGATTATTTCATGAGGATTTTCAACTGTTGTATACTCTATGTATGGAACAGTCGTTATTGTATAATTTCTTCTAAATGAATTAAGCCAGCTTTCTGTTCCACCAAAATAGAAAGTTATAGATTCTATAAGCTGCATTTGAGCTTCTTTTTCTGTTGTGATTGTAAAAGTTAAATTTTCATAATTAATTGATTGTAAATTTTCATCGTCATATTCATCAGTATTATGATCTTTTCTATCAAGGAATATTAACGCACGCAAAAATCCAGTGCTATCTGATAGGTGCAACGGATTAGATTCTATACCCGTATGTGACGATGATGACGTAATTGAAACATCAAGATTATCTACAGCTGCACCATATGTCCAAACAAGATCAATGCTCCTTTTTCCTCCATCTACATTTTCTCTAACAATCCTATCTTCAATGGCTATTTCATCACGAGTGGCAGATTTAATATCTATTTCAACTTTGATATATGAATCAGCTCCAGGATCAGTAAAAGTTCCTTTAAAGTAACCACTTAATAATTGCTTGGAAGGATTAGAAGTATGAATAAATCCAGTATCTTTAATTTTAAAATGAATTAAATTATTACCAGTAATATCAATTTCAGAAGATGTGATTTCATTGGTTGTACCTGTTTCATCACTACCCAATGAATAACCAGTAAAGTAATTGCTTGCATAATTTAAACTTATTTTTGTCGCATCAAACGCAGAAGGTATACGAAATGTCATGACACCATTAGGATATGATTCAAGGGCATTCAAGTTTGTAAGATCGTCACTTGATAATTCGCCTTCTATTTCAAATTTAAATTCTGTATCAGCAGGTGTATCAGAATTTACTGTTATAGGCAAAGATACAGTTGAACTCATGCGGTCAACATATGTAAGTTCAGGTATATTAATTTTAACTTTTCCTAGTTTATATTCCTCGTGAGAAATAGTTCCGTTATCATGATATTGTGTATAAGTGACTGAACTTTCTTCCGTAGCTTCATAGCTGCTATCTGTGTACGTATCAAGGGTATTTATTGCTGTGATATTGTAATTACCTGTTGAAGTAGACAATGTTCTTGCAACATAAATATCATTTTCAATAATGCCATTAGCCCCCATAGACCCTTCAAAGAAATGTGTTTCATTAACACTTAAACTTGAGGAATTAATATTATTTGAATTTGGTACTGTAGTGTTCATTATATAGTCATTTCCGTAATTCATTCCATATTTATAAGTACTTTTTGAACCAAGAGAGTCATCAAATAAATCTCTTTGTTCAAAATTTTCTGGCAAGTTAAGGTTTAATGTAAAATCACCAACTGCATAATGATTATCATTTGCTAAGTCCAACTTATAGAAGTAATCATCAATACTAAATACCTTGCCATCTGAACTAAAGTAAACATTTCCATCAGGTAATAGATATAGATCTTGTAATGCAAAATCAACTTTTTGATTATTTTTATCAACAATTGATGGTGTGATAAAAGCCTCTTTACTAATTACTTCTTGTAGTGAACCATCGCTTGATTTACCAAAATAAAGTTTATGTTCCTTTATAATTGTATAGTCACTCTCTTTAATAGTGCTTCCTAGTTCAATAGCCACAGTATTAGATACCTTAACTCCAACTCCAAATTTTACATTTTCTGCACTAAGCAATGCATTCCCTATAGCAGCAGCAACTGTTCCGTCAGTATCCACATAGTAAGTGTAATCTTCATCATCTTTAAGAACAACGGATATGTCAAAACTTATTGATACTGTATCGACAGCTGGAGAGTTCACTTTGTAAACTGCTCTTTCACTATTTGATTCTTTTGTAACTTTATATAGTTCTGCATTTGCAGGCAATGCAGCAGAACCAATCTCAAATGGAAAATTATCTATATTATACGGGTTAATATCTACCGCAATATAATAATCTTGTCCTCCTTCAATTACAGCAGAAACAGTATAATTTATTGGTTTAGTATCACTTAAAGTATCATTCGTGTAGTCCCACAATTCCCCTGTATCATAAAATGGTGGACTATCTGGTGAACTGATAATTTCTAAGTAATCATCTGCTCCAGTCGGTATGGGTACTCCGCCACCTGTGTCTTTAAGTGATGAAAAGTCCGTACTCTTTAGAGTGTCTTTTGCATCTTTTAGAGTTAAAGTAGTGTCCTTTACTTCCACAATAATTGTGGGAAGTGTGACATCGGGTCCAAGTATATACCTATTATCAAGAGTAGCAATATATGAATGGATAGGTTACAATTAATTAGACAACTTCTATAAGGTCAGATATAATTGATAA
>CAYJPL010000042.1:0-14774 GCA_964372125.1 uncultured Erysipelotrichales bacterium
CATCTTCTTGAACCCCAGCAACAAATATTTTCCAATCCGAGCCGCTATTATCTAAAACTAATAAATAGGAAAATGATTCTTCGCCATTTGTACATGTCAAATATATATCAACTAATGGTTTATCTTTGTTGGCAATCGTTACACTTTCAACATTCATCTCAACGTTTTCAAAATCCATCATAATTTGATTTGTTGAATCTATGTGGTTAAATAAGTCATTCACCTCATCTACATCTTTATTATTCACCGCTACTTGGACCTTATCAATATATAACTCCATATCCTCTTGTTGTAGCGATATAAAATATGGTTTATCAAGATATATTACATACATCACTAGAACTAAACCAATTGAAACAATAGAAATAAGTATAGATAAAATAATGTGTTTTACTTTGTTAGACATACACTCACCTCTTTTACTCGTACTATATTACCCTTAAACAGTTATTAACTCTAAATAACTAGTGTCACCTATTTTTCCAGGATGACCACCCGTTACTACGATTTTTTGACCTGGTTGTACACCATGTTCTTTTGCAATTACTGTTGCATAAGCAATCATTATTGCACGGCTATCTAAATTCTTACAAATCACTGGAATAACTCCCCATGTAAGTGCAAGAGATCTTGCAGTCTTTGGATACGGTGTTGCTGCAATAACTTTACACTCAGGACGATATCTTGACATTTTTTTAGCTGTTGCCCCAGATTCAGTAAATGCAATTATGGCTCCAACTTTAAATCTTGCTGCAATATCTGCTACAGACATGCAAATAGCCTCAGAAGTTGCTCCATTTGTTTTTGCTACTGCAGTTTGATATAAGCTTTGATAATCTAAAGACGCTTCGGATTTCCTAGCAATTTTAGACATCATCATTACAGCTTCTAATGGGTATTTACCAACTGCTGATTCACCTGATAGCATTATCCCATCACTACCATCATAAATAGCATTAGCAACGTCACTTACTTCTGCACGTGTAGCTCTTGGGTTTTCTTGCATACTTTCAAGCATTTGTGTTGCTGTAATTACAATTTTTCCAGCACCATTACATTTTTGAATGATTTGTTTTTGAATTAGTGGTACATCCTCTGCTGGTACCTCTACCCCTAAATCACCCCTTGCAACCATTATTCCATCAGCTGCTTTAATTATTTCATCAATATTTTTCACACCTTCAGCATTTTCGATTTTCGCAATAACTTGAATATCACTTCTATCATTTGCGATTAACAATTTCTTTACATCATAAATATCTTGAGCACGTCGTACAAATGACGCCGCTACGTAATCAACTTTATGTTTACAACCAAATTCTAAATCACTTATATCTCGCTTTGATAAATATGCAAAACGTAAATTTGCATTAGGTACATTAATACCACGTCCACTTTTCACTGTACCATCATTCATACAAGTACAAATAATTTTACAATCGTCGATACTTTCGATATGTAGTGTGATTTGACCGTCATTTACAAGGATTTCTCCACCTACTTTTACATCACGATACAATCGATCATATGTTATTGAAAAAAGATCACTAGTACCTATTACTTCATCCATTACAATTGTAGTAGTTTGTCCCTTTTTAAATGTTGCACTATTATTTTCAAATTCACCGGTACGTATTTCTGGTCCTTTTGTATCTAATAAAATTGCCACATGTGCATTTAATTTAGAATTAATCTCCTCAATTAATTTAATCTTTTCTAAATGTGTTTCATGTTCTCCGTGTGAAAAATTCAAACGCATCACATTCATACCTGATTTAACCATTTTTGTTAATACATTTATATCATCACTTGCTGGTCCAATTGTACAAACAATTTTTGTTTTACTCATTTTATTTATATTCATCTCACTGCTCCCCCTTTAGTGTTTTTATGTTATAACATTATATTACCATATTTTCATTATTTAAATATAATAATTTATAAATAATTACAAACTTCAAATGTATATATTGTTGTTTGATTATATACATCACATTTTTTTAATAATGATTTTGGATCATTATCAATCCAAATTTCATTTGGCATGAATTGACTTTCTAAAGAAACCCCTGCACGACGTGGATATATTTTTGATTTTTTACCAATAATATTATCAATGAAATTTCCGGTATATATTTGTACTTGTGGTAAAGAGGTTGTCATACTCACTTTTCTTTTTGTTTTATCATGGTATAGCTCTACTTGATTTATTGATGAATCAAGTAAAAACGAATGATCATACCCTCCAGCATTTTGTATTTGAGGATGCTTATTGTCAATACCGTTTTTTATTACTGCACCTTCTCTAAAGTCAAAAGGAGTATTTTCTACACCTATAATCTTACCTGTTGCCAACCCTTCACTATCAATTTCCATAAAGCCATTGCTATCAATCATCAATTTATGATTCAATATATTTTCCTCTTTACCAGACAAATTAAAATAAGTATGATTTGTAAGATTTACCAATGTATCTTTGTTTGTTGCTCCGTGATAATTGATATGTAATTTATTATCTGCTAAGCGGTATGTTACCATGACAATTAAATCTCCGGGGTATCCTTCATGTCCATCCTTAGAACGATGAATAAATACAATTGTTTTGTCATCAATTATTTCATATTTGAATATTTGATGATTAAAACCTTCTTTTCCACCATGAAGATGATTACTCCCATTATTTTTAATAAGAGTATATTCTTTATTATTTAATATAAATCTTCCATCCTTAATTCTATTACACACTCTACCAATTACACTACCAAAATATGCAGGACATGTTTTGTATGATTCAACATTATCATATCCTAGTACAATATCATCAATATTACCATCTTTGTCAGGCATTAATATTTCCATAATTGTACATCCTAAATTTGTAACCTTTAATTCTAAATATTCATTTTTCATTGAAAACACTACAATACCATCACTACTCCTAGAAACTTCTTTAATCATAACCTTCCTCCTATATCGTTAAAGACTATATCTTTTAACACCAAGTTATATAAAAAAATCATTTTATAGCTACTGCATCTCTATTTATCATTAATAAGTTTATAGTATAATTTTAAAATTATACTTATTAAAAGTCAATTTATTTCAATAAAACTTATAGCGCTTACAATGTCTTGTTTTTTAAACAAAATGTTACAAATACTTTATTTTTGTATTCTAAATATGCTATACTTTTATAGATTTGAGGTGAAATTATGGACTACCCTAGAATATTTAAAAGTATTACTAAAATTGGTACAATGTTGCTTCAACATGGTGCTGAAATATATCGTGTTGAAGAATCAGTAGAAAGACTGGCTAGTGCATATGGCTTTCTAGAGGTGGAGGTATTTGCAATTCCATCTTTTATAAGCATTAGTGTTGTATTACCTGATAAAACCACCCTCACATATACAAAACGTTCACATCAAAACCGTATTCATATGGATAATTTGTGTGCACTAAATGATATGATTCGCAAAGTTTGTAATAAGCCTATCGAAATAAATGAACTTGAAGCAAAACTTGATGAGATATCAAATACTCCCCTAAATAACCATTTAATATTTTTGGGTTATGGATTAACTGCACTGGCATTTTCTGTATTTTTTGGTGGAGGTGTAATGGAAGCAATATTTGGTGGAATTATTGGTTTTGTTATTTATGGGGTTTTATATATAATGGAAAAGCTTGAAATAAACTCTATAGTTTCTACAATAATTGCAAGTATGACTTTAGCTCTTTGTAGTACACTACTATATAAATCTGGACTAATATCAAACTTAGATGCTATTACCATTGGATCATTAATGGTACTTGTTCCTGGAGTAGCAATAACTAATAGTTTACGTGATCTTATTGGTGGAGAATATATTTCTAGCCTCGCTAGGATGTTAGAAGCTGTATTAATAGCTACAAGTATTGCAATTGGTGTTGGTATCATTACCATTATATTTGGAGGATAATATATGGATATGTTAATTCAATGTCTTAGTGCCTTTGTAGGTAGTCTAGGATTTAGTTTCGTATTTCGCATTAATAAAAATAAAAAAAATGCTATCTTGGGTGCACTAGGTGGAACAATCGGTTGGGCTACATATTTAGCTTTTAATTCTTTTAATAGCATAATGTTACAGTCATTTATTGCAATGATTGTAGTTGCCTTATTTTCAGAAATTATGGCTCGTGTAAATAAAGTTCCAGCTACTGTTTTTATTATCATTGGGTGTTTCCCACTGGTTCCTGGTAAGTTCATATATTTATCGATGTCGCATTGGATTGATGGTAACATTGAGTTATTTAGTGATGCATTATTTACAACATTTACCACAGCCGGTGCACTAGCACTTGCAATATTAATAGTTTCTACTATTTTTAAAGTTAATAAGACAGTAAAAGAGAAATATCGATTATAAACAGGAACTTCCTGTTTTTTTATTACTAGACCTATTTTTGATGGTATAGTAAAATATATATACAAATACTATAAGGAGTTAATATGAAAATACTAGGACTAATAACTGAATATAATCCATTCCATAATGGACACTTATACCACATAAACAAAGCTAAAGAACTAATCAATCCGGATATTACCGTTGTTATTATGTCAGGTAATTTTGTGCAACGAGGTGAACCAGCAATAATAGACAAATGGCATCGTAGCAAAATTGCTATTGATAATGGTGTTGATATAGTTATTGAGTTACCGTTTGTCTATGCTTGTCAAGGTGCTGATTATTTTTGTAAAGGAGCAATTAATCTGTTATATAACATAGGTGTTACAGACATCGTTTTTGGTAGTGAATCTGGTGATATAGATACTCTAATTACTATCGCAAAAACGATTAAAGAAAATAAGGTTCAGTATGATAATTTTGTAAGTCAAGCAATGAAGGAGGGAAGAAGGTTTGCAGATGCATGTAATCATGCAATTTCTTCATTGTTACAAGTAAAAGTAGATACTCCTAATGATATATTAGGGCTTGGTTATGTTAAAGAAGTTGTTAATAATGATTATCCAATTGCAATGCATTGTATTCAAAGAACAAATGCTTTCCACAGTAATACTATAGAAAACATTAGTAGTGCATCAGCAATTCGACAAGCTCTTTACAAGGGCAGAGATATTTCTAAAACTGTACCCTCATCAGATTACTACAAAGATGAACTATACTATCTCGATCAATATTTTCCAATGTTGTATTATAAACTTATGACAACAAATAATGATGCCTTAAGTACGCTCTTTTTAGTAGAAGAAGGGATTGAAAACTTACTTCTTTCTAAAATCAATGATGTAACTTCAATAAGTCAGTTACTAGATGAGTTAACTTCTAAGCGATATACTCGTGGAAGAATTCAAAGAATGATTGTTCATATTCTCATGAATAATACAAAAGAGGAAATAAACCAAGCGCTCGATGTAAATTATATTCGTATTCTTGCTATGAACCAAGATGGTAAGCAATATATCAATAAAATAAAAAAAGATTGTAATTATACAATCATTTCAAACTACAAAAAAGACATTCATCCAGCAATTTTGTTAGAATATAAAGCTGCTAAACTATATTCATGTATTGCTAGCAAAAGACACAATGTTAGACAAAATGAATACAAAAAATTCCCATATATTAAAAAGTAATGTTAGACATTACTTTTTTCTTTGCATAGATATATCCATTGTAAAGCACCAGCGTATAGCATCACAAGACCAATAAATACATTACAACTACTATGATCAAGTATTCCATTACTAATAAAGTGTTCAATACCATCAAGAATACAACCCATAATAACAACAATTATATTTAATAGTGCAATACCAAAATAGATAAACATCATTTTTCGATAACTACCATCCAAAGACAAAAATGCTCCTTTTGATATTGTAACAGTTAGATAATACCCAAACACAATTGACATAACAACAACTACTTGAACTACACTCTCGCCCCACACATAATAATCTGTAATGAAGCTATTAATAAATAGTAATATAAATGTTAAAGCTAATGAAATTGATGCTGTTTTATAACGTACACTTAACTGATATTCATCATAGTTATTTTCTATCATACATTTTCCTCCCAAAATAATTCATCTAATGTTTTATTTAATTCTTTACAAATCGCAATACATAATTTTATTGAAGGGTTATAGTCTCCTTTTTCGATTACATTGATTGTTTGTCTACTAACACCTACTCTAGTTGCCAGCTCACTTTGTGTTATATCAAGCGCTACTCTAGCTAGTTTTAATTTTATATTTTTAGGCATACAACTTCCTCCTAACCAAATAGTAATATATTACATACTATATGTCAAATATATAAGACATATAATATAAATAAAAAGACCATATGGCCTTTTTAAAAGAAATCTAGTAAATCTGCAAGTAAGCTTTTTGTGTCTTTTGAAAAACACAATACTCCTAAAATACCAATAATCATTGTTGCAAGTCCACTATAAAACAATATCCCTAAACTATCATTAGAAATCGAAGTTATAGATACAATAATTGTCCCAATAATTGCTAGTAACCATGAAATTCTTGAAAGCATCATCATCACTCCTTTAATGTAGTATAGCACAAAAGGTAGGACATGCCTACCTTAGTTATTATGATCGTAAAACTGCTTTATGTTCTTTTTCTACTGCCGCAAGGATTAAATCCATTGTTGCAGTGATTGTTGTATCATCTAATGTTTTTGATGGATCTTGGAATGTTAATGCAATAGCAACTGATTTTTTTCCTTCATCAATTTTATCTCCAACATAAACATCAAAGATTGTAGTATCTTTTACTAAACGTTTACTTGCCTTGTGAATTGTACGAAGTACATCATATGTAGAAATATCTTGATCCATTACAAGAGCAATATCTCTCGATACTGAAGGATACATCGGAATTGTTTCAAATTTCAATGCACGTGTTTGTAATGGTAACAATACTGATAAGTTTAATTCAGCGATATATGTTTCTTTAACACCATATTTCTTTTCTAAACTAGGGTGAACTTGTCCAATAACTCCAACAATATTTTTACCCATATATAAGTATCCACTTCTACCTGGATGGAAGAATTCATTGTCGCTTTCTACACGTTTAAATGTATATCTTGACTCGTCAATCGACAATTTCTTTAATAACATATCAACAAATCCTTTAACAACATAGAAATCATATTTTTGTGATTTCTGTTGCCATGGAAGAGCGTTATACATACCTTGACAAGCAATAGCTAGTGTTTGTACTTCAACATCACCATAGTTATTAGATATTTCAAATACACCCATATCTTTTCTTGCATGAGAGGCATTATAATTTAATACTTGCAATAATGATGGGATTAGTGATTTTCGAGTTACACTTCTCTCTTCTCCAAGTGGAGACATTAATCCAATAGTAACATCAGTGTCATGGAACAATGCAAAATCATTAACCATTGATGGAGATGTAAGTGTATATGTTAATGTTTCGTACAATCCTGCACTTATTAACATATCTTTAATCATATTTTCTTTTTGTTGAACAACAGAATAACTTCCTTGTGTCATTGACATTTCTGGTAAAGTACTAGGGATATTATCATATCCATACATTCTAGCAACTTCTTCAATTAAGTCTGCATCCATTGTAATGTCCTTACGGTATGTAGGAACTGTAACCTGGAACTCGTTGTTATTTTGAGTAAATGTAAAGCATAATTTAGTGAAAATTTCTGAAATTTGCTCAGTAGTAATACTTGTACCTAATAGTCCATTTACTCTACTTGTAGTCAGAGACACTACTCTTTGTTGTATTTCTAATCCAGTATCTACTGTTTTATATATTTCTTTTGCTCCAGCTAGTTCTTGTAATAAATTTGCTGTTCTATCTAATACTTCCAATGATTTTGATACATCGTAAGCACCTTTGATAAAATGTTGACTTGCATCTGTAAGTAGGTTTAACCTTCTTGCAGTACTACGAATTGTCGCACCATCAAAAGTAGCAGCTTCAATCACAATATTTGTTGTGTTATCATCAATCTTTGTGTCTTCACTACCGTAAACTCCAGCCACACACGCAATGTCATTATTTACTGAAACAATTAAATCCGTAGGTTCAACTTTATATTCTTCACTATCTAGGAGTGCTTTCTTACAATCAAAACCACGTTTTACTACAAATTCTTTTTTAACTAATTTATCATAGTCATACATATGTAATGGTTGACCTGTCTCTAGCATAATGAAATTAGAAATATCCACAATGTTGTTTACTGGTTTAATTCCATTTGCAATTAACATTGTTTTTAACCAATTAGGTGACTCCTTTGTTTCTACACCTTTTACTAGTTTTGCACCAAAGAAAGAACACTTAGATGATTCAGTTTTGACAACAATATCACTATCTAGTTCTTCCATAGGTTTAATTTCCGGTAATGTTACTGGTCTACCCAAGATAGCTCCTACTTCATAAGCTAGTGACGTATAAGCCATACAATCTGCACGGTTTGGTGTAAGACCAATATCTAAGATAGTGTCTTGAAATCCTAAGTAAGATAATGCTTCGTGTCCAATTGGGGCATCACTTGGTAATACTTCGATTCCATCTTTTTGAGCTTCTGTTAAGAATCTCCCATCAATACCAATTTCAGCTAATGAACAAATCATACCATTTGATTCTTCTCCACGGATTACTCCATTTTTAATTACAAATCCATTTCCTAAATCGCATCCAGGAAGAGCAACAATAACCTTTTGTCCAGCATCCACATTTGGTGCACCACAAACAATTTGTGTTACCGTATCTTCACTTGTTTGTACTTGGCATACATTTAAATGATCGCTATCAGGATGATCTTTACGTTCTTTAACATACCCAACAACTAATTTAGTTCCTCTTGCAAGTGGAGCAACTCCTTCTACCTCTAATCCAATAGATGTAATATAATCAGCTAATTCCTTAGCATCAACATCATCTACTTTTACATATTTATTTAATAATTGTAAACTTATTTCCATATATTCCTTATCCCTTTCTTGCAAATTGCTCTAAAAAGCGCACATCGTCATTGTAGAAATAACGAATATTATCAATTCCATATTTTAACATCGCAACACGTTCTAACCCAATACCAAATGCGAAACCTTGATACACTGTTGAATCAAATCCAGACATTTCTAGTACTTTTGGATTAACCATACCAGCTCCAAGAATTTCAATCCATCCAGTTTGTTTACACATTGAACACCCTTTACCATTACACACGTGGCAGCTAATGTCTACTTCTACTGATGGTTCAGTAAAAGGAAAGTATGATGGACGCATACGTATCTGACGTTTTTGTCCAAACATTTTTCTAGCAAATACTTCTAACGTACCTTTTAGGTCAGCCATTGTAATATTTTTATCAACAACTAATCCTTCACATTGCATAAATTGATGTGAATGCGTTGCATCATCATCATCACGACGATATGTCTTACCTGGACAAATTACTTTAATTGGTCCTTGACCTTTAGCATCTTGCATTACACGTGCTTGTACCGGTGATGTATGCGTACGTAATAATGTGTTTTCATCGATATAGAATGTGTCTTGCATATCTCTTGCAGGATGATCTTTAGGTAAATTCATCATTTCAAAGTTATATAAATCACTTTCTACTTCTGGGCCTCTAGCTACGCTATAACCCATTCCTAAAAATAATTCTTCAATATCTCTAGTTACGATAGTAAGTGGATGCATTGCTCCACTTGTAATCTTATTGCTTGGTAAAGTAATATCAATATTTTCTTCAGCTAACTTTCTTTGTAGTACTTCTTTTTCAAGTTGTTCTTTTTTGATTTCAATAGCACTAGTAATCTCTTGCTTCGTAGCATTTGATACTTGTCCAAAAGCCGCTCTTTGATCTGGCGCCATATCTTTCATTGATTTCATAGCTTCTTGTATTGGCCCTTTTTTTCCTAGATACAATACACGTTGTTCATTTAGCATTGCCATATCAGTACATGATGCTATTTTTTCTAATGCTTCAACTTTGATTTGTAATAATTGATCCATAATTTTCCTCCTATAATATAAAAATCGCTCCAACATAGGAACGATTAAATCGCGGTACCATCCTAATTCATAACATTAATGTTATGCACTTAATTCACTGTAACGTAGTGTTTACGGCGATGATTAGTCGCACTCCAAGATGAATTCCGTATAGTTTCTGTAGAAAGCTTTCACCTATGCTTTCCTCTCTAAAACATTCCCCATACCTACTATTTCTCTTCAACGTTTTAACGTATTAATTATATCAAAATAATAAATATTTACAAGATGTTTTTCTACTTAGAAATTATGTTTAAATTCCTACTTTATTACTTTTAACTATTTTTCCTAATGTAACAAATCTTTTCACAATGATGAACATTACATATATTAACGTAATAACCAATAATGTATAGCTTGCTCCATATATGAGTGCATAATGATAGTGAATATTACCATGGTACATACAATACCCAATGATGATAAAAAATATTAAGAAAATTGGTAAAAAATATACTAAAATCCATTTTTTATATAATATTTTCATACATTGATTTGTTGAAATTCCATGAATTTGTAAAATACCCATTGCTTTTTGAGTAATAATGCTATCGTATACAATCATTGCCAACATTGTAATACATACTAAGGCATAAATAGCTAGTATTGCTCCATCGTTAAAATTAATCGATGAATTATATTTTTCTAAAATATTAAGTGTATTTTCATGATTTATAATGTTTATCATTTCTTCTTGCTGGCTGTCAGCAATATCTTCTAGTTCATACAAAAAATTTATACTATTTTCTTTATCATCTAACAAAACAAACAAAACTGTAGACTCATTACTAGAGTTACTTAAGTCTCTTAGTTCAATATAAGATGAATAGGGTACATATATTGTCTTTTTCCCATTACTACTCATAGGCTCCAAAAACGTAGAATCCATGTAGGTATTGATTGAAAAAGTATATATATTATCATCAAAACTAAGAACTATATTGTCAGCTTGGGTTTCACGATAGCTACCAAAATTGGCAAATGTATTACCGGAATTATATTCTTGATAAATATGACTATTGAAATAATCTTCACTAAAGTATGGCCATACGTAATAGCCTTCATCACTAACAATTGGTGAAATTTGATATATTCTATCAACGTGACTACTTCTTTCTATTGCAACACTTGTATTTTCATACATCAGATTATCAACAATAATCTGTGATGTTGAATGTGAATTTATGAATTCCGTTCTATTTCTTTCTAAGATGAACTGACTAGAAAAAATAATAAACCCAAAACTTCCTATGAGCGTACTTAGCAACATAAGTATTATGAAAAATTTTTTATTTTTTTTGAAGTATGGTTTTATAAATGAAGTTAATAATTTATCGCTAGTTTGTAAACTTTCATCTAAGCCCATCTCTTTTTCAGATATGGATTTTTTTATGTTATCTATTTTGCATTGACTAATCTTGTAAATACAATCACAGATGTCATATAGTTCTTCATCATGTGTAGCAATAATAATTGTTTTACGATACTTATCTCTAAGAATAACTAGCACCCTTTTTAAAATTTGAATATTATCATAATCAAGGTACGAAGATGGTTCATCCATTATTAAAACAGGAGTATCTTTCATCAACGCACAAATAATTGCTAGTCGTTGCTTTTGTCCACCAGAAATATCTGTGATTTTAGACTCCAAATCAATATGTAGGTCAAATTCTTCAAGATATTTCAATGTCAGATTATGATTATATTCTATATGGTTTAAATAACAAAAAAATTCTATATTTTCTATTATATTCAAGCTATCAATTAACTGCATTCCTTGGCTCACGAAAGATATACACTCTTTTCTAAAAAGCTCTTTCTCTTTTTTTGAGTAATTAGAAATATTTTTACTATTGTATAAATATGTATAACTTGCCTGTTCCTCAATGAATGTAATTTCATATAGCAAACTACTTTTTCCGCTTCCACTCTCCCCAATCAATGCTGAGATTTGATTAGTTGGAAAATGTATATTAACATTGTCTAAAAGTATTCTATCATATGCTAGAGTAAGATTATTCAACCTAATCAAGTCGTTTCCCTCCATCAATCATAAATTTTCGAGTACAGATTGAAATTATAATTAAAAGTAAATAGATTCCAATCAAAATAGCTAGTATATGATGTTGTTTGAATCCATAATTACCTTTTAGTATCATCCAGTACGCACAAATCCCTGCAAATAGCCACAACAAATATTCGAACCACTGTAGTTTTTTTATTTGTTTCTTTGTTATACCTATATTTCTAAGTAGCTGATAATCTTCGATATTTCCATTAATGTAGAGATACTGGACTACAACAAATGATGCAATTGCTGGTAAAAGCAATGATATTGTTGTCTTAATATTTTCATTTACTAAAGAATCACTTTGCTCACTAAATTCTTGCAAGTATAAAAAATACGATTGAACTTGAAAATTTGCATCTACTAAAGAAACTGTTTCATAAACATCAATTAATTGATCTTCATCAACAAATAAAACATATTCATTACTATGATATGATATATTATAATCATTGATTATATCAATAACTTGTTGATATGGCACATATATGTGATAGGTAGCATTAGGATAACATAGCGTTTTATCAGTATCAATTATATCATCTATAGTGTAAGATAACTCTACTTCTGTATAATATACGTCACGATATGTTAATGTATCTACATCCGTGTCAATTTCATCTACATCGTAAATATACTCTTGTGTAGGTATGAAAAAATTTGATTTAAGTTGATCACCTTTTGAGACATTATAATCAACTCCGAAATTGCTCGATATGTATATTCCATCACCAAATTGATTATTAGGAAAATACGGAACAATCGCTACTGTTTCCATAAGTTCACTTTCTTGATCAACCATATTCTCATTTATATACAATGAGTTGACCTTACTACTCCAATCCGTATTTACAAATCCTTCGTATGGATATATATCTTTTATCCCTGTAACATTTTGGATATTTTCAATTTCATTTTTTTCAAACGTTGAAGCATAAACTCTATCATAGTTCCCAGGAGAATACTGTGGTGATGCAGCACCATACGCAGATTTGCTTATATACAACATTTCTCTTTCAGTAGAATTCTCATATTGTAAATTCTCTACTTCTTGAAACGCGAATATATTAACTATTAAAAATGATTGAATCAAAATTACTAACACTAATAATAATAGTAATAATTGTTGAATCCATTGTGTTATACCTTTATTTCTCCAATACATCCACGAAGAAAATTTAGGAACTATAGCCATACTGTGATTTTTATTATCCTGTTTACTTGATTCTTTTACTTTTGTAAATGAATTGTTTTCTATTTTAGTAACGGTATCACATATCTTTAAAACATTTTCATTGTGAGTTGTTAGAATAATTGTCTTGTTTTTTATTTCTCGCAAACATTCACATAACAATTCTATGTTTTCAATATCTAATGAAGCAGTTGGCTCATCCAATAGAATTATTTCTTTATTTGTGTATAAAGCTAGTGCTATTTGTAATCTTTTGCGCTCTCCAATTGAGCACTTATCTGGTGATTTGTCTACATTTATAGCATCAAGACCGACTGAATTCAATTTTTCATACATCGATTTTTTTGTGAATTTCAAATTACTGTTTTTAGCATAAAATAAAAAAAGTTGCTTAATTGACATATGTGAAAAATAACTTCCCGTCTGATCGACATATGCAACGTGCTTTTGTACAAAATCTGACATATCTTCTATTTCATCACCATTATATATTATTTTTCCATCAAATTTTAATTGTCCTATTAATGTTTTTAATAGGGTTGTCTTCCCTACACCACTAGATCCTATAATTCCATGAATTTGATTATTGCAAAAGCATATGTTCGCTTCCTTATAAATAATATGCCTCCTCTTGATATTAAGATTATTTATACTTAACATTTTTCTCTCCCCCTGATTAGTATTATGGTAAAACATATAACTATATTGCATTATAGCATGTTATTGTTTTGAGCTCAATTCGCAATATACATTCTGATATAGCTGTATACAAAATATATCCTTCAAGCTTATTGAAGGATATATTTTATATAATTTTCTAATAGTATATTGTTGAATAGCTTGTTTTATATAAATCTTTGTAATAATAATTTGTTCTTATTTTTGCCGTAAATCCATTGTTAGCCGTTGTTTTTGCTAAGACAACTCTTGGAGTTGTATAGTGCCTATTGTATACACTATATGTCTGTATGGTACTACACGCATAAATACTTGCTGGTGTGAAGTACGCAGTATGTCTTAATGTAAATGCAGAATAATTTGTTGTTTTTGTAGAAGTTTTTGGATCTAAAATTTGTCCTGCAAAAACTGATTGCATATTATAAAATAATGTACACGCGACTGCTGTAACTATGACAAAATTAGTAATCCACTTTTAAAATCCTACTCCCTGTCTTTTATTAATCATAAAAATTCCCCCTTTTATATATTGGTATCTAATAAAAGATACCTCTAACATAAAGTATATATATATATATTATGTCAATACATATAGGATGATTTTTTATAAGTTGATAATGTATTCGAAAATACAGGATATTCCTTGAACCATGTATCTTTTAATCGCCAGTAAAAAAAAGAAGCAGTTTATTATCCAAAGAGGTTTTCATGGAAATACGCTTCTTAACATAGTTGTTTTTA
>CAYJPL010000043.1:0-13193 GCA_964372125.1 uncultured Erysipelotrichales bacterium
CACTAGCAAGTCAAGTAGTATAAAAACAAAACGGAAGTAAGTAATCTTCCGTTTTTAATATGTAAAAACATTATGTAACCGTTTACATTTATTTGGTGATATGCTAGGATTAAAGTATACAAGAAAGGGGATTTACATGAAAAAAACATTATTATTTATTGCTTTTGCTATGGTTATGTCAGGATGTCAAAGTAGTAAAACTGCAGACGAAAAAGAAATTACTGGTACTTATACAGGACACGTCGCAGTTGATGATTGGGGTAGTGGGTTAGAATCTATCACACTACATCTATCGGATGAAGTAGATGAAGTTGATGTTGATACTTTTATTGTAACAGAAAATAAAGCTGCAACTGATTGGAGTGATGAAACATTCCCAGTAGTAGAAACTAAAACAGAAAGAGTGATTACTGATGTATCATTTACTGACGAATTTGGTAATAAAGAAGAAGGACCTTCTAAGTATGTAACGATTTGGATGTCTACAGATTTGGGAGCTGGTTCTACAATCAATTATGACGCACATACCCAGTTAAATACATATAGTGACCCATTTGAAATGATTGTAGAAATTAATCCAAATGCGACATTAACATCAAATGGAGCAACTATTACAGCACTTAACATTGACAAAGAGATGGTATCATATACAAGTGATGCAGATGAATTCATAATAAGTGAATATGAAGCATTAGATGGTGTAACATATGAATTTGCATCGTATAAACCAGAAGAAGCAAGCAAAACTACAGTTGTTTGGTTACATGGTGTAGGAGAAGGTGGAACTGAGAACACTGATCCATATGTTACTTTAATCGCAAATGAAGCAGTAGCGCTAGCGAGCGATGCGTTCCAAGAGGAAATAGGTGGTGCAAATATATTAGTACCGCAATGCCCTACATTCTGGATGGATCAAGATGGTAGTGGAACACTTCCTACAACTTGGAGTGGTGGAACTCAAGATAGTTCATATTATACAGAATCATTAAATGAACTAATTGAATATTATGTGGAAGAAACTGATTCAAA
This sequence comes from uncultured Erysipelotrichales bacterium, assembly GCA_964372125.1. Lineage (GTDB taxonomy): Bacteria > Bacillota_I > Bacilli_A > Erysipelotrichales > Coprobacillaceae > Tannockella. Next base: position 1,030 of record CAYJPL010000043.1, read on the forward strand.
TAAAGTAATCATTGCTGGTGCAAGTAATGGTGGTTATATGACAATGGAGATGGCAATAGAGTATGGAGATAAGTATGATGCGTATGTTCCTATATGTGAAGCACTTACTGACACAGAGATAACAGATGATGAAATTGCTAAGCTTGCAAAACTACCAATGTTCTTTATTCATTCAAATGAGGATCCAGCAGTAGATCCTACAATCACGAGTATAGCGACTGTAAAACGTCTACAAGATGCTGGTGCAACAAATGTAGAATTCTATAATCCAGATCAAATATTAGATACTACAAATAGATTTACGAGTGAAGATGGTAGCACTCATGTTTATAATGGACACTTTGCATGGATTGAATTTTTCAATAATACTGCAACTACAAGTGATGGAAAAAATGTATGGACTTGGATGAGTGATACTTTAAAATAATAGATAAAACCCAATATTTTTATTGGGTTTTATCATGTGTGTTGACAGTAATTATTCAATATGATAACATTGTTACGAAAAGTAATTGTGTTATAAGAGGTGATATGAATGAGTTACTCATCAGAGCTAACAAAAGAGCGAATACTTAAATGTGCTAAAGATGAATTTTTACAAAATGGTTTTATAAATGCAAATATTCGTGTGATCGCAAATAATGCAAAAGCAACTACGGGTGCAATATACAATCACTATAAAAGTAAAAGTGGGCTCCATGAAGCGATAGTGGGGAAATTTGCGGCTGAGTTGTTAGAGCTTTTTGATATTGTTCATAGCGAAGTTCCAAGTGACTTAGCTTTTGAAACAAAAGCTAAAGATGAAGGTATGGCAAATGGAACAGCCCAAGTTTTAGGTTTTGTTTATGAACACTTAGAAGAAGCAAAAATATTATTTTTTCTATCAACAGGGACAAAATATGAAAGATATGTTGATCGATTGATAGAAATTGAAGAACAAGCATCATTAAAAGAATTAGTAAAAGAGAACTTTGAGATTACAAAGACCAATCGTTTTTTCCTGCATGTGATGGCCACTTCGGGAATAAATAATATGTTATCTGTAATCGAGCATGATTTGACTAAAGAAGAAGCATTTGAGTACCTAGAAATGATACATCGTTTCTACTATGCAGGTACTAAGGAAATATTAGGGGTGTAACCCTATTATTTTTAATCAGTAGTTAGCTATTGCTAACATTCAAAGAGGGGGAAATTATATGAAAGAAACAAAGAAAATGTCAGTGTTACAAAGGTTGTTTAAGTATGCTGGAAATTACAAGTATTTAACAATTGCAGGTATGGTATTATCAGGGATAAGTGCAGTATTTACACTCTTGCCAATAATATATATATGGAAAGTTATAAGGGAAGTTGTAATGAGCTATCCAGATATTTCACTTACACAAAGTGTAAGTCAAAATGCATGGTTGGCAGTAGCCTTTGCGATAGGGGCAATGGTTGTGTACCTGGGTGCACTTTTATTTACACATGTCGCGGCATATCGAATCGCAAAAAATATGCGTAAAAAAGCACTAGCACATATAATGACATTACCACTGGGATTCTTTACTAGTAATGGAAGTGGAAAACTAAAACGAATTATTAATGATAGTGCTGGGGCTACAGAAACATATTTAGCACATCAATTGCCAGATATTGTTGGGGCAATTACAACACCGATTGTGGTATTGTTTATTTTGTTTGTATTTGATTGGAAACTTGGTGCAATAAGTTTATTACCAATTATAATAGCGGCTGTTTCTATGATCTTAGGAATGGGGAGTGACCAAGCACAAAGGATACAACAATATCAAAGTGCATTAGAAAATATGAACAATGAGGCAACTGAATATGTAAGAGGAATACCAGTTGTAAAAACATTTAATCAAAGTATATTTTCATTCAAACGTTTTTATAACATTATTCAAGATTATAAAGGATATGTTTCACAGTACGCACATAATATGAGAGTACCAATGACAATATTCCAAGTGTTTCTAGCAAGTACACCAGTATTTCTAGTAATTAGCTCTATATTTCTAATAAGTGGAGAAAGTAACATGCAAGAATTTTTCTTGAACTTCTTTTTCTATTTAATATTTACACCAATTTCATCATTAATGTTAATGAAGATTATGTGGGTAAGTCAACATAGTACATTAGCTGGAGATTCACTTAATCGTATTGATGCGTTGTTAGAAAATAAACCATTAACAAAACCAAATAACCCACAAGTTCCAAATAGTAGTACTATAAAGATGGAAAATATTTCATTTACATATCCAGGTGCAAACAAAAAAGCAATTGACGAAGTGAATTTAACAATTAATGAAGGACAAACTGTTGCATTTGTTGGACCATCAGGAGGTGGTAAAACAACACTAGCAACACTTATTCCTAGATTCTTTGATGTCGACATGGGAACAGTAAAAATCGGGGATATTAATGTAAAAGATATAGATGAAGCAACACTGATGAAAAATATAAGTTTTGTATTTCAAAATACAAATTTATATAAAGTAAGTATCTTAGATAATTTACGTGAAGGTAACCCAAATGCAACAATTGAAGAAGTTCATAGTGCCCTAAAAGCTGCAAGATGTGAGGATATTATTGGAAAGCTTCCATATGGAATAAATACAATATACGGAACAAAGGGCGTATATCTATCAGGGGGAGAAGCACAAAGAATTGCACTTGCAAGAGCGATTTTAAAAGATGCCCCAATTATCTTGTTAGATGAGGCTACTGCATTTGCGGATCCTGAAAATGAACACTTAATACAACAAGCATTTAATGAACTAACAAAAGGTAAAACGGTTTTAATGATAGCTCATAGATTATCAACAGTTAAAAATGTTGATGTAATATATGTGATTAAAGACGGACAGATCGTGGAACAAGGAAAACACAGTGGACTTATTGAAAATAAAGGTATCTATAGTGATATGTGGAATGAGTATAATAATGCATTTATTTGGAAAGAAAGTGAGGTGCAAGGATAATGAAAAATTATTTAAAAAATACATTTGCACTTAGTGCAAATGGAGCAAGTAGTTTATTAAAAGCGAGTGTCGTTACTGTTCTTGTAAATATTACATTAATGGTTGTAGCAGGTATCTCATATTATTATCTAAAAGACACATTAATGCCTATATTAGAAGGGACTAGTCCTATTTATAACCTTGCATTCTATGTGTTATTTACTATAATCACATTAGGAATATTATATATTTTATATCACTTACAATATAATTATTGTTACATTTCTGCATATGAAGAAAGTGCTAATATGCGTATTACGCTTGCAGAAACACTTAGAAAGTTACCACTGTCTTTCTTTGGAAAAAAGGACTTATCAGATGTTACAAATACGGTAATGAATGATGTTGCAATGACAGAAAATGCATTTTCACATTTCATACCTGGTTTTATTGGGTCTATTGTATCAACAATAATAATGGGCATTGGGATGTTCATCTTTGATTGTCGATTAGCAGTTTCTCTTACTTGGGTTATTCCAGTATCGTTCTTACTTTGTATCATTAGTAAGAAGTTACAAGATTACTATCTAATTAAGACAAAATCAATTCAGATTTTATACTTAGATAAAATTCAAGAATGTCTAGAAAATGTAAAAGATATTAAATCTAATAATAGAGAGAAAGAACATTTAGAAATCATGAATGATTATTTTGATACTTATGAAAATTCTAGTATCAAAGCAGAATTTGTAACTGGTACTTTTGTAAACTTATCTCAAATGATATTAAAAGTTGGTATTGGTACAACAATGATTGTTGGGGTGACATTACTAGCAAGTGGAGAAGTTGACTTATTGACATTTTTAATATTCTTAATGATTGCATCTAGAATATATGATCCTCTTGCAGGGGCATTGGTTAATTTAGCAGGTATATTTATTTCTTTAAAGAGTGTAGAAAGAATGAAAGAATTTGAAAACACAAAGTTACAAGTTGGAAAAGAAGAAATGAATCCTAGTGGATATAACATAGACTTTAATGATGTAGTATTTAACTATGATACAAGTGAGGTAGTATTAGATGGGGTAAGTTTTAGTGCTGTGCAAGGTCAAATAACTGCATTGGTTGGTCCTTCTGGTGGTGGTAAAACAACTGCAATGAAACTTGTGGCTAGATTTTATGACGTGGTTAGTGGTAGTGTTGAAATCGGTGGTGTAGATATCTCAACCATCGATCCAGAAGTATTGTTAAAAGAAGTATCAATTGTATTTCAAGATGTTACCCTATTTAATAATACAGTAATGGAAAATATACGAATTGGTAAAGCTGGTGCAAGTGATGAAGAAGTGATTACTGCAGCTAAAAACGCAATGTGTCATGATTTTATTATGAGCATGCCTGAAGGATATAATACCCTAATAGGTGAAAATGGTTCGAAGCTATCAGGTGGCGAAAGACAAAGAATTTCAATAGCTAGAGCACTGCTAAAAGATGCACCAATTGTTCTTTTAGACGAAGCAACATCTTCTTTAGATATTCGTAGTGAAAGTGCCGTACAAAAAGCAATTTCAAGACTCACAAAAAATAAAACAGTGATTGTAATAGCACATAGAATGCGTACAATAGCTGGAGCTGATAAAATCGTATTACTTAAGGAAGGAAAAGTTTATGCGAGTGGAACACACAATGAACTACTAAGCAAATCAGTAGATTACAAGAAGATGATTGACTTACAAACAGAAAGTATAAATTGGGAACTAGCGCATAATAAATAAACAAAATGGAAAAATATCATATATTAATTCTATCGAACTGTGTAGGTAGTGGATACATAGACGATTGTATAGTTAGAGATGCATTTATAAAAGATGGCCACATAGCAGTTATAAAGACTGTTGATTATGATAAAAAAGAAGATGATATGTATGATGTAGTTATAAGAAGAAATACTTGGGTAAGTACAACAAAAGAAACAGAAAAGTTGTATGAAGATAATCAAAAACTTGTTAAAAGATTATTCAATAAAAAAAAGAAAACTGTAAATATGGTAGGGTTAGATGGTCAAGGAAAGGGTTATTTATGTGAGATGTATGAAAATGGATACCCTGTAATACCAACAATAAATTCATATAAAAAAATAGATTTATTACCTATCGTTAATAAGTATGTAATTAAAGATTATAAGTCATTTGGAAATGGACTATTCCAAAAAGTAGTATCTAAGGATAAGCTTGAAACTAAATACCAAGAAGGTAATATTATACAACCTTATATGAAATTCATAGCTGAAGTTCAGTGTTACTATGTAGGAAAAAAACTGATGTACGTACTAGAGTATACACCATCAAAGTATCCTAATTATCCAAAACCAGAGTTTATAACGTTAACAGATAAAGAAAAACAGTTAGCTGATGACTTTGCAGCATATTCTAAGCTAGAATATGGATTTCAAAGAATTGACTTTCTAAGACTACCAGATAATCAACTTATTATGATGGAAATTGAAGATCATGCGGCATTTATGAATCTACAAATATTACCAATAAAACTACAGACTGAAGTTATGAATGTGTATGTAAATAATATATATGAATACATATTTAAGGGGTAATGATATGAAAAGTATATTTTTAGTAAAAGCCTGCAAGTCACTAGAAGATAAGCATGGAAAAGAAAAAGCAAAAGAGATTTACATAGCTGCAAATAAGAGATACAAACAATTATGCATTGAAAATCCAAATGAATGTAAGGCTGTAAAAAAACATACGAGAAAAAGTATATACCCTTGTATTGCGATGCTTGATGCAATGCAATACCTTGGTTTATCTAGGGAAACAGCTTTAGAAGACATGTCAAAATTCATGGATGATCAAAGTGAAATTGTTGCTAAGTATATAAGAAAACTAATGAAAATACCTGGTATCCATAAACTTACAACTAAATCATTTGGTAACATGACAAAGAAAAACTTTGGAGAGAAGGCTAATTTCAAAATGGAATTTCGTACACTTACAAAAAATAACATGCATTTTGATATGGTGAAATGTCCATATGTAGATGTATGTGCTAAGTATGGATATTTTGAAATAGTTAAAGTCTATTGTAGATCAGATGATATATTATATGGGAATATGCATAAAAACCTAGAATGGAAAAGAACAAAGACAATTGGAAATGGTGATACCATTTGTGATTTTAAAATCGTAAGAAACGAGGAATAATGATGGCAGACAAAATAAGCAAATCATACAGTGCATCTAAAAATATATATGATGATGTAATAACACACCGTAAGTGGTGGACAAAATTATATTCTAAATTTATTTGGAATGGAGTAAATGATCCACTTATTGCCCAAAAGTTACTTAGCTTTATAGATGATGACTACACTGGGAATATACTAGATATACCAGTAGGTACAGGTATATTTACGTATGAAAAATACAATAAAATGAAATATGCAAAAATCACATGTATTGATTATAGCGAGGATATGCTAGCAATTGCTAGAGATAGAATGAAAAATTCAAATGTTCAATTATTACAAGGTGATGTTGGTAAACTCAACTATGATGAAGAGGCATTTGATATCGTATTTAGTATGAATGGTTTTCATGTTTTTCCAGATAAAGAAAGTGCTTTTGATGAAGTATATAGAGTTTTAAAGAAAGATGGTTTATTAATTTCTTGTTTCTATGTACAAGGAAAAATAAAACGAGCAGATTATGTAGTAAATAAAATATTATCAAAAAAAGGGTGGTTTACACCTCCCTTTGATAGTGAAGAGAGTTTGAAACAAAGGCTTAATCAAAGGTATGATATTGAATATTTTAATAATGATGGAGCAATTATTTATTTTTGTGCAAAGAAGAAATAAAATAGTTAATGAGACCAGGAGGTGGACTATATGGAATTAAATATGATGTTTTCTACAATAGGGATTCTAGGGGGAATTATTTGTGCAGTTGGTGACTTATTGCTTGATTTAAAGGGTAAGGATAATAGAAAAGTAGGAAAATCACTAGTTATTGAGTCAAACTGGGCTAAGATGTCAAATTGGAGATTTAAACTATCTATAGTATTAGGATTTCTTGGTAGTTTAATGTATGGAATAGGAATCTATTCCCTTGCAAGACAATTGTTCTTAATTAATAATACCTTAGCAGAGATATTAGTAATTATTTCGATAGTAGTTTCAATGTCAGGGTTCTTCATCCATAGTTTTATATGTATAGCACCAATAATATATAAAGCAGTACTAACAGGTAAACAAGAAGATATTGCAGAATATACAATTAATCAATTATTATCTGCTATTAAAATAATATTTATTATTTTATATAGTGTTGTTATATTTGTACCTACGATAATAGTTATCGTTAGTATATGTAATGGTTATTTTGATGTACCTATGTGGTGTGTATTATTAAATCCAGTTGTGTTTATGATTGTTGGTTTAATATTGCGACTAATAAAAAGAGATTGGTTTTATGAGCTACCTTCAATTTGTATGCCAAGCTTAGGTCTTGGTATGTTTGGGGTAATTGGAATTCTAAATATATTATAGGAGGACTATATATGAGCAATAAGGAATTAAGTGGGGTTAAGGATACTTTATTTATACCACTGATGGCAAGATGTTATATTTCAAAGAAACATCCTGAATATTTTTATGATGAAAAAGCGATAGAATTAGAAGATAAGTTACCTGATAATTCAGTAATAGACAACAGTAGTGAGTATACTATGATGGGTTCTGCTTCAAGAGCACTAGTTATGGATAAAATAGTTAAAGAGTTTGTAAAGAATAATCATGATGCAAATATTGTTAGTATCGGCTGTGGTCTTGAGACAATGTCGTGGAGACTAAAAAAGGAATGTTATGATGCTACTTTTTATCAAATTGATTTTGATTCAGTTATCAATAAGAGAGTAAATATATTAGGACAATTAAATAATGAAGTCTTTATTAAAGGAAATGCAAACGATATAGTATTCAATGATTATATGGATTGTAATAAAGCTACTATATTTGTAGTAGCTGGGGTATTTCACTATTTCAAAGAAGATGATGTATTATCATTACTAGCGAAACTTCAAAAACATTTTAAAAACAGTCAAGTATTATTTGATGCTACTGATGAGTTTGGGGTAAAATATGCAGCAAGATATGTTAAAAAAACAGGGAATCATGATGCAATGATGTATTTTTGCATAAATGATCCTATAGAATTTACAAAAAAATCTAATACTAAGCTACTATCAGTGCAAGGCTTTTACCATAATGTTGATAGGACATTAAGAAGAAAATTAAAACTATATACACGTATTGCGATGAATATCGCAGACAAGAAAATGCATGCAATGATTATCCATGTGCAGTTGTAAATTAATTATATGTAATTCGTTGACAATTTTAATATTATACGTTACTATTACGTAGTATAAAGCGATGAATAGAAGAGTAATTATTATATTAAATAGTAGAGAGTCTATGGTTGGTGAAAATAGATATTTAAGTAATAATGAATAAAGACTAGGAGCTTCATTCTGGATTGAAAATGATAGAATGACGTAAGGCTACGTTACAGGCTAGACTAATAATAGTTAGTGAGGTTAATAGGGCAACTTATTAATGAACTAGGGTGGTACCACGATACTCTCGTCCCTTATGGATAGAGAGTTTTTATATTTTAGGAGGAAAAAACATGGATAACAGACAATTTAGTGAACAAGAATTAGTGCGTAGAGAAAAACTTGCAGAGTTGCAAGCAGCAGGAATTGATCCTTTTGGACAAAGATATGACATTACTGCATATAGTAGTGAATTAATAGCTACATATGGAGAAGAAGAAAAAGAAGAACTAGCAAATAAAGCAGTTACTGTAAAAGTAGCAGGAAGAATTATGACAAAACGTGGTCAAGGTAAAGCAGGATTTATGCATATCCAAGACAGAGATGGTCAAATTCAAATTTATGTACGTAAAGATACAATTGGTGATGAAGCATTTGATATCTACAGTAAAGCAGATATTGGTGACATTATTGGTGTAGAAGGTACATTAATGAAAACAAATCATGGTGAATTAACAGTTAAAGCTGTAGTATATACTCACCTTACAAAAGCACTGCGTCCTTTACCTGAAAAATTCCATGGATTAAGTGATGTAGAAGAAAGATACCGTAGAAGATATGTAGATTTAATTATGAACGATGAAGCAAGAAAAATTGCTTTTACAAGACCAAAAATCATTCGTTCAATTCAAAACTACTTAGATAATCTAGGATATGTAGAAGTAGACACACCAGTATTAAGCCCTATTTTAGGTGGAGCTAGTGCAAGACCATTTACTACACATCATAATACATTAGATATGGAATTCTACTTACGTATCGCAACAGAATTACCATTAAAAAGATTAATTGTTGGTGGGATGGATGCAGTATATGAAATTGGTCGTTTATTTAGAAATGAAGGTATGGATAGAACACATAACCCTGAATTTACAACAATCGAATTATACAAAGCATTTACTGATTTAGAAGGTATGATGGATACAACAGAAGGAATCATCAGTACTGTTGCAAAAGATGTATTAGGTACTTATGATATTACTTACAAAGGAAGTGAAATATCACTTGCACCTGGATTCAAACGTATTTCTATGATGGATGCAATCAAAGAAGAAACAGGTGTAGACTTTACTGAACAATTAACATTTGAACAAGCTAAAGAATTAGCTAAAGAACATCATGTAGAAGTAGAAAACCATTTTGCATATGGACATATTGTTAATGCATTCTTTGAGAAGTTTGTAGAAGAAAAAATCGTTGAACCAACATTCATCTATGGACATCCAATTGAAATTAGTCCACTTGCTAAAAAGAACCTAGAAGATCCTAGATTCACACAAAGATTTGAATTATTTATTTGCGGTAATGAGTATGCAAATGCATTTACTGAGTTAAATGATCCAATTGATCAATATGAAAGATTCGCAAACCAATTAAAAGAAAAAGAATTAGGTAACGAAGAAGCTAATGAAATGGATTTAGATTATGTAGAAGCATTAGAATATGGATTACCACCAACAGGTGGTATGGGTATGGGTATTGATCGCTTAGTAATGTTAATTACAGGACAAGACAGTATCCGTGAAGTTATCTTATTTCCACATATGAAAAATAAACAATAAGTTAGACATTGTACTAACTCACTAAGTCCTTATTTTAAGGGCTTTTTTTTATTTCAAAATTCATGCACTTCATCATATTTCACTATAATTTGTCAGAAAACCTGTCAAAAACCTGCCAAAAACCTGTCAAAAATGTAAAAAAAAACTGATGTGACATCAATCTTTTTTAGTAATTTGTAATAGCAACCTAGAAGGAATTATACATCTAAAGAACCGATGTAATATCCGCCAAATGCATCGTTAAGGCTGTTATTATCTAGATATTTTACTGTATAGTTATTATTAGAAACATATACATCAACAATATTTTTTTTGCAATTAAATATAATGTCACCTGCAGTGTTTTGAGTGATAGTATTATAGCCAGATAAGTAATCAATTTGATCAGAAGGTGCTTCGCCAATAACAATAACTTTTGGACTAATTTCATCCAACCACTTAGATGGTAATTTTCCACTACTTCGTCCGTGATGTGGAGCAAAAATTATATCTGCATTTGGAAGTGATATTTCATCTTTAATTTTTTCCATAAAATCTGTTTCTAAGTCACCAAACCATAGTACAGTTACTCCATTATTAAGTGAATATTTTATAATTGGTGAAATATTATTTGGACTATTTCCATCTTCAGCATTTTTGAGAGCTTCTTTGAAGTCGGAATTATCAATTATTGGCCATAAAATATTTAAACCAGATGAACCGTATTTTTTTTCATCGTCGTCCTTATTCAACCATTTTCTTGAGCATCCTTTATACAAATAAAACAACTTATCTGAATCTCGTAATTCCTTGTATTGTTTGAAATCAGTCTTTTCATCATTTTTTGTAGCATTATTTTTCACACAATAAAAATTCGAAATTGGCATTTCAGTATTAAGATATTCTAACCCGTGAATATGGTCATCATCTGGATGCGTGGAAATAAATCTAGTTATGTCTTTTTCTTTAGATTCAGTTTTAAGTTCATTGATAATTTTTTTGTTAATATTTTCATCAACAAGATTACAATCGATTATTGTAAAGTTACTTGAATTGTGCTTTATGTAATACATATCTCCATTACCTACTGAAAATGATTTAATAATTGTCATTATTATTTTCCCCCTTATCATTTGCGATATTTATTCTTTTAACGATATATTCTGTTTGCTTTTTATAAGATATAGCAAACAGGAGTGTAAGAACACAGATTGCTATAGCAATGCATGTGAGAGAATTAAATTTAATGATATAATTAGCGACAAACATAATACCGCTGACAATCATTATTCCTAATAATGTACGATACACATTATTGGTTTCCAATAGAATTTTTATCTCATTATCTTTTTTGCATGCAGAAATATAATCCTTATAAGGTGCATATTTTACAAGCTTAACCATTTTTGCAAGAGGCTCTACAATTAAAGAGCCCACTCGACTAAAAATCATTCCAACAAAATAATAAATAAAAGCATTCTCAATTATATCATTACTCAATAAGCTACACTGATATATTAATTCAAAAACAAATATGGCAACAACACCAGGTAACATATTATTTAGTATATTATAACTGCTTATTTTCTCAATAAATTTATCCATAATATCTCCATTTCAACACTTGCTAGTGTATTATTCTGTATGTAATTCAACTTTTAAATATTTTGTATGTATTAGATAATCGCTTACAAGACCATATTCATATTCTTGTGTGTCATCAAAAATAATATCGTAACCTTTAATACTGCTATCACCAATTGTTTGTACACGTTGAAGTGCAAAAGCGATTATGTTTGCAATGTATTGGTGTTCATTTTGAAATACTTCAGTGTAAGCATCTTTTGAGTATTCAAGGCTTTGACTTTGTGTAAACAATTTCCAATGCTCTAATTTAATATTAGACCATGATTGTACTACTGTTATGTTATTGCTGATTCTTTTCTTTGTGTATGATCCATTAAAATAAGCACGTTCTTTGTATAATGGACTGATCCATGATGTATTGAAGGCAATAGAATTT
>CAYJPL010000044.1:0-8072 GCA_964372125.1 uncultured Erysipelotrichales bacterium
ATTATAACAAAAGCATAAAAAAATGCAATAAAAAATAGAGTAAAAACTCTATTTTGTGATACATACTGGTTGTGGGATTGATAATGTAGAATCAATAGCTTGCAACTCTTCTAGCGATTCATTAAATTCAAATACTTGAAGCTCATCACTATCTTGGCAAGCTACGACAATAAATTGATCATCGACAATTGTAAAGTCTCTAGGACATTTTTTAGTGTTACATATTTGCAGTAAAGCAACTTTGCCGTTTTCTTTATTAACTCGATAAAGTGCAATACTATCGTGTCCACGGTTTGACACAAATAGATGATTACCACTACTACTTAATTTAATGGCTGCAGCACTGGAGAAACCATCAAAATCATGAGGTAAACATGTAATTACTTGTAATAAAGTAAAATGTTCATTGAGGTAACGGTAGACCATGATATTATTTGCAATTTCATTTACTAAATATGCAAATTCGCCACTCTTTGAAAAAATCATATGTCTAGGTCCTGAACCTGGAACAACATCTACTGAGTGTTTTGAGGCTGCTTCTAAAATGCCGTGTTCATAATTATATAGAGCAATCTTATCAGCGCCAAGGTCAACCGCGTACACATATTTTTTATCAGGTGTAATACCAACACAGTGAACGTGTGGACCAGTCTGTCTTTTTAGCAGGTCTGGTCCTAGTCCACGGTGATGGACAGCACCAATTTTGTATACTACTTGTTTATCAACAATTTGATAACTTGCAGTTGCACCAACATGGTAGTTTGCAGCAAATAAAAATTCATCATTTTCATTTACACATAGATGAGTATATGAACGACCGCTAGAAGAATACGTCGAATATGGGATGAGTTCATCTTTATATATAGCAAAAGATCCTATACCACCACCTTCGTTATTTCTTTTAGAATTTTTGTATGATACATATAGTGTATTATCCTTGCAAATCATGTAAGAAGGATAATCTAAGGTAACAATCTGTTGAATTTTTCTTAGTGTTTTTGTTTCTAAGCAAAAGTCTATTATGTATATTCCTTTGTCATCATGCTTTGCATAGCTAGAAACATATAATATAGGCATAATTATTCTCTCCTTTTGTTCTAAATTTATCTGTATACATATATTATATAATGAAAAGGCATACATTAAAATAATAATTAATATATTTTCAAATTTTGTTTTTAAATTTATAATTTATTTGTTAAAAAGGTAAAATTATGCTAACGTATTATTATATTTTAAAAAGGGGAAGATTATGTTAGAGAAAATTTTTAAGTTAAAGCATCACAAAACATCTGTTCGAACTGAAGTTATTGCTGGTGTAACGACGTTTTTAGCAATGGCTTATATCCTTGCGGTAAATCCTGCAATTCTAGGGGATGCTGGAATGGATGTCCACTCTGTATTTATGGCAACTGCACTTTCGGCAGCAGTGGGTTCTATTATTATGGGTCTACTTGCAAACTATCCAGTTGCACTTGCTCCAGGTATGGGGGTTAACGCATTATTTACTTATACTGTTGTTATACAAATGGGACAAACTTGGCAAACAGCTTTAGCAGCTGTATTTGTTTCAGGAGTTATATTCTTAATTATTTCAATTACAGGAATCAGAAAAATGATTATCAATGCAATTCCAAGCCAATTAAAGTTAGCAATAGGAGCTGGTATAGGTTTCTTTATTGCTTTTATTGGACTTAAGAATTCAGGAATTATTGTAGCAGATGTTGCAACAGGTGTTGCATTAGGGGATATTGCTTCACCTACTGTATTACTTGCGATATTTGGTATCTTAATTACATTAGTATTACTTGTAAGAAAAGTAAATGCAGCAGTATTTGTTGGTTTAGTTATGACTGCATTACTTGGATTAGTGCTTGGGTTTATGGGAATTGAAGGAATGCCAGTGCTACCAGAATCATTTGCAGTAAATTTTGAAATGAAAACAGTTGGAGCATTTACTAGTGGGTTTGCACCACTATTTGAAAACCCTGCAAATATGATTGTTATTATTTTCTCATTTTTATTTGTTGACTTTTTTGATACTGCTGGGACACTAGTGGCAGTGGCAAACCGTGCCAATTTAGTTAATGAAAAAGGTGAACTTGAAAATATTGAAAAAGCATTATTAGCTGATTCTGTTGGTACTGTATTTGGAGCTGTTATGGGAACATCTACAGTTACATCATTTGTAGAAAGTACTAGTGGAGTTGAAGTTGGTGGGCGTACTGGACTTACTTCAGTAGTAACAGGTATTTTATTTGTTGCATCAATGTTTTTATCACCAGTTATTTTAAGTGTTGTAACAAACGCAGTAACTGCACCTGCACTAGTAGTAGTAGGGGTTTTAATGGCGCAACAACTTAAAGGGATAAACTGGGATGATTTAGTATTTGCAGCTAGTTCATTTATCACAATTATAATTATGATACTTAGCTACTCAATCGCTGATGGTATTGCATTTGGATTCATTACTTATGCAATTACAAGTGTAGCAGTGGGTAGAGCAAAACAAGTAAGTATGATTGTATGGGGACTTGTAGTAATATTCGTCTTATACTTTGCATTTATAGGATAACAAACACGAGCATGCAAATAAGCATGCTTTTTTTGTTTTAAATTATGTTGTGACAAACTGTAATTACCTTTACGACTCGAACATATTATTATATAATGTATACAATATAGAGGAGGGACAGTATGGAAAATAAAGATTTATTAACACTATTAGAAAAAGATGCTCGCATGTCACATACAGATTTAGCAATGGCATTACAAGAAAGTGAAGAGAATGTCGCCTCAGCGATAAAAAAATTAGAAGAAGATAAAGTAATATGTGGTTATCATACTTTAATCAATTGGGATGCATCAAATCACAGTACAGTACAAGCTTTGATTCAAGTGACGTGTAGTCCAGAAAGAGATTTTGGTTATGATCGTATAGCAAAAAGAATATATCAGTTTAGTGAAGTAGATTCTATGTATTTATTAAGTGGTAGTGGAGCAGAGTTCGTAGTAAATGTTTATGGAAAAACAATGCAAGAAGTTGCCCATTTTGTAGGTAGCAAATTAGCACCAATCGAAGGGGTAACAGGGACTGCAACATTATTTGTTTTAAAACAGTATAAGAAAAATGGGATTGTTCTAGAAGAAGATAAAGACAAAGAAGATGAAAGATTATTGGTGACACCATAATGGATTTTGAAAAAATACTAAGTGATAAAGTAAAGTCAATACCACCAAGTGGGATTAGAAAATTCTTTGATCTAGCAAATACCATGGAAGGTGTTATTTCACTAGGGGTAGGGGAACCTGACTTTGATACCCCATGGAAAATTCGTGAAGCTGCCATTTATTCTATTGAAAAAGGAAGAACATATTATACTGCAAACCAAGGACTACAAGAATTACGTGAGGAGATATGTAAGTATCAAAAACGTCGTTTTAACTTAAATTATGATCCTAAAAAGAATGTTATTGTTACAGTTGGTGGTTCTGAGGCAATTGATATTGCCTTTAGAGCACTAATTAATCAAGGAGATGATGTAATATTGCTCCAACCTAGTTATGTTGCTTACACGCCAGGGGTAACGCTTGCTGGAGGTACAGTAGTCAATATTGAATTAAAAGAAGAAAATGAATTTAAATTGACGCCAGAGTTACTAAAAGCGGCAATTACTGATAAAACAAAAGCAATTTTGTTAAATTTCCCAAGTAATCCCACTGGTGGATTTATGTCAAAAGAAGATTATCAAAAACTAGTACCGATATTTAAAGAGAGTGGTATTATGATTTTGTCTGATGAAATTTACGCTGAAATAAGCTACGAAGAAGAGTTTTGTTCAATTGCAAGCTTTGAAGAAATAAAAGATCAAGTAATAATTATTAATGGTTTTTCAAAGGCGTATGCAATGACTGGCTGGCGCTTAGGTTATACCCTAGCAAATGAGGTTATAACTGAGGCAATGAATAAAATTCACCAGTATGTGATTATGAGTGCTCCAACTGGAGCGCAGTATGGTGCCGTTGAAGCATTACGTTATTGTGATGATGAAGTAACTAAGATGCGTGATCAATATCGATTGCGTAGAAATTATATTGTGAAAGTATTTAATGATATGGGGCTTAAGACATTTACACCTAAGGGTGCATTTTATGTTTTTCCTTGTATTAAATCTACGGGACTAACATCAGAAGAGTTTTGTGAAGAGCTACTAAAAGATCAACTTGTTGCATGTGTTCCAGGTACTGCATTTGGTAAAGCTGGTGAAGGATTTATACGTGTGTCATATGCATATTCGATTGATGAGATTAAAGAAGCTGCAACTAGAATTAAGAAGTTTCTCGAGAAACGCCAAAAGATAGATTAATTTCTATCTTTTTTTTGAAAAGTATTTAAAGAGTAAAAAAACGGTGTTAAAATATACATATATAATGGTGCCGTATTTTTGTTTTGATATACTCATATATGAAAGTGAGGTATCTTTATGAAAAATTACTACGAAAATACATATATAAAAACATCAGAACTTAAGGAATATTTTTTAAATATTAGTAAAGGAAGTGTCTTTGAAAAACATGTAAATGATTTACTAATTTATGCATTGGATAATTCAATGATAATTTCTAAAATAAAAAGAGAAGACAAACTTACTGCTTATTTTTATACACAGATAAAAAAGGAAATAGAGAGTGCTTCGACACATCAAGAATTAGAATATAAATTGATGCTGTTGAATATGTTACCAAATACTGTGTATATAGAGACATATAAAAATAATCTAATAAAGCACATTTTAGAAAACACGAGTTTTAATATTGAAACGTATTGCTTAATGAGACATTTGATGAGACATAAAACAAAGCAAACAAAAGAAGTGATGCAAATCATGATATCTATGCAAGGCGATAGTAAAAAATATTATTACCAAGAAGCGTTTTCTATATTATGTCTAGAACAAGATTACGCGAGTGCAATAAAATATATACAATACTTAGATATTGAAACAAACACTAAACTTATAATGGAGTTACAAAAATTTGTTCCAGTTCGATATTGTATAAGTCAATTAAAGAATAAAAAAACAATGTTGCAGCAAAAATTAAAACCTGCATTTTGATATAGGAGGAAATATGGATAATAGAGCATATGTCATACTTAACATAATAAAAGATCAATTACATCCAATTAGTGGTCAACATATTCAAGAAATTCTTGAGGAAAAGCATGGAATAAAATTAAATATAAAAACTGTATATGAAGTTATAAAGAGAATTAATGAATTTTATTTTCCAACATTAAAAACAAAATATATTGGTGTTCAAAAGAAAAAAGGTTTTTATATCGCATACAACTTCTTTGAAGACGGACAAATTCAATATCTTCTAGATACAGTAAGATCAAATCCTAATTTATCAGTTCAAGAAAGTGAAAATTTGGAAAGTAGAATTACAGCACTTAGTTCTAAAAGTCAGCTAGATAGATTGTTTAATCATGAAACACCTAGTAAGCATAGTATATCACTAATGTTAAATCTAACAACCTTAATAAATGCAATTAAAAATCAACAAAACGTGTATTTTGAGTATACTGATTATAAAGTTGTTGATGGAAAATTCCAAGAGGTTAGTAGTAAGAATGGGAATATTTCACAAGGGAAGACTAGTTATTATGCAATATCGCCTTATGAAATAGTATTAGATGGTAAATATTATTATTTAATTGGATATTTTTCAAAAAGAAAAGATCAATTAAGTACATACCGAATTGACCGTATGAAATTAATTCGACATCATAAAAGCCCTTTTTTAGAAATTCGTGAGCAATATGATATGAAAAGAGAATATAAACAATCTGTAAATATGTTTATGACAAATAGTAAAATTGATTTGAAAATCCGTTTTAGTAAACAAGTTATGCGTGAAGTAGTAAATCAATTTGGAAGAGAACACACTGTTTCGATAGACAATAATGGATATTACACGATGGAAATTAAAGACATTTCAAATTCAAATGGATTAATTGGTTGGTTATTTATGTTGCAAGAACAAATTGAGGTGATTAGTCCTATAATGTTAAGAGAACAAATAGCAAAACGTATTAAAACTATGTATGATTACTATAAAAACACATTATAACGAGTACATTCATATATTTCTAAGAAAACTTTACACAATCTTAACATACAATATACAAAACTTTGCTTTTTGTAATGAAATAAAATGCTATTATATACGTGTTAGAAAAATTAAAATTTAATTGGAGGGCAAAATTAAATGAAAAAATTAAGTAAATTATTATTAGCATTATTCTTAGTAGTTGGTTTAACTGCATGTGGAAGTAGTGATGATGGTGGAGATTCATCAACTGGGTCAGAAATAAGTGGAAAAATCACATTAAATGGTTCAACTTCTATGAAAGAAATTATGGATGCATTTGGAGAAACAATTCAAGAAGTACATCCGGATTTAGAGTTAGTAACTGAATATACAGGGTCAAGTTCTGGTATAAAAGCAGCTATGGAAGGTACAGCGCAAATCGGTAATTCTTCTAGAGCACTAAAAGATGAAGAAAAAGAAGTATTAACGGAAAATATTATTGCAATGGATGGTATCGCAGTAATCGTTGGTTCGGATGCACCAGTTACTGAATTAACTTTAGAACAATTAGCTTCTATTTACAAAGGAGAAGTAACTAACTGGAGTGAAGTTGGTGGAGAAGATATGCCAATTGTAGTAATTGGTCGTGACTCTGCTTCGGGGACTAGAGGAGCATTTGAAGAAATTCTTGGAATTGAAGACCAAGCACAATATGCACAAGAAATAGAGTCAACAGGTGCAGTTGTTGGTAAAGTTGGAACTACTCCAGGAGCGATCGGATATGTATCATCTAATGTTGTTGAAGGAGACGATACTATTGTTGCAGTGGCTATTGATGGAGCAATGCCAACAGTAGAAGCAATCTCAGATGGTAGTTATGCAATTGCAAGACCATTTGTAATGGCTACAAAAGGAACAATTGAAGAGCAAACAGTTGAGGTTCAAGCTTTGTTTGACTATATTGCAAGTGAAGAAGGACAAGCTGTGATTACTGAGTTAGGATTAGTTCCAGTTAACTAATTAGGAGTATGAAAATGGAAAAAGATAAGTTATCTATTATCGGTAATAAGAAAACGAAGTCTTTGGTAGAAAAAACAGCCGCAATAATATTTGCCGGCTGTTCTCTTGTTTCTGTCTTAGCAGTTATTTTTATTACAGGATATATGTTTATAGCAGGTGCACCTGCATTATTTGAGGTTGGAGTTGTTGAAATACTATTTGGAACAGTATTTACACCAACTGCACAAGACCCGCAATACGGGATTTTATATATTATTTTAACATCTATCGTAGGTGTGTTTTTTGCAATATTATTAGCAGTACCTATTGGTGTGTTAACTGCGATTAATTTAGCTGAAATCGCAAATTCAAAAGTACGTTCATTTGTGAAAAGTGCTATTGAATTACTTGCAGGTATTCCATCTATTGTATATGGTATGCTTGGATATTTAGTTTTAACACCATTGATTTACAAACTAGAGTTGTGGGTATTTAGAGATACACCTAATTATCAACCAACAGGTGGTAATAATTTACTTGCTGCAATTTTAGTACTTGCAGTCATGATTTTACCTACATTAATCAATATCACAGAAACTGCCTTAAAAACAGTTCCTGATGATTATCGTAAAAGTTCATATGCTCTTGGTGCAAGTAAAATGCAAACTATTTTTAAAGTAGTATTACCAAGTGCTAAATTTGGTGTCGCATCTGCAATTGTCTTAGGTGTTGGACGTGCAATTGGTGAAGCAATGGCAATCGCTTTAGTAGCAGGTGGGGTAGTTAACTTCCCAGCACCATTCAATTCAGTTAGTTTCTTAACAACTGCGATTGTTAAAGATATGAAATATGCTACTGGATTACATCAAGAGGTATTATTTACAATCGGATTAGTACTATTTGTATTTATCATGGTAATTAATATTGTCTTAACAAAAATATTAAAGAGAGGTGATATGAGTGCATAGTTACAGTAT
>CAYJPL010000044.1:8172-12966 GCA_964372125.1 uncultured Erysipelotrichales bacterium
ATTTTTGGAGCATTATTTAATGCGAGTTACTCAGTATTAACTGGATCATTTACTTTAATGATCATGGTACTTCCAATTATCATTCGTAGTACACAAGTTGCATTAAACAGTGTACCAAAAAGCTACCGTGAAGCAGCATTAGGAATAGGTGCAACAAAATGGTATATGATTCGTACAGTATTATTACCAAGTGCAATGCCAGGGATCCTAACTGGTTTATTGCTTGCAATGGGTAGAATTGTTGCAGAATCTGCTGCTTTACTATATACAGCGGGTTCAGGTGCTAAATTACCAGATGGAGTGTTTGGGCACTTAACGTCAAGTGCATCGACACTGACAACAGAAATGTATTTCCAATTAGAAGTTGCAAATACAGATATATGTTTTGTAATCGCGTTAGTATTGATTATTATCGTTTTGATTTTAAATCTAACAGCGAAATTGGTTTCTAAAAAATTTGATGTAAACAGGGTGAAGAAAAATGGCAAATAGAATAGAGATTCGTAATTTAGACTTATATTATGGAGAAAAACACGCGCTTAAAAGTGTGGATATGGATATCGTACAAAATAAAATCACTGCATTTATTGGGCCTTCTGGGTGTGGTAAAAGTACATTTTTAAAAACATTAAACAGAATGAATGATTATGTTAAATCTGTTAAAATTACTGGAGAAGTAATTTTGGATGGTGAAAACATTTATGATTCAAGAGTTGATACTACAGTATTACGTAAAAAAATTGGGATGGTATTTCAACAACCAAATCCTTTCCCAATGTCAATATATGACAATGTAGCTTATGGACCAAGAATTCATGGTATTAAAGGTAAAAAAGAATTAGATGTAATTGTAGAAGAAAGTTTAAAAGCAGCAGCCTTATTTGATGAGGTCAAAGATCGCCTACACACAAGTGCATTAGGTCTTTCAGGTGGACAACAACAACGTTTATGTATCGCAAGAGCATTAGCAGTTGAACCAGAAGTGATCTTATTAGATGAACCTACATCTGCATTAGATCCAATTTCTACATTAAAAATTGAAGAATTATTATTAGAATTAAAAAGTAAATACACAATTGTAATTGTTACACATAACATGCAACAAGCAAGTCGTATTGCAGATTATACAGCATTCTTCTTAGTTGGAGATATGGTAGAGTATGGTAAAACTGGGGATATTTTTGCGAACCCTAGAGATCAACGTACTGAAGATTATATTACAGGAAGATTTGGATAAAATAAAAAGGAGAAATCTATGTTACGTACAAGATTTGAAAGAGATTTAGAAAAGTTAAAAATTGACTTAAACAAAATGACACATTTAGTTGTTACTGCAATTGAAGACTGTGTTACTGCATTTAAAGAACAAGATAAAGAATTAGCAAAAGAAATTATTAGTCATGACAAAATTATTAATGATTGTGAAAGATCAATTGAAGCAAGATGTCTATCTTTAATTCTAAAACAACAACCAATTGCAACAGATTTACGTAATGTTTCTACAGCGTTAAAAATTGTTACTGACTTAGAAAGAATTGGAGATCAAAGTGCTGATATTGCAGCAATTATTATTGAAATGGAAGGTGAAGCTGTATTTAAAATGGTTGAGCATATTCCAAATATGGCAAGTATCGCTAAAAAAATGGTTCGTGGTGCAGTAGATGCATTCAATGAACAAGACACTGATTTAGCTAAAGAAACAAAAAGATTAGATGATGAATTAGATAAAAACTTCCACATTGTTAAATCTGAATTATCAGAAATCATGAAAGAATCTCCAGAAAATACTGATTTATGTATTAACTTCTTAATGATCGCAAAATACTTAGAAAGAATTGGAGATCATGCTTCAAACATTTGTGAGTGGGTTGAATTTAATAAAACAGGAAAGTTGAATAAACAACGTTTATTATAGGGGGAACTAAATATGAGTGAACGTATATTTGTAATTGAGGATGATGAAAATATCAAAGATATAATTAATATTGCCCTAACAAGTAATGGTTATGAAGTAGTTTTATTTGATAATGCAATTGATGCAATTATCGAAATAAATAATAATGCTCCTGACCTTGCGATATTTGATGTAATGCTACCACAACTTGATGGAATTTCAGCAATAAAGAAAATTCGTCAAACAAATACTACGTTACCTATTTTAATTCTTAGTGCCAAAGATCGTGAGATTGATAAAGTAACAGGTTTGGATAGTGGGTCGGATGACTACCTAACCAAACCTTTTGGTGTATTAGAATTATCAGCGCGTGTACGTTCTTTATTACGACGAAAGGTAAAGAAAGTTGACACAATGAATACATCATCTTTATCTATTGATAAAAAAACACGAACGATAAAAAAATATGGAGTATCATTGGAGCTTACAAAAAAAGAGTATCAGTTATTATTATATTTAGTTGAAAATTCACAACGTGTTGTAGACCGCGATGAATTATTAAACGAAATATGGGGATATGACTTTATTGGTGAATCAAGAGCGCTAGATGTACATATTCGTGCACTGCGTGGAAAACTTGATGATGATGGAAAAACATATATCAAAACAATACGTAGCGTAGGATACCGATTTGTAGAAGAAGGAACTAAAAATGAGTAAATCAATATTTAGATATTTTTGTACCATCATAATAAGTGGTTTACTCGTATTTACAACAATTTTCATGGTAATAATGTCCTCAGAGATTCAAAATAATGCAACAGATGATATGAAATTTGCGGCTCAAATAATTGAAAGTCAAATAGACTACAATGATGATATTCAAAAGCAAGTTAATGAATATGTTCATGTCACTGATGGAGAAAATACTCGAATAACTATTATTGGAGCTGACGGAACTGTATACGGAGATAGCGAAGCAACTGATTTGGAAAATCACCTGGATCGTCCTGAAGTTATTGAAGCAATAGAAAATGTTTATGGAATAAGCAACCGATATTCTGATACAACAAACATGAAAATGTTGTATGTAGCATATTACAATGGAGAGTTTGTGACACGTATATCGATACCGTATGATGGTATTGTTGATAACATGGAGACAATGATTGTACCATTTATGATTGGTGCAGCCATATCATTTATGCTTGCTATTGTAATGTCTAAATCGCTCACAAATCGATTTACTGACCCAATTATGGAAATCAGTAATGAGGTTGAAAATATGTCTACAAAAAAAGAGTTAGAGTTCAAATTATATCCATATAAAGAATATAACATTGTAACCTCAACGCTTAAGCAACAAACTGCCCAATTGCAAGATGCAATGGAAAATCTAGAACTTGAAAGAAATAAAATTAGTAGTATTTTAGATCAAATGAGTGAAGGATTAATATTACTTGATGATAATCATAGAGTTCTTTTGGTTAATCAACAAATACATAAAATGTTTGATATCAAAGTACAAACAGGACAATATATTGAAAATTATATTTTTACACCTTCTATTATTGAGGCAATAAAAAAAGTAAGTCGTAAAAAACAGGTTCTTGAAGTAAAGATTAAAAATCTTGTATATTCATGCTTAATATCAAAAATTGATGTTGGTGTAATTGTCTTATTTGTAGATGTTACAATGGAAAAAAACGCAATTAAGATGCGCCAGGAATTTTTCTCGAATGTCTCTCATGAGCTTAAAACACCAATGACTTCAATTAAGGGATATAGTGAGTTATTAGAAGCGGGTTTAATCAACGATGAAAAAATGCGTAAAACTGCTCTTCATAAAATTCAAGATGAAGTTGGAAATATGTCAGTTTTAATAAATGATATATTAATGATTTCACGTCTTGAAAATAAAGATATTGAAAATGAAAAAGTACCTATTATGATTAAACAAGTTGTTCAAGATGTAATTGATAGTATGGAACCGATTGCTTCAAAACGTGGTATTGAATTAATTAATGATTGTGGCAGTCATACATATTTATCAAGTCATCAACAAATACACCAACTATTAAATAACTTAATTGTAAATGCAATAAAGTATAATGTTGATAATGGTAATGTACGTGTAACTTCGAATATCGAAGGTGGATATTTACGTATAAGTGTCCGTGATACTGGTATCGGGATACCACTTGCAGATCAAGGTCGTGTTTTTGAAAGATTCTACCGTGTGGAAAAAGGTCGTGAAAAAACAACTGGCGGTAGTGGTCTTGGCCTTGCGATTGTAAAACATATAGTACAATATAATAAAGGCTATATAGATCTAAAAAGTGCAATAGATAAGGGAACTAGTATTCATATCTATTTACCAATGCCTAGATCAAAATAAAAAGAGTATAAAAAAGACATAGAGCCAATCTATGTCTTTTCTTTTATTACACTAATTTCATCTCAATCATTTTAAGTCCAATATCTACTGAATTGTAGGCAGCACCTTTCATTAATTGGTCTGCGACAACCCATAAACTTAAAGCATGATCATTATTTAAATCTTTGCGAACACGTCCAACGTGTACTAATTCGTCACCGATAAATAAATTAGGCATAGGGTAAACTTGATTTGATAAATCATCATACAAATCGACACCATGACTATTTGCAAGTAAGTTCATTGCTTTATCGTAATCGATAGCTTTTTTTGTTTCAATATATACACTTTCACTATGACCGCGTAGTACTGGAACACGAACACAAGTCGCGTTTACTTTTATTTCTTTATTGAATATTTTTTGAGTTTCATTTACCATTTTTAATTCTTCTTTAGAAAAACCGTTTTCTAAGTTGAACATATCAACTTGTGGAATACAGTTAAATGCAATAGGGAAGTGTTT
>CAYJPL010000045.1:0-10938 GCA_964372125.1 uncultured Erysipelotrichales bacterium
AAGATATTATCATGTATTTATTATGTTTGTAAACCTTTTTTTATAATCTTTTTTTTACTTTTTATTTTTATCCCTTTTTTACTGTGTTTTTCGTATTAAAAAAAGCAGACTTATGTCTGCTAAAGATCATTACTATCTAAAATAATTGTAATTGGACCATCATTTGACAATGTAACATTCATTTGTGCACCAAATTCTCCTTGTTCTAAATGTATTCCTTTCTCTTTTATTTTGTTATTAAAATAATCATATAATACACTTGAGTATTCAGGTTTACCCGCATCTACGAAACTTGGTCTTCGACCCTTTTTACAATTTGCATAAAGAGTGAATTGTGATATTGACAATATTTCTCCATTTACATCAGTCAGTGATAAATTCATTTTTCCCTCTTCATCATCAAAAATTCGTAAACCTACAAGTTTATCTACTACCTTATTAATAATTCCCTGATCATCTGTATGTCCGAAACCTACTAGTAGCACAAACCCCTTTTTGATTGTTCGTTTTATTTCATTATTAATTAAGACTTCTCCATAATGTACTCTTTGAATGACAACTTTCATAAACTCTCCTATCAATATTATTTTAAAAATGATATACTTATTGTACATTATTTAGTTTTTTTATTAAAGGAGGAATTATGTACGATACACTTGCACACCTTATGCGTCCAACTTCATTGCAAAATATTCTTGGACAGAAGCATCTTGTAAGTCATGATGCTATTTTAAGTAAATTTGTGGAAACCAAGCATCCATTCTCAGTGATTTTTTATGGACCACCAGGATGTGGAAAAACCACTCTAGCCTCTGCGCTTGCAAATGACTTACAAATTCCATATCGATTATTCAATGCTTCAACTGGAAACAAAAAACAAATGGATATAATAATAGAAGAAGCAAAAATGAGTGATGGATTGTTTGTTATTATAGATGAGGTGCATCGATTAAACAAGGACAAGCAAGATCATCTATTGCCACACATTGAAAATGGATTACTTGTTATTGCAGGATGTACTACTGCGAACCCTTTTCATTCAATTAACCCTGCGATTCGATCTCGTTGTCACATTCTTGAGGTTAAACCGCTTGATGAAGTCGATATAATTGAAGGATTAAAAAAAGCTGCCAATGCACCTGATGGATTAAATAATGCCTTCAAAATCGATGAATTAGTTTATAAACAAATTGCATCACTTTGTAACGGTGATATTCGTTATGCTTATAATTGTCTAGAAATATGCTCAATTCTAACAAGTAATAACCACATTACACTTGATACTGTGCAACGTGCTAACATAAAAGCTAATTTTCAATATGATAAAGATGAAGACCAGTATTACGACACATTAAGTGGACTGCAAAAGTCAATTCGTGGTAGTGATCCAAATGGTGCAATGTTTTATTTTGCCAAACTTATCGAAGCAAACGATATTGAATCATTAGAAAGAAGGTTAGTTACAATTGCATACGAAGATATAGGTCTTGCAAACCCTAATGCATGCATGCGCACAGTAATAGCTCTTCAAGCAGCAAAGACCATAGGTTTTCCTGAAGCAAGAATTCCTATAGCAAATGCGATTATTGACTTATGTCTATCTCCAAAATCCAAATCTAGTGAAGTGGCAATTGATCGTGCAATACAAGCAGTTAAGCAATACCCTCTTAAAGCACCAAATTATTTAAGACTAACACCTGTCGGGCTTAGTGATGATGAAATTTATCATTATGACCGTCCAGAACTATGGTCTAAGATACAATATCTTCCAGAACAATTAAAAGATGCTATGTTCTATGAGGCACAACTAACTAGTAAATATGAAAAAGCTCTCAATTTGAACTATCAGGAATTATTGAAATCCGGACGTACAAGCAATATCAAGTATTTAAATCAAAATTATCATAAATTAAAAAAGAAATAGTCGACTATCATTAGTCGACTATTTTTCTTTCTATTTTATTTTATTATATACTTCTTCATCAAGTGAATTCTCTGACTTAGCAACAATAACTGATGTTGCTGCATCACCGACAACATTTAATGAAGTTACAACCATTTCAATTGGTCTGTTGATAGCAAGAATCAAGCTATATGCAGTTAATGCAAGTTCATTGGTATATCCCATACCTGTAAGTACAGTAAATAATATAATTGCTCCTGCTCCTGGTGCAGCTGGTGTACCAATCGAAGCCACTAACGCTAGCACTCCAATAAATGCTATACTTGCAAAGTCAACACTATAACCTGCGCTTGCTGCAATAAAAATTGCTGCAATAACTTGCATGATTGCAGTACCATCCATGTTTACAGTCATACCTAAAGGTAAAACAAATGAGGCAATGTCTTCTTTAACTCCTAACTCTTCAACACATGTCTGACGATTCAATGGTAAAGTTGCTGCACTTGATGATGTTGAAAAACCAAATAATGCTATTTTTGAAATTTTCTTCAAGAAAGGAATAGGGTTCATTTTTGCAAGAATACGGATACTACATGCATAACCTACAACTAGATAAATAAGTAAAGCTACAATTGCAGTTATCGCATATGCAATAGCTGGAACTAGATAATCAACACCATAGATTGCAAACGTTCTTGCTAATAATACAAATACACCAATTGGCGCAAATTTTGAAATAACGAAATTTAAGAATACTGTAATAATATCACTAATTTCTTGTAGTAATGTCTTTAGCACTTTTACTTTATCACCCAAAGTAGTAATTGCTAAACCAACTGCAACAGCAATAAACACAACTGCTAAAATGCTATTATTTACAGACAACACACTTACAATATTGTTAGGTATAGCCGATAAAATAATTAGTAAAGGATTTGCACCTACTGAAGTTCCGGCAACATCAATTGTTTGTGTAACGCTTGAGAATGCACCAGTTGAGTATACGATGCTCCCTACAATACCTGCAAAGACAAGTGCACATGAAGAAGTAATAAAGAATACAGATAACGTTTTAAAAGAAATTCTTCCAATTTTCTTTCTATCTGATATATGGCAAATCGCAAGTGTTATTGAACTAAATACCATCGGTACAATAATTATTTGTAAACAATTCACAAACAATTGACCAATTATATAAAATAATCCAATAGCATCTGTTGCGCCCTCTGCCGTAATGTCCTGAAATAAGAAATTATTGATAGTAGTCCACGTTTCAATCTTTCCGGCTTCAGTCAAGTTCTCGCGCAGTAATAAAAAACCAATCCCTGTTACAATCCCTAAAATCATTGCTATTAGCATTTTCTTTGCTAATGTATTTTTGTTTTTTTTCATTTTCTTTCCCCATTTCTTGTTATTAAATTCTCAAAGAATAGTTTACAAAAAAAAAAAAAAAAACTCTCGTCTTTTTCCGTTAAAAATATTTTGTTCATCGAATTCTTGTTTATTATATAGATGTGTTTCATATTTGTCAATATGATTATAAAAAATAACCACTTACGCGTGAGTGGTTATTATCTGATATTATTTTCACGTAATAATGCATTATTTGTTACTATCTCATTTATCCCTAAATCATGGTTAATTTCATCGAACATATCACCGCACCAACTTTGGTATATTTCTAGTGGATCAATTATTTTTACATTTTGTTTTTTAAGCGACTCATAAAGCACATCAAATAAATTCCAAGATTGTATTTCTAACTGATATGACAATGAGTTATTTAATATAATTATCATATCAATGTGAAACTCATTCAATAAAGATAACCCTATCTTTTCGAAATTTCTACAACAAATTGATAATCGTACTTCCTTTATATCACCATATTGAAATGTGACAAAAGGGATAGTTTCTTGTATACATGTTCTACCAGCAACTGAATACATTGAAACATTGTTACTACCAAAGGAAACTACCGCATCTAATTGATACTTATTAAAGCACAATTCTTGCCTTTTACCATCTACTTCTAGTGCAGCTTGTAAAATACTTGTCTTTGCAAGTGTATTATAGTCTACCGTCATAATCATTCCCCCTTTTTTAAACTATACCTACTTATATTTTATTACTTACCTTCTTTAAATACAACTGATGTAGTATTTTCTTTTTACAACCCGCATTTTAATTGAACATTACAATTAGTACAGGTATTACATCCTCCAATATTTTGGATAATCCCCTCATTACAAAGTGGGCATATCTCCCCTATCTCATTTCCGATATTTCTATTCATTCTATCAAAACGATATATTGGTTTTCTTTTTTTCTTTTTTTTATTATCACTCGATAGTGTGAGTACTTGACCATCTCTACTACCATCCACATATACTGTTGCGCCTTTAGCCCCGTGCTTATATAAGTATTCATATATCTCTTGTACTTTTGTTACAGTAAACTCTTTTGGCGCATTTACAGTTTTAGAGATTGAAGAATCTACCCATTTTTGAATACAACATTGCATTTTTGCGTGTTCCATCGCCTCTAAATCCATTGCGCTAACAAAATAGCTTGGAAGTATCCCATTAAGTTCGTCATTATTTTCTAAAAATTCATCTACTATTTGTGCATTAACTTCCATAAACTTTCCAAGTCGACCACTTCGATAATATTTGAAGCTAAAATACGGCTCTAACCCTGTGGATACATTTAGCATGGTCCCAGTTGATCCTGTTGGAGCTATTGTTAGTAAATGCGAGTTTCGTATTCCATACTTTAATATATTACTTTTTATTTCATTCGGCATTTTTTTTATAAAGCCCGCACTTATGAATTTTTCACGATCTAGCAAGAATGGAAAACTCCCTTTTTCTTTAGCAAGTTCAATAGAGGCCCCATAAGCATAGTTTGCGATGTGCTCAAATAACTTATCAACAATAATTAGTGATTCCTCACTACCATACCTAACCTTACTATATAGTAGCAAGTCATGAAGACCCATAACACCAAGACCAATTCTACGTTCACCAAGTGCTTGCTCTTTATTTTTTGATAAAAAATATGGTGTACAATCAATCACATTGTCTTGCATTCGTACTGCTAATTCAACTGTTCTTTTGAGTTTATTATAGTCAATTATACCATTTTTTTTATTAATAAATTTTGATAAATTTATTGCTGCTAAATTACACACACTGTACGGAGCAAGTGGTTGTTCCCCACACGGATTAGTAGCAACCACCCTTTGCCCATACCCAGTTGCATTTGTATCTTCATTAGCATTATCAATAAAGAACACTCCTGGTTCAGCACTATATGTTGAACAAAAACATATTAATTCCCATAGTGCCCTTGCTTTAATAGTCCGATATGTCTTTATAGGATATCCCATCCTTTCCCAAACATATACATCCCCTATTTCTTGCCACATATTATCATAGTCTTCTTTTTGTGTGGTAGAATAGTTTTCTAAGTCTGGAAAGCAAAGTGAAAATACTCCGTCAGATTCAACTTTTTCCATAAACGTATTTGAAATAGCAACTGAAATATTTGCACCCGATAGATATTCTCTGTCTTCTACAACTTCCTCGCCGTCATTTATCAATTTTTTATTTGCATAATCTTTCAATTCATTATTATTACTTAATGATACAATTTCTTTATATAATTCCTCTTCAATAAGTGACAATGATTTTTTTTTAAGTTTATTTTTTGCTTTTATTTTTATTTCAATATCATCAGAATTTTCACTTAACCATTTAAGAACTTTTGCATTTTGTATTTTACTAATAATGAATTCAATAATATCCGGATGCCAATCTGCAAGCATAATCATTTGAGCCCCACGTCTGCTCCCACCCTGTTCTACTAAGTTAGTAAGATTAGCGATATCATTCAACCAACTAACTGCACCACTAGATTTTCCACCCACACTCTTAGCTATAGCACCTGCTGGTCTTAGTGTTGAACCATTCGTTCCAACACCTCCTCCACGAGACATTATTTCCATTACCTCTTGTCGATGTTTCGAAATCCCAATACGACTATCATGAATAAATGGCATTACATAACAGTTGAAGTACGTTACCTGATTCTTACTACCAGCACCGTACAAAATTCTTCCAGCAGGTATGACGTGCATGTTTTTTAGTTCCTCATAAAAAAGTTCAGAATATTTATTCTTTAAATTTGATACGTTTTCATTACTTGCAAGTGTAATTGCAACACGCTTCGATATTTGTTCATAAAACAATTCTAGTGGCTTTTCAATTTGATTGAACCCTCTTATAATTATTTTTTCATCAGACAAACTTTTGTATTCATCGTCCAACTCTAGTGTACAAAGATTATTTAATTTATCTATACTTACTACACGACCGATGGCTTTCGTCGGATATTTTTTATCCTCTTTTAAAGTTAAAATTACTACATCAGTATTACCCAATGACTGCAATGACGAATCTTTTTGACTATATCTATCTAACATAACCATTCTTGATACACCACTAAAAGTAATATTATAATCTGGTTCTATCAAAGATACATTGGTAAAGTTTTCTTTGATAACATCATTTAATTTATTAATTATTTTTTTATTATACATTTAGATCACCTTCCTTATTTAATCTTATCATATTTGAATTTCCAATTTCTGTTATAGACAGTATCACTCAATTATTTTTACAATAAAAATCAGTTCATTACTTTAATTGCATTAGCAACGTGATTTTCATTTAAATATGGTATACTTATTACCATTAGGAAAGGAGTGATTATATGTTGGAAAAAGGAAGTATTGCACCAAATTTTTGCTTGCCTGACACAAGTGGAAAAGAGATTAGTTTATCTGAATTTAGGGGAAAAAAGGTAGTTCTTTATTTTTATCCAAGAGATAATACCCCCGGATGTACAAGACAAGCATGTGCTTTTAAGTCAAGCTATGATGAATATAAAAGTCGTGATATCATTGTAATAGGTATTAGTAAAGACAGTGTTATATCTCATCAAAAATTCATAGAAAAACACCAATTGCCATTTATCTTACTTTCAGATGTTGATAAGAAAGTTATTGAGGCATATGGTGTTTGGATTGAGAAAAAATTATACGGTAAGATTGGTTTTGGTATCTCACGTTCTACTTTTATTATTGACGAGGAAGGCGTTATTTTAGAAGTAATAAAAAAAGCAAAACCAGATACAAACGCAAAAGAAATATTAGATATTATTGATAGCCACTCTTAGATGTGGCTATTTTTTAGAATTAATAATTTAATTGCAGATGGAATAATTGAAATCTCGAGATCAGTCATCGGTAATATTTCACCATCTAGATTAACTAGTAGTTCACCTTTAGTAAGTATAGAAATATTTTTTGCAGTAATACATTGTACAAACTTTTTCTTTTTTATATGTTCACCTTTTCCGTACAGTCTTGCAAGCGACAAGATGTTAAACCTTGTTACATTTTTTATCATTATAATATCGAGTAATCCATCATTTATTTTAGCACTTGGGGCTGGGTGGTATCCACCACCATAATATTGCCCATTACAAACACTAATAAATGTAAATTCATCCTCGTATTTCGTTTTCTCGCTTATTAAAGTTAATGGATATTTTATACTTTTAGACAATGAATACAGTATTGACATGTAATATGGTATTTTTTCACCATACTTTAGATATCGTTTGTATTTTTCGACATTTTTTGCGACAGAAGCATCAAATCCAATAGATACTATATTCAATGCCAGGCGATTATTGACACGAATAATATCGCATGAAATCACTTTTGAATTCTGGTATTTTTGTATTGATAGTAATTCTTCTTTAGAATTTGGCAATGATTTTATAAAATCATTGCCAGTTCCAATAGGAATGATTGCAAGTGTTACATTATCATATCCATAGATACCATTTATTACTTCGTTAATAGTTCCATCTCCACCACATGCAAATATTATGATTTCGTTCCCTATTTTTGCATAGTGTTTTGCAATTTGAGTTGCATGTCCTTTTCTTTTAGTATATTCTACCAAAGCATCACTGTAATGAGCTTTGATTTTTATTTCTAGCAAATCTATATAATGACCTTTACCGGCAACTTCATTTATTATAAACAATGTTCTCAATTTGTAATCCTCCACCGTATATTAACTTTATTGTAGAAAAAAAAGATTGCAAATGCAATCCTTTTTTCTAGCCATTGGAATGTTACATACGAATATCAACACCTATAGAATACATTTTCAGTTTACTATAGAAATCATCCCCCATAGATAAATTCTACTATTTCCATTCCATATCTAATTTAAGTATATCATAGATATTCTAAAAGTGTTAACTGGATAGTAATAATTATATTTTATAATAAGTGCTGTGATATACATCTACAAATTTCATGAATTTCTACTCCTCCAGAAAATTCAAAATCTATGCTCCCTAATCCTGAAAACCACAATTGTAATTCACAATCAAGGTCGAAGTGTCCTGCTGTTTCAATGGCATACGCTTGGATTTTACTATATGGCAAAACAGAAATACTTTTCTTTTTTCCAGTTATCCCTTCGATATTAATAGCTATAATACGCTTGTTTGTAAAAACCACACCATCACGTACACTTTTATAAGTTGATATTATATTTTCTTGCTGTATTAACATATTATCAACAATTTTACTAAAATGGTCATCTTTTGTTTGTCTTAACTTTAAATATTTTGCATTTTGAAAATCCATAATTATTTCCTCCATTTTTTTTATACTAAGAATATAGCATACATTTTAATACTTATTCAAACATTTATATAAATATGTATCATTATAACTTTTTTTTGCATTTTATACATGATAGAATAGGATAGACAAAAGGAGAGTTTTTATGAAAAAAAGAAACTGTATTGTTGGCCAGTCTGGTGGACCAACAATAGCAATCAATGCAACATTAGCTGGTGTTGTCAGTCAAGCAGCTAATTCTAAAAAATTTGAAAACGTTTATGGAATGATTAACGGTATTAAAGGACTTTTAGATAATTGTTATATGAACCTATTAGAAGAGTTTGACAGTGAGGTCAAAATTGATACCCTTAAGCATACTCCAGCAATGTATCTTGGATCATGTCGATTTAAATTGCCAACACACCAAGAAAACATAGTGATTTTTGAAGAGATATTTTCTATTTTACAAAGATTAGAGATTACTGATTTTTATTATATAGGTGGTAATGATTCAATGGATACTGTAATGAAGTTAGACGATTATGCAAAATCTATTGAAAGCTCAATTAATTTTATCGGTGTACCAAAAACAATCGATAATGATTTAATGGGTACTGATCATACTCCTGGATTTGGCTCTGCTGCAAAATATGTTGCAGCATCAATGCTAGAAATTGTACATGATAGTTTAATTTATCAACTACAATCTGTGACTATTGTTGAAATTATGGGACGTAATGCTGGTTGGCTTACTGCTGCAAGTGCTCTTGCAATCAATGAATATAATGAAGCACCTGATTTAGTATATTTACCTGAAATCCCATTTAATGTAAATAAATTTTTAACTGACATTAAAGAAGTATTCAAGAAAAAGCAATGTGTAATAATCGCAGTAAGCGAAGGTATTCGAGATGAATTCGGAAACTTCTTAGATGATGACTCAAAGTATGCAAAAAAAGATGCATTTGGTCATGTTTTACATAGTGGAACAGGAAAAATGCTTGAAACAATTGTATTTAAAGAGTTTGGTTGTAAAGTAAGAAGTATTGAGTTAAATGTTTTGCAACGTTGTGCAATGCACATTGCTTCAAAGACCGACTTAGATGAATCTTTCATGATTGGCTGTAAAGCTGTTGAAGCTAGTTTACAAAACATTAGTGGACATGTGATGGGATTCAAGCGTGCTGCTAATATTCCATATCATATTGAATATGTTACAACTGACGTTCGTAAAGTCGCAAATTTAGAACAAAAAATTCCCGTTGAGTGGATTAATGATACTGGAAACCATATTACTCCAAGCTTACATGAGTATCTAAAGCCATTAATTCAGGGTGAAGTTGCTATTAAATATTTAAATGGTATTCCAAGCTACTATAGCTGTAAACATCTAAACAAAACGAACCAATAGGTTCGATTTGTTTTTAAAGGAGAGAAAATGAATAAAAAAATTATATTTTTTGATATAGATGGTACACTTGTAATTAGTAAAGATGGACAAGAGATGATTTTGCCTTCGACAATTGATGCTATTAATAAAACAAAAGAAAAAGGAAATCTGGTATACTTATGCACCGGGAGATCGAAAGCTGAAATTTATGATTTTATACTAGATGTAGGATTCGATGGAATAATTGGTGCAGGTGGTGGCTTTGTTGAGGTCAACAATAAGACCTTATACCATAAAAAAATATCTAAAAATACTGTAGAGCACATGGTGTCATTTTTTAAAGAACATGACTACGATTACTACCTTGAAACAAATGCCGGTATATTTGGTAATAAGCGTTTGAAGCGTAGATTAGAATATATTATTTATGGTGATATAGATAATGATGTTGAAGCTCGTGAAAAAATGGAACGTAAGGAAAATCATTTTATAAATGCCATAACTTTCACTGATGATTTATTAATGGAAGATATTAATAAAGCTTGTTTTTTAGAAAATCCAAACATTGATTTCTCCGTTATTGAAAAAGAATTTGCAAATGAATTTACAGTTCATCATTGTACAGTTGCAGTATTTGGAGATGATAGTGGTGAACTTTCAATTCCTGGTGTGGATAAAGCAACTGCTATACACACACTATTAGAACATCTACAAATCCCAAAAGAAAATACATATGCATTTGGCGATGGATTAAACGATATTGAAATGCTAGAGTACTGTGAACATGGTATTGCTATGGGGGATGCAAAAGCCGGTTTGAAGGTAGTTGCTGATGAAATCTGCGAAGATTCATTCAGTGATGGGATCTATAATGCAATGAAACGACATAACTTAATATAGAAAAAAAGGATAGCACAGATTGCTATCCTT
>CAYJPL010000046.1:0-7923 GCA_964372125.1 uncultured Erysipelotrichales bacterium
TTTCACAAGAAAATGATTATAATAAAAGGCACCAATCATTGGTAACAAAAGTGGGAACACTCTCATTAGAAAAAAACTGAATGCCTTTATGTTTAAATTTATAAATACGCTAACTGTACAATATATCGCAATATACTCTCCCATCAAGGGATAATTATATATTTTTTATAAAACTACAATAATCTAGATTATTTCCTGATTCACTATAATTGGCAAGCTTTATTAATATTACTCGCAATATAAAAACGCATAATAAATAAATATCGTTAAGCTTACAGTTGAAATAACTAAATCATACCATTTGTTCACACTATTTGCATAACAAAATAATAATATAAAAATTGAGATAAAAAGCATTTTAATAATATCGACTCTGCTTATTATTTTTTTATATAATGTCAAATATCCGAAAATTCTTATTGGTTTATTAACATAAATATAATACATTGCGATGATTAAAACTATTGGTAATGGAATAATCATAACCCCTAATGTATAAACTAACCCCAGCGATACTAAAACGCTAATCGAATATTTAAAAATATTTATCATATTTAAAAAATCGACCATGTTCCAAGAGCGTATGCTGCAGCTCCAGCTCCACCAATTGCGGCAATTTTTGCCCAAAATGGGAGTGCAGTAAATACCGTTTTCGCATAAGTTGCCATTTTAGCAACTAGGCTCCAAAATTTAATATTCGGGTTCTGTGATATAACTCTTAGAATCCCACGACCGACCCATCCTAACCATGCTACTCCAGATAGCCCAATAGCATTATTACGAACATTTTGTAAATTCCAACCCCCATCTAAATACATCATCTCCTCTTCTTCAATTTCCACATAGTTTTGTGGTAGTTTTAATGTCATTTCCATTTTCTTTTCCTCCCTATGACGTTAAATTTATATAAAGTACACATGTACGTTATACCTAATTTGTGAAGTTCAACATATCTAATATCCAATCTAAATAACTCTCACTATCATACACAATACGTGCTTCAACTGGCATTGACTTTAATATATCTATCGTATTATTTTTAGAATCTACTAGTTGTGATTCATTTAGTGTGATACTACAGCGATAATATATTTGGTTGCCTTCACTTGTTTCTTGAGTAATTGTACCTTTGTCAATATTTGTTACCGTTCCGGGTATTGTTCCATATTGTTGAGTGTTAACACCACTTATGGCTACTTTTACTGGATCATTAAGAGATACTTTCGAGATATCACTTGCTTGTATATAAGCTTCTACTTCCATACTGGTATATTCATTTTTACTTATCTCACCTATTGTTTGTCCTTTTTGTAAAGCCATACCTTCTTTAATTGGTGATAAGTAATGGACATACCCTGATGTTTCACTTGTTACTACTAATAATGTATCTTGTGAGCTATAGGCATCTATTTGTCCCTGTAATTCTATTGCATTTGTTTCTAAAGTTGACTTAGCAGCACTTGCTTCCCATGACAGCTGAAGTTTTGTCTGGGCAGATTGTGATATGCTTGCCGTTGTGTATTGTTCAAGTTCACTTGTAACTGTTTCTAATTCTGATTCTTTTTCTTCTAATTCCGATTTACTTTCATCTAGCTTAGACACTTCTTGGTTTAACGAATCATCAATAATACTATCATCATTTGTTGCTTCATTTTGCGAAGTATCACTGGTTGATTCAAGTTGACTAATTGTTTCTTTTAATATTTCAATTTCATTCTCTAATGTGGTTTTCTCTTGATTTAACTCTGTAACTTTTTCATCAGTATTCTCTTTACTAGCTTGCTCATCATTTAGTATTTGTAAATAGTATTCAACTTTTGCATAGTACTCTTGTTGTATACCACTATTTGATAATAAATTTTTGTTAGAATCTAATGATTGTTGAAATAAATCAATTGTATTTATTTTATCATTAGTTTGCTGGAGTTGTTGATTCAATGTATTGAGTTGAACTCCCTCAGTACCACTAGATATCTCAACCAAAGTTTCTCCTATTTCAACATATGATCCAGATGGTTTATTAATATTTACAATTGTTCCTTCTCCTAAGCTAGTTATATATGTATTATCAGTAGTTATAATAGTACCACTTGCCTTTACAATGTAATTTTTTGGAACATAATATGCACCTACAATTGTAAGTACTAGAATAATTGTTATTGATATAATAAATATTGTTAGAAATATAGGTGGTTTTTTATCAAAGAAAATTCGTGAATGTTTTAATTCATCTTTTGTATATAACTTCATTGTTAATTTACCGGTTTAAATATATCAACTTTACTACTTACTCCATCATCGAAAATGCACACGTTGTATGTTTCTCCATCATCAAAATATTCATTTTCATAAAAGTACAAGTCTAATTTTGAGTGAGCATAATGTAATTCTTCATTTTTACCATCAAATCGAATTAAAACCATATTCCCTTTTGTAAATGTTTCTTCAATGTAAAACTCATTTGCGTATTGTTTATAATCATGTGCTTGTACATAAAATGTATAATTTGTCGTAAGCGTTCCATCTTCATGAATATTTGCACCAGCCGTTTTTATAATTAGTGGTCCGAAAGTTTGCACATGTAATATTTCTAATTTGTTTGTAAACTTCTTTAACTCTTCATCTACTTTATCTAGCGGTACATTTTGAACTTCTTCAATCAATACATTTTTTAATACTAATTTTTTATTTTCTAAAACATCTAATTTACCCATAACTAATTTCCTCCCCCTGTACAATATCTTTTTTTACAATATCAATAGATATTGTTTGTAATCTTATCATATCTGCATATCTACCATTTAATGCAAGTAGTTCATCATGTGTACCACTTTCGATAATCTTTCCATTTTCCATAAAGCAGATTCTATCACAATGAATAATTGTTGATAATCTATGGGCAACGATTATAGTCGTTGCATTATTTTTATTGAAAATTACATCTTGTATCTTTTTTTCACTAAATGAATCTAGGTTACTTGTCGCTTCATCAAAGATTAGTATAGAACTATTCGATAGTATTGCCCGTGCTATCGCAATTCGTTGCTTTTCACCACCGGATAGATTTCCACCACTTTCTTCAACAAATGTTCCGTATCGATTTGGCAATCGATCAATAAAATCACTTGCACCACTTATTTTACAAGCACTAACTATTTGTTCATATGTTGCATCTTGGTTTCCAACTTTTAAATTATATAAAATTGATCCAGTAAATAGCTCGATATTTTGTGGTATGTATGCAATGTTTTTTCTAAGGTATTCATGGTCAATATCATTGATATCAATATTTCCTATTGTTAATTTTCCGTTTTTACATTCATTAAATTTCATTAGTAGTTTTACTAATGTGCTTTTACCAGCACCACTCTCACCAACAAATGCAACTTTTTCACCTTGTTTAATAGTTATATTCATATTTTCTAACACTGGTGGTCTTGATCCATATGCAAATTCAACATTCTTGAATTGAATATCTTTTTTTAAGTCAATATCTGTCATCAAGCCCTTATTTACATCTTCTCTATCTAGTGACATAAGTTCATTTAATCTTTTCATAGCGATACTCGCTTCTTGAAATGTTATTTGCATAGAAACCAAGTTTTGTACAGGTTCATTAAAATATCCACTTAATGTTTGAAACACAAGCAAATCTCCAATTGTCATCTTACCATCAATAATAAATAACGCACCTATCCCCATAAACACAAGATTACCAAGGGTTCCAACAAAACTAGAAATAACACCTTGAACATTTTGTAATGTTCCCTCACTGTATGCAATCTTTAATGATGATACAAACTTATCCTCTAACTTATCAATTTGATATATTTCATCACTTTGTGATTTAACGGTTTCGATATTTTGTATTGATTCAATAAGCTGACTATTTAAAATAGCACCTGCTTCCATTTGATCATAATTTAATTTCTTATAAGGCTTTTTAAAAATATATACTAGTATGATATTTATCATAATCATAATAATTAATATGAAAAACAATGAACTATTCATCATATATAGAATAACTCCTGTTATTAACGATAAAAATATATCCAACACTAATGACACAGATACATTTGTAAATATATCTTTAATTGTCATTGCATCTTGAAATCTTGTAATTACATCACCAACTTTTCTTGTTACAAAAAACTGATATGGCAAGTGCATTATATGGTTATAGTACCCTAGTAATATTGGGATATCGACTTTTCGTGATAAAAACAAAATAACTTGTTGTCTAAATGCCGACATTAAACTTTGTATTAACGAAATAATTCCATATACTATCAAAAATATATACAAACTATTCTTAAGTTGGAATGGTATTATTTCATCCATAAGCACCTTAGAAAAAGTACTAGAAAGAATTCCAATAATGCTCAGCACTAAGGAAGCTAGTATAATTGTTGCAAGTAATTTCTTTTGTGGTAGTATAAGTGCACAAAACAAATCAAACATCTCTTTATCCTTATATTTTAACTTTTCAAAGTTTGATGTAGGTGCCATTACCAATAGCACATCAGTATACATCTTTTCAAATTCTTCAATATTGATTTTTTCATTCCCTTTAGCAGGATTCCCTATATAAAATAGTCTTTTTTTACTTTTTGTATTACTACAAAATGATTATTACCTTCCGCCGTTGTTGTCTGAGCAATTGCTGGAAATGTCATGCCACTTGTAATGTCATTCGATGCAACACGAATTGCTTTTATTTGAAATTTAAGTTTTTCAAACCCTTCAACTAATCCTTTTACACTAGTACCATATGCATCAGTACCTATAATTCCCTTATTTTCATAATTGAAATATCACATTTGTAATATGCCAATACTGTGGCAATACATGCTGGCCCGCAATCAGAAGCATCATGTTGTAATATACAATGTCTTTTTTTTAGCATTTTCCCCTCCATATGCCATAGTAATAATTGATAATTACTAATACGCAAATATAATTATACATAATACCCCACATTGTGTCAAAATAATGTATATTTTTCTATTTGCTAATCGTGCTACATTTCTATCTCAACCGTCACACCCGACTTAAATTCCATCATATATTTATCCGCATAGACAGTAACCTTTTGAATCAGTCTACGTGTCAAATTTTCATCATAGTTCTCAAGTTCACTTGGCTGTTTATCAAGGAATGCCATCATCTCTTCGATTCTTTGTTTGACACCCTCACGCTCTGCTTGTTGCAATAAAACCTTTTGCTTTTCTTCACGAAGAGTATCAATTTCATCTGCTATATCTTCATAATCAGCTTTTGCATTTACCCTGTGTAAAAGTTCTCTCTGCAGTCCTTCCAATTTTGTGGTAATTTCCGATATTGCACTATTTGTATCTTCCGATATAACCATCTCTATATTTGCTTTCAGTGTTGGTAGAAAAGCACCTCCTCCACCAAGTGTCTTATTTATTGATTTTACCACAGTGTCTTGTAAATCTGATTCTAAAATAGTTCTTGCATCACATTTATCAGGACCGTGTTCTACTCGATTGCAACAACGCCATACAGTGGAATGTTTCCCTCGATTATTCCATTGTATCCTTCTGTAAATATCACCACGTTTGGAACAAAATACTATGCTCGATAAAGCATACTTACTGCTATAAACTCGTTTCTTTGATGTTTCACCACTGCGAAGATTGGCTCGTCTTATCATTTCTTCTTGCACCTGCATATATAAGTCACGGGGAATAATTGCCTCATGATTATTTTCAACATAATATTGCGGAACAATTCCTGTATTCTTAACACGCTTTTTAGTTAGAAAATCCACTGTATATGTTTTTTGCAAAAGTGCATCGCCGATATATTTTTCGTTCTGTAGTATCTTCTTTAGTGTTTCAGGACGCCATTTAGATTTGCCAGCAGCTGTTAATACACCATCTTTTTCAAGTTTTCTTGCTATCTGTATTAAACTATCACCTTGTAGATATTCATAATAAATTCGCTTTACTACCTCAGCTTCTACAGGATCAATTACAAGTTTTTTATTCTCATCTTTTGTGTAGCCTAGAAATCGATTGTGGTTTACTTGTACCTGCCCTTGTTGGTAACGAAACTGTATTCCTAGCTTTACATTTTGCGATAAAGACTGACTTTCCTGTTGAGCGAGTGATGCCATGATAGTAAGTAATACTTCACCTTTAGAGTCCATACTATCTATTTTTTCTTTTTCAAAAAACACAGGTACATTTATATCTTTTAACTGCCTGATGTATTTAAGACAATCTAATGTATTTCTTGCAAATCTACTAATAGATTTTGTGATAACACGATGTATTTTTCCGTCCATGCAATCTGCAATCAATCGATTAAACTCTTCACGTTTTTTCGTGTTTGTGCCGGATATTCCATCATCTGCATAAATTCCTGCCAACTCCCAGTCCTTGTTTTTCTTTATATAATCCGTGTAATGCTCGACCTATGCTTTGTAACTTGTCTCTTGCTCCTCACTATCGGTCGAAACACGACAATATGCTGCAACTTTGATTTTAGACTTTTCATCTTTCATAGTTGGTATAATTCGCTGTCTTGCAGGAATCACCATAACATTTTTACTTACCATTTACTTTCACCCCACTTTCTATTTGACTGTATACATATTCTGCTTGTTTAAATGGGTTTTGATATTTTTTATCCGCCTTACCAATATAAAACTCAGTAGGGAATACTATATCTTTTTTGACTTTAGATTCTCTAATTCTTCCTAGTTGTCCAGCTCTTTTTTGCCTTTCTACTTCCACTGCATCAAACATTGCTCTATCAATAATGGCAGGATAATATTCATCACCAAGATAACGTGTATTTCTCAGCATTCGTCCGGCAGTGCCGTGGTAGGTATCAATACCTGCTTGTTTTGCTGCAATCGATAATGCAAGTCCTGATAAATACCCTTTATACAGATTTTGTATATTTTCTGCCCTTTGCTCATCAATCACAGCAACTCCATTTTCTATGCTATAACCATATGGTGTATGGCTCATTTCCTCACATCCTTTCTTTTAATGACAAACCACATTTTAATACAAAGGAAATTTCCGACCTTGTATGCACCTCTATCTGATCGACATATTTTTCAAAAACATCTGCATCAAATGATATAAACATTTCTGCTTTCTGTACAAATTTATATAGGTTACCTACTTCTTCCAATTTAGAAAGCTCTCCATTCATTTCATAACTGAGTCTTTCTTTTTCTTTCTTCAATTCATCAAACTCAGTAGTCAATTCATTGTTTTCTTCGTTAAAGATTGCTGATTCTAAATACCCTTTGGACATAAGTGTTACAAGTGTCTGCCTTTGTTTTAAATTCTCATCCATCAATACTTCTAGTTCATTTACTCTTGAAATGCTATTGGCTTTGTTCACTCCTCTTAAACTCTCAAGTAACGGCTTTATAATAATTTTATGAGCAAAAATCAACTTATTCATCATAGTTACAAAAGCTTTTTCTAAATCATCTTCTCGAATAAACTGCCTTGAACATTTTTCTTTATCCTCAATATGTAGCTTACAGCACCAAGCTATATACTTCTCGCCACTACTGTGAATTCGCCTTTTAAAAGATGTTCCACATTCTCCACAAAAAATCTTTTTTGTGAAGGGATAGCGTTTGGCATATTTATCACTGCCTTTTACTACACCTTTTTCTAATGCACGTTGATTTATGAGTTTATTGACTTTTTCGTAAACCTCACGG
The DNA here is from genome assembly GCA_964372125.1 of uncultured Erysipelotrichales bacterium. Classification (GTDB taxonomy): domain Bacteria; phylum Bacillota_I; class Bacilli_A; order Erysipelotrichales; family Coprobacillaceae; genus Tannockella. The sequence continues at coordinate 7,724 of CAYJPL010000046.1, forward strand.
TTTACAATAGGCTCATGATGATTATTCATATAATACTGATCGACATCTCCACGATTGGTATGTCTACAAAATCTACTGTCTGTAAATGTCTTTTGAAAGAAAATATCTCCTATATATTTTTCATTAGCAACGATTCCTCGAATTGTGGCTCTATACTTTTACTGGGGGACAAATAAGTCTTCCAGTTTTTCTTTACAATA
>CAYJPL010000047.1:0-7758 GCA_964372125.1 uncultured Erysipelotrichales bacterium
GTTTTCAATGATCTCTTGCGACTCAACTTCTGTTTTTGTCGACTTGTATATAATAACGCGTACACTATCGGAAGTCAATGTTTTTTTAAAATATTTTCATAATTTTTTTATAATAAAAAAAGGCACTATTGCGCCTTAATTTATTTATCCGATTTTTTGGTATAAATCAATGAATTCTTGTGCTAAATCAATAACAACTAATGAAGTCATTAAATGATCTTGTGCATGTACCATTAATAAGTTTAATGGTGCTTTTTCTCCACGGATTTCTCCTTGAATTAATTCTGTTTGAGCATGATGTGCTTCATTTACAGTTTCTTTAGCTTGTTGTAATGATTCTTCTGCTTTAGCTTGATCACCAGCTTTAGCATATTGAATAGCTTCGATTGCTGAACTACGAGCGCTCCCACTATTTACAATTAAATTAATAACAATTTGTTCTTGTGCATCCATTTTGCATTCTCCTTTTATAACCCAAAGTTTCAGATTTCTATCTGCCCTTATATAATACCATATATATGTTACCGTTTTCAACAACAATCCGTTCTTTTTTGAAATTTGTACCAATAAAAAAGATGCTACATAGTAGCACCTTTATTTGTATTTATTGATTATTCGATAATGTCAGAAACGTTACCAGCACCAACAGTTCTACCACCTTCACGGATTGAGAATTTAGTACCTTCTTCGATAGCGATTGGTGAGATTAACTCTACAGTTAACTCTACGTTATCTCCAGGCATAACCATTTCAACACCTTCTGGTAACTCGATTACTCCAGTTACGTCAGTAGTTCTGAAATAGAATTGTGGTCTATAGTTTCCGAAGAATGGAGTATGACGTCCACCTTCATCTTTTGATAAGATATAAACTTGACATTTGAATTTTTTGTGTGGATTTACTGATCCAGGTTTTGCTAAACATTGTCCACGTTGGATTTCTTCACGGTTTACACCACGTAATAATACTCCTACGTTATCTCCAGCTTCAGCATAGTCTAATAATTTACGGAACATTTCGATTCCTGTAGCAACTGTGCTTTTTGTATCAGTGATACCAATGATATCTAATGTATCATTTAAGTGTAATTGTCCACGCTCTACTCTACCTGTAGCAACAGTTCCACGACCTGTGATTGTGAAAACGTCTTCTACTGGCATTAAGAATGGTTTGTCAGTATCTCTAGTTGGAGTTGGGATATAAGAATCTACAGCAGCCATTAATTCATGGATAGCTCCAGTCCAGTTTTCATCTCCTTCTAAAGCTTTTAAAGCTGAACCTTTGATTACTGGTGTATCATCACCTGGGAAATCATATTCGCTTAATAATTCTCTTACTTCCATTTCTACTAATTCTAATAATTCTTCGTCATCTACCATGTCGCATTTGTTTAAGAATACGATGATGTATGGTACACCTACTTGACGAGATAATAAGATATGCTCTCTAGTTTGAGGCATTGGTCCGTCAGTTGAAGCTACTACTAAGATAGCTCCATCCATTTGTGCTGCACCAGTGATCATGTTTTTGATGTAGTCAGCATGTCCTGGACAGTCAACGTGTGCATAGTGACGAGCGTCTGTTTGGTATTCAACGTGTGCAGTGTTGATAGTGATCCCACGTTCTTTTTCTTCTGGGGCAGCATCAATTGCAGCATAATCCATTGCTTGAGCACCACCATCTTTTGATAATACAGTAGTGATTGCAGCTGTTAATGTTGTTTTACCGTGGTCAACGTGACCAATAGTTCCGATATTTACGTGCGCTTTCGAGCGGTCAAATTTTTCTTTAGCCATTTAAGGTTCCTCCTATTTGAATTTAAAATTTCGTACAAATACATTTTAGTGTATTCATGAGTAAAAATCAATATTTTTTTGTATTAGTTGTTTCCACCATTTTTCTTAATGATTTCTTCTCTAATGCTTTTTGGAACTGGTTCATAACGATCGAAGATCATTGTGTAGTTCCCACGTCCTTGAGTGAATGAACGTAAGTCTGTTGCATATCCAAACATTTCAGATAAAGGTACACTTGCTTGTACTAATACAGCATTTCCTCTTTCTTCTTGTCCTTCAATCATACCACGTCTTGATGAAACGTCACCCATTACACTACCTAAGTATTCAGCAGGTGCTGTAACTTCTACAGACATGATTGGTTCTAAGATTACTGGATCACATTTTTTACCAGCAACTTTTAATGCCATACTTGCAGCAACTTTGTATGCCATTTCTGATGAATCGACATCATGGTATGAACCATCAAATAATGTTGCTTTGATGTCTAATACTGGGTAACCAGCAATCATACCTGTTGCAAGTGAATCTTCTAAACCTACTCTAATAGAGTTAATATACTCTCTAGGTACAGATCCCCCAACAACTGCGTCAACGAATTCAAATCCTTTACCTTCATTTGGTTCGAATTTAATCCATACATGTCCGTATTGTCCACGTCCACCAGATTGTTTAACGTATTTCCCTTCACATTCAGCCGATGACTTGATTGTTTCACGGTATGCTACTTGTGGAGCACCAACGTTAGCTTCTACTTTATATTCTCTACGTAAACGGTCAACGATTACATCTAAGTGTAACTCACCCATCCCAGCGATAACTGTATCTCCAGTTTCAGGGTTAGTGAACGTTCTAAATGTTGGATCTTCTTCCGCTAACTTAGATAAACCAATTCCTAATTTGTCTTGGTCTTGTTTTGTTTTTGGTTCGATTGCAAGTTCGATTACTGGTTCAGGGAATTCCATTTTTTCTAAGATAACAAAGTTTTTCTCATCACAAATAGTATCTCCTGTAGTTGTGTTTTTGAAACCAACTGCAGCAGCGATATCTCCTGCATAAACGATTTGAATTTCTTCACGTTTATTAGCATGCATCTGTAAGATACGTCCTAAACGTTCTTTTTTGTCTTTTGTAGAGTTTAATACGTATGATCCAGATTCAATAGTTCCTGAATACACACGGAAGAAAGTTAATCTTCCTACAAATGGGTCAGCCATGATTTTGAATGCTAATGCTGAGAATGGTTCATCATCAGACGCATGTCTTTCGATTTCATTTTCTTTTTCATCAATACCTTTAATAGCTGGGATGTCAGTTGGTGCAGGTAAATAATCGATTACTGCATCTAACATTTGTTGAACCCCTTTATTTTTATAAGCAGAACCACAGATTACTGGGAATAAATCTACAGCTAGTGTTCCTTTACGGATAGCAGCTTTGATTTCCTCAACTGTAACTTCTTCTTCTTCTAATACTTTCATCATTAAATCGTCATCATAAGATGCTGCACAATCTAATAATTTAGAACGATATTCATTTGCTTGATCGATGTAATCAGCTGGGATATCTCTCTCTTCTTGTTCTTCACCTTTTTCATCTACATTGTAGATTGCTTTCATCGTAACTAAATCGATAATTCCTTCGAATTGATCTTCAGCACCGATAGGTAATTGTAACGCAACAGCGTTAGCTGCTAATCTTTTTCCTAATGAATCAACTGACATGATAAAATCAGCCCCAGTTGCATCCATTTTGTTACAGAATACGATACGAGGTACTCCATAAGTTGTAGCTTGACGCCAAACTGTTTCAGTTTGAGGTTCTACTCCAGCTTTAGAGTCTAATACTGTTACCGCACCATCTAATACACGTAATGAACGTTCTACTTCTACTGTGAAGTCAACGTGACCCGGTGTATCGATAATGTTTACGCGGTGTCCATTCCATTGTGCAGTTGTTGCTGCAGAAGTGATTGTGATACCACGCTCTTGTTCTTGTTCCATCCAGTCCATTTGTGAAGCACCTTCATGTGTTTCACCAATTTTATGGATTTTACCAGTGTAATAAAGAACACGTTCAGTCGTTGTTGTTTTACCAGCATCGATGTGAGCCATGATTCCGATATTACGAGTGTTTACTAATGAGAATTCACGAGCCATAAAAATCTCCCTTCTAAATTTTTGATTTTTTTGTTGTTATTACCAACGGAAATGAGCGAATGCTTTATTAGCTTCAGCCATTTTATGAGTGTCTTCTTTCTTTTTAACAGAAGCACCAGCACCGTTAGATGCGTCAATAATTTCGTTAGCTAAACGATCGATCATAGTGTTTTCGTTACGTAAACGAGAATAGTTTACTAACCATCTCAACCCTAATGTCATTCTTCTTTCGTTTGAAACTTCAACAGGTACTTGATAGTTAGCTCCACCTACACGTCTAACTTTTAATTCAAGAACTGGCATGATGTTATTGATAGCTTGATCAAATACTTCCATTGCTGGATTTCCAGTTTTTTCTTCAACTTTTGTAAATGCATCATATAAGATGTTTTGAGCAACACCTTTTTTACCATCAAGCATAATGTTGTTGATTAACTTAGAAATTGTTTTTGAATTGTACACTGGATCAGGTAAAACGTCTCTTTTAGCGATTTGTCCTTTTCTTGCCATTATAATTTCCTCCTTCTTTTATACTTGATTACTTAGGTCTCTTAGTACCATAGTGTGAACGGCTTTGTTTACGGTTAGCAACTCCAGCACAGTCCATTGTACCACGAATAATATGGTAACGAACCCCTGGTAAGTCTTTAACACGTCCTCCACGAATTAAAACAACACTATGTTCTTGTAAGTTGTGTCCAATTCCTGGGATATATGCTGTTACTTCCATTCCGTTTGATAATCTAACACGGGCATACTTACGTAAAGCCGAGTTAGGTTTCTTAGGTGTCATAGTAGCAACACGAGTACAAACACCACGTTTTTGTGGAGATTTAGTGCTCGTTGTTTTTTTAGCTAACGAGTTATAACCTCTATTTAACGCTGGTGATTTTGATTTTGTAGTTTTGTCTGTACGACCTTTTCTAACTAATTGATTAATTGTTGGCATTCCTTGTTCTCCTTTCCTATCAAACACACAATTCCGGGTGTTTCATAATTCTCAATAAATATTGCACCCATATATAGGCACTGATACGATAATATCATACAGTATATTCTATGTCAACATATATTAGAAATAATTTATATAAATTATACGTAATAAAAAAGTAGGGGTTATTCCCCTACTTGATTAAAAAAGTCATCTTCCATTTCACTAAACATTGCAAGTTCCGATTCTCTCATTTCCTCTTCTTCTTGCGCGATTTGTTCTGGTGATTTTAACGGACCTCTTAAACCTGTACCTGCTGGTAATAATTTACCAATTAATACATTTTCTTTTAATCCGATTAACTCATCACGTTTACCTTTAATTGATGCATCAGTTAAGATTTTTGTTGTCTCTTGGAATGATGCAGCAGATAAGAATGATTCAGTTTCAAGTGATGCTTTTGTAATACCTAATAAGATTGGTCTTGCAACTGCAGGACGTTTGCTTGTTAATAATGAATCCTTGTTCAATGCTGTAAAATCAACAACATTAATGTGTGTACCAGGAAGTGCTCCTGTATCTCCACCTTCAACAATTCTCATTTTACGTAACATTTGTTTAACAATTACTTCAATATGCTTATCAGAGATTTCAATCCCTTGAATACGGTATACTTTTTGTACTTCTTTTAAGATGTAGTTTTCAACAGTTTCTAGATCAGAAACTGCTAGTAATTCTTTAGGATCAACTGATCCTTCAGTAATTTTAGCACCAATTTTAACTGGTGTATCTACAGCTACACGTAACTTAGCACCATAAGGAGCTAAATAACTTTTTGATTCTAAAGCATTTGTGATTACAACTTCACTACGACCACTATTATCAATAATTGCAGTTACAGTTCCTTCGATCTCACTAATGATAGATTTTGCTTTTGGATTACGCGCTTCAAATAACTCTTGGATACGAGGTAAACCTTGAGTGATATCGGCTCCACCGGCAACCCCACCCATGTGGAATGTACGCATTGTAAGCTGTGTACCAGGTTCCCCGATTGACTGTGCTGCCATGATTCCAACCGTCTCACCTACTTCAACTAAATTACCAGTTGCAAGGTTACGACCGTAACATTTTTGACATACACCACGTTTTGCACTACATCCTAGTACTGAACGTATTTCTACTTTTTTGACACCTGCTAATTCTATTTCATCAGCAATTGTTTCATTAATCATTTGATCTGCATCAATTAAGACTTCTCCAGTTTCTGGGTGAATTACAGCTTTTTGGCTATAACGTCCAACTAAACGGTCTCTTAATGGAACGATAGTTGTATTATCCGTAGTGTTAACTAAGGCACTTACCATAAATCCTCTATCTGTTCCACAATCTTCTTGAGAAACAATTACTTCTTGAGCAACGTCTACTAAACGTCTTGTTAAGTAACCTGAATCGGCTGTTTTTAAGGCAGTATCTGTAGAACCTTTTCTGGCTCCATGGGTAGATGCGAAGAATTCTGAAGCAGTAAGTCCCTCTCTAAATGAAGATTTGATTGGGATTTCCATTGTTTCCCCTTTTGGATTTGACATTAGTCCACGCATACCTACTAACTGCGTAAAGTTCGAGATGTTACCACGGGCACCAGAATCAGACATGATGAAGATTGGATTTTTTGCATCCGCTTCGAAGTCAGATTTAACAACTTCCTGTACTTGATCTTTTACACTACTCCATAACTTGATAACGATTTGTTTTCTTTCTTCTTCAGTGATTTTACCTTTACGATAATACCCTTTGATTACTTCAAGTTGAGCATCTGCTTTTTCAAATAATTCATATTTAGCTTCAGGAACCTGAATATCATATACAGATACTGTAATACCTGCAATTGTCGAATAATAGAACCCCTGATCTTTTAGCTTATCTAACATGATACTTGTATTTGATAACTCAGAATTAATAAATACCTCATTGATAATATTTTCTAATGCTTTTTTGTTTAATGGTTTAATTATTTCTTTTGCTTCAATATGTTCTTTAACATTTACCCCTACTGGTACAAAGTACTCATCTGGTGTAGCTACTAAATTACGTGCTGAAGGTTCATTAATGAATGGGAATGCCCCATCAAATATTTCATTGAAGAAAATTTTACCAACCGTTGTAATTAAATAGTTTCTATTTTGTTCTTCTGTAAATGTTTGATTGTTAAGTGATGATGCACGAATTGCAACTCTAGTATGTAAATGTACTGATTTAGCATTGTATGCATGCATTACTTCACTCTTATCTGCAAAGATAGTTCCTTGCCCTGGCGCTTCTGGATCTTCTAAAGTTAAATAGTAGTTCCCTAGTACCATATCCTGAGATGGAGTAACGATTGGTTTACCATCTTTAGGACCTAAGATATTGTTAGAACCTAACATTAATTGTCTTGCTTCTTGAATTGCTTCTTTACCTAAAGGTACATGCACCGCCATTTGGTCACCGTCAAAGTCGGCATTAAATGCAGGCGTTACAAGTGGATGAAGACGAATTGCACGTCCTTCTACTAATTTTGGTTCGAACGCTTGGATCCCTAATCTATGTAGAGTTGGTGCACGGTTTAGTAATACTGGATGTTCTTTAATTACATCTTCGACGATTGGCCAAATACGATCATCCATTTTATCGATTAATCTTTCAGCAGCTTTAATATTAGTTGCTAGTTGTCTTTTTACTAATCCATTAATAACAAATGGTTTAAATAAGTTTAATGCCATCTCACGTGGAATACCACATTGATACATTTTTAAATCTGGACCTACTGCGATAACCGAACGTCCTGAGTAGTCAACACGTTTACCTAGTAAGTTTTGACGGAAACGTCCTT
>CAYJPL010000048.1:0-6592 GCA_964372125.1 uncultured Erysipelotrichales bacterium
TTTGTTGATTCTGTTTTGAACGCTGTTGTTGCTTCTACTGGTACTTTTGTTTCTACTGTTTCTCCACCATCTTCTGTAGATGCTAACATTGTTGCTTCAACCATGATTGGTTCTCCTGTTTCATCTTTTACAACACTTGTTGTTACGTAGTCTTTTTGTTCTTCTAATCCTTCGTATTCGTGTACGAATGTGAATTGTTTCATATCTACGGCTTCAATTGTTGTTTCTGGTTCTACAACCTTTGCTGGTTTTGTTAAGATTGCTCCACCGATTGCTGCAAGTGCTACTACTGCGATGATTGCACTGATTGTGATTTTTCCTTTTTTTGTGTTGATAAATTTTTTCATTTTCTTTTCCTCTTTTCTAATTTTTTTTCCGCACTTTTTTCATAAGATAGTTGCATATAAAATACACTATTTATGTATTTTCACCTTTGCTGTACTATTCCATTCAATACCTTAATAATGGTATCAGATATAAACGTATAGCAGGAATAGAGGAGATATACATTCTGTTTAGTTCGATATCATAATTAGTATCCAGTTTAATGAAAAACAACTATACTAAATATCCATAAATAAAAGTTACTACTATATATCATACTCCCTAAAACATTTAAACAATTATTGATTACAAATAAATCTGTCCTACTTATTATTCTATTAATGTATTGCTATTATTAAGGTATTAAAACAAGGAAGCTATAACATATTTGTTAGTAATTTCCTTGTTTATTATATAGATTCATTTTATTCTTTTACCTTTATTTAAATAGTTTATAAAACACTTCTGGAGCATCTTTTTTAACTGCTATTACCTTTTTACTTATCGGATGTTTGAATTCAAAATCGTGACAATGCAACCCTAATCTTTTTATTGGATTTGTGGTAGCACCATACTTTTTGTCTCCGACAATACTATGTTTCAAATATTCCATATGTACACGTATTTGATTTTTACGCCCCGTATCTAAATACACTTCTAATAATGTATTGTTTCTATTTTGTTTTACAACTTTATAGTGTGTTACTGCTAATTTACCACCATTTTTTGTGATATATACTTGTTGTGTCTTTGATTCATCTAGGTAATTTTTAATTGTACCCGACTTTCTCTCTACTACACCTTCTACTAATGTTAGGTATCCACGTTTAATTACTAAATTATTCCAATCATTTTGTAACAATTGTTTCATTTTTTCATTTTTAGCAAACAATAATATCCCAGACGTATCTCGGTCTAATCTGTGAACAATAAAAATACGATTATTTTTATTTTGTGATTTAACATATTGTCCAACTAATTGATATGCTGTTTTTTCGTTTTGATTCCCATTAGACATACTTAGTAGCCCACTTGGTTTATTAATAATTACACAATCATTATCTTCATATAATATCTCCAAATCACTTGAACTTCTTTCCTTGCTTATTTCTACAACATCTCCGATTTCAAGCATCGTATCAAATTTAACTTGATTAGATCCATTCACATATACTTGTTGATGTTTTAAATATAATTTACTATTTTTTCGATTTGTATGAATCATTAGAAACTCTAATAATTGCATTTGTTTTTTTACTGTATATTTCATAATGTCACCCCGCATAACTATAACATAAAAAAGCATAATATAAAAACAATATTAATATTTAACATATGTGAAAAATATTAATATTGCTTCTTTTTATTTTAATATGCGATATGCATTAAAAATCATTGCATAACCAGATAGTGCATAGATAACATAAGCAATTGGCCAAGGAATTATAAACATTAGCGCCATTAGTGTTATTGCAGTTACTACAACCCCCGATAGTATGATATTTATAAGATCTACACGATTTTGCTTCTTTGCAAGTTTAAACATTGATAAAATAGTTTCTTCACCACTACTAGTTAATACGATATCACTGTTATCCACTACCTCTTTATCATGTAATCCACCACGAGCTACACTTACAAATGCTTTTTGTAACAATGCTACATCTTTACTCGAGTCACCTATATATAGCACTGGCCCGATTGCTTGAGATTTTTCCATTACTTCACATTTTTCTTCAACACTCAAATCATTATATATTGGATATTGATCATTTTCTAATGCAATTGGTCCATCATTAAATACAATGAAATCCTTATGTAATCCTTTTAGTTTTTCAAACATTTCCATTTCATCATCTGTTAATGTAACGCCATCAAATCGATCATAGACAATTGTTGCACAATGCCCAATTGCACTTAGACCACTGTTTTCTTTGATAATTATCCCACTTTGAAATGCTTTTGCAACACCAGCTAGTACAATAAACTGTGATGCCTGCTTATGAAAGAATGTTCCTGATATACTAAGCAAGATTGCACTAAAATATAAATATTCTACACTTTCTTGAAAATCGACAGTTAATAATATAATTGGCGTAAGCAGTGCAGATGCAACTAAAAAATAACTAAAATATCTAAAACATTTTAAAATGAATTTTTGGCTAGTTGACTTATATGTTGGAGCTAACGCCGCAATATCTAAGACCTTACTAAAAGCACTTCTTTCAAACAAATGCCTTACCTCTATAATAATTTCTTGATCAAGATTTACTGTGCCACTTGAAATTTCTTCACCTTTATTTACTTCTGTTGCAACTTGATTACCATCTTCAACAAAAGTATCTAAATTTGTTTGTCCTTTGCATATTACTCCACCAAGACCAACTGTTTCACCAGGAAATACCACAAGTTTATCTCCAATATCAAATTCTTCTAATGGCTCCATTTTATATCCACCATCTACAAGTTTTCTACCTAATACCGGAATAGATACTTTATTGTCTATTTTTGTAAGTACTACTGCAATGATTTTTTCACTTACAAGTTCTAGAACTTGATAAAGTACAACTAGAATGATTGTTTCAACATATCTACCTGCTAAAAAAGCAAGAATACATCCAAGTAAAACCAAACTATTTTCTGTGTAATATTTTTTAATTTTAAATTCTTGATATACTTTTAAAATCAACTTATCGCTACAGCTTACTAAGCCAACAAACCAACACATGATAATGATATATGGCGAGCTACTTTTTGAGACAAGTGCTAAAGCAATCGCAAGTAAAAAAGCACTTACACGTAAATATCTTTTCACATATCTTTGATTAAACAAATCTTCCGACTTAAATGGTTTATGCCACTGTTCAACATCGATATTTGGATTAACTTTATCAACAATACGGTTTAATCTTTTTAACACAATTGTATCATTTGTAGTTACCTTTAATAGTTTATTTGTAAAATCAATCTCTACATTTTCATACATACTATACTTTGATAGTACTTCTTCTATTTCATTTGCCTCTTGTTCTGTTTCTAAATTTGTAAACATAAAAAAGAATTCTTTCTTTTCTCTTCCTTCTTTATAGACACGCTTTTTTTTGTTTATAATTTCATGAATAATTAATTCAGCATCAACAGTGTGCACCATATCTTTTATTAAAGTATCATCAAGACACTCAAATGATATTGATGATTGCTTTATCTTTATACGTGATATTTCTTCTAAGCTATTTAATAGAAGTGTAATCTTATTTACATCATCCACTGTTTTTATATTTTCTATATAAAAGTTACGTTTCATAGAATCCTCCTCTTTATAAAAGCTATCCTATTATATCACATTAGATAAATTGTTGCAAAAAGCAAAAAAAGTCTAATGACTTTTTTATATACTTACACATGTTTTTTTATTTTTTATTACCACAAAATGATCATTAAATTCGCTTTCAGTACATGATAAATCAAACTCATCACCATATATTTTATACACAATTTGATGTTGATTATCATCACGTATCATACATTGATAGCTCTTTGTACGTAAAAACAATATTTGTTCTTCTTTTCCTATATAAATATGCATCGTTTTAATACATCGGCACATACGTCGTTTCCCTGCATTTGCGATGACCGCCACCTCATTTCTAACTCTATAATAGAGTTATACACCATTTGAAATGAATAATACAAGTTTTATACACTATTACTAGATTTCTATTTTTAAAAGTGATTTATTATTTAAAACTAGTACTTTCATTAATTGTCCAATTTCAACATTTGGATTGTCCCATAGTAAGTTACTTTTCTTTGTAACTTTATTTCCATCTATCATGTAAGAATACTTTATACGATATGGAGACTGCTTAATAAAGTGTATACTTTTAATTATATATACATCTTCTACTACTGCATCAATAAAAACACCTTCTTCAATAATCAACTGCTTATCTCGCTCTTTTTTTGTAGCAATAATATAAAAAACATTTGAAAGTATTGACGAAATAAATGTTATGGCAATAAATACATATGCAAAATGACTTTGATTTTGAATTCCTGACTTAGATGATGGAGTTAACACACCAATAAATACCAATACTGCTAATCCCCAAAAGACTAACCCAATAATAAGGAATAAGTATCGATAGATACTTTCAATATATTTTGGTTTCTTCATAACATTTCCCCCTTTTCTTTAAGTATAGTAAATTATTTGTCTATTGTCGAATAGATATCAAAAAAACTAGCCTATAAAGACTAGTTTTTGCTAAATGATAGTAATTCTAAGTCAGGGTTTTTATCCATTGCCCAACGTACTCCCCAATCATTTGTAAATAATAATAAATATTGACCTTTTAAGTCTTGTACTTTTTTTGTATCAGAAGATAAGTTAAGCGTTTTTAAATCCGCATCTGTTTTTACCCAGCGAATATACTGATATGGTAATGGAGATTGAATGATTTCTACATTATACTCATTCAACAAACGATGTTCTAGTACCTCAAACTGTAATACACCAACAACACCAACTATTATTTCTTCCATTCCGCCACCAATATCTGTGAATATTTGAATTGCACCTTCTTTTGCAATTTGTTCTACTCCTTTTACAAACTGCTTTCTTTTCATCGTATTCTTATTACGTATCAAACAGAAATGTTCTGGAGCAAATGTTGGTATCCCATCAAACGCAAAGCGTTTTTTTCCTGTTGTAATCGTATCACCTATAGAAAAAATACCTGGATCAAATACACCAATGATATCCCCTGCAAAAGCTTCTTCAACTTCTTGTCTTTCATCAGCCATAAGTTGTTTTGATTGATTTAATTTAATCTTTTTCCCACCTTGATAGTGAAATACTTCCATTCCTTTTGAAAATTTACCTGAACAAATACGCATAAATGCCATTCTATCACGATGTGCTTTATTCATATTTGCTTGTATTTTAAATACAAAGGCACTAAAATCCTCACTTGTTGGATCAATAAAATTTTCTCCTGCAGTTCTTGCAAGCGGGGGTACTGTCATATCCAAGAAGTGACGTAGAAATGGTTCAATACCAAAATTCGTAAGTGCTGATCCAAAACATACTGGTGATAATTTCCCGTTACGCACACGGTCCAAATCAAATTCATTACCAGCAATATCTAGTAATTCAACATCCTCCTGTAGTTTATCATATAGACGTTCTTCTAAAATATCATGTAGCCTTTCGTCACTTGCATCAAGTTCCTCTACATCAACTTCTCTTTTTCCACCATCAACTGGAATAAAGCGAATTACTTTTTTATCAGCACGCTCATAAACTCCTTTAAATTCTTTTCCAGCACCAATTGGCCAGTTTACAGCACAAGTTTCTATACCTAATTCTTGCTCAATTTCTTCTAATAATTCATATGGTTCTTTTGCTTCTCTATCCATTTTATTTACAAATGTAAAGATTGGAATATTACGCATTGTACAAACCTTAAAAAGTTTACGAGTTTGTTCCTCTACCCCTTTTGATGCATCAATAACCATCACTGCACAATCTGCAGCCATAAGTGTACGATATGTATCCTCTGAGAAGTCTTGATGCCCTGGAGTATCTAAAATATTAATACAATAACCATCATACTCAAATTGCATAACTGAAGATGTTACCGAAATCCCTCTTTGTTTTTCAATTTCCATCCAGTCACTTGTTGCATGACGAGTATTCTTTTTTCCTTTTACAGTTCCAGCAAGAGCAATTGCTCCACCATACAATAAGAATTTTTCTGTAAGCGTTGTTTTTCCAGCATCGGGATGGGAAATGATCGCAAACGTTCTTCTTTTTTCAATTTGTTTTATAAATTCACTCATTATTTATCTCCTTGTAAGCACATAAATGATATATTGAACTATCTAAAATGTCAACAGTTCATAAAAGTAGATTTAAATCTACTTAAAATACAAAATTCCCATCTTTAAAAATAATAACTTCTTTTTTATCTACCGTTGTTGCAACAACTGATAAGTCACTTGTTCCAATCATAAAATCAACATGGAGTAATGAATCATTAATTCCTTTAGCAACCAGCTCTTCATCGCTCATCGTTAAGCCGTCTTTTATGCACTCTGCAAATCCTTTTCCTATCGCAAAATGACAAACTGCATTTTCATCATATAAAGTATTCAAAAATAGTGTGTTCATATTTGATATAGGTGAATCATAAGGAACTAATGCTACCTCTCCTAAGGGAGTGACTAACAAGAGAACTTTTTACTCATGCTTCACACCAAAAAA
>CAYJPL010000049.1:0-6306 GCA_964372125.1 uncultured Erysipelotrichales bacterium
AGACTCCCACATGGGAGTCTTTTATTTTCTAATAATAAAAGAATAGCCACACGGCTATTCTTCATATATTCTTTCTACTCTTTTTGAAATTAGACACATTACCTCATAGGGAATCGTATCTAATTCTTTAGCCATTGTTGCTAGTGTAATATGATCACCAAAGATCTCTACTATATCATCTACTTGGACATCACCATCTACACGTACCATCAATTGATCCATACATACCCTACCTACAATTGGGTAATATTTACCGTTTATATACACATTTCGGCCTTGATTTTTACGTATTACTCCGTCAGCATATCCTATTGGCAATGTTGCAATGAACTCATCTTTTAAGGCTTGATAAGTATATCCATAACCGACATATTCGCCCTTGTGTATTTTTTTAATCATTGCGACTTTGGAATATAACGATAAAACCTGTTTTAATTCTGTACTCTCTTTTCCAGCAGGATCAACTCCATACATTGCAATTCCTGCACGTACCAAATTACTTTTATCATCATTATGGTACATTATTGCTGCAGAGTTTTCACAATGAATATATTTACAGTTTATTCCATCAATTACTTTATAGAATTGATCTTTTTGTTTTTGAAACTCTTTTACATCACTGTCGGCCGTTGCAAAGTGGGTAAATACACCTTCAATAACAATATTATTCTTATTCAAATATTCAATCACAGATTTATATTCATCACTATCTACTAAGCCGATACGATTCATTCCAGTATCTAACTTCACATGAACCTTAATACTTTTGCCTTGCAGTGCATTTACTAAATATTTTGCATACTCTAGTGAAAAAACTGTTAGTGAAATATCATGCATTACTGCTAAATCAATATCTGCTTGATTTTTGACAATCGCCCCAAGTACTAAAATATCTTTATCTATTTTTGCATTTCTTAATTCGACTGCCTCTTTCAAAGTTGCGACAGCGAATGCTTTAACATATGGAATTTCATGTAATGCTCTAGATACTTCCTTGTATCCACAACCATATGCATCTGCTTTAACTACTGCCATTATATCTTTTTTTGTATGGTTATAAATTGTTTGAATATTTTGCTTTAATTTATCCAAATTTATAACAGTATAGCTATCTCGATAAAACATTACACAACCTCCTACTCTTTTGTAAGTATAATATGATATCGTATTTTTTTCAATAAAAAAAGACTTCCCTCTATAGAAGTCCTTTAATCAATTTATGCAATTTCAAGTGCAATTTCCATCATACTTGTAAATGTTTGTTCACGTTCTAATGCAGTTGTAAATTCCTCACATACTAATGAATCAGAAACTGTTAAGATTGTGAATGCTTTTTTTCCTAAATGTGCTGCAGTAGTAAATAATGCATATGATTCCATTTCTACTCCTAATACGCCCATAGAACCCCATTTTTCGACGTTACCTTTATCGGCATGATAGAATACATCAGATGCTAAAATATTTCCTACGTGGTATGAAACATTCATTTCTTTTGCTTTTTCCACTGCTGCTGATAATAGTGAAAAGTCACTTAATGCACAAAATGTTCCTGGCAGCTCATATTGATGTCCAAAGTTTGAATCAGTTGAACTACCTTGTACCATTACTAAATCACGTACATGTACGTCTTTTTGATATGAACCACAAGATCCAATACGAATAATAGATTCTACTCCATATTGGCTATATAATTCATGACTATAAATTCCAATAGATGGCATCCCCATCCCTGAACCCATAATTGATACTTTCTTTCCTTTGTATGTACCTGTATACCCAAGCATATTACGTACACCATTGAACTGTACCATATCTTCTAAATACGTCTCTGCTAAAAATTTTGCTCGCAATGGATCTCCTGGCATTAATACCGTTTTTGCGATTTGTCCTTCTAATGCTTCATTATGTGGTGTTGCCATTTATAATTCTCCTATTCTTTATTTAAATAATGCACGATCGTACTCTAAATCTTCACCTAATGGCTCATCATTAATGGCTCTTTTGATATCGTTTGCAAGCTCGTCATACTCTCCTGCATAAATACCTAACTTTGCAAATTCACCGTCTACTATTATAAGTGGAGCCAGTCCATAATAATCACCAGTATCGAATTGTTCAACATCAATATTTGCAAGGGAATCATCATATGCTTGTTTTGTTTGTGCATCATCCATACTATATCTTGTAATTGTTAATGCATCACCAAATTCTTCCTCAAGTATCGGAATACCTTCAGTAGAAAATGCTTCACACATTCCACACCCATCTACATAGTAGTATTCTATATGTATATCTGGATAATCTACTACTTCTTTGTCATTACCACTTGAACATCCCGTCAGCAATATTACCATTATGATTGTAAAAATTTTTTTCATATCGTCACCTCCTCTACATTATATATACTTTGAAAAATAAGTACAAGAATAAAAAGTATAATATATTTGCAAAAAAATAATAAATATAATATAATGTAATTGTGGAGGTGATCATATGGATTTTGAATGGTTTAAAAGTGATGTTGCGAAAAAAACAGTAACAATATACACAAATAATTTTACATTGAATAAGTCTTCTTGTCGTTTCTTTGAAAATGTGCAATTTGTATTACTGGGATTAGATAGAAAAAAGGGACTTATTGCAATAAAACCAATTTCAAAAGAAATTCTTGAGCAAGGGATTTACCAAGAAGAAGATTTACATCGTATTTCAATTGGAAAGAGCTATGGTAGAATATCTAACAAAGCACTAATTGATGAAATTGTGTCATTATACAATCTTCGAATTGAACAAAATCAGGGATTGAAGTATGAAGCACAGTATGATGAAATAAATCAAATTTTGATAGTTCAATTATAAGGAGGGCAGGATAATGTCATTAATATGGATAGCAATTACAATTGTAAGTATAATTTTTGAAATTTTAACAATAGATCTTGTCGGAGTATGGTTTGCTGTTGGTGGATTAAGCGCCCTACTTGCCTTAATGCTTGGACTTCCACAAAGCATTCAAATCATACTATTTATTGCAGTTAGTGTTATTTGTATCATTTTTACAAGACCAATTGCAAAAAAATACATGAAAACAAATACTGTCCGTACTAACTATGATCGCATTATAGGCAAACACGGTATTGTAGAACGTACTATCTCACCAAATCAAAAAGGTGAAGTAAGAGTAATGTCGACGTCATGGAGTGCAATTGAAGTAAATAATGGTTCTATAGAGATAGGACAAACATGTGAAATTTTAGCAATTGAGGGAGCACATGTGATAGTTAAAAAAATATAGGGGGAATTTATCATGGAAGAAGTAAATTTAATCGCAGTTGTCTTATATGCAATTGCATCAATCTTAATTATTAGTATAATCGTTAATACGATTCGTATCGTACCACAATCGAGAGCATATGTAGTAGAACGTATCGGTGCTTATAACCGAACTTGTTCTGTAGGGCTACATATTATTATTCCAGTATTTGATAGAGTTGCAAACAAAGTATCATTAAAAGAACAGGTTGTTGACTTTGCTCCACAACCAGTAATCACTAAAGACAATGTAACTATGCAAATCGATACAGTAATTTACTATCAAATTACAGATCCAAAGTTATTCACTTATGGTGTGGCAAGACCAATCAACGCTATTGAAAACTTAACAGCAACAACATTACGTAATATCATCGGTGACTTAGAACTTGATGAAACATTAACATCACGTGATATAATCAACTCAAAAATGCGTGCTATTTTAGATGATGCAACTGACCCTTGGGGAATCAAAGTTCACCGTGTTGAAGTTAAAAACATCATTCCACCACGCGATATTCAAGACGCGATGGAAAAGCAAATGCGTGCAGAACGTCAAAGACGTGAGGCTATCTTACAAGCAGAAGGAAAAAAAGCATCTGCTATATTAAATGCTGAAGGTGATAAAGAAGCAACAATATTACGTGCTATCGCCGAAAAAGAAGCACAAATCGCACGTGCAGAAGGTGAAGCAGAAGCACTTAGGTTAGTATATGAAGCACAAGCTAAAGGTATTGGATATATTAATACCTCAAATCCAACACAATCATATTTAACATTGCAAGGATTTAAAGCATTGGAATCATTAGCTCAAGGACAAGCTACAAAAATCATTATACCAAGTGAACTTCAAGGTGTTGCGGGACTTACTACATCGGTAGCAGAACTATTTAAAGATTCAACAACTAAATAAAGAAAATTGATCAAGATAATTTCTTGATCTTTTTATTTTCATTTCTTTTTTTGTTTGATATAATTTTTTTGAAAAAAATTTATTTTAATGCAATAAAACGTCACTCTACTGCATTAATATAATGAATAGGAGAATATTATGAAATTATCATTACTTAAGAAAGATTTGGCAAATGACAATTATGACACCCTTCTTTTTGCAATCGCAAAGCAAGACAAAGTTGCGTTAAAGGAGCTTTTTGAGCTGTGTCATCAATCCATTTATGGATATGCCTATTCAATTATCAAAAATCCGCAGGATGCGCAAGATATTGTACAAGATGTTTTTATACAAATATATAAAAACGCTCACTTGTACAAGTCAAGTTCAAAAGCGATGGCTTGGATATTTACAATAACTAAGAATATTACCTACATGAAAATACGTAAGCAGCAGCGTGAAACTATTTTAGATGAACGTGAAGACTTAGAAAATCTATATAAAGTTGATGATCATGTAGAAGAGAAAAATAAAATTTTTCTCCAGCAAGCACTATCTTCACTTGATGAACAAAGTCGACAAATCGTTGTTTTACATTCCTTAGAAGGTTTACTTCATAAAGAAATCGCTGCTATGCTCGATATGAAGTTATCAACAGTCTTGTCGAAGTATAATCGCGCTATTAAAAAATTACAAGATAAAGTAAAGGAGGATACAATATATGAGTAATTTAATTAAAAAAAGAGTAAAAGATTCATTAACAAATAATACCCCCGAAATAGATTTTGATTATATCCTTCAAGAGTGTCATAAAATTGACGAAGAACGAAGTATAGTTGTTGAAAAGAAAAAGAAGTTTTCATGGCCTAAGTTCATGCCTGTAATGGCAATGGCATGTATCGCAATTATTGCATTCATAGGACTAAATACAAATAATAGCCAACCACAATTTTTAATGACAGTAGGGCTTGATGTAAACCCTAGCATCACAATGGATATAAATGACGATGGTACAGTAATAAGTGTCACTGCTAGAAATGAAGAAGCTAAAGAAGTGTTAGAGGGACTAGAGCTAGTAGATATTGATGCAACAAAAGCAGCAAATACTATTGTTGATTCAATGAGTGAACATGGTTATATCATTGAAGATAGCTCAATATTGTTTAGCGTAGAAGGTGTTACTACACTAAATGATAAACAACAAGAGTTAGCAGATAAAATCAATCAATCACTAATCGAAAACTCAAATAGCACCGTTTTGTTCCAAGTCGTAAAATCGGATGCTGCACTTCAAGAACTGGCAAATGAATATGATATAAGCATTGGTAAAGCACAACTTATAAATGATCTAATAACTGCAGACCCTACCCTTACATTTGACACACTAGCATCACTAAGTATTCAAGAATTAGCAGTGTTAACCGTTAACGGGAATCGTACTTTTAATGATAATGTAAAAATCTCAAACACTGTAAATACTTCTAAATATATAGGAGAAGATGCTGCATATGCAGCAGCAGTTAAATATGCAGGTATTAAAGAATCAGCAATTCTAGAAAAAGAAATAGATTTCGACTATGAAGATGGAAAAATGGTCTATGAAGTTGAATTAGAAATATCAAAAGGTAGTCATACTATTGATATCGATGCAGTAACTGGTCAATTAGTTCATTCTCGTTACGACGCAAATGATGATGACGATAATGATGACAATGACAGTGATGATAGTGATAAAGATGATAATAACGACGATGATAATGATAATGATGATCAAGATGATGATGATGATTATGACAACAATAACGATCATCAAAATAATAATGATGATAATGATCAAGATGATGTTGATAATGACGATCAAAATGATGATAATGATGACAACGATGACTTATACGATGATGTAGATGACAATGATGATGAGCAAGATGATCAAGATGATCAAGATGATCAAAACGAAGAAAATGATCTAGATGATGATAACGATGACAATGATGATAATTAATAATAATTTAAGAATCTCAATTAGAAAAACTCTAATTGAGATTTTTTAAAATTTTTTTTAATTTCTTGCAATAAAATGCAATGTTCGTGCATTAGTATAGTGA
>CAYJPL010000050.1:0-6095 GCA_964372125.1 uncultured Erysipelotrichales bacterium
CTCCTATCATTATATGTAATTCATTCAATTTCAATAAATTTATCATTTAATAATTATCATTCTTTACTTGTTTAAAAGGATATGTCATCTATTATCACATTCAATATTCATAGTAATGTGCTATTAGAAATTTATAACATACCTTGTTTCAAAGTCGAAAAATACAGCATCTGTAAGTTTTATTTCTAAGATAACAGTACTTATGTCATTATAATCACTATGTCCATTATCCCACCATTTTGCAAACACACACTTTAACTTTTCAGCAAGTTCAAGATTTTTATCGTTATAAATATGTCCTAAGTTCGTTGCTATTCCATGTGCTGAAAAATAATCATTTGAACATAAACCAACTACTGAGTTTTGTTTGATTTGATTCATCTTGTCAGATTTAGCATCAACAATAGTATAAAAACTACCATCTTCAAAATAAGCATCTACAATACGAACAGTAGGTCTATCTCCATCTATTGTCGCAAGTGAAAGAAGTGTATCTTTACCAAAGCGTTCATTGAGCATTTCTATATCCTTTTGTAGTTTTTCCTTATCCATTATATGTTTTCTCCTATTTATTATATTATTTTCACAAACTACATAGTGTAGTTTTTTCTACTTAATAATATACCATATACTATATTGATTGAAAATATTAATCCTACGTTCGTCAGTTTTCCATGTTTTGAATATTTAATAAGAAGTTGTTGATATTTTTGAAGTTATTGATTTTGTTTCTTTTACAAAAAAACATATTATTAAAGATACTATCCTTACGGATACTTGTAAAATAAAAATCAACTCTTGAAAGATAGGTTGCCTCCAAGAGTTGATCTAATATTAGTTTTGAAATATGTTTCAAAGTTAGTGAGCGACTACGTACCATCTTAGCAAATACAAGCAAATTCATAGTACTTAGTACGAATATGTTTACTAAACTTAGAAAATAGCTGCTAGTCTAATGTGTTAGGAGTACTTTTAACCGGTATTTCTCGTATTGGCACTAATACTATCTTAGCAACTAAGTTTTAAACAAATCATATGATTATTCATTTTTATAAACTAATATCTTACATGAAAAGACTATTAATTACATTATTATTTATAAGTATACTAATTGTTCCTCTAATTAAAATACATAGTAATAATGCTACAATAAATGTATTTGTTTTCAATTTTTTATATGTAAGAATGATGAGCATTCCTAGAATTATTTCGATAATTAAAGTACATATAAGACCTTCGACACTAAGATTTCTGTAAAGAAGTATATCAGAAGAAATTGATAGAATACAAAAAAGTATAATTGTTCTAACAATTTTACTGATTAATATTATATATAGTTCTTTCTTTCCAATCCTTATTAAGGAAAGGACATCAATTTCTATATAATGTAGTACGCTATCCAGTATTATTTTCAAATAATAATAGTTGACTAAGATACTAATGGCAATATATATTGACTTGCTTGGAAAGAAATATTTTATATCAACATAATCATCAAATGATATATGAAAAATTACTAAGCATACTAATAAAACAAGAAAAACAAAAGCGTAATTTAACAATGTTTTCTTCATTGAGGTAGTAATCTTCCATTTTCTAATAAAAGTTTATGTGAATAAGGTATATTAGGTAATATGTCATGTGATGCAATAATTACACTTTTCTTCTCTTTTATAAGTGATCTAACCATATTCTCAAAAACTGCGATACTATCTTTATCTAACCCTCTAGTTGGTTCATCAAATAAGATTAAGTTTTGATTTTCCATTACTGCTTGAATTATTCCAACTTTTTGTCTCATACCAACGGAATAACTCTTTATGGGCGCGTGATTGTTATAATCTAAAAAATAATGATTACATAACTCAATAACTGTTTGTTCATCATAATTGTTTTTCAATGAACCAAGAAATTTTAGATTAAATTTAATAGATTCATTCTCTATAAAGCCTGGGTTTTCTATAAGTGCACCTAGATGAGTATATTTATCTTTGTTAATTATACCTTCATCAGCTTTTAAAATATCACATACGATTTTAAATAGTGTTGATTTCCCACACCCATTTTTTCCATATATATGTATACAGCTTCCTTCTTCAACTTCTAGATTTATACTATCCAATACAATATTTCCTTTAAAGATTTTTTTAATATTATATAAATTCAACAAACTCATATTATAAACCCTCCTTTTACTATACAAAAAATAAATAATGAAAAACAAAATTCATGATAATTGGCACAACAACAAATAACGCATTTGATTTTCTATTGAATTGTAGTGCAATAAAATTAATCTCTATAAGATATAAAACTGTATTTAACATTAACAAAACTAACAATAAAGCAGTTGTATCGTGGCATCCGTATATAACAAATAAAAAGCTATAAAGAACTATCGAAAATAGCAATGTATAAATGCTTACAAATATATGTATTGTAATTTTTGCTTTTTTTAATCCCCATCTTTGTATTAAATAATATTTTATAAAATTGATAACTTGGAGCTTTTTATAGACAATTACAAAATAGTAAACATTTATTATAAGTGTTATATAATTACTTGTTAATACAATATAAATAAAGTTTACCTTACTATTTAATCTAATTAGTACAGGTATCATAAAAATAAGGATTACGCCTATAATGAGCTCTGATATTTTCATTAATCTAAATAGCTTATTTATCGTACACATATTTATTTCTTTCCTTAATTTCAAACAAAATTAATGTAGTAAAAAAATATACAAATGATGTACCAATATATAAGAGCATATAATTATTATTCAGTACTGGAGTTATTATAATACCTGGTGAAATAATATTTACAATGTTCATAAAATATGTGATTGTAGGAAATAACATACTTCCTGTAAGACTGTATAAGTACCCTGATAAAGCAGTAGCTCCAATATATACCATTAAAGAAATACATATTCCTAAACTTCGGTATAAATAAATATTTTTCACATATGCTTGAAAAGAAAAAATCAAATTTGAGAATAGTGCATAGCCTAAAGATGAAAGAATGATATAAATAAGTAAGCTTAACAGTAAAAAATCAGAAAATAAATTTGTTTGTCTAGTAGCACCCAAATAAATTTCACTCATTGAAAATGAAAGTTCAAAACAAAACAAATGAATAGCAATCAACATAATCAAATGTGTAAATACCATTATCAAAAATGTAGCAATGAAGTTTACTGTTTTTTTTGTGTTATTATATTGCTTTGTTGATATGCGAGTAATCAATAAATTATCAAGTTTATTATTGTGGTATAACAAAAAATCAGAACTAATAATATTTGGAACAATACTACTTGTAAGTATAAAAATAATAAGAGTTAATCCTGAATCTTGTAAAAAATAAAAGAAGTCTAGTCCCATTTCCGGATCATTTGATTTCATATATATAAGATCACTTTCAGATACCGATCCATAAGCCCCCTTATACACTATATAAACACTTACAATGGTAATGATTGAATATAAAGCTAGTGCTACTATTTTCTTTTTTGAACTAAATAAGTAAAAGAATTTTTTTAAATATACCATGTTTCCCATCTCCTTTCTAAATTAAAGGATAGTTGTGTCAAACTATCCTTTACCCTTAATTTAATCAATGTGATCAGAAGCGAATTTTAATGTTACTTCAATATAACCTGGATCAACTGTACTTGTAGACATTTTAGTATACAAAGTATCACCCTTATCTACAGTACTATACAACTTAGGATGAGAAACATATTGTGAAACCCCGACCGCTGGAGAACGATTTGTTTTACCAGATGTAATGAACCTTGCATATGGTGTAAACCATGCACCGTACGATGCTTTCATTGAAGCCGTTTTGCTCGTTGTTATTTTTTTGGTTCCTTGAGATAAATTGTACTTTGTACCTCCGCGAGGTGGAATATTCACGTATTCTGCCGTTTGCCAAGATGTTCCATTCTTAACATCAGCAGTAACTGAAATTGCTCCAGCTGTAAAAATAGTAACTACACATATTCCACTTATTATAATTTTTTTCATATTGAACTCTTTTCACTGTTTCCAAAGAACATATTAGAATATTATGCTACATTCAACTAAAATTAATCAGTGTGTGAATTTAGCCCTTAGTCCGTATCATTGAAATATACAAATGTGCATGATATAATTAACATAATATTTTCTTGGATTACTTAGATAGTAAATTATATAGATAATATATTCAATTTCATAAGCGTAAATGGCACTTTTAAATGCGTAAATGACATAAAAGGGAGCGGATAAAAATATGGAATATCAATTTGTAATACTTGATGATAATTTGAATGACTTAGATATTATTTATAATTATATAAATAACTTTCTTACTTCAAAACCAATCACTGCCAATCTACATCGATATAATGATGTAACTCGTTTTCCAATGGATAAAAAGTTTGAGGTCCTATTTTTAGATATAGATATGCCTAATAAGTCAGGACTTGCTCTTGCAAAAGAATACAAAAATATACATAAAGATGCCCTTATTATCTTTATAACCAATCATAATGAGCTGGTTTATAAAGCCTGTAATATACACCCTTTTGACTTTATTAGAAAGGAAAACTTACCCCAAGAGATACCTATGGTATTAGAAGAAGTACTATATAAACTTACTGAACTATACTCTACTGTTATATTCTATATAAATAAAAATGCCTATATTATAAGAAAAGATACAATCCTTTATTGTGAAAGTTTCAATCATAGTACAAAAATCCACTTTAATAAATCTTCTATAACAGTTAATCAACAGTTAAATGATGTAACATCAACCATTAATTCAACTGATTTTAAAAGAGTTGGAAGATCTTATTTAGTTAATATGAAAAAAGTAAAAAAACTCGAAGGAACTACTTTGTTTATAGAAAATAACTATGAAGTTCCAATTAGTAGACGAAAAAAGAAAGTGGTTCTAGACAGCCTAATAGAGGTACGAAAAAATGCTAATAGATACTAATACATTGGATTTGGTAGTGACAGCTTTTATGTTATTATCTTTTTTCTATATTATATATTCTACAAATAAACAGAAGTACTATGTTAATTTTATAATATCACTATTGTTATTATCATTAATATCTACTGGCTATTATTGTGTTTTTAAAAATAGCTTAATAGCACTATGCCTTCTTCCTATTGTAAATGTAACCATATTTACAATTATGGATCAAAAGAATATCTTAGAACATATTTTTATTTCCTTATATTTTACTTTACTCAAATTACTTTCATACGTTATCGTTACATGGGTTATAGATTTAGTTTATTATGACGTGCTTTTTCCAATTTCTTATACAATTTATTTATCAGATATCCTCTTATTTATATTCTTACTATCTACAGTTAAATTATTTAAAAAATACTTGTTCAAAATTAGAGAGTATACTGCTTTTTACATAACTACTCACATAGTGTTAATTCTTATATACTTATCATACTTAATATCAATTTTTAAAAAGGGAGAACTTCTCATAGAGAGTTCAATTGAAATATTTTTAATTAGTATACTAGTATTTTTAATGTATAAAATGATTAATAAAGTCATAGTAGTTGAAAAAGAGAGCTACCTTACAAAATTAAATAATGAAGAATTGAGGTTCAATCAAAGAAATTATAATGATATTGTTGATAATGTTAATGAAATAAAAAGCATAAAGCATGATATGAATCATTTTCTGTTGTTGTTATTGAATTATTCTACGAATAATGAATATGAAAAAATGCATGATGTGTTAGTAAATAGATTAGATTTACTCAATGATACTAATCCTCTAATATATGCAGGAAATTCCTCATTAAATCTAATCTTATCATCAAAGGTATCAAAAATTAAAAAAGAAAATATAGAGTTTATTTCGAATACTTTTGATGAAAAAATTGATATTGATAAAATAGATTTCTATGTATTACTTGGAAATCTACTAGATAATGCCATAGAACATTGTACATCACAGTCAATAAAGAAAATACTTCTTGATATGTATACTGAAGAGCAATCCCTAATTATATGGAAAGGCAACACTTTTTTAGACAAAACTTATGAGGAAAGTCTTACATAGTCA
>CAYJPL010000051.1:0-5993 GCA_964372125.1 uncultured Erysipelotrichales bacterium
TTTTATTGTAAAGAAAAACTGGAAGACTTATTTGTCCCCCAGTAAAAGTATAGAGTCACAAATTTATGTATGAGTTTTTTTGTTGTCAATGTAAAGGCGTTGTATAGAGATATGTAGTTTGATATATTAAACAAAATGTTTAAAAAACTATTGCAATTGGAATAAATAAATGTATAATACTATTGTTCGATAAATTAAACAAAAAGTTCGTTTAAAGAAACAGGAGAAAAAAATGGAAATTGGAGCAAAAATCAAACAGCTGCGTTTAGCTAATGGTTTAACATTAGAAGAACTAGCAAATCGTAGTGAGCTTACAAAGGGATTTCTTTCACAACTCGAAAGAGAACTGACCTCACCATCGATAACAACACTGGAATATATTTTAGAGGCATTAGGAACAAATTTACAAGAATTCTTTAGTGAGAAACAAGAAGAACAACTAGTGTTTAAAAAAGATGACTTCTTTGTAAATGAGCAAGATGAATATGAAATTTCATATATCATCCCAAATGCACAAAAAAATGAGATGGAGCCAATAATGATTTCTATCCAACCACGTCAAGAATCAATGACAATTGATCCTCATGAAGGACAAGAGTTTGGATATGTAATACAGGGGAAAATTTGTTTAATTTACGGTGATAAAACATTACAAGTAAAAAAAGGGGAAACTTTCTATATTAAGGGCGGAGTATCACACTGTATAAAAAATAATACTGATACAGTTGCTAAGGTAATATGGGTTTCGACACCACCAATATTTTAATAAGGAGTATAAGGATGACTAAATTAATTGAATTAAGAGATTTAACAAAAGAGTACAATGGGCAAGTGGTTTTAAAAGGGATTAACTTAGATATTAATGAAAAAGAATTTGTTACTTTACTTGGACCAAGTGGTTGTGGGAAAACAACGACATTACGTATTTTAGGTGGATTTGAAGAAGCAAGTGGAGGAACAGTGTATTTTAATGAACAAGATATCTCAATGTTGCCACCACATAAAAGAGAATTAAACACGGTATTTCAAAAGTATGCATTATTTCCGCATATGGATGTATTTGATAATGTATCATTTGGATTGAAAATCAAAAAAATGGATAAACAAACAATAGAGCATAAAGTTAAAAAAATTCTTTCGTTAGTAGGGTTAGAAGGGTTTGATAAGCGCCATATTAATCAATTATCTGGTGGTCAACAACAGCGTGTTGCAATAGCACGAGCACTTGTCAATGAGCCAAAAGTATTATTGTTAGATGAACCACTAGGGGCATTGGACTTAAAGTTACGTAAAGCGATGCAAATAGAGCTTAAAAATATCCAACAAGAAGTAGGAATTACATTTGTTTATGTTACCCATGATCAAGAAGAAGCATTAACGATGTCAGATTCAATTGTTGTTATGAATGAAGGGAATATTCAACAAATTGGAACGCCTACAGATATCTATAATGAGCCGGAAAATCGTTTTGTTGCACAATTTATTGGTGATTCAAATATAATTGAAGGTAAATTTATCAATGACTTATTAGTAGAATTTGATGGTGTACAATTTGAATGTGTTGATAAAGGATTTGAAGAAGGTCAAGACATTGATATCGTAATTCGCCCAGAAGATATCGATATTGTAGAAGTGGGTAAAGGGAAAATTGCTGGAGTAGTAACATCTATTATCTTTAAGGGAGTTCACTATGAAATCATGGTAGACTCAAAATCTAGAAGTTATAAAATTCATACAACAGATATTAGTGAAGTGGGAAAAATTGTTGAATTAGATTTTTGGCCTGAAGATATTCATGTTATGGAGAAAATGGGTACATATTAATGAAGCAGTTTAAAAAATTAATTATCCCATATACAGCATGGCTATTTTTACTTACTTTTATCCCAATGTTGCTGATTCTACTATATGCATTTGTAGAACAAGGAACATCCGTTACTACTTTTTCATTTACACTTGATAATTTCGCGAAATTTTTTGATCCGGTTTTTATAAACGTATTAATACGTTCATTTATATTAGGGATTATTACAACAGTTATCTGTTTAGTGATAGGTTACCCTGTTGCTTATGGAATTAGCCGTTGTAAAGAAAAAACACAAACAATATTAATATTATTAATAACTTTTCCAACATGGATAAATTTACTAATGCGTACATATGCATGGATTAATATCCTTAGTAGTAAGGGTGTTGTATCGATGCTATTAGAGTCAATTGGCTTACCGGGAATAGACTTACTATACACGGATTTTGCAGTAGTAATTGGTATGGTGTATAACTTTTTACCTTTTATGATATTACCGATTTACTCTGTACTTGCAAAGATGGATTACTCCTTGCAAGAAGCTAGTCAAGACCTAGGTGCAAGTCCGATACTTACGTTTAGAAAAATAGTTTTTCCATTAACATTAGGTGGAGTTGTAACGGGAATTACAATGGTATTTTTACCAGCAGTATCATCGTTCATTGTTCCAAAGTTACTTGGCGGTGGACAATATGCATTAATAGGAAGTTTTATTGAACAACAATTTATTAAGTTAGGAAACTGGCATTTTGGTAGTGCGATTTCTTTAATCCTTGCGATTTTAGTAATTCTATCTATGGCAATTATTTACAGAGTTGAAAAAAAACTTGCTAGCGCGTTAGACGAGGAGGATAAAGATGAAAAAACAAAAAAAGTTACAAATCGTGCTTTTGATTAGTGTTACATTATTATTTTTATATCTACCGCTGTTTATAATGGCAATCTTTTCATTCAATGATAGTAATTCGTTATCATTGTGGAGTGGTTTTTCAATGCAGTGGTATCAAGGGTTATTAACCGACACTCAAATAAAAGATGCAGTTTGGGTGTCTGTGTCTATAGCAGTATTATCTACAGTAATTTCAACAATACTAGGATCAATTACAGCAATAGGTCTTTCGAAACATCGTTCAAAAATAAGAAGACTAATGCTTCAAAGTAATAATATACCAATTATGAATCCGGAGATTGTTACAGCGGTATCATTTATGATTTTATTTTCATTTCTTAGTTTAGAAAAAGGGTATAATACAATGTTGATTGCACACATCGCATTTTGTACACCAGTTGTACTTACCGCAGTATATCCAAAAGTGAGACAATTAGATGTCAATCTTGCTGATGCTGCAATGGATTTAGGTGCAAGTCCATTTCAGGCTTTGATAAAGGTAATCTTACCACAAATTAAATCAGGTATAATTACAGGGGCATTAATGGCCTTTACAATGTCGTTTGATGATTTTATTATTTCTTATTTTGTTACAGGGAATGGAATAGAGAACATTTCTATTGTTGTGTATAATATGTCAAAACGTACAAATCCAAGCGTTTATGCATTATCAACAGTTATTTTAGTTGTTGTATTATTAGTTGTATTACTAGGAACAATTGTTCCACAATTCGTAAAAAAAAGGAGAAAAGCAAGTGTTAAAGAAATTTTTTAGAGTGTTTATTGCAAGTATGATGTTAATCGTGCTTACAGGTTGTGGTGAGGATGATAAACCAGTATTGAGAATTTTTAACTGGGGTGAATATTTAGATGAGTCGATATTAGATGACTTTGAAGAAGAATTTGATTGTAAAATTGTATACGAAACTTATGATTCTAACGAAACTATGTATACAAAATTAAAAGATACTAATACATATGATATTTTATTGCCATCAGAGTATATGATTGAAAGATTAATTATAGAAGATTTAATACAACCAATTGATATGGATAAAGTAACGAATTTAAAAAATGTAGATCAATCTATTTTGATAAATGATTTTGATCCAAATCAAGAATATTGGGTACCATATTTTTCGGGGAATGTAGGAATTGTCTATGACACTACAGTAGTGGATGAAGCTGACCTTGAACAAGAGTGGGAAATTTTACGTAATGAAAAATATGCAGGAGACATATATATGTATGATTCGGTAAGAGATTCATTTATGCCAGCATTAAAATCATTAGGATATTCTATGAATACAACTGTTCCTAGTGAAGTTGAAGAAGCATACCAGTGGTTAGTAGAACAAAAAGAAACTATGGAACCAGTATATGGTACAGATGAAATTATTGATGCTATGATTCGTGGAGAAAAAGCAATGGCTTTGATGTATTCAGGAGATGCAGCATATATCATGTATGAGAATCCAAACATGGAATTTTTCATGCCAGAAAATGACGGTACAAATACATGGTTTGATGGTATGGTTTTAACATCAGAAAGTGAAGAACCTGAATTAGCAGTGGAATTTATGAATTATATGTTACGTGATGATGTTTCTTTAAAAAATACAGAAGCAATTGGATACTACTCTACAAATATCAATGCAGCTACAACTGCAAAAGAAGAAATGTATGTAGACAATAGTGCCTATGGAATACGATACGAAGAAAATGATGAGCACTTTAGATATCAAGATAGTGAAACGTTAGAGCTTTACAATTCATACTGGGAAAAAATTATTTCTCAATAAATTAGTCAACCAAATAGAAAATTCTATTGTTGAATATAGCAGTATTATATGTACTGCCAATAAATTGAAAGGGACAAAAAAATGAAAAAATTATTAAAAAGTGCACTAGCAGGTGCAATGGTATTATCATTAACAGCGTGTGGAAGCGGAGAAG
This sequence comes from uncultured Erysipelotrichales bacterium, assembly GCA_964372125.1. Classification (GTDB taxonomy): domain Bacteria; phylum Bacillota_I; class Bacilli_A; order Erysipelotrichales; family Coprobacillaceae; genus Tannockella. The sequence continues at coordinate 4,653 of CAYJPL010000051.1, forward strand.
ATAAACCAGTTTTAAAAGTATTTAACTGGGGAGAATATATTGATGAAGCCACATTAACAGAATTTGAGGAAGAATTTGATTGTACAGTTGTATATGAGACATTTGATACAAATGAATCAATGTATACTAAAATTTTAGGTGGAAACACTTATGATATTATGATTCCATCAGAATATATGATTGAAAAAATGATAATTGAAGACTTAGTTCAACCTGTAGATATGGAAAAAATCACTAATCTAGAAAATATTGATCAAGAATTATTAAACAAAGATTTTGATCCAAATCAAGAGTATTGGGTGCCATACTTTTCAGGAAATGTAGGAATTGTATATGATACAACTGCAGTAAATCCAGCAGACCTTGAACAAGAATGGGAAGTTTTACGTAATGAAAAATATGCTGGAGATATCTACATGTATGATTCAGTAAGAGATTCTTTTATGCCAGCATTAAAATCACTAGGATATTCTATGAATACAACAGATGCAAATGAAGTAGAAGAAGCATACGAGTGGTTAGTTGAACAAAAAGAAACAATGGATCCAGTATACGGTGGAGATGAAATCATCGATGCAATGGTACGTGGAGAAAAAGCGATGGCAGTAATGTATTCTGGGGATGCTGCATATATTATTAGTGAAAATCCAGATATGGACTTTTATATGCCAGAAACTGCAGGAACAAACTACTGGTTTGATGGAATGGTTATGTCAAAAGACTGTGAAAACGTTGAATTAGCAACAGAATTCATGAATTTTATGCTACGTGATGATATTGCACTTGCAAATACAAACGAAGTAGGATATTACTCTACAAACGTAAACGCAGCAACAGAAGCTAAAGAAGCCGATTATGCAGACAATAATGCATATGGGATAAGATATGGTGAAAATGATGAATACTTTGCATACCAAGATGAAGAGACATTAGAGCTATATAATACATATTGGGAAAAAATCATTAGTCAATAATAAACTTAAGTACAACATGAAATTGTTGTACTTTTTTTATATTTGTGCATATAGTGATAAGCAAAATAAGTAAAAAGCAACGTATTATCAACATAAAATAGAATTGTAAAAAAAGTGCACAAAAAGGGTTGCCTTTTTTTAAATATTAACATATAATAATATGGCAACGAGTTACAAGACATGTAACGAAAATACGGTTCCATGGCCAAGTTGGTAAGGCTACAGACTGCAACTCTGTCACCGTCGGTTCGAGTCCGGCTGGAACCTCCAAATGTTGCCCAGGTGGCGAAACTGGTAGACGCACAGGACTTAAAATCCTGCGGACCTTAAAATCCGTGCCGGTTCGATTCCGGCCCTGGGCACCATT
>CAYJPL010000052.1:0-5987 GCA_964372125.1 uncultured Erysipelotrichales bacterium
ATATTTCTAAGCTTTCTTACTATGATACTTATAAGATTTTATAATGTTTTAATGCATTATATACTCCGTTATCATCAACATCTGAAGTAACATAATCAACAATTTCTTTAACTTCATCATTGGCATTGCCCATACCAACAGATATACCAACATGAGATAACATCGGGATGTCATTTCCTCCATCGCCAAAAGCCATTGTTTCTTCTACTTTAATATTATAGTATTTACACACCTCTACAATACCATTCTTTTTAGAACCACCTAAGGGTGAAATATCGCAAAACGTTGGATACCATCTTGCAGCAGTTGAATTTTTCATAATTTTCATCAACTCTATTTCTTTTGTTTTATCAATAAATACTTGTACTTGATATATTTTATTAACTAATGCTTGATAATAATCTCCTACTGGATGATTATCATTATTTGTGATTTTATGTAAATCATCTACATCTTGATTTCTAAGATTGTAGTATTTTGTCTCTTCTTCTGTAAAACCACATGGCACGTTGTTTGTCTCGATATACTTAATAAGATTTTTAAGGTCTTCTTTACAGATTGTATCTTCATACAGCATTGTACCATCTTTATCGTAGCAGTATTGTCCATTCAATGTTATATATCCATCAAAGTCAAATTGCTTTAAGATTCCTAAACCATCTTTTCCTCTTGCAGTTGCAATAAACAACTTAATTCCTTTTTCTTTTAAAAGATGTAGTGCATCTATTGTACTTTGAGGTATTTTGTGCGTTTTAAAACTAACCAAAGTTCCATCGATATCAAAAAAAATTGCTTTAATCATAATCTTTCTCCTAACGTTCTACTTTCCTCTAGTATATCATTATAAGCTTATTACATATCTTATTTTCATATTCTAAAAATACAATCTCATTAATCCTTTTTTAAAATTAAGATTATAGAATCATTATCATCAAATTCTCTATAATAAATTATATCATGTATCACTAAGCCAGCAGGTACAATTTTTCTTAGTGTTCCTTCATTGTAGTATACAAAACGTAATTGGTTATCAAATTCGAATGTTTCTTTATATTCACCTTTCCATAACGTCATAAAAATCATGCCATTATCATGTATATGTTTTCCTTGGTTTACTAGTGATTGTATAAATTCCTCTTTTGATAAATGTTGCAGTACTTTGTTTGAATATATACAATCAAATTTCTTATTTATATCAATGCTAATAGCATCCAACATGATTGCTTCAATATTGTATTTTTTCTTAAAATCTTCTACAAAATACTTTGAATTATCACTTCCTAAAACATCATATTCTTCCGATAACTCAATTAAATCATTTCCTGTACCCATTCCTATTTCTAGTATAGTAGAATGTTTTGGTAATATATCTTTAATCTTGCTTATCACAAATGCATTATCATATTCTTCCATCATTTTTGTATATAAATCGACATTTTCTCTCTTTTTAAAATAATTCATATTTCCTCCTAGTATTTCAAAACAAAATTGAAATGTAAAAGAGTTCACAATGAACTCTTTTATCTATTATCTTTTATAACTGCATTTTGGACATGTTCCATCTTCTAATAATGCCACTCCACAAAGTGGACATGTTCCACTGCTAGTTTCTTTACTATATTCTTCATATGCACCGTTTACACCGCTAGTAAATGTAATCTTGGAAATTGGTAACTTTTCCTTTAATAAATCATAAACAATCTTTATCATTCCTTCAACTGTCATTGTTTCTTTTGTTACAACCAAACGACAATCTGGATACGCAGTTGCTAAGTCTGTTTTAAATGCTGGCCCCTTCATAGTGTTATTTGGATGGCCATCTTTGATTCCTTGATCTTCATATACTTTCAAAATTGCTGGTAACAGGGGATCATCTTCTCTTAAGACTAGTGCATGGTCAAAGTTCTGTAGTAATTCCCATGCTATTTTTTTGATTTCATTACATGGAAATACCATATTTACCCCTTTATTAATTTCACCTTCTACTTCGATTGTTAAAACACCAGTATGTCCATGTAAATATTGTGCTTCCCCTTGAAATCCATAAAATCGATGTGCATACTGTAAATCAAATGATGTTGTACTTTTCATAATTCTTCTCCTTTTTATACATCCTTCATCACCTTATTAGAACAAAATAAACCTACATTATAATTTCTAATTCAAATTATTTGATACGATATACTTGTTTAGTCACAACACAGACTATAGATTATTTTATTCTGTAACTTATATAATTATTTTATAGTATATAGAATAGGTGGTCAAACAAAGTGAATTTTATAACACTATAGAAGAATATTAAAATTTGCATAGACATTGGTAGTATCAATACTATATATATATATTTATACAAAAAAACAACACTTTTACCAGAAGTGTTGTTTTTTAAGGAGAATGTTATCTATGTATGTGTTCAAGACTCTCAATAATATATCGCATTATCTTAAATTTAGAATTGTATCACTTAACATATATTCTCGTGAAAATTCTATGATGTTTAATATTTCTTCTTTTAATAAACTTATTAATAAATCCGCATTACTGATATCTAATTCATTCGACAAACAAGCCTTAAAAATATAGTTTACTTTCATTGGATTGTCATTTAGTAAATAAATACTTTGTACATCTCTTAATTGGTTATAGTATGCACATTGAATTTTTCTATTATATCCAGAAACCCATACTTCAAATTGAAACTCTTTATGCACAAAGACAACTTGTACTTTCAAACCCTTTTCCTTTAATTCTTTATTAAATAATTGAAAGTAAGAAAATTCCATATGATTTTCTACAACACTTTTTGAAAATTCATAAGAATCTAATTCGTTTTCTAACAAAATACGTATATAGCGCAGTAATTTAATAAATTCTTGATACCCTGCTTGTAATTGTGTTGTCAAAAGTAGTTCCTTGTATACCTCTATTTTTTTTGCATCAAATTCCATTTTACAATCATCCTTTACACTAAATATATATTACTATACCACAAATTGACTATATTTTATCACATAAGAAAAGTCCATGTGTTCTATTTGTTTAATAAAATACATGAACTTAACATCTTCTCGATTGTTATAACTAAATTGTAATCTCTTTTATCATTGTAATTGGTGGTGTGTAATCAATTTCTTTAAGCTGATTATTTGTTGATTCATTGTTTGATAACATACCACTAGTAAACGCTAGTACAAACGCTATTAATATAGCAAATATTGTACGTATAGACTTTTTATATATTTTTTGCATGTAATAGACGCCCCTTTCCTTGGTTAGCGTACACTAACTATATAAAGTGTTATATAGTACATTACAAAATAGGTCAATAATAAAGCATCGATTATTATTTATTTTCGATACTATCAATATAATTCCACATATGAATATTTTTGTCTCTTAGCCCTTCTAGTAAATTACTAGGATCACTAACAACATATCCTTTAGATGTTAATATATCAAGCGCTTTTGCTAGGACACGATTATCATAACCAGAGTTTGCATTTATCGTTACTTCTTTATCTCTCATTATAAATGTGATGTATACTGGGTATACAACATCTACCCCTGCACCGAGCGGACTACCAGCAACTGAAACATCTTTTTTATAGAACAATTTAACCTCATCTAGTAACATTAAATCATACGTTACATATTTTTTCTTTCTAAATATATTCAGTGGCTCCACGCAAATTTCTATAGACTTATCTGTAAGAATCCAATGTTCATACCTTTTATTACCAATTAATATTTTCATACTATTACCAACCTTTCAACTGAAATACAATACGATTTAATATATTAATGGAATACTATTGATTATTATTTTATATTATTTTTATTATTTATATGTAAAATATATCATATAAATATCATATTAGCTACCGATATTATAAAAAGCGTTTGAATATAATTCAATCGCTTTTTGTTGTATTTTATCAAAATATCCCTCATCGAACACTTTTACCATGTGCTCTAGTAAAGTAAAACCATGAATATACTACAAGACTTTTTCTAAACTAGTAATTTACAGTTATTTATTGTGATTGCGTACTAGAAATGTTCTCCGTTTTCATAGTAGTTCGATTTATCAAGATCCACAAAAATAATATCGACAGTTTCTATTTTAGAAAATTCTGTTTGTCTTTTATCCATAATACCTTCTGTAATTATTTTTGCAACTTTATTTTTCACATCTCTTCCTCTATCAAACCATTCCACATGTATAAATACAGTATCTTCTAGTAGCTTACCATCACAAAATATATTACCATTACTTAGACAATCCGTAGAAAAAGTAACCCAATCTACTGGACATTCTATAACGTTTGCAAGTTCTTTTGATAATAAACTAGACATTTTCTTTACTTTTGGTACATCTAAACCACTTATTTTAAAATTTGGCATTATTATTCCTCCTAAGGTACTTATATACTATATATAATAGTATTCCAAATAAACATTAAAATTCTTTTTTCATAAAGTAAATTGTATTACCGGTTTTATAATCTAATTTTGAAAAGACGGTATACCCATTTTTCTCATAAAACCCTTTTGCCTGAAAATCAAATGTTTCAAGATATGCAAACTCAGCACCCATTTTTCTTGCATCATTCTCCAATTGTGATAGCAGTTCGTTTCCTATATTTTGTCCTCTTTGAATATCATCAACATATAATACTGTAATGTGTAATGCACATTCTAATTCTACAAAGCCTGCAATTCCACCAATAATTTCACCATCGACCTTTGCACATTTATAAATTCCATCAAATACTTGACTAGATGATAAATTACAACATTTTGCATTATACGATACTAGTTTTTCATCTATAAATTCAAACTCCTTTGCTGATACTTTTTCAATTACCATATTTTTCTCCTATATTTCATAGTATTTTGTTTCTTTTAGTCCATTACTAGACTATTTATTTTTTACTTTGCGTAATCTCACTGTCATTATTATAGGAATATTTTCTCCTTCAAAAGGTACTTCATAGAATCCATCTAGTATAAAGCCACATTGAAAGGCTACATTTAAAATATCACTTATTGTACGATGATAATAGTTTTGTAGCATAGGTTGTCCTTCAATCGCAACACCTTTGGTAATACAACTTGTAAAATAATCATCGTTTTCATAAGTAAAACATGGATGATGTGTTGCAAAGACAAATCTACCATTGCATTCAAGCATGTCAAAAACCGCCTTGAATAATGGGGATATTTTAGATATATCCATTATTGCCATATTTGCTACTGCTTTAGTGTATAACTTTTCTCCTTTGAGTTTCATCAAGTCTTCATAACTAGTTGCATCACAAATTTTAAAATCCACTTTATCCAAAACATCACTTCTACGCTTGATAGCAAGCTCAATCATCTTAGAACTATAGTCAAAAGCTGTTACCTTTGCACATTGATTTGCCATTCTTTGAGAAAAGTTCCCATTTCCACACGCTATATCAAGCACTAAGTCATTTTCATTTATTTCAAGCAATTTTTCTACATTAGGTCGAACAATATCACAGTGAAAATAGTTAGACTCATCACCCATTTGTTCATCCCAAAACTCCGCATTTGTTTCCCATGATTCTATCCCGTTGTCTTTAAAATCCGCCATACAATTTTACCTTTCTGTTACATAAATTTTACTCAAATGTATTCTATGCGTTAAACCGCATGCTTTATTGACTCAACTTTAATTTCGATATTAGAAATTATTTTCCTTGATCATCAAGTTCATTTTTATCTTATTGACTAAACCCTATTGCATTAAAGTTTTGCTCATTTACATCTACAACTATAACTTGGTATTCACTTATAGCTTGAGTTATTAATCTTTTACCATTACCTTGTTTCATATAAGGTTTGTCTATGAATAACATCTCAAGTTTATTATTATAAATTCGCATAAATCCAATAGGTAACAGCTCATTATACTCTCGAAAGCCAAGGTATCAATTTACTCTAGCACCATTTCAATA
>CAYJPL010000053.1:0-5324 GCA_964372125.1 uncultured Erysipelotrichales bacterium
CACATTACTTCAATTATGCCTGAAATAATAGTACTTGTAAAGATCATAACAAAAAGGATTATATTAAATATATTTATTTTATTCTCTCATTTATCTATACATATTATTATAAGGAACAATTCATTATCTCGTATACCAGAATATAAAAACAAGTAGCTCCGTTTTCAGCAGCAAAAACAACCAGAAATGGACCATTTTTAAATTACCATAAATATTAATTGAATTGATTTTTTTAAACTTTTTGATCAAAACTTACTTGATTGCTATATAGTTATCTTTCATAAACAATAACATCAACAGATTTATGACTTCACTATATTTAAACATTCTTTATATAATCATATAGTTTAACACTTTTTTACAACTAATTTGATAATATGATATGAAAGTATAAATAAATGTTGTTTACCACATATTTATTTATATATCTAACAAAAATCGAATATATAAAAAAATGAAAGATACACAAGTCTTTCACTTTTCTAGATATCATCACGCTTTAGGGATTTAAGAGGTAGTTAAGTAAGCAATTCTTTAACATATCTAGATGCTCTTTGATACTTAATACCCCATGGAGTATCTTTTTTTGATGGATATGAAAGGTAACATAATCTTTTTGAACGAGTAATTGCAACAAACATATTATGACGTTCTTCAATTAATTCTTTGCTATTGTTATATTGCTCAAAAGCATTAACAGCTCTATAGTCAGGAAAAACTCCTTCATTCAACCCCATGATGAATACAACATCATATTCTAACCCTTTTGTCATATGTACAGTTGATAATATCACCCCTTTTTCATTAGAGTGTACAGTACCCCCTAGTGATACTGCTCTAAAAAAGTTAGATAAACTTCTTTCCCCAACTTGAGACTTTTTAATATAGCTATTCCAATGACTTTCCCACTCTTCAATGTCATCAATTGCTAATAATTTCTCATTCTCATCAACTGTTTCATTAACATTCTCTATAAGCTCTTTAAGCTTTTTGATAGTAATGTCAAATTTAACATCTCCATCGCTTTTTTCCAAAAGGTTCCATATTAAATTCAATTTAGACATTATACAAGCCCAAAAATCATCCAATTCGTTACTATTTCTTAAATCATCAAAATCCAAAAATACTGTTTGCTTAGAAACTAAGTTATTAAGCTCAATAAAATGTAATTGGTCTTTAGGGTTAACAATTAATCTTAATCCTAATTCGAAAGCAGCAATAATATCTGATTCGCTCGTGAAAGCACCTTGATTTGATACCTTTAATGTATATTCTATACTTTCCATATTCAGTCGTTCTTCTAAAGCCTTAAACACATATCTATTTCTGGCGATTACAATACACTGTTCATAAGAGATGGCATTATTTTCTACATCTTGGTGTCCATTGCTTACTAGAAACTTTATTTTTTCAACCACATCTTTAGCTTCTTCAAATTCATCTGCAAATTCACTAATTTTAAACTCTCCATCATATTTACATACACCGTATACTTCAAAAGATTTTTCGATTTTATTTGCAGCACTAATAACTTTTTTTGATGACCTGAAATTTTCTAATAGTTCGATTTTTTGAGCATTAAAATCAACCATAAATACTCTCTCAAAGTAATTACTATCTGCTCCACTGAATCCATATATCGACTGTTTCGGATCTCCAACCATAGTAACATCAATAGATTTTTGAGATAAGGATTTAATTATTTCATATTGTGCTTTATTTAAATCTTGTGCTTCATCTACGCATATATGCTTGTAAATCCGTTTGTATATTCTTAGTACACTTTCTCTTTCGGTTAATATTCGGTATGCGTATCTCAGGATATCGTCAAAATCAATTACTCCTTGAACTAATAACAAATCATCATACTCTTGAAACAATCTTTGTATATTTGGTTTCGCATCATAATCTTTTGAGAACTTCAAATTTCTTTTGGCATTACTTAATCCATCAAATAAGTCTTTTAACTTTTTTTGATTTTCTTTATTATTACTGTTTAAATACCTTGATTTAAGTTCAGGAATAGATTCTAACGCATCCTTAAATATTTGTAGTCTATCTGCATATGATTCACAAATTTGCAAGTCATTTGGTAATCCAATCAAACTTCCTCGTGATGTAACAATATCAAGACAGAATTGATGAATCGTCCCAACATAAACTTTATCATTTAACTCTTCTTCTCCCAATGAATTAGACAACCTTTCATACAGTTCATCTGTTGCCTTATTGCTAAATGTAATAGCAAGGATCTTTTTGCCTTTTTTTAATTTTGATGTCAGTTTAAGAATTCTTTCTGTTAAGACCCTTGTCTTTCCGCTTCCGGCGCCAGCAATCACTAGCAAACTGCCATCATCATAGTCTACTATTTTCTGCTGTTGCTCTGACAATGTGATTTTCATTTTAAATCGCCTCCTATTTATTGAAATCTAATTTAATTTTATCAAATAACTCTTTTATTGCCGTTGGTATCCTTTTTCTTTTAGGGGACATAGAAACAATTTGCTCAGCAATTGCTGTAGGATATTTAGTTTTATCCATTAACATACAATCGAGTAAGGCTTTCTCACTCCCACCATCACTTTTGTAATCTCTAATTTTATTTTTCTTGGCCTTTTGACCATGGAAATGATTAATAAACCATGTCATATAATCTGGGTTATTTTCTACTTCGCAAATAGCTTTTTTTATTTCTCTACCATAGCCTTCCTCTATAAAGTATGTTTCAAAGCAATGACCATCTTTCAAATAGAACACATTATCAAAATCATCAAGATTAACACTTTGGATAGATTTTAACGTTTTAATACAGTTTGATAAATCGCTCAATGCTTGTGTTTCTCCATCGCTAAACACATACCAATTGATGTTTAATCTATCAAGCAGTCGCATAAACGGTAGGTAATTATTACCTCCAACACTAATGATATTAATGCCTAATTCAAAAGGTTCTTTATCAAAATATTCCCTTAAATAAACTGCAAGTGCTTGTTCTTCTGTTTCCCCCTCAGCTAAAATTACTGCATTCGCATATAATATTTCACCACGAGTATTCATGACTGTACGCTTAATCTTTCTAACATCCTCACTAGATAAACCTTCCACAAGTAAAGGTGTAGCTACTGTATTAGCCGCATTTTTGCTAATATAGATGATTTTATCTAAATCAATTTGGGATAAAATATATGGTGAGTGAGTTGTTATGATCTTTTGACCATCTACCTCGTTTACATCGGAAAAAAGCTGTCTTTGCGCTTGTGGATGAACATGAGCTTCGGGCTCTTCGATTAGTAGTAAAGGAAAGTATGCAAACTCATCTTGTTTGGCTTTATTTATTTTACTTAAAATCTGTGCTTTAACTGTGGAGAACACAGCCCAACTTCTAATTCCTAAACCAAGATTTTCAACAGCCGTAGAGGTAGAGTTTTCAGTCTTATAATATATATTCATACCTGAATATATTGTTTCAATATCCTTGGTTAATGGACTAATACTGATATCACTACTTGCGTCTGCCGTTGTATTTTGTAATTCTTTACTGATTGATTTAAGTATTTCGCTTTTCCTAACAATCCGTTTATTCAATTTATCTAATTGAGAATCAATCTTATCTTTGGTTACTTCATCAACCTTAATATTTGAAGTTAGTTTGCCCCAAACTGATCTTTTATCTCTAATGTCTAAGGATATATCTCTTTGGGCATTTATAAAAATATTTTCTATAGCATCAAATGTGTCACGCTTAATTAAATTGCCTACATCAATACCCTCATCACCCCATTGGTTAATACGATATTTTTTATTTACATATTGTTCTCTGTCATTGTCATATTTAATTTCAGTTCGAAAAGCAAAAAACTCCTGATCTGATGTGGAATCTATACTAATATTTTCCCCAAAAGCAAGAGACCATTCTTCATTAAATTCTTTTTCTTGAATTCCTTTATCCGATACTGGTATTATTTTTACATCTATTTGTACTTTTTTATCAAATGTAAACGGGGAAGATGGAGAAACAAAAACATCTTCTTTTTCAATGTTAGAATAAGTAAATCCATATACTACTGCTTGAACAATATTAGATTTTCCACAATTATTTTTACCTACTAAAACAGATGTGTATTTTAAGTTTAGACTAACATCTTCTAATGATCTGAAATTATTTATTTTTATAGTTTCTATTTTTATTCTCATATGCATTCCTCCATTATTATTAAACTTTTATGCCACCCAATTCATACCCATCAGAGCTTGGTCTATAATGTGATAAAACACTATGTCTGTTTTGTTTGCAAAGATTTCTCTATCATAACTTTCAGGCAAGTGCTCATTTAATATTGCCATAATTTCTTTTCTTACTTTTTCTTTTGGTTGTTCATCTTTTTCCCAACCTACTACAAAAAGCTCATCTTTCTTCACCTTTAAAGTCTGATATAGTTCGCTTGCAGCAAGTTTTACACGTTTTAATTCTTCTTTTGTTAGTTTTTCCTTTTGGAGCAAGTCAAAGAGTTCCAGTTCTTCTTCGCTTAATTCCTCTTTAATGTGCCTATTTTCTTCCTCTTTTAGCTCTCGCATAAATTCTAATAGCTTTTTATAAAATTCATCATTATATGCGCCACCAGAATTATATTCATCTATGATATTTCTAAATCTTTCAGCAAAGCTAACTCTTGAAATATTTTTCTTTATCATTTGAGCTAATTTTTTGTCAATATATTCTCTCAAATTAGATATTTCTAAGTTCTTGTGTTTTGACTTTTGCATTTGCTCTTTTAATTTTTCAATATCAATTTTAGATAAGTCAATGGGTTCTGCCATAGCTATAATCGGCAGTGTTCCGTTGGAGTTATCATCACCGTAAGGTACTGTTTCCTCTGCTACGATACTTTGATTTAACAGCTCACTAATTCTATATTTTGCAGACTCAATTTTTTCTGGTCTTATTTTTCCGTCAATAATCCCTTTTAGATATAGGATTATCTCTTTATCATCAGCTTCAAAATCCATTTTAAATATATCAGGTCTTAATGACTCATAAAGATTACCTACTGTGTTAGCAAGTACTCTAAACTCATTTTTCACTTCATCATTTGAAACGATAATATCTGCAAAATCTTCAAAGTCGGATAAATTAGCAAATATATCATCTTTGTTTTTTAACTTCGATAAATCAATCCCTAGTGTATAACAAAATGCTTTTGTTAATTCAATTGCCTCTAATAGTTGCTCATAGAGTTTGTCTATTTCTTTAACAGGTATATCTTCGCTATCATCTGTTGCATAATCAACTAATGCTTTTTTAAGAGATTTAAAAACATCGAGAT
>CAYJPL010000054.1:0-2232 GCA_964372125.1 uncultured Erysipelotrichales bacterium
ATGACCCGCTAGCTCAGTTGGTAGAGCATCTGACTTTTAATCAGAGGGTCAGGCGTTCGAGTCGCCTGCGGGTCACCATTTTAATAGCCAGATGAACATTTGTTCAACACATGCGGATGTGGCGGAACTGGCAGACGCACTAGACTTAGGATCTAGCGCCTTCGGCGTGCAGGTTCGATTCCTGTCATCCGCACCAATTTATAAGTAGTTCTCAGCTCCTCATCGGTGCTGAGTTTTTTTATATTTTTACTATCGAAATGCGAAGTTGTTACAAATAACTGCCCGAACCATTTAACACAATCCAGTCTATGTTATTGTTATAATACTTCAAGAAATGTGTTATAAAATCTCTATGAAATAACCATATATATAACAATGATTTTAGTTCATATTAATATTTATAAACTTTATTTTATCTTTGTCGTGCCTATTTACTAGTTTATACCAATCAATAATTTTAATATATCATTTTATATTTTTTTAAACAGCATACGTGCTAGCTTATTTCTTGTACATATAAACCAAGAGATAATATGTATTAATTTTGATCATTTTTTGTTAATTGTTTACAATTCATGAGGAGCTCCTTTTTGTCAGGCGAGCTCCTTTATTGGTATAAAAAAGCACACCTAGCTGGTGTACTTAAGATTTGAATATAGAAAATATAAGTTTTATAACTTGATTTTTAATAATAGTATAGTGTTATTTAATAACTAATGTATCTAAAACTGATCTTAGGTTATCCACTACTTCTTCATCAGTACCTTCAGCATATGTTACTACCGCAATTGCTGCAGTTCCTTCAGTAAATATGTATGACATTTCACCTTTTAAAGTAAATTCTTGATCACCGATCACTTCCACTACTGTATAATATGTCACGACTGCTTCATATTCTCCAATCATCACTTTTTCATAATTATCTAGTTCATAATCTAAACCAGATGCATCTAACGCAGTAATAATTGCATCTTCATCGAATGTATCAATGTCTAAAAATGATGATGAAAGCGATGTGATAATCACGCTTGAGAAAGTCTCATCATGCATATATGTGAAATCCCCAACACTCGTAGTCTCATCTAATGTATATCCTTCTAAATCTTTGTAGTATACTGCATAATTCCCTGATTCTGCAACAAATGATGTTAATCCTTCAGTATTGAACCCTGGGTTTTCAAAATCAACAGGTTCCTTCTCTTCAGTTTTTTCTCCCTCAGTTGTTTCTACTATTTCTTCTTTTTCTTCTTCTTTTGGTTCATCGCTAGATGTACATCCAGCAAGCGAAAAAACCATCAAAAGCGATAATGCTGTAATTAGTTTTCTTTTCATAATTCCCTCCAATTTTGTATACTTTATCATACCACATTGTGGTATATCTATCTATTTTTTATTTAAAGATTTTTCGATAAGTTTTTTAAATAAAGGGTGTGCCCTATTTGGCCTACTTTTGAATTCCGGATGATACTGAACTGCTACATAAAAGTCATTTGCTGGTATTTCAACCGCTTCGACCAATAAACCATCTGGAGAAGTTCCTGAAAACACCATACCGTTGCTTATAAAATCATTACGATACATATTATTGAATTCATATCTATGTCGGTGTCTTTCACTAATATTTAATTCGTTATATACCTCATGTAATTGTGTACCTTTTTCTATAATACAAGGATATGTACCTAGTCGCATCGTACCACCTTTGTTCATGTCATCATTTTGATTTTCCATGAAATCAATAATTCTATATTTTGTTTCTTCATCAAACTCACGACTATTTGCTGATTTATAGTTTAATACATTTCTAGCAAACTCTATTGTAGCTATTTGCATACCTAAACAAATTCCTAAAAATGGAATATTGTTTTCACGAGCATATTTAGCTGTTTCGATTTTCCCTTCGACACCTCTATCTCCGAAGCCTCCCGGAACCAAAATACCATCTACCCCAGCAAATATTTCATATACATTGCCTTGATTTACTTCTTCTGCTTCAATCCAACGGATATCGACTTTAGCACTGTTTTCATATCCACCATGGTAAAGTGCTTCTACTACTGATAGATACGCATCACGTAGCTTTACATATTTACCAACAAGTGCAATTGTCACAGATTTATTACGTGAATCAATTCTCTCTAACATGTCTGTCCATTCTGTTAAATCACATGGCGGTACTTCTAGTTTTAGTTTTTTACAAACTATATTTGAAATATTTTGTTCCTCTAACAT
>CAYJPL010000054.1:2332-5257 GCA_964372125.1 uncultured Erysipelotrichales bacterium
CTTTTGTGATATTACTTTTAATCCTCGTGTTTTTAATAGTCTTCCAAGTGAAGCTGCAGTAATTCCCTTTCCTAGACCAGAGACAACTCCTCCAGTTACAAATATAAATTTCATCTTATTTTCCTCCTTAAAATAAAAAGGGGTTAGAAAAAAATTCTAACCCCATTGTCCTCTTGTTTTATTATTTATTTGTATGCACTAAGCACTTATCCGTTTATTGTATTTAAACGATATTGCAATTATAGTACAAATACTCCTTTGAATCAAGAGATACATCATATTTTATTTTTAATAATTACTAATACGTTTCGCTTGTTAATTTGAAAGTAAACACATCTCCATCACTAACTTCTAAATCACTAGCACCTGCACAGTAACCAGCTTCTACACAAGATGCATTCGTAGTTGATTCATAAAGCCACCATGGACCTTTATCCCAGTCACCTTCTACCCCCATTAAACCTAGTATAACTAATCCATATTGAGAATCAGTTGACACTAACTTTAATTCCTCAGCACTCACTAAAACATCTTCAAGTGTTTTTGAATCTTTACTTACAGATACTTCATCATCAAACAATGTAACTGGCTCTTCTTTTGTTTCATCAACAATAGTAAAATGAATAGAAATTTCCTCTTCACTTTTTGTATCCGTTACTTCTTCACTTGTTTGACAACCAACCATTGTCATCGCTAATAATAATCCTAATGATAATTTATATAATTTTTTCATAATATCCTCACCTTATTTTCTGTAAAACTTCATATGTCGGCTTAAATAATATTGATGCGCCAATCATACTTAATGCCCCTTGAATTAAAGATGTCTTTAATCCAACAATAATGTATACATAAGCAAAATTTCCAGATAGCAACATATATGGGAGTTGTATCAACTGGCCTGTTAAAAACGAAAACAAGCCACACATAATTACTACAAAGAATAAATTTGATTTAATCTTTATTGGTAAAACACTAATAATTAGACTGTACAATGGGAAAATCAGTAGATACATCATTGACCACATCGTTACTCCCTGCCTTATTGCCATATTTAATATCGCAAATGTAATACTTCCTAAAACTGCTTCTTTTGTTTTATATGTTGAAGCAAATAAAACAGTAAAAAATGTAATTAATTCTAAATACAAAATATCGCTGCATAATACAAATGCAATAAATTGAAAGCACCCCAACATAGCAATTTTAGTAATACTTTTAACATCCATAACTTTTCGAGACAAATTCAACTTCCTCCACTTCCTGACACTTATTTTCATATAATGCCATTATAAAGAACGTATTTGAAAGTAAGTTTAAAAAGTCTAATAATATATTGTCTACTCGTATACCTTCATCTTCAATTTGATAAGCAATGCGTACTACTGATTTAGTTTTAGCACGTAGCACATGTAAATGGCATGCTCCAATACATCCTTGTGGTAACACAAACTTCGTTGTGTTACCCACCTTTGATAGATATTTTTCATACACATCACATAGCCATAAATAATCTTGCATGTCAATTGCAAGTTTTCCACGAATAGAACCATTACAATGATATATTAAATAAACCAATTTATCCAATTCATCAATATGCAAGACATCATGTTTTGATTTTGCGATTAGACTACTTAACTCATCTGTCGCAATCTCATAATCACACATCTTTGATT
Organism: uncultured Erysipelotrichales bacterium; assembly: GCA_964372125.1. Lineage (GTDB taxonomy): Bacteria > Bacillota_I > Bacilli_A > Erysipelotrichales > Coprobacillaceae > Tannockella. The sequence goes on from CAYJPL010000054.1 coordinate 4,009, forward strand.
TTTCTTTTAAAAAACTGTATGCACATGCTCTTGAATCCATAATTTCACCTCCAGAAAAAAAATAAAAACCCATATACAATGGGTTTAATGTCATTATAAAAACACTTATATTGACTCCACCCAGGAAAATATACTCACATTAGGCAGGTCTCCCGACTCTAGTTCTTCCTACTTTCCCTCTTCCCATATTATTATACAGTGAGTTTGGATTTTGTCCCTATTACGGTTGCTGGGGCAGTTAAAGCATTACACTTTATTCCCTATTAAGCATTTGTGCACCTATTGCAGTATAATAATACCACTGTTAAGGCCATAAAACTAGTTAAATCATTATTTTTTAAAACATAGTGCAACAAGATCTTTATTTTCCTTGAAGTATCCACCATTATTAGATTCTAAAGTTGAAAATAGCCAGTCAACTTGATTATCTTCCATAATTTCAATAGTTGTAGTAAAGACATTACCTTTACCATCATAGATAGTACACTCTTTTCCACTTTGAATATATTTTATCTTGTTAGAATCTTTTTTTGTAAGCGTATAGTAAATTTCGTTTTCTACATATACATTAAAAATCACTTGACGATTTTCATATTCGAATATTACGTAACGTGTGGTAATGTCCACTTTTTTACCATTATCTAATATACTGTAATCACTAATTGCATTATCGTGATTAATATCAAATATTTCACTTTTACTAAAGCTTAATTTACCATTATTTACAACTACCTGATAAATCATCATATTTTGGAAAATCAGCTTTTTAATCTTAGGACGCAACATAACCATTTCTTTAATCACAGCATCATTCATCGCGATTTTAGTAAGTGATGCATTGAGTTTTACTTTTTTATCGAATGCTAAAATAGGCAGAGAACTTTGCTTATATAAAGTTAATTGTATTTCTTTTAGCATTACTTCTTTTTTTAAAAAAATATAGTGTTTACCACTACAGTATATATAGTCTACGAATTCATTAAAAATATCCATTTCGCCAGTCAATGCCACTAATGATGCAACACGCTGTGTACTACAAAATTCATCATATGCTTCTTTTGCTTGTGATAAATTCACTCTCTCTTTGATAATATCTATTAGTTCCATATACTCTCCTTAGTTAGAATTAGCTAACGTAGTTAGATTTTACTACTTTTGAATAAATATGACAATAAAAAAAGATGAAATATCATCTTGGATAGGTTACAATTAATTAGACAACTTCTATAAGGTCAGATATAATTGATAA
>CAYJPL010000055.1:0-4505 GCA_964372125.1 uncultured Erysipelotrichales bacterium
TATTGTAAAGAAAAACTGGAAGACTTATTTGTCCCCCAGTAAAAGTATAGAGCCATTAAAGTGAACTAAATGTTCACTTTTTATTTTATATATCTATAAATCATTGTATAATTAGTGACATAGAGGATGACGTATGGAAAAAAAACTAACAATAAATGATATCGCAAAATTAGCTGGTGTAGGAAAAAGTACAGTTTCAAGATACTTTAATGGGGGTTATGTAAAAGAAGAAACAAGAGAGAAAATATCAAAGATCGTTATGAAGCATAATTATCAACCAAATAAAATTGCACAAAATTTAAAATCAAAAAAGAGTAATATAATAGGTTTGATTGTTCCTACTATTAGCTCACGTACGATGGCTAGAACAGTCGAAAGTGTTGAAAAGTATTTAAATGAATTTGGATATACCACTATCATTATAAATACATCACATGATGCATATACAGAGGTGGATTCAATTCTTAACCTGTACCACATGCAGGTTGAGGGAATAATACTTTTTGCAACTTCATTTACATCCAAACACTACGAAATCATAAATACACTTCCAATACCTGTTGTAAGTGTAGGGCAAGCTAATGAACATGGTACTTCAGTAATAAATGCAGATTATGAAGCAGGATATGAAGTGGGTAATCTAGTTGGAGATAAAGGATATAAAAATATTGTATATATTGGTGTAGAGGATGAAGATATAGCAGTAGGAAGATTGCGTAAACAGGGGGTATTCGATGGATTACAAAAACATGCAATCGACCAATTAGTATATATGCAAAGTGATTTTACGTATGATACAACAAGAACTGTAATGAGAAACCTTATCGGTAATGAAAAGTTTGATATGATTATTTGTGCTACTGATAACATGGCAATGGCAGCATATAAAGAATTACAACTAGCAGGTATCAAAATCCCAGATGAGGTAGCCGTTGTTGCATTTGGTGGATATGAAATATCACAATTGCTACATCCAAGTTTGCAGACTGTTCGCTTTAATAATGAAAACATGGGAACGATTGCTGCAAAAAATATAATTGAATTAATAAATCAAAAAAAAGTACAAAAACTAACGATTATAGACTATATCCTAATTGAAGGACATAGTTTATAGTCTTTTTTTATAATTTTATGGAAACGGTACCATAAAAGCATTGACAACGTCGTTGCTACGTTGTATGATATATGGGAACGATGCCATAAAAGGAGAAAATTGAATGGAACACAAAAAAGTAGCAAAACAGGTTATAGACCTAGTTGGCGGAAAAGAAAACATTAAAAGTATTATGAATTGTGCAACAAGACTTCGTATTCAATTATACGACAAAACAAAAGCAGATTGTAAAAAGCTTGAGGATGTAGACGGGGCAAAAGGCGTATTCGAAGTGCAAGGACAACTTCAGATTATATTTGGATCAGGTACTGTAAATATAGTCTGCGATGAGGCAAAGAAAATTTTGGGTGTACTAGAAAGTAATGAAAGTGAAAAAGAAGAAGGTTCTTTAGTACAAAGAATTGTAAAAACGTTATCTGACATATTTGTACCAATTATTCCAGCAATCGTTGCTGGTGGGTTATTGATGGGGATAAATAATATACTTACTGCAGTAGGGTTAGTACATGAAACTAAAAGTCTAATTGATCTCTATCCACAATATGCAGATCTAGCAAAAATCATCAATATGTTTGCGAATGCACCATTTGTATATTTACCAGTATTATTAGGCTTTAGTGCAACAAAGAGATTTGGAGGAAATCCATATCTAGGTGCTGCTATGGGGATGATTATGGTTCATCCAGATTTATTAAATGCGTATAGTTATGCCGGGACAACAGAGATACCAACATGGAACCTATTTGGCTTATCGGTTGAAGCAGTAGGATACCAAGGGACAGTATTACCTGTACTAGGTGTTTCATGGATTCTTGCGACAATTGAGAAGAAACTACGTCGCGTAACACCATCGTGGTTAGATAACTTATCGACACCATTATTATCAGTTGTAATTACAGGGTTTATCACATTTATTGTAGTAGGACCAATTTTACGTGAGGCTGGAGTATATATGGCTGATGGGCTTACTTGGATATATGATACGTTAGGATTTGTAGGTGCAGGAATTTTTGGTCTATTATATGCACCAATCGTAATTACAGGATTACACCACTCATTTAGTGCGGTAGAAACAGCCTTATTAACTACTACAGGAGAGACATTTATTTTTACAATTGCATCTATGTCCAATGTAGCACAGGGAGCAGCAGTGCTAGCTGTACTATTTACCACTAAAGATAAAAAACTCAAAAGTTTATGCTCTGCAAGTGGAGTTAGTGCATTATTAGGTATTACAGAACCTGCAATGTTTGGAGTCAACTTACGTCTAAAATATCCTTTTATAGGTGCAATCATTGGTTCAGGTCTAGGCAGTGCATATCTAGCACTTACAGGTGTAAAAGCAACAGCATTAGGAGCAGCAGGAATACCAGGTTTTTTATCTGTAGCACCAAGTAACTATATGAATTTTGCGATTGGTTTAATAATCGCAATTGTTAGTGCATTTGTTGCGACTATATTATTATCAAAAAGAAATAATAAAACTACTGTTTCTGATGGTGCAGTAAAAACAAATACGATTTATGCACCAATGAAAGGTCAATACAAAAACATCGCGGAATCATCAGATGAAACATTTAAATCAAAATTAATGGGTGATGGAGTTTGTATTTTACCTACTGATGGAAAAGTATATGCACCATTCGACGGAACTGTTATAATGGTATTTGATACTTTACATGCAATCGGGTTACAAAGTAGTGATGGAGTAGAAGTACTTATTCACTGTGGAATTAATACTGTAGCTTTAGAAGGCAAACCATTTACTATGCAGGTGGAAAAAGGACAAATAGTAAAAAAAGGTGATTTATTACTGACAATGGATATGGATTGTGTGGAACAAAACAATTGTAAAACAGAAACATTAGTAGTGATAACGTCAAAACATACGATAAACAATGTTGAATCAGGAAATTTTGAAATTGGAAAAGGGGTTATTTGCATTGACTAATTTAGATAGTTATATCAGTAACATGTTATACAACGAAAAAAAAATAGATAAGGGAGACTTTGCGTTAGGTTATCATTTGATGCCACCAGTAGGATGGCTAAATGACCCTAATGGACTTTGTCAATTTAATGGAACATACAATATATATTATCAATATTCACCAAATGATGTAATGAATGGTCTAAAAGGATGGGGCTTATATCAAACTAAAGATTTCATTACTTATGAAGATAAAGGTATGGTTGTATATCCAGATAGTGAATTAGACAAGGATGGTGCCTACTCGGGGTGTGCTATAGTACATAATGATTTAATTCATTATTTCTATACAGGAAATGTAAAATTAGAGGGAGACTATGATTATGTTTCTAAAGGACGTGAACATAATACAGTGAAGTTTACATCAAAGGATGGGATAAGCATGAGTGATAAAGAGTGTATCTTTAAAAATGTTGACTACCCAAGTGACTTAACTTGTCATGTACGTGATCCAAAGATTCAAAAAATAGACAATGTATTTTATATGGTATTAGGTGCAAGAACAAAAGAAAATACTGGATGTGTATTAGTATATAAATCAAGTGATTTAAAATCCTTTGATTATGTTACGAGATTTGTAAGTGATAAACCATTTGGATATATGTGGGAATGTCCTGATTTAATTAAGATTGAAAATAAATTATTTCTGATGACTTGTCCTCAAGGCGTTAATCAAGAAGGATATAAGTATGAAAGCATTTATCAAAATGGATACTACTGTATTGAAAATGATTTTGAAGATAATAATGTACTAAGTGATTTTCATGAAATGGATGTAGGTTTTGACATATATGCTGCACAAACGTTTGAAGATGAAAAAGGCAGAAGAATATATATCGGGTGGATGGGATTACCAGATGTAGATTATACCAACCCAACAACGATAAATAACTGGCAACATGCCCTTACTATTCCAAGAGAGTTGTATATTAAAGACAGTGTACTACATCAACGTCCCGTTAAAGAACTACAAAACTTGTATATATCGAAAATTGAAGAGCTAGAACAGCTAGAATCAAACATATATGCGATAAAGTTTTCATTTTCAAAAAAACAAGACTTTACAATAACATTACGTACTAACACTATGTTATCGTTTAAAAATAATCTTTTAACTTTAACGATGGACAAATCCGGATATGGAAGAACAACGCGCCACATAGAAATAGATGCTATTGAAGATATTGAAATATATAGTGATGTATCTTCATTAGAAATATTTATAAATGAAGGATATAAAACAATAACAACAAGAGTTTATGACCATAATACAAATTTAAGTATTGATGCAAAAGATTTCCAATATGAAGGAAACTATATGGCATCAATAAATATAGAGAGGTAAATTTATGAGACTTGGAGCAATAGAAGCAGGTGGTACTAAGTTTGTAGTATCTATCG
>CAYJPL010000056.1:0-4367 GCA_964372125.1 uncultured Erysipelotrichales bacterium
CGCCTGACCCTCTGATTAAAAGTCAGATGCTCTACCAACTGAGCTAGCGGGTCATTATTTTTTATTGGCTGGGGTACCTGGATTCGAACCAGGGGGATGACAGAGTCAAAGTCTGTTGCCTTACCGCTTGGCTATACCCCAATATTGAAATGGTGGAGAAGGGCGGATTCGAACCACCGAACCGTTAGGAACTGAGTTACAGTCAGCCGCGTTTAGCCACTTCGCTACTTCTCCAACAATGGTGCCGGCTAAAGGACTTGAACCCTCAACCTACTGATTACAAGTCAGTTGCTCTACCAATTGAGCTAAGCCGGCTTATAAATAAAATAATGGTGGAGGTTAACGGGCTCGAACCGCTGACCCTCTGCTTGTAAGGCAGATGCTCTCCCAACTGAGCTAAACCTCCATTTTTGCTACTCCCCTAGTATAGCAACATTGTACTCCACGGTCAACATATTTTTGAATTTTTTTGTTACATTTTTATATACGTATTTTTTTGTGTGATTATAGCTTATTTTTTTATATCTTTTCTTTACATTTACATACATCATGATATTATATATATAATTAAAATGGAGGTTTAGATATGGATATTAAGAGTCTATTAAGCGCTACAAAGAAAGATGTAGTTAATTATATTCCTGGAGGAGTTCCTCTTCCACCAATTCCAGATGGTATAAATAAATGTAAACTTGATGCTAATGAAAATCAATTTGGCCCTTCTAAAAAAGTTGTTGAAGCTATGAAAGAAGAACTTGATACAATGTATTATTACCCTCTTGAACAAATTGGATTAACACGTCAAGCAATTGCTACTTGGCAAGGATTTGAAAAGGAAAATATTGTTTTAGGTTGTGGTTCAAGTTCATTGATTTGTGCAATTGGCGAGTTATTCTTCAATCCTGGAGATGAAATGGTTATTAGCACCCCATCGTATATTGCATATTCACTGTTAGTGTCAAGACACGGTATAACAATGAAATCAGTAGACAACAAAAATTTTGCAAGTGATGTTTATGCAATGTTGGATGCAATAACTGATAAAACAAAATTAGCTGTTATTGTAAATCCAAACAATCCTACTGGTAAAAAAATATCTAATGAAGAAATGAGATACTTCATGGATAATGTTCCAGATCATGTAATTACTGTAATTGATGAAGCATACTTCGAATGGGTTGATGATGCTGCGCACATTTCAATGAGTGAGTATATTAATAAAGGGAAAAACGTCATTGTTTTAAGAACATTTTCTAAAATATTTGGTCTTGCTGGTCTTCGTCTTGGTTACGCAATGACTACAAAAGAAATTCAGGAACATCTTGTGAAAATGGAATTTAACTATGCACCTAATCGTTTAGCTTTAAAAGCTGCACGTGTTGCTATTAAGGATGAAGATCATATTAAAAAATCTATTGAAAATAACACTGTTGGCCGTACTTATATTTCTAAAGAATTAATAGATTTAGGATTTGATATTGTTGAATCAAGTGCCAGCTTTGTCTTCTTTGATCCACACTGTGATACACAACAACTAATTCTTGATTTAAATCAACACGGTGTTATTATTCGTCGCTTCGGTGAACAATATGTACGCGTTAGTATTGGTAGACCTGAACAAAACAAACAATTCATCGATGCATTACATTCTATATTTAAAAAATAAAACTTGTCACATGTATTATATTACTGAAATAACCAGTAGTATAATGCGTGACAAGTTTTTTATTATATTTAAATTGATATTGTGTCTAATAAACCTAAAACAACAATAGGTAGTATCCATAATAGACATTCACTACCAAACCCACTTTGTGAGCGAATAAAGAAATTTACCATGTGGTTAACAATAGGTGTTAATACAAGTAGCACAACACTCGTCGCTAATAATACTTTATACATATTTAATTTCATTGTTTTCATATTTTTCCCTCGCATTTTCATATATTGCGTTTTCGCAACTTTAGAATATCATTTCTATTGCGTTTTGTCAATGCGTTTACGCAATATTTTTAAATATATTGCATTTACGCAATTGTTGTGTTAATATTTTAGCAGGAGGATTGCTTATGTCATTAAAAGAACAAATAAAAAAAAGAATGCTTGAACTAAATATTAACAATGAAGAATTGTCACGTCGTGTCGGTGTTAGTCCAAGTACAATATCAAGATACTTGTCTGGAGAAATCTCTTCTGTTCGTGGAAATAAAATAAAAAAATTAGCAGATGCATTAGAAACAGATGTGAATTATCTAATGGGATGGACACCTAGTGATGATTATTTAGGCGATTATCAAGAAAATGTAGATCACCTACAAACCAATCCGGATTTATTGAATCTATATAATGATATTGTTGATAATGAGAATTTAAAGTTACTATTCGATAAATCACGTACATTGTCCCCTGTGGATTTAGAAAAAGTACTTGTTATTATTAATACTTTTATTAAAGAAGAAGAGGCTAAGTAAATGAGTGATGAAGAGTTACAACGCATTCTTGATGAATATCAAATTTGTTATGTTGTTGGTAGTCTCCCTTCTACATCGCGTGCTTTCACATTTAATTACGGCGATAAATACCTTATCGTTGTAAGCGACGCATGCTCTAAACAACAACAGCGTAAAAGTTTGTTACATGAACTATCTCATATAACAGGTGGACACTTTGATGGTACATTTGATGAGGTAGAAGATTTTGAAAAAGAAGCAACTTCTTTTTCAAATAATAAGCAAATTCTATAAATGGTAGAACTTGCTTTTTTTTTATGATATTATATCTTAGAAATGAGGTGCAATTATGAAAGTACTAGTTACTGGTGGTGCTGGCTATATTGGGAGTCATACATGTGTAGAACTTATTAATAAAGGCCATGAAGTTGTTATTGTAGATAATTTATATAACTCAAAAAAAGAAGTCGTTTCTACTATTGAAAACTTAACACAAACAAATATTCCTTTTTATGAATACGATGTATGTGATTACGAGTCAATGAAGCAAGTATTTGAAAAAGAAAAAGTAGATGCTATTATTCATTTTGCAGGATACAAAGCAGTTGGTGAATCAGTTGAAAAGCCAATTGAATATTATACAAATAATTTATACAGCACACTTATCCTAGCACGTTTAATGAAAGAGTTTAATGTGTCTAAGATTGTATTTTCTTCTAGTGCAACGGTTTATGGTAATCCAAAGTCTGTCCCTATTGAAGAAACATTTGACTTAGGACCTACTACAAACCCGTATGGTTCTAGTAAACTAATGTTAGAGAGTATTTTAACAGATATTCAATTTGCATGTAATGATTGGATAGTATGTTTACTTCGCTACTTTAATCCTATTGGTGGACATAGTAGCGGACTGTTAGGAGAAGACCCTTCTGGTATCCCTAATAATTTAATGCCATATATTGTAAAAGTTGCAAATCGTGAATTGGATTCGCTTGGTGTATTTGGAGATGATTATGACACTCCAGATGGTACAGGTGTTCGTGATTATATTCATGTAGTAGATTTAGCATTAGGTCATGTATTAGCACTCGAAAAATTAAGCATTCCAGGAACATATCAATATAACCTTGGTACTGGTATTGGATACAGTGTTTTAGATGTTATCGACACTTTTTCAAAAGTAAACAACATAAGTGTCCCTTATACTATAAAACCTAGACGTCCAGGTGATATTGCTTCTTGCTATGCCAATAGTCAAAAAGCATTCGAAGAGCTTGGTTGGTGTGCTACAAAAAATTTAGAAGATATGTGTAAAGATGCTTGGAATTTTGTATCAAAAAAACAAAATATTTAGTTTTTCTCAAGCTATTATTGTCTAAGTACTGATTTTTTGGTATGATTAAACGGTAACTAGGAGGCTGACAATGGATAAATTAAAAAAATTATGGAAAGAACTTAGCATATTTGGAATAGTATTAGTTGTTTTTATTGTTCTATTTGCTTATCAAAATATATTTTACGGAGATTACATTGCTATTTCAGAAAGCAAAGTTGTAGATATGATGGAAGACAAGGATGATTTCGTTGTTGTTGTAGGTAACCCAACAGAAAATGATTCATTTGGATATCTTGATATTATGGATACTTTCGTAAATAAAAACCGTGATGAAAAACTATACTATGTTGACGTTAGTGAAAATGAAACTACTGAAACAACTGCATTTTTAAAAGATACAATGAAAAGTGATGATATAACACTACCTCAAACATTTTTAGTAAAAGATGGTGAAGTTGTCACTCAACAAACTGGCGCATTATCATATTATAGATTAATTGAATTATTTGAAGATAAATAAAGATTAAGACTCCCACATGGGAGTCTTTTATTTTCTAATAATAAAAGAATAGCCACACGGC
>CAYJPL010000057.1:0-3335 GCA_964372125.1 uncultured Erysipelotrichales bacterium
TAATATCATAGGGATATTACAAATGCAATACTATTTTAGATTTTTTTATAAAAGAGTGCATTGACATGCACTCTTAATCATAATTTTATAAGTTATTGTATAATATACATAAATGTGTACATACCCCATCCTCATATTTAAGGATATCTTCACCATTATATCGGTCTACGCGTTCTTTTATACTTTGTAAGCCTACTCCTATTCTTTTTCCATTTCCTTTACTAGATATAATTTGTCCTAGTTTATTATACGCTAGTGGTAAACTTGAATTACTTATAATAATATTTGATACATCTTCATATATGAATTCTAGATTTATATCAATTGTTTTATTTTCTACACGCATGGTAGCTTCTATTGCATTATCAATCAAATTAGACAATATTGTACTCAAATCCACGATATCGATGTAGTTATAATTCGTTCCGTTTATTTTGTAACGTACTTTTATTCCTTGTTTTTTTGCATAGTTAATTTTGTTATTTAATATATGGTTAATAATTCGATTTTCTGTTTTTATAGTTGAAGGAACTTCATCTATTTCTAATTTCTTTAAATATTCTTTTGCATGATAGATATCATTATCACGCACCATGTCATATATAATCATTAAATTATTTGAATAATCATGCTTTAGTGCTCTGATTTCATTTATCTTTTCATCCATCATTGTATAAAATACTTTATCATGTTCAATTGTATCAATAACTAATTTTTGTTTTTCATTTTCACGGATTGTTTTAGTTAATACTATTATTGAGTAATGTATGAATAAATGGCTTCCTACAACAAAAATAAAAAGTCTAGATACAAAATTCATATCAATATCTCCCATAATATATTTATTGATCAAAAACACGCATAAATACATTGTGATTAATGAATAGGAAATACATATTGCAACAAATTTTTTATCTACAAAAAATGATTTATCAAGATATTTTGAAAGATATAAGCATTCGATATATATTGTGAATTTGCACGTAAATGATACAAAATATGTATAAAATGGTAATTCATGATTTACAAACATATCTGGATTCGAGAAAAAATATGTTGATATTAATACATATAATGCATTAATAATTACAGTATTCAATAATGAAATTATACTTATAGACACTACTTGTTTAAATGGTGTATGTTTATAACTTATACCGTAGCAAATTATAAATATAAATGGTATAAAACTACTAATTATATGGTAATCGGTTATATACCCTAATAATGTTAATATCGCACTATATACAAATGAGAAAAGAATTCGATTTCCACACTTTCTCCCAATAAAAATATCGTAAAACCATAATAGCAAATACCCTTCTGCAAATACAGTCAAATAATCTAAAATTAACTCCACACAAATCTCCTCTTTTCCCTATGTTAGCACCCTTTTTCCCAAAGTATATATTTCTATAAAATAATAGTATATTCTATTCCAATAAGAAGGAGGAAATAGTGTTATGACAGTCGCAACGTTATCAGACAAAATCGCCAAAAAAATAACAATATCCAACAATAAAGATGATATTGATATTCTTCGATTTGGAATAGAGGGTATACTAAGTACAGTAATTAATACTATGATTGCTATTATTATTTCTTATTGGTTTGGCTTGTTAAAAGAGTTTATTCTTTTCAACATTGTATTTATACCAATAAGATGTAGCCATAAAAGTTATCATTGTAGCACTCTTACAAGATGTGTTATTTCTTCAAACATTATGATGTATGTAGTAACTTCTATAATACATTATATAGAAATTAGTACTTTTATTTTAGCTATTATTTTTATAGTTTTATGGCCCGTTCATTATTATATATCTTTTGAACGAAATATCAAAGTACATATTTCAATTGCTGTCTTAGCTACTATATCTATTTTATTTAGCCATATTATGGCATATTGTTTTGTAATGGCATTATTTATAAGTATATTATTAATAATTGGAAGGAGATCCCATGATAAGAAAACTAAAATTTAAATCATTACTTTGCACAGTTATTGCATTTAGTGCAACACTTATTGCACAACCAAATACTATTCTTTGGTTGTATGAACCAGAAGTACCAGCAAAACTACAAAAAAGATAATAACATAAATCTCCTTCTTTAGAAAAAGCTATCATAGCTTTTTTTTGCTATATAATTGTTATAAGCATTTATAATTATATTTCGTTGTTTTTTAGTAAACACATGTGATTCACCACTTACTAATTTAATTGTACAATTACGAGTATTAATATAGCGAACATATTTCATATTTACTGCCATACCACATCTAGGGATGATCAATGGTGAGCTTTCAATATGTTTTTCTAATTCTTTAAATGTGCAACGTATCTTTAATGAATTAGAATTTACACAGTGTAATATAATATAATTCCCCTCTGTACATATGTGTATTATCTCATCATATGGTAATAAGATAATTTCATTTTTAGTTTTAAACCTAAACATATTATCTACTTTCGAATAATACTTTTCTAATTCAATTATCAAAGAATTCATTTCTGTTTGGAGATATTTTTTTCGTACAAACCAAAAAATATTGTATATGAAACTACTATATACCATTCCCTCATGAGCAGATATAATAATTCTAAGAAAATTTTTATCCTTAGTCATTTCAAAGAAATCAAAAGCACTTAATCCTGGCATTTCATAATCAATAATAACTACATGATAAATATCAATATCAGTAAGTAATTCAAATGGGTTACTATAATAGGTGAAAATAAAATTATCCGTATACTCATCTAAGAATACGGATAATTTTTCTAAGAAATATATATCATCATCGCATATTGCTACTTTATACACTACTTGTTGTACCTAAATAATAAGTAATCTTTAATTGCATTGAAATCTTTCATTGCACTACTATCTATCGAAATGTGTTCTGGCAATATGATGTAATCTCTTTTATCTTTTTTTTCATCTAAAGGAGTTGGTTTATTTGTGAGTAACAGTAAATAGTCACACGACACATTAAAATACTTAGCTACTGTTACTACTGTGTCAACGTTAGGTTTACGAACATTTTGCTCATATGATGCTAATGCTCTTTTTGAAATTTGTAGTTCCTTTGCTAGCTGTGTTTGTGTCAGTCCACGTTCTTGACGTAAATATTGTATGCGTTCTCCAATCATAAACATTCCTCCCTACTATCGTTATAATTATTATAGTAAAATAAAATGCTCAACATCAAAAAACACCCTATTTGTGCGCATTGCATCATATATGTACACAAATTGTGTATCTAAAAACATGATTCTTTGCAGAATCATGTTTTGTTATTTACTTATTATATAAACGTTTAATCATATCTACAG
>CAYJPL010000058.1:0-1894 GCA_964372125.1 uncultured Erysipelotrichales bacterium
ACAATAGCAAGCTGCCAGTTTCCAAGGATACCCAAACGGGTATCTTTTTTTTATGGATGAACGATAATGAATTATCACATTAATAAAAAAATATTAAAAAGTACAAATTATCCATTGACATATAATTATCATAGTGATAATATATTATCATGTTCAGTCAAACGAACTAGAAAAGGGGGAATTATATGAAGAAATTAGAGATAGTTGTTAGACCTGATAAGCTTGATGATGTTAAAGAAATTCTAACCGATGCTGGTATTACTGGTATGATGGTTTCGAATATTATGGGCTTTGGTAATCAAATGGGACATAAGCAACAATACCGTGGTACAACGTATGCAGTAAATTTAGTTTCCAAAATTAAAGTTGAAACTATTGTTGATGCATTACAAGCAGATGTGATTATCGAGAAGGTGGTTAATACTATTGCTACTGGACGAGTAGGAGACGGTAAAATATTTGTTTTCCCAGTAGAGGATATTATTCGTATTCGAACTGGTAAGCGTGGTAAAGAAGCTTTATAAATTAATAAATTTAAGGGGGATTATATATGGAGCAATTAATTAATATTGTATGGGTATTTTTAGGTGCTGTACTAGTAATGTTTATGCAGGCTGGATTTGCAGTGTTAGAAGTAGGATTTACTAGACATAAAAATGCAAATAACGTTCTGATGAAAAATGTAATGGACTTTTCTATAGGTTCACTATTATATTATTTTGTAGGTTTTGGAATTATGTTTGGTGTATCGTTGAATGGGTTTATGGGTACAAATGGGACATTAGATCCCCTTGGTATGTCTTTAGCACAATTTGATGCATTATCACCAGAAGTATTTATATTCTTTCAAACTGTATTTTGTGCAACTGCTGCGACTATTGTGTCAGGTGCGATGGCTGAAAGAACAAAGTTTTCATCATATTTAATCTATACAATTGTGATCAGTTTAATTATTTATCCTGTAACAGGACACTGGATTTGGGGTGGTGGTTTCTTATCACAAATGGGATTCATAGATTATGCTGGTTCAGCTGCTGTTCATGCTGTAGGGGGATTTGCTGCTCTTGTTGGGGCAAAAATACTTGGTCCAAGAGTTGGAAAATACGGTAAAAATGGTAAAGTCAATGCGATTCCAGGACATAACATTCCTCTGGGTGCATTAGGTGTATTTATCTTATGGTTTTGCTGGTTTGGGTTTAATGCAGGATCATCATTAGAAGCAGCAACATATGTAGGGCATATTGCAATTACTACAAACCTTGCGGCTGCAGCTGGTGCTCTTATAACTATGGGATTAACATGGATGCGATATGGAAAACCTGATATTTCTATGACTTTAAACGGAGTTCTTGCTGGTTTGGTAGCAATTACTGCTGGATGTCACATAGTTTCTCCAATCGGCGCGGTAGCAATTGGTGCAATTTCAGGATTAATTGTTACATTCGGGATAGAATTCATGGATAAATCACTAAAAATTGATGACCCAGTTGGTGCTGTTGGAGTACATTGCTTTAATGGTGTGTGGGGTACAATTGCTGTTGGATTATTTGCAACAAATACTCCAGCAATAGAAGGTATTAGCGGATTACTATATGGTGGTGGATTCGAATTACTAATTGTGCAGACAATTGGTATTGGTGCAG
Source organism: uncultured Erysipelotrichales bacterium (assembly GCA_964372125.1). Classification (GTDB taxonomy): domain Bacteria; phylum Bacillota_I; class Bacilli_A; order Erysipelotrichales; family Coprobacillaceae; genus Tannockella. The sequence continues at coordinate 1,644 of CAYJPL010000058.1, forward strand.
TAGGGATATATGTTAGTTTGATCTGCTTGATAATGTTCCTAACTATTAAGAAAACTGTCGGATTACGTGTAAGTAAAGAAGAAGAAATCGAAGGTTTAGATATTGAAGAACATGGTTCACAAGCTTATCCTGATTTCGTAAAACAATAATATGAAAATACAACTTATTTAAATGTTCAAATAGGTTGTATTTTTTATTTACAAAGAAAGAAGGATGTGCTATTATAAGAAAGCACTCAAGGAAGAAGAAAA
>CAYJPL010000059.1:0-1770 GCA_964372125.1 uncultured Erysipelotrichales bacterium
TACAAGTATTAATTGTATAGCTATACCTAAAAAGAATTTGATTACCAATGGTGATGAACCAATTAAAGTTAATTGTGATCACAGGAGATAGGTTTCACAGTTCGAAAAAATAATTATCTATTGATGGCAATATAATGCCATATAAATTAAGTGAGTTGTTAATTACTCAAAAAACATAAAGAATGCCAATTGAAAGCACACAAATTAAAGATATCAAAGAGTATGAAAGCAATATTAAAGATATTAGTATAAAAGATTTTTTAAGAAACATTGAAAAAGAAAAAGAGAGTAAGTAAAAAATGAGACAATGTAAGAAAGTTGCAATAACAAACCAAAAGGGTGATGTTGGTAAAACAATAACCACTTCTAATTTAGGTGTTGCACTAGCTAAGTTAGATAAAAAAGTACTTATTGAAGATGCCGCTCCACAAGGTGATTTAACAGCTTATTTAGGTTGGTATGATCTTGATAATTTGAATTCATCAGTTGCTAGACTAATGAATAATGTAATTGATGGTGTTTTATTTAAATTAATGGAGATAATCAACAAGTGTCAAAATGCACTTCTAGACACAATATATAATATTATGTATAATTATATTTATGTATTAGTATTTATTAATTATTACTATGGTATATGGAAAGCAAGTACTGGAGATGGTTTAAGGATGTATTTTCATACGATGTGGTGGAGAGGAGGAGTCCAAGATGGTTTCAAACAATACAATTAAAAAGATTGTTGGCATAATGTTTATTGTCTCAGTTATATTTGTAATTATCACTTCAGCTTTAAGTTTATTAAATGTAACAGGTATATATGTATATTTCGTTGCAATCATGATTATAGTGTCAATTATTAAAATGATTGTTGATAAAGTGTTAAAGTAATAATTAATAAATCATAGTGTAGGAATAATGTTTGGGAAAATGCATATAAATCAAATGTAAGTTGATTATATATTTTTATAGTAAACTATGAGAGTGTACTAAAAAGCATTAATGGACTAACTTTGTTATTCCATTAATCTATCAAGGATATGTTGTTGACTGTTCTTTGTTATTTTCCATTCTTAAATAAAGCTTAGGGAAAATAGGCGATATGTTCCCTTAGACATGAAAAGTCTTTAAAGCTGTAAAAAGCTAATGGATATGTTCCCAATAACGTAGACATACTTTTTATCCTATCGCTCCATGTTGAAACAGCAATCTTACTACGCAGTGTTAATTAGCTCTTAAACCCTACATAAGGGTTTGGAGCTTTTTTTGATGAAACAATTCAAGGATGATTTTCTCTGTTTTTTTAAAAATGAGAGTTGACTAGGTAGAGATGTATCTACAGTCATCACTGTTTTCTCAAAACAGTATAAAATAGCGTTTTTTTAGTTTACGGAAACACATCTATACATATACATAAAATCGTCTGATTTTTGGTATGACTTTGGATAAATGACATATGGAGCGCGCTACCTGAAAAAAATATACTATCAGTTATAAAGGATGATATAAATACTAATAATATTATGGATCAGATCAAGAACTGAATAATAGTAAATTATTTAAAGCGCAGTGATTAACCAAATACAGAATTATTATATATATAATAAAGAAATAATCATTATTTATAGATATTCACCACTTCTTTGACATAGTCTAACTTTTGTAATAGTATTAAATAAATAGAACTTAAAAGTAGTTCGTAAAATTTATATAATAGAAATGGAGAAAGATATGCAATTTCGTGTCGCCACACAAGAAGATTTACTTGAAATA
>CAYJPL010000060.1:0-1653 GCA_964372125.1 uncultured Erysipelotrichales bacterium
TATTGTAAAGAAAAACTGGAAGACTTATTTGTCCCCCAGTAAAAGTATAGAGCCCTTTTATCTTATGTTGTAGATAAAGAATAATTATGATATAGTATGCACACAAAGTTGAATTATCTAATATAAAAACTACTAAAACACGGTTAAAACATAATAATGAATTGTTAGTGTAGTGGGAATAAGGAGGAAAAATATGAAGGAAATAATTGCGAAATCTATTTTATCATCTAAAAATCATATAAACCTTTACCGTGGATGTAGTCATGGATGCATTTATTGCGATTCTAGAAGTGAGATATACGGGAAAAGTAATGACTTTGAAAATATAGAAGTGAAAGTTAATGCTCTTACACTATTGGAAAGAGAGTTTCAAAAACGTAGGAAAAAATGTATGATAATGACTGGTGCAATGACCGACCCATATATTCCTATAGAAAAGAAATTAGAATACACTAGAAGAACATTGGAATTAATAGAAAAGTATGGATACGGGGTTTCTTTGATTACAAAATCCGATCTTGTAATGAGGGATATTGATGTATTAAAACGAATAAATGATAAAACCAAAAGTATTGTAATGATGACTTTAACAACATATGACGAAAGTATTTGTAAAATAGTTGAACCTAATGTTACTACTACATTTAATAGGTTTGTTGCACTAAAAGAACTAAATAAAGCAGGCATAGAAACGATTGTATGGATAACACCAATTTTACCCTTTATAAATGATACACATGAAAATATTGATGGGTTATTAGAGTATTGTAAACAAGCAAATGTAAAGGGGATTATTACTTTTAATTTAGGATTAACTTTACGTAAAGGAAATCGTGAGTATTTTTTTGAAAAATTAGATGAGTCTTTCCCAAACATGAAAGATAAATACTTACAAAAGTTTGGATATAACTATGGAATGGGTACACCGATATGTAAAGAACTTGAGGCTAAAATAAAGAAATTTTGTAAAGATAATAAGATGTTACATAGTCAAAAAGAGGTCTTTGATTATATACATGATTTTCCAGAACCGTTTGAGCAATTAAGTCTATTTTAATTAAATTATCATTGAAGTTGATGAAAAATAAAATACATAGTAAAGTACTAGGAGGAGGTACAATTATGAAAAAAATATTATATATATTTACATTCTTATTAATTTTAACTGGATGTAGCAAGGAACCTGAAAATACAGACATTAAACCAGTAGCATCTAATGAAAATGTTGAAACACCAAGCGAAGAAGCAGGGGAACAACCGGTGGCTACGTTGCCAGTTGCAAAAGTAACTATTGAAGATGGACAACATGATGTGTCGGGAGAATTTACGTTTCTAGATAATGGTACAGTCAGTATCCAAAATGCTAATTACGATGGTGGTGCACCAGATGTTTATTTAGTATTAGGAAGTTATGATGATGAAGGTAACTTTATTGCTAAAAAAACAATAAGCGAAAGAATTGATGGGAAACTAGAAAATCAAACGCTTGAAATTTCATTGCCAGAAGGAGTCAATATCGATGAATATGATGCACTTTCATTTTGGTGCGAAAACTTTCAAGAGGACTTTGGTAGTGCGATAATAACGAAGTAGAAAAGATGGAAAGGCAACACTTTTTTAGACAAAACTTATGAGGAAAGTCTTACATAGTCA
>CAYJPL010000061.1:0-1542 GCA_964372125.1 uncultured Erysipelotrichales bacterium
ATGTCAATCTAAAATGAAAATGTCCCAAAAAAATATTAGGTATAGGTGAGAAAATTCTCACCTATTTATATATGATTTTGATGTTGAACAGTTGATAAGTGTGCCTTGAATTTGAAGTGCCTCCAAGGATGATTAGCTGGTGGTATATACGTATTTTTAGTTACTTCAGGATGTTGTATTGCATCAAACTCCTTAGAGTAAGAATCATATTCTTTTACTTCAGCCAAATCATATAGTTTATCTATACCATCAATTGATGCATATAAAGCGCCATTAAAATCTTTAATAACTAAAACCTTTAGTTTAGGAGCCACATATTCCTGCTTACCATTAAACTTTAAACAGTAATGTTTATTGTTAAATTTAATACAATGTCCTTTATCTACAACTCTATAAGAGATAACGGATAAATATTTATCAATAGATTTCATGATTTTACTATCCATAACATAAACTGATGTGATATCATTATCTTGAACAGAAAACTGGTCGTTATATGTTCTTATGTATTGTTGTAAATAGACATTTGCGGTGTCTATGCAACGAATATTGGCTTGTCTCAATAATGGGATGAGCCTTTTTTGTAATGTTCCCCATAAACGTTCAATATGTGGTTTAGACTCAGGAACTGAGCAACAAGTTAGATTAATCCCTAGAGACTTACACATATATGCGTATTGGGTGAAGGTGTCTTTTTCAATATCTTTGCATTTCGATGATTTGTATTCAAAAATTGTTCTTTTATCTGTTTTAATTTTCGCAGGTATGCCATATTCTAAGAACATTTGTTTAGATACATGATAATAAGAATCTAAAGTTTCTTCTTTAGAAAAATATAAGCCAGTAATTCTACCAGTGGATACATCAATAGCTCCATGTAAATGTGCTTTTTCATCACCAAACCATAAATGATCACAAGCATCCATTTCAATTACTTCACCAGTATATTTAGGTTTCGGTTTTCTAGGACGTGCATCTTTAAAATCAACGAATGCATTAGCAGCAAAAATTACAGAGCTAGAAAGTTCCTTGTTTTTCTTTTTGGCATTCATTTTCTTTTTAAATAATTTCACTGTTTTTTTATGTGCAAAATTAGAAATATATCCATTGTCTTCTAAAATTCTTTTCAAAGTTGGGTACGAAATAGAAACATTATGTATGTCCTTTAGCATTTCATGGAAATGGGAAGTACTAAAGTCATAATATTCATTGATAAATAAATCGACTATTTTAGTTTCGAGTTCAATGGGTATCTTTCTAGGAGATGTTTTATTCCTATTTCCATGTATAAATCCGGCTTTACCGTATTCATTATAAACAATGACGAGCCTATTGATTTGTCTAATAGATAAATCTAATAAGACGGATGCTCTTTGTTTAGTTGTTCTACCTGAAACAACGTTTTTAATTATTTTGTATTTGATATCTTCCATATCAGTAAGTGCAATTCCTTTCATAAGTACCTCCTAATATTAAAAGTATAACATTAGGACATTTTCATTTTATAATATACTAAGACATTATCACTTTAGATTCAGAGTA